>JAJZBI010000009.1:9831-135315 GCA_021798985.1 Actinomycetes bacterium
GGCGTGTGCTGGAACCACGCCGATGACGGCGTGTGCTGGAACCACGCCGATGACGGCGTGTGCTGGAACCACGCCGATGACGGCGTGTGCTGGAACCACGCCGATGACGGCGTGTGCTGGAACCACGCCGATGACGGCGTGTGCTGGAACCACGACAAGGTGCTTGAGACGGTCGCGTAGCCCCCTCACGACCTCACCACAGCGGTGCGGAGGATGCTGCGGGGCTGATCGCCCACGTGAGACGATGGCGGCTTCATGATTAGTCGCCGACACCGAGTGCAGTTGGTGATCGCAGGGGGCGCGATCGCGGCTGCACTCGGCGTCGTTTTGGCGGTCCATAGCTATGGGATGGCCGGCGTGGGCTCGCCGCTCGTCGTGTCGGCGATGGGCGTGGCGATCTATGTCGGCTGGCGCTGGCCCGTGCTCGTCTTCCGCGCCGGCGAGTCGGAGGGCTACCAGCTCGACGAGGGCTACTTCGTCGTCCTCGGCCTGCTCGCCAAGCCGCTCGGGGTGCTGCTGGCATTCGGCGCGGCGACCATCGCCTCCCAGCTCACCATGCGCCGGCCGTTTCCCAAGGCGGTCTTCAACGTCGCCGTGGTGATGGTGTCCACGCTGTTCGGCCTCGAGGTGATGCGCGCCATCGCTGTGCCAGGTCCCGACGTGACACCACTGTCGCTCCTGGCCGCCGCCCTCGGGTCGGTCGTCTACAGCGCGACCAATACTGCCGGAATTGGCTTGGTGCTGAGCACGATCGGGGTCATCCGGTTCCGATCGGTGATCGACACGATGCGGGTCCAGGCGCTGTTGGTGGTGACGGCGATCTTCCTCGGCTCGATCGGTGCGGTGGCGGGCTCTCGCCACTCGTGGTCGGCCCTGTTGCTGCTCCTTCCCTTCTGGGCGTTCCGCCAGACGCTGGCGGGGAGCTTCCAGGCCCGCCACGACCACGCCCGTCTGCGGGGGCTGCTCGCGGCGACCCTCGAGGTGCAGCGCTCGATGGGCGAGGCCGCCGTCGGCGAGGCGATCTGCCGGGAGGCGCGGCGCCTCTTGCGCTGCAGCTATGCGGCCGTCGTCGGCACCTTGCCGGCAGGCGTCGGGATGCACGCGCCCTTGACGGTGCGCGGCGAGCGCCGGTGGCTCGTCGTGAGCGGGCGGAGCCGCACCGAGCCCTTCGACGACGCCGACCACGGTGTGCTCGACGCGCTCGCCGCGGCGGGCGCCGCCGAGCTCGAGAACGCATCGCTGTATGAGGAGCGCCGGCGCCAACAAGAAGAGGTCGCGACGATCACGGCGAACCTCGGCGAAGGGGTGTGCGCATTCGACGCCCAGGGCCGGGTGAATTTCGTCAACCGAGCCGGGCGTGACCTCCTCAGCCTGCGCGGCGACGACCCGGCCGATGCAGCGCACGCCCCTGGGCTGAGCGTGCTCGTCGAGCCGGCCCTTCGGGTCATCTCCTCGAACAACGCGATCCATGCCGAGCGGGCGAGCCTGCCCCGCGAGGACGGCACGAGCCTTCCCGTCGAGTACACGGCGACGCCGATCCGTTCGGGCGAGAGCATCGAAGGCGCGGTAGTCACCTTCCGCGACATCTCCGAGCGGCTCGCCTTTGAAGAGCAGCTCGAGTTCCACGCCTTTCGCGACGCCTTGACGGGGCTTCCCAACCGCCGCGTCTTCCTCGACCGGCTCGAGCACGCGCTGGCCCGCGCGGCGCGCAACGGCGAGTTGATCGCGGTGTTCTTCGGTGACGTCGACCGGTTCAAGGTCGTGAACGACAGCCTTGGCCATCACTCCGGTGACCAGCTGCTGATTGCCATCGCGCAGCGCCTGGCTTCCTTGACGCGTGCCGGTGACACGCTGGCCCGCTTTGGCGGAGACGAGTTCACGCTGTTGATCGAGGGGATCGCGGACGCGCAGGCGGCTGAGGCGATGGCCGAGCGGATGACCGAGGTGGTGCACCAGCCCGTCGAGCTCGAGGGCGGGCGGAGCGTGGTGTCGACCATCAGCGTCGGCGTGGCACTCGCCTACGGCGACAGTTCAGCCGATGACGTGCTGCACAACGCGGACGTTGCGATGTACCAGGCCAAGCGGCGCCGCGCCGGCCAGTTCGCCCTCTTTGACGCCGATGCGATGGCGACCCGCTCGGCCGAGCGGGTCGACCTCGAGTCCGCGCTGCGCGACGCGCTGCAGGAGCGCTCCCTCAGCATCTACTACCAGCCGCTGTTCTCGGCGAGTTCGGGCGGAGTCGTCGGCGCCGAGGCGCTCGTGCGCTGGCAGCACCCCCAGCGCGGCCTGCTGCAGCCGAGCAGCTTCATCAGCCTTGCCGAGGAGACCGGCTTGGTGCTCGACCTCGGAGAGTTCGTCCTCGAAGGTTCGTGCCGCATGGCCCGCTACTGGCAGGACCGCACCGAGAACGACTTCACGGTGTCAGTGAACCTGTCCGCGCAGCAGTTCCAAGACGCCGGGCTCGTCGCCAAGGTCGGCCGGGCGCTCGCCGACTCTGGGACCCACGCCGGGCACCTGTGCCTGGAGATCACCGAGAGCCTGGCGCTTCAGGACATCGACCGCTCGATCGCCACGCTCGGCGAGCTGAAGGCGCTCGGAGTGCGGCTCGCGATCGACGACTTCGGGACCGGCTACTCCTCGCTCACCTACCTGAAGCGGTTCCCCGTGGACGTGGTCAAGCTCGACCGGACCTTCGTGCAAGATCTCGCCATTTCCTCAGTCGACGCAGCGATCGTGGTCTCGGTGGTCGACCTCGCCCGCAACCTCGGGCTGACGGCGGTGGCCGAGGGGGTCGAGACCGAGGACCAGCTGGTGCGGCTGCAGGCGATGGGCTGCCCGGTGCTCCAGGGCTACCTGCTCGCGCGCCCGATGCCGGATCAGGACTTCCGGGGCCTCATCCTCGAGGGAAACGCCGTGGTCGCGGTGGGCGACCCGGCCTGAGTCAACGCGCGAGCGAGGCCGGGCGCGTCGGCGTCTGCTTGGCGGCGCGACGCTTCGCCCGCCGCTGCTTCTCGCGTTCACTGCTGGCGTAGAGGGCGAGCACGAGCGGTGAGCGCCCGAGCAGGAAGATCCCGACCAGCGCGCCGATCGCCCCGAGCGCCTCGAGCGTGAGGCTGACCGGGGACAGGCGCAGGCGCTCGCCGAGGACGTACGCGGCGAGCAGGACGGCCGAGATCGGCTCGACCGCGTCCATGATCGGCAACGAGCTCGCGAGCGGGGCGGCCTGGTAGGCGCTCTGGCCGATGAGAAAGCCACCGAGACCGAGCACGGCGAGCACTTCGGGCTCCCAGCTCGTGCCCACGCCGGCGAGGCCGTGATGGGCGAACTGGCCGAGCGCTGCCTTGGTCACGAGGGAGAAGAGCCCGAAGGTCACCCCAGCGGCGCCGGCGAGCAGCCCGGCACGGCGCGGTGTCTCGGGACCCCGGGCGCCCGCCAGCAGGCCCCCGACGGCCAGGGCCCAGGGGAGGGCACCCACCAGCCAGTGCGTGCTCGAAGCATGGCCGAGGCCGCGCCCGGGATCGGCGCCGACGAGGAACGCGACCACGCCACCGGCGGCCATTGCCATGCCGACCCACTCGCGCGCCCCGGGGCGCTGTCCTGCCAGACGGACGGCGACGGGGACCGCGAAGACGAGCTCGGTGGC
This sequence comes from Actinomycetes bacterium, assembly GCA_021798985.1. Lineage (GTDB taxonomy): Bacteria > Actinomycetota > Acidimicrobiia > Acidimicrobiales > Bog-793 > JAKABX01. The sequence continues at coordinate 13,475 of JAJZBI010000009.1, forward strand.
AACCAGCGGCTCGACGAGCGCCACGGGCCCGAGGGCAAGGGCGAGGACCTGGAGGCCGTAAGCGGCGAACATGGCGCCGACCCCGGCGAGCCAGCTGCGATTCGACCACAGGGCGGCGAGCAGGCCAAAGGTGAGCGACTTCTCCTCGGGAACGGCGCGGGCGCTGCGCTGCTGGAGCACCGCGGAGCAGGCGAAGACGATCGCTGCCAGCAACGCCACGGCGCACGCGCCTGCGAGTCGCACCGGCGTGAGCCTACGGTCGGGTAGCCCGCGAGCCGCTCGGGCATCGCGGCGGTGGGCAGGGTCGCTAGCCTGCGGCTGTGCGCGGGGGTCGCTCGGGGCGGGGCCTCCTCGTCGACGTGGGCCCGCTGCGCCGGTCGCGGCACTTCCGCAACCTGTGGCTCGGCTTCCTCATCAACACCATCGGAAGCCAGCTCACGATGGTGGCGGTGCCCTATCAGGTGTACCGCGCCACCGACTCGACGCTGCAAGTCGGGTTGGTCTCCCTCGCACAGCTCGCCGCGCTGCTCGTCGGCTCGCTCGTCGGCGGGGTGGTCGCCGATCATCTCGACCGGCGCCGGCTGCTCGTGCTCAGCCAGGTCGCGCTCGGGCTCGCCTCCGCGGCCCTCGCCCTCAACGTGGTCTCAGGGCACCCGCTTCTGGTGGTCTTGTATTTGGCGAGCGCGCTCTCCGCCGGGGTGTCGGGCATCGGCGGGCCGACGCGCACGGCGCTCGTGGTCCACCTCGTCGAGCGCGAGGACCTGGTCGCCGCGAACGCGCTCTGGCAGCTGCTGTTCCAGATTGGGACGGTGGTGGGACCCTCCATCGCCGGCGTGCTGGCGGCCCGGGTAGGACTCGGCTCGCTCTATGGCGCGGACGCGGTCACCTACCTGGCGGCGATCGCCGCCGCGGCCGCGTTGCCGGCGCCGGCCGTCGACGCCGGTCGACGAGGCGGGCTGTCGTTCGCATCCTTTCGCGAGGGCTTTGGCTACCTGCGCTCCCAGCGCGTGCTGCAGGCGACCTACCTCGTCGACTTGAACGCGATGATCTTCGGAATGCCGCGGGCGCTCTTCCCGGCGCTCGCGCTCGGCCGCTTCCACGGTGGCCCGGAGGTGCTCGGGCTCCTCTACAGCGCCCCAGGGGTTGGTGCCCTGCTCGCCGCGCTCCTCACTGGCTGGGCCGCCCGCATCAGCCGCCAAGGGATCGCCGTCCTCGCCGCGGTCAGCGTCTGGGGCCTGGCGATCGCCGGCTTCGGCTGGTGCGCGGCACTGGGGCCTGCACTCGCCTGCCTGGCGGTGGCCGGTGGGGCTGACGTGGTCTCGGCGATCTTCCGGGGGACGATCTTGCAGGTGGAGGCGCCCGATGAGCTGCGCGGCCGGGTGCAGGGCGTCCAGTTCGCCGTCGTGGCGGGCGGGCCGCGGCTCGGCGACGTGGAGGCTGGGCTCGTCGCCAGCGGGCTCGGGGTCGACACCTCGGTGATCTCGGGCGGGCTCGCCTGTCTGGCTGGCGTGGCCCTGCTCGCCTGGCGACTGCCCCAGTTCGTCGGCTACCAGACCCCATCGGCCGCGGTCGGCAAGGGAGCGGGCGAGGAGGAATGGGGAGCCGGTGTCGAAGGGTTGGACTCGATCGGGCTCGCGCCGGAGGCGGCTGAGCCGTTGATCGCCCGGCGCGAGCCTGGTGAGGAGAGTGTGGGAGGGTAAGGGGCATGGCGCCTGTGCGAACGGTGGGGATCCTTGGTGGCACCGGCCCGGCCGGTCGGGGTCTTGGCACGCGGCTGGCGGCGGCCGGCTTCGAGGTCGTGCTCGGCTCACGAGCCGAAGCGCGCGCCGCCGAGGCCGCAGCGGCGCTCGCGGCCCAGGGTCTGAGTGGGGTGACGGGCGCCAGCAACGAAGCCGCCGCATCGGCAGAGCTGGTGGTCGTGGCGACGCCGTGGGATGGAGCGATCGCGACGGCGCGGGAGCTGCGCAGCGCGTTGTCGGGCAAGGTCGTCGTGTCGATGGTCAATGCGCTGGCACGCTTTGGCACCGAGTTCCACGCGCTCGTGCCGGTGCGCGGCTCGCTCGCCGCGACGTTGCAGGCCGTGCTGCCCGAGGCGCGGGTCGCGGCAGCCTTTCACCACCTGCCGGCCGGCCCGCTCGCCGACCTGTCTGTGGCGGTCGAGGCCGACGTGCTCGTCTGTGCGGACGACCGCGAGGCGGCCGAGACGACGATCGCCGTGACCGACCAGATCGATGGCCTGCGCGGCCTCGACGCGGGCTCGCTGGCGTCGGCGAACGCGCTCGAGACCCTGACGGCGGTGCTCTTGAACGTCAACCGGCGTTACAAGGCGCACGCCTCGCTCCGCCTCACCGGCATCGACGCGGAGCACTGAGGATGGCCCTGTCGCTCTACGACACGGCGCGCCAGGCGGTCGTGCCCTTCTCGCCGGGCCGGGTGGTGACGATGTACACGTGCGGCATCACGCCCTATGACTCGGCGCATCTCGGTCACGCCGCCACCTACCTCGCCTACGACGTGCTCCAGCGCCGCTTGCGCGACCTCGGTCATGAGACGCGCTGTGTGCGCAACATCACCGACGTCGACGACGACATCTTGCGCAAGGCCCGCGAGCTCGGGGTGCACTACCTCGATCTTGCTGCCGAGGAGATCGCGACCTTCTCCGAGCAGATGCGCGCCCTCGGGCTGCTGCCCGCCTGGTCCGAGCCGCGAGCCACCTCGGCGATCTCCGACATCTTGGGCTTCATCGCCAAGGTGCTCGAGGCGGGCTATGCCTACCGCGCCGGCGAGAGCGTGTACTTCGACGCCTCGAGCTTCCCGCGCTTTGGTGAGCTCAGCCATCTCGATGGCGCCGAGATGCTGGCGCTTGCCGCCGAGCGTGGTGGTAACCCCGACGATCCGAACAAGGACGACCCGCTCGACTTCGTCCTCTGGCAGCCTTCGCTTGCCGACGAGCCGTCGTGGCCTTCGCTCTGGGGCCCAGGGCGGCCGGGCTGGCACATCGAGTGCTCGGCGCTCGCGATGCGCGAGCTCGGCGCGACGATCGACCTGCACGGGGGAGGGGCGGACCTGATCTTCCCCCACCACGAGTGCGAGGCAGCCCAGTCAGAGGCGGCGACGGGCGAGGTGTTCGTGCGGCACTGGATGCACGTGGGCATGGTCTGTCTTGATGGCGAGAAGATGTCGAAATCGCTCGGGAATCTCGTGTTCGTCCGGGATCTGCTGAAAGAGCACGAGGCCGCGGCCGTGCGCCTGTGCGTCTTGGGTCAGCACTACCGCACGAGCTGGAGCTACACGCCGGCGCTCCTCGAGCAAGCCGAGGCGCGCCTTGCGGCCTGGCGGCGCGCCGGTCGGGGGGAGGCCGGGCTCGAGCAGGTGCGCGAACGTCTCGACGTGGACCTCGACACCCCCGGCGCCTTGGCGATCCTCGACGAGGAGGCGGCGGCGGGACATGGCGTGAGCCTTGCGGCGGGCCTGCTCGGCGTCGAGCTCTAGCAGCGCACGCTGCGGGGCCACGCCGAGCCTTTACTAGGCTCGGCGTCATGTCCGCTCCGGTTACCGACGAGATCAGCGCGCAGCTTCCCGACGGCTCCACGCGCACGTTGCCGCGTGGCGCAAGCGCGCTCGACCTCGCCAAGACGATCGGGGCGCGCCTCGCCAAGGCAGCGGTCGCCGCCGAGGTCGACGGGCAGCTCGTCGACCTCACCCGGCCGCTCGCCGACGGCGCCGCGGTGCGGATCATCACGGCGAACACCCCCGAAGGGCGCGACGTGCTGCGCCACTCGACGGCGCACGTGATGGCCCAGGCCGTCTGCTCGCTGTGGCCCGGCGCCCGCTACGCGATCGGTCCGGCGATCAACGACGGCTTCTACTACGACTTCGAGCTGCCTGGGGGCGTGCACTTCCACGACGAGGACCTGGCGCGCATCGAGGCGGAGATGCGCCGCATCATCGCGGCGTCCCAGCCCTTCGCGCGTGAAGAGCACGGGATCGCCGAGGGCCTCGAGCTCTTCGCGGACCAGCCCTTCAAACGCGAGATCATCGAGCAGGTCGCCTCGGCGGCAGCCGGGGCAGCCAAGGTCGACGCGGAGCTATCCGCGGAGACCTCGAGCGACCCGGCGGTCGTGACCATCTACCGCAACAGCGACGCGTTCGTCGACTTGTGCCGCGGGCCGCACGTGCCCTCGACCGATCGTCTCGGTCACTTCAAGCTGCTGCGCGTGGCTGGTGCGTACTGGCGCGGCGACGAGAAGCGCCCGCAGCTGCAGCGCATCTACGGCACGGCGTGGGAGTCCGACGACGAGCTGAAGAGCTACCTGCACCGGATGCAAGAGGCCGAGCGGCGCGACCACCGCCGCCTTGGCGCCGAGCTCGACCTGTTCTCCTTCCCTGAGGAGATCGGTTCGGGGCTCGCCGTGTTCCATCCAAAAGGTGGCCTCATCCGCCGCTTGATGGAGGACTACTCCCGCGAGCGCCACGCCGCCGCGGGCTACGAGTTCGTTTACACGCCCCATGTGACCAAGGCCGACCTGTTCGAGGTGTCGGGGCATCTGGACTGGTATGCGGACGGGATGTTCCCGCCGATGGAGCTCGACGGCGGGCAGCGCTACTACGTCAAGCCGATGAACTGCCCGTTCCACATCTTGATCTACAAGAGCCGGCAGCGCTCCTATCGCGAGCTGCCGCTGCGGCTGTTCGAGTTTGGCAGCGTCTACCGCTACGAGCTGTCGGGCGCGATCCACGGCTTGACTCGGGTGCGCGGCTTGACCATGGACGACGCGCACATCTTCTGTGCCCGCGAGCAGATGGCGGGCGAGCTCGAACAGCTGCTGCGCTTCGTGCTCGATCTGCTGTCCGACTTCGGCCTGGCCGACTTCTACCTCGAGCTCTCGACGCGGCCGGAGGGCAAGTCGGTCGGCACGGACGAGGAGTGGGCCGAGGCGACCGCGGCGCTCGATTCGGTCGGGCGCCAGATGGGCCTTGAGCTCGTCTTGGACGAGGGCGGGGGTGCCTTTTACGGTCCGAAGATCTCGGTGCAGGCGAGGGACGCGATCGGCCGCAGCTGGCAGATGTCCACCATCCAGGTGGACTTCCAGCTGCCCCAGCGCTTCGGCCTCAGCTACGTCGGCGCCGACAACGGGCGCCACCAGCCGATCATGATCCACCGCGCGCTCTTCGGCTCGGTCGAGCGCTTCTTGGCGGTCCTCGTCGAGCACTACGCCGGGGCGTTCCCCACCTGGCTCGCCCCGGTGCAGGTCAAGGTGCTGCCGGTGCGCGACGACCATCTGGCCTACGCCGAGGAGGTGGCCGCCGAGCTCAAGCGGCAGGGCCGGCGCGTCGAGGTGGACCCTGCCGCCGAGCCCCTCGGTGCCCGGGTGCGCCGGGGCCGCCTGGAGAAGGTGCCCTACCTCCTCGTCGTCGGCGACGACGACGTCACGAGCGGGACGATCGGCGTCAACGCCCGGGGAGCGGAGTCGCCCGAGCGCAACGTGGCGCTTGCCGACTTCGCCGAGCGCCTCGCCGCCGAGGTGGCGGCGCATGGCGCGCCCGAGGCCGTGCCCGAGCGATGACCGGCCTCGGGCACCTGTGGGCAGGGTGGCGCTCGCCGTACCTGTCGGGCGAAGAGACCACCGAGCGGCCAGAGGGCGTGCCGGCCGACCCGGTGGCCTGCGTCTTTTGCTGGATCCTCGAAGAGCGCGCGCCGGACGCGTCGCGCCATCTTCTCTTTGCCGACGAGCTCTCGGCGGTCGTCCTGAATGCCTACCCCTACACCTCCGGCCACGTCCTCGTGCTGCCGAGACGGCACTGCGGGGAGCTCGAGGAGCTGCGCGAGGAGGAGGCGGACGCGATCTGGTCGACGGGGCGCCGCGCGGTGCGCGCGGTGCGCCAGGCGTACCGGCCCGACGGGGTCAACCTCGGGGCGAACCTCGGCAAGGCCGCCGGCGCGGGGATCCCTGGTCACCTCCACCTGCATGTGCTGCCGCGCTGGCAGGGCGACACGAACTTCATGACCACGGTCGCGGACGCTCGGGTCCTGCCCGAGCCGCTCGGGGTGAGCTTCGACAAGCTGCTCGCCGCCTGGCCGATGTGAGCAACGCTTCTCCCGGTGCTCCTCGGTCCGGTACCCTGGTGGTACTCCGAACCGAGGAGGGCGGATGATCGACGGCCGGCGCGGTCGCACCAACCGAGCGCCCCTGGAGGCCGCGGCTCCCGCGACCCTTGCGTGGTGGCGACGGCTGCAGGTCGGCCAACGGCTCGCGCGCGTCGGCGTGACGGCTGACATGGTGACCATCGTCGGCGTGCTCATCGCCGCCGCGACGGCGGTCACCGTGGGCACCGGCCACCTCTACGTGGGTGTCGCCTTGATCACCGTCGGCGGCTTGATGGACGCCCTCGACGGGGCCGTCGCCAAGGCGGGGCAGTCGAGCTCGCCGCGGGGCGCGTTCTTCGACTCGGTCGCCGACCGCCTCTCGGACTTCTTGATCTTCGGTGGCGTCGCCTGGTACCTGCTCGACCGACCCGACCCCCGCCTCGCGCTCTTGCCGCTGGCGATCCTCGGGGTCTCGAGCCTGATCTCCTACCAGCGGGCCAAGGCGGAGTCGCTCGGCTTCAACGCCAAGGGTGGGCTGATGGAGCGGGCCGAGCGCCTGATCTTGCTCAGCGCCGCCCTCTTGTTCCACATCGTCCTCGTGCCCTTGCTGTGGCTGCTGCTCGCGCTCTGCATCGCCACGGCGGTCGGGCGCTTCCGGCGGGTCTGGCGCCAGGCAAGCGGCGTGCCGGCGCCGCTGCACCGCTTCGGCAGCCCGGTGCGCATGGAGTCGCGCTGGCGGATGCTGCGCGAGGCCGGTGCGCACGACCACGAGCGCGCCGCGCGCCGTCGCGCCCGGCGGGCTCGCCGGGTGAGCACGCCGTTGTCGATGCGGGTCCGCACGGCCTTTGGGGTCGAGGCGACGCCAGCCAAGCGACCGGGGCGGGAGCGCAGCGTGCGCGCCCTGCGTCGGCGCGTCACCACCGACCGATAGGTCGCAGGCACGCACGTGGCGGTGGAGGGCCGACCATCTCGCGCGTCCGAGCACGGCGCGGCGCCGACCGATCGCGGCGCGTACGCCCGCTACCGTCTCGGAGCGGCGCTGTTCCGCGCCCTGCCGCGCCCCGCGGCGCTCGTGCTCGGCGGCAACCTCGGGCTGCTCGCCGGCATGCTCGACCGTGCCCAGCGCGGCGTCGTGGCCGACAACCTCGCCCACGTCCTCGGCAAGGACATCTCGCCGGCAAAGCTCGCCCATACGGTGCGTCGCGCCTATGTCGCCTACGGCCGCTACTGGGCCGAGGCGGCGCGGCTGCGTCCCGGGGACCTCGAGATGTTCGAGCGCAGCTGGAGCATCGAGGGCAGCGAGCATCTCTTCCAGGCCGCTAAGGAGCAAAAGGGCGTCATCTTGGCGCTGCCCCACGTCGGGACCTGGGAGGTCGGCGGCATGTGGTCGGCGAGCGTCGGCGTTCCCCTCACGGCGGTCGCCGAGCGCCTCCAGCCCGAGGCGCTCTTTGACTGGTTCGTCGCCGGGCGCCGGGCGCTCGGGATCGAGGTGCTGGCGCTCAATCCGCACATCGCCACCGAGCTCACCACGATCTTGCGCGCGGGCGGCGCCGTGGCGCTGCTGTCGGACCGCGACGTCGCAGGCGACGGCCTCGAGGTGGAGTTCTTCGGCGAGCGAACCCGGTTGCCCGCGGGCCCGGCCGTCCTCGCCTTGCGTACCGGTGCGGCGCTGCTGCCCTGCGCCGTCTTGGAGGCGCCCGGCCGGCGGCACCGCGCGATCGTCTGCCCGCCGCTTGTGGTCGAGCGCCGCGGGCGGTTGCGCGAGGACGCCGAGCGCATCACCCAGGCGCTCGCGCACGAGCTCGAGGCGTTGATCCGGCGCCACCCCGAGCAGTGGCACGTCTTCCAGCCGAACTGGCCTTCGGTCCAAAGCGCCGCCGACCGGCGGGCCAAGCGGCGCTGATGCGCGTCGCGCTCGTCTGCCCCTACGACCTCGACCAGGCCGGCGGGGTCCGCAACCAGGTGGTTGGCCTGGCCGGCGCGCTGGCCGCGGCGGGTGACGCGGTCGTCGTACTCGGCCCTGGTGACCCGGCGCACCGGGCGCCGCTCGAGGTCGCGTCGGGCGCCGTGCGCCTCGAGCGGTTGGGCACGAGCCGTTCGCTGGCGGCGAACGGTTCGATGGCGCCGCTCGCGCTCGGCCCCTCGAGCGTCGCAGCGTTACGCCGAGCGCTGCTTCGCTTCGCGCCCGAGCTCTGCCACGTGCACGAGCCCTTCGCCCCCCTCCTTGGACCCGCCGCGGTGCTGTTGGCGCGCTGCCCGGTGCTCGGGACCTTTCATCGCGCCGGAGCCGACGCCATCTACCGCGCGGCGCGACCGGTCCTGGCGCCGCTGTATGCGCGTCTCGGCGGGGCGGTGGCGGTCTCGGAGGCGGCGAGGGCCACCCTGGTCGCCGTCCTCGGCGCGCGCGCCCACGGTGTCGCCGTTGTCGGCAACTCCGTCGACGCGGCGCGCGTTGGAGCGAGTCGGCGCGACGCGCAGCGCGGCCGGGTGCTCTTCTTCGGACGCCTCGAGCCGCGAAAGGGAGTCGCCGATCTCATCGCGGCGGTGCGCGACTGCCCGGCGGTGCGCGAGCTGCGGATCGTGGGGGACGGCCCGGAGGCGGCGGCGCTTCGTGCTGCGGCGGCCGGAGAGGCGCGCATCGCGTTCTCGGGCCGCCTGGACGACGCCGAACTCGCCGGTGAGCTCGCCCGGGCAGAGGTCGTCGTCGCACCCTCGCGCGGCGGGGAGTCCTTCGGGGTCGTACTGCTCGAGGCGATGGCGGCCGGGGTGCCGGTGCTTGCCTCGGACCTGCCCGGCCATCGCGAGGCGGCGGGGGAGGCGGCCCACTTTTTTCCAGCTGGCGACCCTGACGCGCTCGCCCGGTCGCTCGCGGCACTGCTCGACGACGCCTCCAGGCGCGCTGAGCTGGCGCGCGCCGGGCGCGAGCGGGCGGCGGGCGCCTCCTTCACCGCCCAGGCGACCAGCTATCGCGCCCGCTACCAGGAGCTGCTCGCGCCGGGTTCCCGGAACGTGCCGGCTGGCTCGTAGACTGCAGGAGATGTCCAGCACGAAGGGAACGGTTCGCCGCAACGGCGGGTCGCGTCGCGGGGGTGGCCCGGCGCGGCGACGTCCGCCGGCGAGCGCGTCGCGGCGCAGCGACCGGGTGCTGCCGCGCGTCACGCTGCCGCCTGCCGAGTCGGTTGCTGGGCTTGGTCGCCCCCCCGCGAGCGCCATTGCGGCGATCACGGCGGCGCCGGTGTTGGTCGTGCTCGGCGCGGTGCTCGCTGGGATCGGCCTGCTCGCCATCGGCGTCGTGCTCCTCGCGCTCGGCCTCTTACTCGCGGTGCTCGACTACCTCGGCGGGGCCCCGGCGCGCCTCGCGGCGCGGATTCCGGGGCGGCCGGCGGACCCCGAGCGCGAGCCGCGGCTCGTCAACCTGGTCGAGGGCCTGTGCGTGGCGATCGGCGTGAGCATGCCCGAGATCCGCGTCCTCGCCGATCCGGCGTGCAACGCGGTGGTCGTGGGCGGACCGAACGCGCCCGTGCTGTGCTGCACGAGCGGCCTGCTCGACGCGCTCGATCGGATGGAGCTCGAAGCCGTGGTGGCCCACGAGCTCGCGCACTTGAAGCGGGGCGATCCCGCCCGGGCGGCGCTGGCGACGATCGCCTCGGGCGCGCTGCTGCTCGTGAGCGACGCCGCCGCCCGGATGGTCGCGCACTTCTCGGGCGAGGACCGCGAGGTGCTCGCGGATCTCGGAGGAGCGCGGGTGACCCGCTATCCACCGGCGCTGGCGGCCGCGCTCGGCAAGCTCGCGGGGGCGACGACCCGCCCGGCTGGGCTCGACGCGGTCGCCCGGCGGGCGACCGCGAGCTGGTGGATCGCCCCGCTCGGCGAGGCCGAGCCGCGCACCCCGATCCCCGGCCGGCTCGATCTCGAGCTGCGGGTCGCGGCGCTCAACGAGCTGTAGCCTCCCGCCGGCGCGGACGAGCGCGGGCGCGACACAAAAGACGAGCAAGAGAACCGAAAGAGGGAGCCGTAGTGTCCGGCCATTCCAAGTGGGCGACCACCAAGCATCAAAAGGCAGCCAAGGACAAGGCGCGCGGCAAGTTGTTCGCCAAGCTGATCCGCCAGGTCGAGGTTGCTGCACGCGAGGGCGGCGGCGACCTGACGGCCAACGCCACGCTGCGGACCATGTTCCAAAAGGCGCGGGACGCCTCGGTGCCGATGGACACGCTGGAGCGCGCCGTCAAGCGCGGCACGGGCGAGCTCGAAGGTGTGCGCTACGAGGCGGTCAACTACGAGGGCTACGCCCCAGAGGGCGTCGCCGTGCTCGTCGAGTGCCTCACGGACAACCGCAACCGCACCGGGGCCGAGGTTCGGGCGATCTTCTCGCGCAACGGCGGCTCGATGGCCGAGCCCGGCGCCGTGTCGTGGCAGTTCGACCGCAAGGGCGTCATCACCGTGCCAAAGAGCGTCGCCGAGGACGAGCTCATGACGGTCGGGTTGGACGCGGGCGCCGAGGACATCCGGGACCTCGACGAGCTGTGGATGCTGTTGTGCGCGCCGAGTGACCTCCAGGGCCTGCGCGGCGCGCTCGAGGAGGCAGGGATCGCGATCGACAACGCCGAGCTGCAGTACGTCCCGTCGACCACGATCGAGATCGGCGACGAGAACGGGGCGCGCAAGGTGCTGCGCCTCATCGAGCTGCTCGAGGACCACGACGACGTGCAAAACGTCTCGTCCAACTTCGACATCCCCGACAAGGTGCTCGAGGCGCTCGAGGTCTGAGTATCCGCGCTCGGCGGCGGGGGCGCGCCTAGCATCGAACGCGTGTTTGTGCTCGGTGTCGATCCTGGCCTCACCCGCTGTGGCTATGGCTGCGTGCGCTCGTCGCGCGGCGAGCAGCAGGCGATCGCCGCAGGCGTCGTGACGACCGATCGGGACGCCCCGGTGCCCGAGCGCCTCGCCGAGCTGCGGCGCGAGCTCTGCAGCCTGATCGCCGAGCTCGCGCCGAGCGCCGTGGTCGTCGAGCGCGTGCTGTTCCAGACGAACGCCCGCACGGCGATGTCGGTCGGCCAGGCGAGCGGGATCGCCCTGTGCTGTGCCGCCGAGGCTGCCATCCCGGTGGTCGAGTACAGCGCGAACGAGGTGAAGCTCGCCGTGGCCGGCTACGGCGCCGCCAGCAAGGAGCAGGTGCAGCGCATGGTGGCCGAGCTGCTCGGCCTGGCAGGTCCGCCGCGCCCTGCCGACGCCGCCGACGCCCTGGCGCTCGCGCTCTGCCACCTCGCGACCTCCCGAGTCGCCTTGCGCCTCGAAGCTCGCGGTCTGAGCACGCTGGCAGGTGGGCGATGATCGGATCGCTGCGCGGCATCCTCACCGAGCTCGAGCCGGGCAGCGAGCACAGCGCCGAGTGCGTGGTCGAGGTCGGTGGTGTCGGTTACCGGGTCACCGTCGGCAGCCGGCTGGCGGGGGAGCTTCGGCCCATCGGCCGTGACGTGTCGCTCGCCGTCCACACCCATGTGCGCGAGGGCGCGATCACCCTGTATGGCTTCGCGGATCCACCCGAGCGCCGTTGCTTCGAGCTGTTGATCGGGGCGCACGGCGTCGGTCCGGCGCTCGCCATCGCCGTCTTGTCGGTGCATCGCCCCGACGCGCTCGCCGCGGTGGTCGCCGATGGCGATCTTGACGCGCTCTGCCTCGTCCCCGGGGTCGGCAAGAAGACGGCTCAGCGCCTGCTCGTGGAGCTCGGGCCGCGCTTTGCTGCGCTCGCCGTGCCGAGCGCGGCGCGCAGCGGCGCCGCAACACCGGCCCTCGTCGGGGCACGCGGCGAGGTCGGCGAGGCGCTCGCTGCCCTTGGCTATGGGCGCGACGAGGTCCGCAGCGTGCTCGAGGGCTTCGAGGAGGAGTTCGAAGGGGGGATCGAGGCGATGCTGCGTGCCGCGCTGCGCGAGCTCGCGCCCCGCCGGTGAGCCCGCGCGAGGAGCTGCTCGCGGACGCAGCGGTGGCGAGCGGGTCAGGCGCGAGCCCCGGCGCCCAGCGGCGCCGCAGCCCCCTCGGGCTGACGAGCGAAGCGAACGAGGAGGCGCTCGAGGCGGGGATCCGGCCGCGCCTGCTCGCCGAGTTCGTCGGCCAGCGCGCGCTGCGCGAGCACCTCGAGATCGTCCTCGAGGCGGCACGGCGGCGGGGCCAGAGCGTCGACCACCTCCTGTTCGCCGGTCCGCCGGGGCTCGGCAAGACGACGCTCGCCGGCATCGTGGCCGCCGAGATGGGGGCGTCGCTGCGGGTCACCTCGGGCCCGGCGCTTGGGCGCGGGGGAGACCTGGCGGCGATCCTGGCGGGGCTCGAGCACGGTGACGTGCTCTTCATCGACGAGATCCACCGGCTCAGCCGATCGGTCGAGGAGATCTTGTACCCGGCGATGGAGGACTTCGTCATCGACATCATGATCGGCAAGGGGCCGAGCGCCCGATCGGTTCGCCTTGATCTGCCGCACTTCACGCTGGTCGGCGCGACGACCCGCACCGGGCTCGTGACCGGGCCGCTGCGGGATCGCTTCGGTTTCGTCGCCCGGCTCGAGCACTACGAGCTCGCCGAGCTCGAGCGGATCGTCGCGCGCAGCGCCCGGCTGTTGGAGGTCGCCTGCAGCACGGCCGGCGCGAGCGAGATCGCCCGGCGCGCCAGGGGCACGCCCCGGCTCGCCATCCGCCTGTTGCGCCGCGTGCGCGACTTCGTCGAGGTGCGCGGGACCGGGGAGATCACCGCTGAGGCGGCCCGGGAGGGCTGTGAGCTGTTCGGGGTGGACGCCCTCGGCCTCGATCGTCAGGACCGCCGCCTGCTCGAGACGCTGTGCGTGCGCTTTGCCGGACAGCCGGTCGGCCTGACCAGCCTGGCCGTCAGCCTCGGCGAGGAGCCCGAGACGCTCGAGGACGTCTATGAGCCCTACCTGCTGCGTGAGGGCCTGATCCAGCGCACCCCGCGGGGTCGTGTGCCGACGTCGCGGGCCTACGCGCACCTCGGCCTCGAGCCGCCCGAGGTGCCCGAGCACGACGAGGGGGACGACGACGGGGCGCGCCTGTTTACCCCAGAAGGCGGAAAGTGATGCCGCGGTGAGTCGGCCTGGTGGTCGGCGGCTACCATGGCGAGCTGCACTGTCCAACACACGACTGGTCGACCATGCCTCTTTCCTTCCCGGCCCTTGCTCATGTCGCTGCCCTGAGCGGCGGCGTGCTCGCGGCGGCCTCGTCCAAGAAGCCCACGACCTCCGGCTCGCCGGTGATCTTCATCTTGTTGATCGTGGTGGTGGGTGCCTACTTCCTCTTTATCGCGCCTCAGCGGCGCAAGATGAAGGCGCAGATGAGCCAGCAGAACCAGTTCGAGGTGGACGACGAGGTCGTCACCAAGTCCGGGATCTACGGCACCGTGCGCGGCAAGGACGGCGACCGCATCCAGATCGAGATCGCCCCCGGGACCGTGATCGAGGTCATGAACCAGGCGATCGCCCGCCGCGTCGACCCGGTCGTCGCCCCTGAGGCTGACGAGAGCGACGAGGCCTCGGATGCCGTCGAGGCGGACGAGGCGCCCGCTGGTGGGGTGGCCTGGCAGTCCGCGCAGGACTCGGACCACTGGACCGAGCCGGCCCATGAGGGCCTGGCGAGCAGCAACGGCTCGACGCCCGAGCCGGTAAGGAGCGGGGACGAGCCCTTGAGCGGAGGGCAGGCATAGGTGAACCGCCGCCTGCTGGCGAGCGTGCTCATTGCATGTCTCGCCTGCTTTGGAGTGCTCGCCGGCGCAATCGGCGCCGGCTGGTCCCCCAAGCTCGGCCTTGACCTGCAAGGCGGCCTGTCGGTCGTCTACCAGCCGACGCGCCACGTCGACAACGCCACCTTGACCGAGGTGGTGAACATCATGAACCTGCGGGCGCAGGGCATTGGCGTGACGGGCTCGACCGTGCAGTCCCAGGGGGGCAACGTCGTCGTCCAGATCCCGGGCGAGAAGGATCCCCAAAAGGTGCTCCGCACCCTCGGGACGACCGCCCAGCTCTACTTCCGCCCGGTGCTCGGCGGCGCACCCGCCTACACCGGCAAGAAGGGGACCACCTATAAGGTGCCCCCGGCACCGAGCGGGCCGTACGTGTACAGCGCGTCGTACTTCAACCCCAACCTCAACGGGGGTCAGTACGAGGTCCCGCCGGCCTACGCGGCCGATCCCCAGTACGCGAGCTATCCCTCGACGCCCTCGTCGAAAGACGCCAAGTACGCCCACCAGAACGTGATCTTCGCCTCGGGCGGCGGCTTCGCGCCGCGCTATGTGCTCGGCCCCGTCGAGGCCACCGGCACGATCGTCAAGTCGGCGTACGCCGCGCTCACCAACGCCAACCAGTGGGTGGTCGAAGTGACCTTGACCTCCAAGGGCGCGGGCATCTTCGACAACATCGCCGCCAAGAACTACCAGCGCCTGCTCGCCAACGACCTCGACGGCAAGATCGTCTCGGCGCCCTCGATCAACGCCTCGTCCTTCCCGACCGGCGTGCAGATCTCGGGCAGCTTCACCCAGGCGAGCGCGAACCAGCTGGCGACCGAGCTCTCCTACGGTTCGCTGCCGGTCAATCTGCGCCAGCTGAACGTGCAGACCGTCTCGCCCTCGCTCGGCAAGTCCTCGCTGCGAGCGGGCCTATTGGCGGGGCTCGTGGGCCTCGTCCTCGTCATGCTCTACACGATCTTTTACTACCGAGCGCTCGGCATCGTCGTCGTGCTCGGCCTCGTGACCACCGCCGCCTTCCTCTACGGGCTGATCGCGATGCTCGGCCAGTCCTCGATCGGCCTCACCTTGGACCTGTCGGGGGTGACGGGACTCATCGTCTCGGTGGGCATCACCGTCGACTCCTACATCGTGTACTTCGAACGCCTGAAAGACGAGGTCCGCGCCGGACGTTCGGTGCGTGCCTCGGTGGACCGTGGCTTCAAGAGCGCCTACCGCACGATCCTGTCGGCGGACGCGGTGTCCTTCATCGGCGCCCTCGTCCTCTGGCTGCTCTCGGTGGGCTCGGTCCGCGGCTTCGCCTTCATGCTCGGCTTGTCGACTCTGGTGGATGTGGTGACCGCGTACGTCTTCACCCGACCCTTGGTGATCCTGCTCGGACGGAACCGCATCTTCACCGAGGCGCGTCACCTCGGTGTGGCCCGGGGCCTCGCCCGCGGGGCGAACGGTGAGGTGGCGGCATGAGCCCCGAGCGCATCCGTCCTGGATCGGCGCGCCGCGCGGAGGACGCCGGCGCCCCTCAGGCGCCCGCCGAGGAGGCCGCCGGCCTGCCGGAGGAGGAGCAGGCCCCTGTCGGTCGCGCTGCCTCCGACGCCTTCGTCGACGACGCCCCTGAGCTCGTCGGCGAGCGCGAGGCGTTGGACGAGGCCGACGACGTGCTCGACGCGCCCGAGATCGGCGCGCCCGAGATCGGCGCGAGCACCGACCAGCACGGCGATGACCGCTCCGGCGGGCGCGTGAGCCCAGACGACGCGGCGGCTGGCGATCCGGAGGTCGCCGCGGCACCGGTGGGGGACGCCGAGGACCTGCTCGAGGCGCCGGCCCTGGCGGCGCCGCGGCTGCGCCGCGCGGCAGCCGTGCCGCCCGCGGCGCCAGAGGAGAGCACCGAGGAGCGCCTCGCCGCCTTGGACGCCACGCCCGCCTCGGGCGAGCGGCACCTCTCGGCCTTCCGGCGCCTCTACCTCGGCCGCACGCACTTCGACTTCGTGCGTCGGCGCCGGCTGTGGTTCACGATCTCGGGGATCATCCTGCTCGCCGGGGTGATCTCGCTCGGGGTGCGGGGGCTCAACTTGAGCATCGACTTCGTCGGCGGGACCTCCTGGACCGTGCCGTCCAAGACGCTGCACGTCAGCTCGACGACCGCGGTCAACGACGCCCGGAACGCCGTCACCCCGTACGGCCTCGGCGGCGCCACGATCACCGAGCTCGGCTTGGGCTCGAACGCCACGATCGAGGTCTCGGCCAAGCTCGCCACCTCCGGCAACGCCGCGGCGACGAACAAGCTCCAAGACGAGGTCGCCAAGGCGCTCGGCAAGCTGACGCACACCGGCCCGGAATCGGTCAGCATCACCTCGATCGGGCCCTCGTGGGGGAGCGAGATCACCAAGAAGGCGATCGAGGCGCTGATCGTCTTCTTCATCTTGGTGGCGATCTACATCTCGATCTTCTTCGAGTGGCGCATGGCGTTGGCCGCGATCATCGCCGTCGCCCACGACGTCCTCGTCGTCATCGGGATCTACTCCCTGAGCGGCCTCGAGGTCAGCCCGGACACGGTCGTCGCCGTCTTGACGATCCTCGGCTACTCCCTCTATGACACGATCGTCGTCTTCGACCGCGTCCGGGACAACGTGCGCCAGCTCGGCCCGAGCAACAAGCTGACGATCTCCGACCTCGTCAACTTGTCGATGAACCAGACGTTGGCGCGCTCGATCAACACCTCGCTGGTAGCGATCTTGCCGATCCTCGCCGTGCTGATCCTCGGTGCGGAGATCCTCGGCGCCACGACGCTCGAGTACTTCGGCTTCGCGCTATTGATCGGGCTCACGAGCGGGGCGTACTCCTCGATCTTCATCGCCGCGCCGCTGGTGTCGATGATGAAAGAGCGCGAGCCACGCTGGCGGACGGTGCGCGAGCGCCTCGCCCAGCGCGGTGGCGACCGCCTCTTGCTGAGCCCGGCGGACATCGCGGCGGGCATCCTCACCCCCGAGGGCGGCATCCAGCGCCCCGTGCGCGACCGCACGGCGCGCCAGGGTGCGTCGCCGGGCCGGCTGCGCCCGAGCGGCGCGGCGGCACGCCCAGCGCCAGTAGGCGATCCGCCACCTGCCGGGGCCGACAACGGCCGGCAGGCGGCCGCGGGCGGGCGTGGCCCGGCGGGGCGCAACGGCGTCAGCCGTCCGCCCTCGCGCAACCGGCGCCGAGGAGGCCGGCGCTGATCGACGTCCGCGCGGCGCGCCAGGATCCCGAGGCGTTCCGGGCTGCCGTCGCGCGAAAAGGTGGCGCGGCGTCCTTTGACGCGCTGCTCGCCGCCGACGAGGCCTGGCGTCAGGTGACGTCGGTGGTCGAGGGGCTGCGAGCGAGGACGAAGCTGAAGGGCAAGCCCGACGCGGCTCAGCTCCAAGAGCTCGCCGAGGTGAAGGCGCAGCTGCGGGTGGCCGAGGAGGAGCTCGAGCAGCGCCGGGCCGAGCGTGACCGCTTCTTGGGCCTCGTGCCGAACCCGCCCGATGCGTCGGTGCCCGACGGTGGCGAGGACGAGGGGACGGTCGTGCGCCTGGTGGGCGAGCGGCCGTCGTTCGACTTCCCGGTGCGGGACCATTTGGCGCTCGGTGGCTTCGACGTCGAGCGCGGGGCGCGCCTTTCCGGCTCGCGCTTTGCCTACCGCGTCGGGGCGGTGGCGCTCGTCGAGCTGGCGCTATACCGCATGGCGCTCGACCGGGTGGTGCGCGCCGGCTTCGTGCCGATGCTGCCGCCCGTGCTCGTGCGCGAGGAGGCGATGTACGGCACCGGGTTCTTGCCGACCGAGGAGTCGAACCTGTACCGGGTCGAGCCCGACGGGCTCTATCTGACCGGGACCTCCGAGGTCGCCCTCGCCGGTTACCACCAGGGCGAGATCCTGCTTGGCGAGGACCTCCCGTTGCGCTACGCCGGCTACTCGACGAACTTTCGGCGTGAAGCCGGCGCCGCGGGGCGGGACACGCGCGGCGTGTTCCGGGTGCACCAGTTCGACAAGGTCGAGATGTTCGTCTGGACCCTTCCCGAGTGCTCGGTCGACGAGCATGAGGCGCTGCTCGCCATCGAGGAGGGCCTGGCGCGCGACCTCGGCCTCACCTACCGCGTCGTGAACATCGCGGCCGGCGACCTCGGCGCGCCCGCCGCCAAGAAGTACGACATCGAGGCGTGGATCCCGAGCCAGGAGCGCTACCGCGAGATCAGTTCGTGCTCGAACACGACCGACTACCAGGCGCGCCGCCTCGGCACCCGGGTGCGCGAGAACAAGGAGCTCCGCCACCCCCACACGCTGAACGGCACGGCGATGACTGCCCGCTGGCTGATCGCGCTGCTCGAGACCTTCCAGGACCTCAACGGCGCGGTCGCCATCCCCGACGCCCTCGTCGCCTTGGGCGCCCCGAGCCGGCTCGAGGTCGCCGCGTCCTGAGCGGGGTTCATTGGCCGAGCACGCTCGAAGGCAGCGGACCGAAGTGGTCGAGGGGCCCGGGCCCGGCCCCGAGCCGCCAGTCGGCGGCCCGTTCGATCGCCGTCGCGACGTAGGCCTTGGCGCCCCGGATGGCGTCGTGGAGACCGGCGCCGCGGGCGAGGTTCGCGGCGATCGCCGAAGACAGCGTGCAGCCCGTGCCGTGCAGGTTCTTGCTGGCAAGGCGCGGGGTGGACAGGACCGTCTCCTCGCCGCCCTCGAGGCAGACGTCGACGACCTGATCGCCGGGGAGGTGGCCGCCCTTCACGACGCAGCACTGCGCCCCGAGGGCGACGATCTCGCGTGCAGCGACGCGCATCTCTGTCAAGGTGGCGACCCGATGGCCCGTCAGCGCCTCGGCCTCGGCGAGGTTCGGGGTCACCACGGCGGCGTGGGCGATCAGCTGGCGGTAGGCGGCGACGGCGTCGCCGGAAAACAGGCGCGAGCCCGAGGTCGCCACCATGACCGGGTCGACGACGAGTGGGCCGAGCGCCCCCGTTCGGGCGCGCTCGGCGACCACGGCGATCAGCTCGGCGTTCGCCAGCATCCCGGTCTTGGTAGCGCCGACGCGCAGGTCGCCGAGCACCGTGTCGATCTGCAGGGCGAAAAAGCCCGGCTCGGCGAGCTGGATGCCGTGCACGCCGGTGGTGTCCTGGGCGGTCAGCGCGCTGACGGCGAGCGCGCCGAAGACGCCGTGGGCCGCAAAGGTGCGCAGGTCTGCCGCAACCCCGGCGCCGCCGCCGGAGTCGACCCCGGCGATGGTGAGGGCGACCGGGGGCGTCATCGGCGTCATCGTAGGTCGTGCTGGCGGCGGAATGGCGTGCCTGCCAGCGGGTACGATCAGCATGGTGACGGCATCGCTCGGGCTGGCAGGCACGAGCGATGCGGTGTTGGGGATCGCCTTCGCGATCATCGTGCTCTTGGCGTTCTTCGCCTACGGCGCGGCCGCCCAGCACCGCGCCCGCTACGGCGTGGCACCCTGGGGCCTGCCGCCGTGGGCCTGGTCACTCCTCGTCTTCTGCTTCCCGATCATCTTGGTGGTCTTCGCGATCGCGCTCTTCACGACCAGGCCGCGCCGGCGCCCGAGCGACGCGCCGCCGGTGGTCGAGAGCCTGAGTGAGACGCCTCCGGCCGACCGCTTCGGCCTCGGGAGCTCGCATCCGCCGCCGGCGGCGCTGCCGCCCGCGGGGTGGTATCCGGACCCGAGCGGCCGTCACGAGCAGCGCTACTGGGATGGAAAGGGCTGGTCCGAGCACGTGAGCGACCAGGGGGAGCGCTCGCTCGATCCCGGCTGAGCCCAGCGCGGCAATCGATGCCGCACGGCGGGCGGAGCTTCCTCTCGCCCTGGTGGTGAGGTGGCCCGGGCGCGCGTGGTGGGCATCCCGGGCGCGGCTTGCCTGGTGACAGGAGGCGATCGCTGCGGCACCGGGATCGCCCGCGACCTCTCTTGGGCAGGCGGGTGGGGGACCGGTCAGCCCAAATGGGGCGGCGCCCGTCGGGCGCGGTTCGCCCGCGCCGATGAACGCCGGGTAAACTCTTCTCGCCGGGCCAACGTCGTCCCGTGCGCCCCAACGACCAAAGAGGGACGCGATGGCCCAGCTGTCACCAGGAACCGGTCTGTACGACGCGCGCTTTGAGCACGACGCCTGCGGCGTCGCCTTCGTCGCTGATCTGCGCCGAGGCCCGAGCCACGAGATCGTCGACTTGGCGCTGCGCGCGCTCGAGAACCTGGCGCACCGCGGCGCCTTCGGGGCTGATCCTGAGACCGGGGACGGTGCGGGGATCTTGTTGCAGCTGCCCCATCGCTTCTTCTCCGAGGTCGTGGCGGCAGACCTGCCCGAAGCGGGCGGGTACGCGGCCGGGATGGTCTATCTCCCCGTCGACGAGGCGGCCTTTCGCGCCGCGCGCGCCGGCATCGAGGAGATCGCGGCGGGGGAGCACCTGCGCGTGCTGGCCTGGCGCGACGTCCCGGTGGTGCTCGAGCGCGCGGGGCGCGCCGCGGTGGAGGTGGCGCCGCGCTTT
The DNA here is from genome assembly GCA_021798985.1 of Actinomycetes bacterium. Lineage (GTDB taxonomy): Bacteria > Actinomycetota > Acidimicrobiia > Acidimicrobiales > Bog-793 > JAKABX01. The sequence goes on from JAJZBI010000009.1 coordinate 33,790, forward strand.
GTGCAGTGCTTCCTCGCCCCCGACCCGGCCGGGCCCGCCGCGGGCGCGACCGGCATCGAGCTCGAGCGGCTGGCCTACGCGGTGCGAAAGCGCGTCGAGCACAGCGAGATCGACGCCTACTTCCCCTCGCTGTCGTGCCGGACGATCGTCTACAAGGGGATGCTCGCCACCGACCAGCTGCGCGACTTCTTCCCCGACCTCGCCGACGAGCGCGTGGCGAGCGCGCTGGCGCTCGTGCACTCGCGCTTTTCCACCAACACCTTCCCCTCCTGGCCGCTCGCGCACCCCTACCGCTACGTCGCCCACAACGGCGAGATCAACACCGTGGCCGGGAACCGCAACTGGATGCGGGCGCGCGAGGCCCTGCTGCAAAGCGACCGGTTCCCTGGCGGGATCGAGCGCCTGCTGCCCGTGCTGTCGGAGGGCGAGAGCGACTCGGCCTCCTTTGACCAGGTGCTCGAGCTGTTGCACCTGGCAGGGCGCTCGCTGCCCCACGCCGTGTTGATGATGATCCCCGAGGCGTGGGAGAACCACGCCGAGATGGACCCGGCGCGGCGCGACTTCTACGCCTATCACAGCTGTCTGATGGAGCCCTGGGACGGCCCGGCGGCGGTCTGTTTCACCGACGGCCGGTTGATCGGGGCGGTGCTCGACCGCAACGGCTTGCGCCCCGCGCGCTACTGGGTGAGCGAGGAGGGCCTCGTCGTCCTGGCCTCTGAGGTCGGCGTGCTCGACCTCCCGCCCAGCTCGATCGTCGAGAAGGGCCGTCTGCAACCGGGGCGGATGTTCCTCGTCGACACCGAGGAGGGCCGGATCATCTCCGACGAGGAGGTCAAGGCGAGCCTTTCTGGCGGCCAGCCCTACGGCAAGTGGCTGGAGGCGGGCATGACGCGCCTCGAGGACCTGCCGCCCCGGGAGATCCTCGTGCCCCAGCACGGCTCGCTCGTGCGCCACCAGCGACTGTTCGGCCTGAGCAATGAGGAGCTGCGGGTCCTCGTCGCGCCGATGGCGAAGAACGGCGAGGAGCCGGTCGGCTCGATGGGCTCCGACACGCCGATCGCCGTGCTGTCCAAGCGGCCGCGGCTGCTGTTCGACTACTTCACCCAGCGCTTCGCGCAGGTCACCAACCCGCCACTCGACGCGATCCGCGAGGAGCTCGTGACCTCGCTGTCGGCGACGATCGGCCCCGAGGCCAACCTGCTCGCCCCCGGGCCGCACTCGTGCCGCCAGATCACCCTGCCCTATCCCGTGCTCGACAACCACGAGCTCGGCAAGCTCGTCTACGTCAACGAGCACGGCGAGGACCCGGCGTTCCGCTCCTTTGCCATCGACGGGGTCTTCGAGGCCGCGGGTGGGGGCGCGGCGCTCGCCGCCGCGCTCGAGCGCATCGGCGAGGAGGTCCTGGCGGCGATCGCAGACGGCGCCAACTTGATCATTCTCTCGGACCGCCACTCGAGCCCCGAGCTCGCGCCGATCCCGTCGCTGCTGCTGGTCTCGGCCGTCCACCACCATCTCGTGCGCGCCCGGGCGCGCACGCGCGTCGGCCTCGTCGTCGAGGCCGGGGACGTGCGCGAGGTGCACCACCTGGCGCTTTTGATCGGCTACGGCGCCGCCGCGGTCAACCCCTACCTCGCCCTCGAGTCGGTGGCCGACCTCGTGCGCAGCGGCGAGATCGAGGGGATCAGCGAGCACAAGGCGGTCCGCAACTACGTCAAGGCCGCCTCCAAGGGCGTCTTGAAGGTGATGTCGAAGATGGGGATCTCGACGATCGCCTCCTACACCGGGGCGCAGGTCTTCGAGGCGGTCGGACTGGACCGCGAGGTCGTCGACCGGTACTTCTCGGGCACGACGAGCAAGCTGTCTGGGGTCGGCCTCGACGTCTTGGCGAACGAGGTGATCACGCGCCACGCCTTTGCCTGGACGACGCGCGAGGCCGAGCACGCGCACCGCGAGCTTGAGGTCGGCGGGGAGTACCAGTGGCGCCGCGAGGGCGAGTACCACCTGTTCAACCCGAAGACGGTCTTCAAGCTCCAGCACGCCACGCGCGCGAAGCGCGCCGATGTCTTTCGGGAGTACACCCGCCTCGTCGACGAGCAGTCGAGCCAGCTCGCCACCTTGCGCGGGCTGCTCCGGCTGCGCAGCGGGACGGACGCGCCCCGCCGGCCGGTGCCGCTCGACGAGGTCGAGCCGGCGAGCGCAATCATCACCCGCTTCGCGACCGGCGCGATGTCCTACGGCTCGATCTCGGCCGAGGCGCACGAGACGCTCGCGATCGCGATGAACCGCCTCGGCGGGAAATCGAACACCGGCGAGGGCGGCGAGAACCCCGAGCGCTTCGTCCCCGAGGCCAACGGCGACTCGCGCCGCAGCGCCATCAAGCAGGTGGCCTCGGGGCGCTTCGGGGTGACGAGCCACTACCTCGTCAACGCCGACGACATCCAGATCAAGATGGCCCAGGGCGCCAAGCCCGGCGAGGGCGGCCAGCTGCCGGGCAACAAGGTCTACCCCTGGATCGCCGCCACCCGGTACTCGACGCCCGGCGTCGGCCTGATCTCGCCGCCGCCGCACCACGACATCTACTCGATCGAGGACCTGGCCCAGCTGATCCACGACCTAAAGAACGCCAACCCCGCGGCGCGCATCAACGTGAAGCTGGTCTCTGAGGTCGGCGTCGGCACGGTCGCGGCGGGCGTCGCCAAGGCGCACGCCGATGTCGTGCTGATCTCCGGCCACGACGGAGGGACCGGTGCGGCGCCGCTCACCTCGCTCAAGCACGCCGGCACGCCCTGGGAGCTCGGCCTGGCCGAGACCCAGCAGACGCTGCTGCGCAACGGCCTGCGCGACCGGATCGTCGTCCAGGTCGACGGGCAGATCAAGACCGGGCGAGACGTCGTGATCGCGGCGCTGCTCGGCGCCGAGGAGTTCGGCTTCGCGACGGCGCCGCTCGTCGTCTCGGGCTGCGTGATGATGCGGGTCTGCCATCTCGACACGTGCCCAGTGGGCATCGCCACCCAGAACCCCGAGCTGCGCAAGCGCTTCACCGGCAAGCCCGAGTTCGTCGAGAACTTCTTCACCTTCATCGCCGAGGAGGTGCGCGAGTACCTCGCGGCGCTCGGCTACCGCTCGATCGACGAGGCCGTGGGCCACGTCGAGAGCCTCGAGGTCGCCCCGGCGATCGCGCACTACAAGGCGGAGGGCCTCGACCTCGCACCGCTGCTCGCGCCGCCCGACGGCTCGATCCACCCCTCTTCCTACCGCAAGGTGCGCGACCAGGACCACGGCCTCGAGGCGGCGCTCGACAACTGGCTCATCCAGCAGGCGACCCCTGCCCTCGAGGACGCGAAGCCGGTGCTGATCGAGGGCAAGGTAAGGAACGTCAACCGGACCGTGGCGACGATGCTCGGCTCGGAGGTGACCCGGCGCTATGGCGCAGACGGCCTGCCCGACGCCACGATCCGGATCCGCCTCGAGGGCTCGGCCGGCCAGAGCCTCGGCGCGTTTTTGCCCCGCGGGGTCGAGGTCGTGCTGTCGGGCGACGCCAACGACTACGTCGGAAAGGGACTGTCGGGGGGCCGCGTGGTCCTGCGCCCGCCGGCAGGCTCGTGCTTTGCCGCCGAGGAGAACGTGATCGCCGGGAACGTCTGTGGCTATGGCGCGACCGGGGGCGAGCTCTTCGTCTCCGGTGTCGTCGGCGAGCGCTTCTGCGTGCGCAACTCGGGCGCCACGGCGGTGGTCGAGGGAGTGGGCGATCACGGCTGTGAGTACATGACCGGCGGCCGGGTCGTGGTGCTCGGGCGCATCGGGCGCAACTTCGCGGCGGGGATGTCTGGAGGCGTCGCCTACCTCTATGACCCGCACGACACGGTGGGCGGGCGGGTCAACCGAGCGCTCGTCGACCTCGAGGTCCCCGGCGCCGACGACCTCGAGTGGATCGCCGGGCTGCTCGCCCGGCACGTCGAGCTCACCGACTCGGCGCTCGCCCGCCGCATCGCCGGCGCCGGGGCGGCCGGGCTGGCGGCATTCGTGAAGGTGATGCCCCGCGACTACCGCCGGGTGCTCGAGGCGATGGCATCGGCCGATGAGAAGGGAATCCCCGTGGAGCAGGCGATCATGGCGGCGGTCAATGGCTGATCCGCGCGGCTTTCTCAAATACCACCGGGAGGGCCCGACGCGCCGGCCAGTCGCCGAGCGCCTCGGCGACTGGCAAGAGGTCTACCTCTCCTTCCCCCACGACAAGCTGAGGGTCCAGGCCGCGCGCTGCATGGACTGCGGCATCCCCTTCTGCCACGAGGGCTGTCCCCTTGGGAACTTGATCCCGGAGTGGAACGACCTCGTGCGTCGTGACCACTTCGGCCCCGCCGCAGAGCGCCTGTTTGCGACGAACAACTTCCCCGAGTTCACCGGCCGGCTGTGCCCGGCGCCGTGCGAGGGCAGCTGCGTGCTCGGCATCGCCGACGAGCCGGTGCTGATCAAGCAGGTCGAGCTGGAGCTCGCCGACTGGACGCGGGCGCGGGGCCTCGAGCCGGTGCTGGCGAGCGAGTCGACCGGCAAGTCGGTCGCGGTCGTCGGCTCGGGCCCGGCCGGGCTCGCCTGCGCGCAGCAGCTGACGCGCGCCGGGCACCGCGTCGTCGTCTTCGAGCGGGCCGAGCGCCTGGGCGGCCTCTTGCGCTACGGCGTCCCGGAGTTCAAGCTCGAAAAGCACGTCATCGACCAGCGCCTCGAGCAGATGCGCGCCGAGGGGACCGAGTTCCGCACCGGCGTGGCGGTCGGCGCGTCGCCGCTCGGTCCGCTGGCGGAGGCGGCGGCGAGCGGCGCCAGCGTGCTCTCGACGGCCGAGCTGCGCGCCAGCTTCGACGCCGTCGTCCTCGCCACCGGCTCGACGCGGCCGCGCGACCTGCCCGTGCCCGGCCGCGAGTTCGCCGGTGTGCACTTCGCGATGCAGTACCTGCGCGGCGCCAACCTGGCCGGTGAGGGGACGATCGCGGCGGCGCCGATCACCGCCCAGGGCAAGCGGGTGGTCATCATCGGCGGTGGCGACACCGGCGCCGACTGCCTCGGCACGGTGCACCGCCAGGGGGCGATCGAGGTGCACCAGCTCGAGATCCTGCCCGAGCCGCCGGCCAGCCGGGCGGCCGACAACCCGTGGCCGACCTGGCCGGTGATCTTGCGCAGCTCCGCGGCGCACGAAGAGGGCGGCCAGCGCCGCTACTCGCTGTCGACGAGCGAGCTCGTGGCCGACGAGCACGGCGCGGTGCGCGCCCTTCGCGCCGAGGAGGTCGCCTTCGTCGAGGAGGATGGCAAACGGGTGCTGCGCCCGGTCCCCGGGCGCGCGCTCGAGCTCGAGTGCGACCTCGTGCTGCTCGCGCTCGGCTTCCTCGGCCCAGAGCACGAGGGCCTTGTCGACGAGCTCGGCTGTGCCCGCACCGCGCGGGGCAACCTATCGGTGGACGGGCAGTACATGACGAGCGTGCCGGGCGTCTTCGCCTGCGGCGACGCCGCCCGGGGCCAGTCCCTCGTCGTCTGGGCGATCGCCGAGGGCCGCTCGGCTGCCGCCGGGGTGGATCGCTACCTCGCCCGCTCGAGCGAGCTGCCGGCTCCGCTCGTGCCGAACAGCGTGGCGCTCGCCTGATCGTCGTGCCGGAGGGCTTCGACGGGCCGACGCGCCCGCGCGAGCGCGCGCCCGCGCGGGGAGCGCGCCGCGGCCTCCCCGGCGCGGTGGGGGCGGGGCGCTAGCCTTTGCGCGTGCCGCTTCGTCCTGAGCCCCCCGAGGTCGACGACGCCGTCGGCGCCGAGCACGCCACGCGCTGGGGCGAGTCGGGCTCCGAGCCCACCCATCTCGCCGAGCTCGCCGAGCTGGCGAGCTCGCTCGAAGCGCTGATCGAACGGGTCGATGAGCTGTCGATGGCGATCCTTCGCGAGGCGCTGGCGGAGGGCGCGCAGCAGCGCCCCGAGGCCGAGCGGCGCCTCGCGCGGGTGCGCAACGCGCTGGTGCGCGCCGTCCAGATCCTCGGGCGCTGAATTCGTGTGGCCGGTTTGGGCACCCGGTCGCGACGCGCAATGATGTGGCCATGGAGCGCGAGCACGACGAACGTCCCTGGGGCTGCTACACGGTTCTCGAGGACGCGCCCGACCACAAGGTGAAAGAGATCGTGGTGCGACCGGGCCGCCGCCTCAGCTACCAGCGGCACCTGCGGCGCTCCGAGCACTGGTTCATCGTCCGCGGGGAGGGCTATGTCGTCCTCGATGGCGTCGAGTCCGCGGTGCGCGCCGGCGACACGGTCGATGTCCCCGTCGGTACCTGCCACCGCATCGGCAACCACTCGGACGATGACCTCGTCTTCGTCGAGGTGCAGCACGGGGAGTACTTCGGCGAGGACGACATCATCCGCCTCGAGGACGACTTCGGACGCCAGGACGCCCCCGAGCCGGCCACCTAGGCCGGCCGCGGGGCGCCCGGTGGGGGAGGGCGGCAGCGCCGAGCGGCGCCTCCTCAGCGGGTCGAGGTCGCGCCCCGGCGGCTCAGCGCATCGACGGTCACCGCCGCGACCAGCACCAGCGCCGTGATCATGTACTGCGCCGCGGCGGACAGGCCGAGCAGGCCCATGCCGTTCGCGATCGCGGCGATGATGATCCCGCCGATGAGGGCGTGCAGCATCTTGCCGCGCCCGCCGAACAGGCTGGTGCCGCCGATGACGGCGGCGGCGACGGCGTCGAGGACGAGGGTGCCGCCGTCCATGCCGTTCGAGATCGAGCCGAGCTGGGAGGCGTAGACGATGCCGGCGGCGCCGGCGGTCATCGCGGTGAGGACGAAGGCGATCGTGCGGATCCGCCCGAGGCTGATGCCGGCGCGCCGGGCCGCCTCGGCGTTGCCGCCGATCGCGTAGATGTAGCGGCCATAGCGGGTGCGGCCGAGCAGGAAGGTCCAGCCGACGAGGATCACCAAGGTGATCGGCACCACCCACGGCACCCCCTCGAGGGTGCTGATGCGGCCGCGGTTGGTGTTGCAGATCCACACCACGACGATCCCGGCCGCCGCCATGGCGGCGATCTTTAGGTAGGTGAGAGCGGCCGGCGGGGCGGCGAGCCCGGCGCGGCGGCGCAGGAAGTCACGGCGCCAGAAGAAAAAGCCGGCGATCGCCACCACGGCGATCATCGCGATCCAGCCGACGGCGGGGTCGAGGTTGCCGTTGACGACGTCGGAGAGGATGTTGTTCGTGATCCCGACGGTGCCGCCGCTCGCCACCGAGTTGTTCTCGAGCAGGAAGAGCATCAGGCCCTCGAAGCCGAGCAGGCCGCCCAGGGTGACAACGAAAGAGGGCAGGCCGAGCCGGGTGATGAGCGTGCCCTGGACCAGGCCCAAGAACGCCGCTGCCGCCAGGCCGGCGAGGATCGCCACCCACCACGGCTCGGGGTGGGGATAGGCGGCGAGCTCCAAGGTGACCGTGGCCGAGATGCCCGCCACGTAGCCGATCGACAGGTCGATCTCGCCGAGCAGCAAGACGAAGACCTCGGCCATCCCGAGCAGGATGTAGGGCGCGCCCTGGGTCATGAGGTTCGTCAGGTTGGCTGCGGTCAAGAAGTTCGAGTTGAGGACCTGGAAGATGATGACCAGGAGGACGAGGCCGGCGAGGACCGGCAAGATCCCGCTCTGGCCGGCGCGCACGCGCTTCCACCAGCCGCCGACGTACTCAGAAAAGGTCTCGGCGACGAGCGCATCAGAGGCCGTGAGCTCCTCGATCACCTCGCTCGCCGCGCCGCTGCTTGGTGCGGCGGCCGGGGCGACGGTGGGCTCGCCGGGACGAAGGGTTGATGACATCGCTCAGTGGTCCTTTGCGTCGTCCGTGCTGGGCGCGGCGCTGTTGGCGGCGCTGCGGGGCGTCGCGGCGCCGGTGGTGATCATCTCGACGGTGTTCTGGGTGTCGAACTCAGCGATCGGGCCCTCCCCGGCGAGCCGGCCGAGGTAGAGGACGGCGATCCGGTCGGCGACCTCGAAGACGTCGCGCAGGTTGTGGCTGATGACGAGGACGGCGATGCCGCGCTCGGCGAGGCGCTTGATGAGCGCGAGCACCTGGGCGGTCTGGGTGACGCCGAGGGCGGCGGTGGGCTCGTCCATGATGACGAGCTCGGCGTTGCCCATCACGGCCTTGGCGACCGCGACGGCCTGGCGCTGGCCGCCGGAGAGGGAGGCCACGAGCTGGCGGATCGAGCGCACCGTGACCACCGAGAGGTCGGCGAGGGCCTGCTTCGCGCCGAGCTCCATCGTGTTCTCGTCCAAGGTCCGCGCCCGCAGCCGCTCGCGCCCGAGGTAGAGGTTCTGGACGATGTCGAGGTTGTCGCAGAGCGCGAGGTCCTGGAAGACCGTCGCGATCCCGAGCGCGCTGGCGTCGCGGGGCGTGTGGATCCGGACGGGCTTGCCCTTCCAGTAGATCTCGCCGTGGTCGGGGGGAGCGATCCCGGCGATCGCCTTGATCAGGGTCGATTTGCCCGCCCCGTTGTCCCCGACCAGCGCGGTGACCTGGCCGGCGGGGACCTCCATGGTGATGTCGCTCAACGCGCGCACCGAGCCGAAGCTCTTGTTGATGGCGCGCAGCTGCAAGAGCGGCTCTCCGACCGGCGTCGCCGGGGCGGACGCGCCGCCGGGCGCCCGGGCCGCCGAAGCGGCCCGGGCGCCCTGCATGGCGTCGGTGGTCAAAGCACAACCTCCGAGGGGTTGCGAAGGGTCACGATCAGATGCCTGCAGCCTTGCACGCCGCGGCGTAGGGGCCGGCGCACAGCTGCTTGGCGGGGACGAACTTGTCCTTGAGGATCGTCGCCTTCATGTTCTTCGTGGTCACCCACTCCGGGGTCAGCAGCACCGAGGGGACCGCCTTGTGCTCCTGGGTGTCCATCGTGGTGCCGTTGGCGAGCGCCTTGGGCGGGGTGACCCCGGCCCGCAGGTAGATGCCAAGGGCGGCCGCGGCCTGGGCCTCCAGGTAGATCGGCTTGTAGACGGTGCCGCACTGGTAGCCGGTGAGGATGTTCTGCAGGCCGACCAGCGTGGCGTCCTGACCGGTGATCGGGAACGTCTTCGGCTTGATGTGCTGCTGGCTCTTCAGCCAGGTGATGATCGGGGCCGCGTTCTCGTCGTTCGGCACCACGGCGCTGTTCATGTTCTTGTGCGCCGTGAACTGCTGGGTGAACTCGGTCTGGGCGACCGAGGGCGTCCAGGTCCCCGCCGGCTGGCCGACGATGGTGATCTTGTGCGCCTTGACGAGCGGGTTGAGGACCGACATGTAGCCCTCAGCGAACAGCGTCGCGTTGTTGTCCGTCGGCGCGCCGCGCATCACGAGGGCGTTGGGGTGCTTGATGTGCCACGCCGCCACGCAGGAGACGAAGCCGTGGCCGATCAGCCGGCCGACCTGCACGTTGTTGAAGCTGACGTAGTAGCTGCGGCTGCCGCCCAAGGTGAGGCGGTCGTAGTCGACCACCGCAGCGCCGTGGCTCTTCGCGTACGCCTCGATGCGGGCGCCGACGCCCGAGTCGAGGGGGTCGACGAGCAGGACCTTGGCGCCCTGGGTGATGTCGGCCTGGGCGTCGGCGTACTGGGTGGCGTCGCTGCCCTGGGCGTTTTGGATGATGAAGTCGGAGGCCGGCATGCCGGCCTTGAGGAACGCCTCCTTCAGGTACGGGGCGTCGAACTCGGTGTAGCGAGCCGACGTCGTCGTGTCGGGCAGGATGGCGGCGATCTTGCCGCTGCCCTTGGCCACGAGCGGCTTGAGCTTGGCCATGACCGAGAAGGTCAGGTTGAACGAGCTGGCCGAGATGACCGGCGTGGCGCCGGCGTGCGTCTTGGTGCTCGCGCCGGCGACCCCGGCTCCTGCCGCGATCATGCCGGCCGACAGGGCGAGCGGCGTGACCGCACGGGCTGCCTTCTGGAACTTCATGTGGTACCCCCCTTTGGGTCCAGGTGGTGCTGGCTCGGCCAGAAGGGGGGCATAGGCGGCTCCCCCGACCGACCTCACCAGCCTGAGCTGTTGCGTCATCGAGGGTACGAAGCGCGCGGTTAACGGCTCCATCAACATTTCGACCGCCTCGTTAACAATCCATGAACGCCCGTCGGTCCGCGCGCGTGGGTCCGCGCGCGCCGGTCGGTCAGCGGTCCGCGCCTCCAGGCGGCAGCGGCTCGCCGCGCTCGGCGACGAAGGAGTAGCCAAAGCGCGGCTGGGTGACGATGAGCGGCGCGGCGTCGCTCATCTCGAGCTTGGCGCGCAGGCGCCGGACGTAGACCCGCACGTACTCGGTCTCAGTCGCATACCCCGGGCCCCAAACGCGCCGTAGCAGGTGGGCGTGGGTGAGCAGCTTGCCCCGGTTCGTGGCGAGCTCACGCAACAACGCGAACTCGGTGGGGGTGAGGTGGACCGGCTCACCGCCGCGCGTGACGAGCTGGGCGCCGAGGTCGATCGTGAGCTCCCCAGCGGTGATGCGCTGGGGCGCGGGGGCGGGCGCGCTCTGGGCGCGGGTGCGGCGCAGCGTCGCCATGATGCGGGCGAGGAGCTCTTCGATGCTGAAGGGCTTGGTGAGGTAGTCGTCGGCGCCCATGTTGAGCGCCGTCACCTTGTCGCGCTCGCCGCCGCGCGCCGAGACGACGATGATGCCGACCGACGAGCGCTCGCGCAGCTCCCGGCACAGCGCGAAGCCGTCGACGGCGGGCAGGGTGAGGTCTAACAAGACGATGTCGGGCGCTTCGGTCTCGAGCAGCTGCAGGGCGCGCTCGCCGTCGGGCGAGACCACGGTGTCAAAGCCGCGCACCGACAAGTTGGAGCGGATGAGGTCGACGATGTTCGGGTCGTCCTCGATCAAAAGCGCCCGGGTGGCGCGCCCGGCGTCGGCCGCGCGCTCAGCCATCACCGCCGTCCTCGGCATGGGCCGCGGCGGCCTCGACGGGCAAGGTGATGTGAACGCAGGTGCCGGCGCGACTCGAGACGGGAACGATGCGGCCCTCGTGCGCGTCCACGATCGCCCGCGCGATCGACAGGCCGAGCCCGGTGCCGGCGCTCGGCGAGCGATGGCGCCGCCCCGGCTCGAAGGGCGCCCGGGCCACCGCGTCGGGCAGGCCGGTGCCGTTGTCGGCAACCGACACCGTCACCTCCTCCGGCGTCGAAGAGACGCTGACGCGGACCGTGGTGCCGGGCGGGTTGTGGCGGATGGCGTTGTCCATCAGGTTCACGAAAACCTGCTCGAGGCGGTCGTGGTCGGCGAGGATCGCCGGCACGTCGCCCTCGGCCGCAATGGCGACGTGCGCGGCCGCCTCAGGAGCAAGGCAGGCACGCGCCGCGTCGAGGATCAAGCAGAGGTCGCACCAGTCCCGCTGTAGGCGCAGCACGCCGGATTCGAGCGCGGAGAAGTCCAACAGGTCCTCGACGAGGCGTCCAAGGCGCGCCGATTCGGAGGCCATCCGGCTCAAAAAGCGCGCGATCGATTCGCCGTCCCAGGTGATGTCGGGCTGCAGCAGCGTCTCGGCATAGCCCTGGATGGCGGTGAGCGGAGTGCGCAGCTCGTGGCTCAGCCGAGAGAGGAAGTCGCGCTGGAGCTGGCGCGAGCGCCGCAGCGCCTCGGCCTCTTGCTGGACGATGCCGATCTCCTCGCGCTCGAGCGCGAGGCGCAAGCAGTGCGCGGCATCGCCGAGCAGGGCGGTTGCCGTCTCGGGCACCTCCTCGCCCGAGAGGCGGGCGACGAGCGCGCCGGGCCCCGCTGGAGCCGAAAAGCGCGTCGACAACAAGACCCTGGCGTCGCCGTCTCCTGGGTGCTCGAAGCGCACGTTCACCGCGCCGTCGCTCTCCGCCGTCTCGAGCATGCCCGAGGCGAGCGCGACGGCCCGGGGGGACGCGGCCGGCAGCAGCTCGTCCGGCCCGGCGCCAGGGGCCGAGGTGGCGCTGCGCACGAGCACGCCGCCCTCGCGCAGCCCCGTGGCGAGCACGACCTCGTCGGCGCCGAGCCCCTCGCGCAGCGCCCGCAGCGCGATCGCCAGCCCCTCGGCGACGAGGATCGGCCCGGCGAGGGTCTCGAGCACCTCGCGGATCGTCTCGAGGACGCGGTTGCGCGAGGTGACCTCGCCAAAGAGCCGGTCGCGCTCGAGAGCGCTGGCGGCGTAGCCGGCGTACAAGGTGACGAGGTCGAGCTCGTCGCGCCCCGGCCGGCCCGCCGTGGCGCGCAGCACCGTGATCGCCCCGCTCGGCCCGTCGGGGCCCATGATCGGCACGGCCCAGGAGCTCTCGACGCCCGCGGTCTTGGCGAGCCAGCCAAAGCGCGCCCAGCTCAGACTCGAGCGGACGTCCTCGTCGATCACCGGTTCGCCGCGCGCCGCGGCGAGCCCGGCCGGTCCGCCGGCGGGGCCGAGGTCGAGCTCGGCGAAGGCCTCGAGCACGGGAGTTGCGAGGCCGAGGCTCGCCGCGCAGGTCAGCGTGGCGCCGTCGAGTCGGTGGATGGCGAGGCGCTCGTCACCGAGCGCGGCGCCGAGCGCCGAGCAGATCAAGGTGAGGCTGGACGAGCGATCGGCGGTGGTCAGCTCGTCGACCAGGTGCTGCAGGCGGCTCAGTTGGTGGCGGGCCGTGCCGCTGACCGCCCGTCCGCCCATCAACGCGATCACGTCGTCGGGGTAGACGCGCTCGGGGTTCACCTCGGCGACTCGCCGCCCGCCGCGCATGATCACGAGGCGGTGCGGGATGCGGAACATCTGGCCGAGGTCGTGGGAGATCATCAAGACCGCCGTGCCCTCGGCGGCGAGGGCGCGGACGAGCCGCTCGACCTCAGCGGATTCGCCGAGGCCGAGGGCGGCGGTGGGCTCGTCGAGGACGAGGAGGCGGGGCCGGTCGCGCACCGCCCGGGCGATGGCGAGCAGCTGGCGCTGGCCACCCGACAGGGCGCGGACGGGAGTCGTCGGATCGAGCGCGACGTTGAGCGCCTCGAGCATCGCCCGGGCGCGGCGGTGCCGGCGGGAGTCTGAGCTCGCAAAGAAGCCGTCCTCCCGCCCGAGCAGCAGGTTCGAGGTGACGTCGAGGTTCTCGCACAGCGCCAGGTCCTGCCAGACGACCGTGACCCCCGCCCGGGCGGCCGCCGCGGGGTCCCCGGTGACCTCCGCGCCGTCGACGCGCACGGCTCCCGCCGCGGGCTGCAGGTCCCCGGCGATGCAGCGCACGAGGGTCGATTTGCCCGCGCCGTTCTCCCCGACGAGCCCGAGGATCTCACCCCCTTGGAGCGCGAGGTCGGCGCCGTTCAAGACGGCGAGCGGGCCAAAGCGCACGACGAGGCCAGTGACCTCGAGCAGGGGCGCGCCGACGCTGGACGCGACGGCGCTCTCCAAGGCAACCACCGCCTCATTCTGGCCCGTTCGCCCCGCGCCTGGCGCCGCGTCCCCTCGCCGTGGCGCACCGGGTGCGATCGCCGGGCGGATTGTGACAGAAGACCCTGCGAGCGCATCGGCGCGCTCGACTAATCCTGAACTGGGCGTGGCGGGAAGCGAGGCTCGATGGCGCAGAATCGCAAGTCCCGAGGCGGCACCCGCCGCCCGGCCGCCGTTGCCGCTTCCGTGGCACCCCGGCGCAGTGCGCCACCGGCCGGCGACACGGCCCGGGCGCGGCGCAGCCGGCAGGCGGGCTGGATGGTCGTGGCTGCTGTCGTCGTCGTGGCGCTCGTCCTCGTGCTGATCAACGTGCTCGAGGGCGCGACCGGCAGCTCGAGCCCGGTCGTCACCGGCGCCGACCGAAGCCCGGCGGCCGCCCCGGCGGCTGCGGTACAGGCGCTGACGAGCATCCCGAGCGCCGTCTACGACCGAATCGGCACGAGCGGGGAGCCGGCGCCCTTCGCCATCACCGCCGGCCAGCCGCCGCTCCGCCTGTCCGGCAAGGCGCGCCTCGTCTACGAAGGCGCCGAGTACTGCCCCTACTGCGCGGCGGACCGCTACGCGATCATCGCCGCCTTGGCGCGCTTTGGGCGCTTTTCCGGCCTCGGGGTCACCGCCTCTGGCGACAAGGACGGCAACATCCCCACCTTCAGCTTCCTCAACAGCACCTATCAGAGCCGCTACGTCGCCTTCACCCCCTACGAGGCGGCCGATCGCCTCGGCCAGCCGCTCCAGCGCGTCCCCCAACAGGTGCAGAAGCTCTTTGCCACCTACGCCGGCGACCCGGCGACGAACACCGCGTCGCGATTCGGCGCCAATCGCTGGGCCGCGCCCGGCATCCCCTTCTTGGACCTCGCCAATCGCTACGTCGTCGCGGGGACTTCGAGTGCCCTCGCAACGGTCGTGGAAAGCGGCGTGCTGAACAAGGACAAGACCGACATCGTCGCCATCTCCAAGGCGATCCGCGCCCCGGCGACGGCAGCCGGTCGCCGGATCGGCGCGGCCAGCTTTGTCGCCGACGCCAACTACCTCGCCGCGGGGATCTGCAGCGTCGACGGTGGCCGGCCCGCCAGCGTGTGTGCTTCCGCGGGAGTGCGCCACGCGGCAACGGTGCTCGCCCGGGTGCCGCCGATCCGCTGAGCCGGCCCCATGTGGGCGCCCGGCGCCCACTGCGGAGAGGGGCCGGGTCGCTCGGAGGGCCGGAGGCGAGCAAGGAGCGGGCTGGCCCGCCAGGTGGAGTGGTCGCGCCCTGCGCTCAGGCCTCGGGGCCCTCCTCGCCGTCGGTCGTCTCGCCCTCGCCACCGGTGAAGGTGCCCGTCTCGCCCGCCGGCGGCGGCACCGTCGGGGCCTCGCTCGGCACGAGGCGGTTGAGCTCGTCGATCAGCTGGCGGAGCCGGCCGTGGTGCGTGCGGTCGAACTCGAGGGCGATCCGGGCCAGCTCGAGTTGGTCTCCGCTCGAGCGCTCGGCGGCGAGCGGCTCGGTGCGCCAGATGCCCCGGGGCGAGCAGATGTCGGCAAAATCCGCCGACAGCCGCGCCAGGTCCTCGTCGCTCGGCGCGTGGCGGAGCCGGATCACCATCCGCTCGCCCACGAAGCGGCGCGAGTGGTAGTTGCGGTGGAAGGTGAGGAGCTCTTCGATGGCCTCGCCCACGTCGTCGGTGATGCGGTAGAGGTGGGTGTCGGCGGGATCCGCCAGCTTGTGGCCATAGACCTGGTCGACGACAAAGCGCTCCCATCCGCGCCAGTACCCGCCGCCAGCGACGTCGACGAGAACGATCGGAGCCGGCTCGGCCTTGCCGGTCTGGAGTAGCGTGAGCAGCTCAAAGGCTTCATCGAGCGTGCCGAAACCCCCCGGCAGGCAGGCGAAGCCCGTGGACTCTTTCATCAACATGAGCTTCCTCGTGAAGAAGTACTTCATGTCGACGAGCTTCTCGTTGCTCGCGATCCAGGCGTTCGGTTCGGTCTCGAACGGCAGGCGGATGTTGACCCCGATCGCCATCTCGGGCCCGGCGCCCTCGTTGCCTGCGGCCATGATCCCCGGGCCGGCGCCGGTGACGACCATCCAGCCGGCATCGGCCATCTTGCGGGCGAGCTCGCGGGCCAGGCCATAGAGCTGGTCGGAAGGTGCCGTGCGGGCCGAGCCGAAGATCGTCAGCTTGGGGACATCGTGGTAGGGGGCGAACATCCGAAAGCCGTCGCCCATCTCGGCGAGCGCGGTGCCGACGATCTTCAGGTCGAGCCGATCGGTCTCGTCGCCGGCCAGGCGCAATGCCGAGAGGACGAGGCGGCGGATGAGGTCGCGGTTCTTGCGCACGCCGAGCTCGCCGAGCAGCTCTTCGACGAGTGCGTCGCTGGGGCGGCCCTGCTCGGACGGCTCGAGTTCCTTGGTCATCGGCTGCTCATCGTGACACGCCGGCCGGCTCAGTCCGCGAAGGGCACGGCGAGCGGCACCGTCGGCAGGTCGCCGGCGGCCTCGCGGTCGACGAGCAGCAAGCGCTCGGGCGCCTTGACGTGCGCGGCCGGCAGGTCGGCGCCCTCGTGCAGCGCGACGAGGACGTCGTGCTTGGCGGCGCCGAACGCAGTCATGACGACGAGGGCGCCCCGCGAGATCGCGCCATAGGTCAAGGTGAGGCGCGGGTGGGCGTTGTTGCCGCTCGGGTCCTCGTTGCGGGCGACGAGGACCTCGGCTGGCGCCTCGAGCGCGGGCGAGTGGGCGAACAGCGAGGCCGTGTGGCCGTCGGGGCCGAGGCCGAGCTGGATGAGCTCGAAGGCGCCGCCGGCCGCCGCGATCTCGGCGGCGTAGGCCTCGGGGCCTGTGGTGCACGACATCGGGTGGAAGCCGAAGAGGCGCAGGCGCGTCTCGGCGAGCGCCTCGGCGAGCGAGCGGGCGTTGGAGTCGGGGTGATCCGGCGGGACGCAGCGCTCGTCGACGAGGAAGAAGTCGACGCGGGACCAGTCGAACTCGGTGGCGACCAGGGCCTCCAAACAGGCGCGGCCCGCGCTGCCGCCGGAGAAGGCGAGGCGGAACCGGGGGGTGCGCTGGCGGCGGAGGGCCGCGTGGGCGAGCGCGGCGAAGGCGCTCGGCACGTCCTCGACGAGGCTGAGCGGCGGGAGGCTCACGGGTTGCGCCACTGGCGGTTGGAGCTCTCGATGAGACGGTCGGCCTCGATCGGGCCCCAGGTGCCGACGGGGTAGCGGGCGAGGGGCGGCTCCCCCTCGGCGAAGGCGTCTTGGATCGGGGCGACGATCTGCCAGGCCTGCTCGACCTCGTCGGTGCGGATGAACAGCATCGGGTCGCCGGTCATCGCGTCGAGCAGCAGCCGCTCGTAGGCCTCGGCCGTGCCGCCGGGGAAGGCCTGGCTGTAGGAGAAGTCCATCGAGACGGTGCGCACCGTGAAGCTCGGCCCGGGCACCTTGGCGCCAAAGCACAGGCTGATGCCCTCGTCGGGCTGGATCCGCAGCACCAGCGCGTCGGTCGACAGGTCGCGGGTCAGCTGGCCGGCGAAGGGGAGGTGCGGGGGGCGCTGGAAGACCATGACCACCTGGGTCTCGCGGCGCACGAGCCGCTTGCCGGTGCGCACGAAGATCGGCACGCCGGCCCAGCGCCAATTGTCGACGGCGAGCTGCATCGCCACGTAGGTCTCGGTCAGCGAGGCGGGATCGACGCCCTCCTCCTCGCGATATCCCGGCAGCTCGTTGCCCTTGACCTTGCCGCGCACGTATTGGGCGCGCACGACGCGGTCCACCTCTTGATCCGAGCCGGGGATCACGACCGAGCGCAGCACCTTCACCTTCTCGTCGCGAATGGAGTTGCCCTCCATGGTCGCCGGCGGCTCCATCAAAGTGAGCGCCAAGACCTGCATGACGTGGTTCTGCACGATGTCGCGCAGCGCCCCGGCGTGCTCGTAGAAGTTGCCGCGGTGCTCGACCCCGAGCTCTTCGGCCACGGTGACCTGGACGTGGTCGACGTATCGGCGGTTCCAGATCGGCTCGAAGATGGCGTTGGCGAAGCGCAGCGCCAAGACGTTCTGGACGGTCTCTTTGCCCATGTAGTGGTCGATGCGGAAGATCTGCTCCTCGTGGAAGCACTCGTGCAGCTCCCGGTCGAGCTGCTGGGCGCTTTGGAGGTCGACGCCGAAGGGCTTCTCGACGACAAGGCGAGCGAAGCTGCCGCCCGGCCCCGGCTCGTTCGCCTTGAACGCCGCGAGGCCCCGGGCGACCGTGCCGAACAAGTCGGGATTGGTGGCGAGGTAGTACACGCGGTTGCCCGCCGTGCCGCAGTTCACGTCGAGGTCGGCGAGCACCGAGGCGAGCTGCTCGAAGGTCGCGGGGTCGCCGTAGTCCCCGGCCACGTAGCGGAAGCGCCCGGCCAGCTGGTCCCAGCGCGGGTTGTCCTCGGCGCCCTCGACGCCCCGGCAGAGCTGTCGGAAGCCATCGTCGCCCATGACGCTGCGCGCGACGCCGACGACGCTGAAGCCCTCGGGGAGGTTGCCAAGACGTGCCTGGCGGGCGAGGGCGGGCAGCAGCTTGCGGGAGGCGAGATCGCCAGAGGCGCCGAAGATGACGAGCGCCAGCGGATCGGGTCGGCGCTGGGGGGTGTTGGGCACCTCGTCCGCCGCCCGGTCCAGGGCGTCTTGCAGCGCGTCGTCGAGGGGGGGAGCGAGGCTCACTTGGCGCCTTTCTCGGCCTGGGTCCGCTCGACAGCATGGCCGCCGAACTGGTTGCGCAGCGCCGCCAGGATGCGGTTGGCGAAGTCGCCGTTGTTGCGGGACGCGAAGCGCCGGTAGAGGGATTCGGTCATCACCGGTGCGGGGACGCCCCGCTCGACCGCCTCTTGGATGGTCCAGCGTCCCTCGCCCGAGTCCTCGACCCATGGCTCGATCGTCTCGAAGCCCGAGTCCGGCCGGAGCGCGAGCTCGGCGAGCTCGAGCAGCCACGACCGCACGACCGAGCCGTAGCGCCAGATCGCGGCGATCTGGTGCAGGTCGAGGTCGAATTCCTTGGCGGCGCCCATCAGCTCGAAGCCCTCGGCATAGGCCTGCATGAGGCCATACTCGATGCCGTTGTGCACCATCTTCACGAAGTGCCCGGCACCGACCGGACCGACGTGCGCGTAGCCACCCTCGGGGGCGAGGTCGACGAGCACCGGCTCGACCTTGTCGACCGCCTCCTTGTCGCCGCCGACCATCAAGCAGTAGCCGTTCTCCAGCCCCCAGACCCCTCCGGAGGTGCCCGCGTCCACGAACTGGACGCCCTTGCGGCCGAGCGCTTCGGCGTAGGGGACCGCCGTCTTGTAGTTGGAGTTGCCGCCGTCGATCACGACGTCGCCGGTCGAGAGCAGCTCGCCGAGGGCGGCGATGGTCTGGTCGGTCGGGTCCCCGGCGGGCACCATCACCCAGATCGCGCGGGGGGCGTCGAGCGCGGCGACGAGCGCTTCGAGGCTGGCGGCCGTGCGGGCGCCCTGGTCCGCCACCTGCTTGCGCGCCGCCTCGCCGAGGTCGAAGCCGACGACGTCGTGGCCGCGCCGCAGCAGGCGGAGGGTCATGTTGGCGCCCATCCGTCCCAGTCCCACCATGCCGAGCTGCATCGCGCTCCTCCTGTGTTTTCTTCGAGGCTGACTCTTCCTCGAGGAGCGCTGCTCCTCGAGGCGTCCGTGATCCAACGGCGCGGCGTGCCGCGCGCGGCCAACCGGCCCGCCGGGGGACCCTAGCGGCCGGGGGGTCCCGCCGGCCGGTCGGTCAGATCGCCGAGATGAGCTCGCCGAGGTCGTCGAGCGCGACGCGCAGCACGCGCCGACCGTGGGACTCGAGGCTCTGGTGGTCGCCGATCGCCTGCGCGGCGATCAAGGTGTTGAAGTCATAGGGCTTGTCAGGGATGGCGACCGACGGGCGCGCGCTGCGCTCGACGATCTGCAGCGCGACGACTGAATTGGGCCCGCCCTTGTGCAGCTGGCCGGTCGAGTGCAAGAAGCGGGGGCCGTACCCGGCGGTCACCGCCATGCCCCCGTGCGCGTCGCGTACGGCCGTGCGCAGCCGCTCGAGCTGGTCCTCGCTGCCGTAGGGAAGGTAGGCCTGGATGCTGACATAATCGCCCGGCTTCACCTGCTCTTCGAGCCACGGGCGGACCGCCTCGGGCGCGACCGACGCCAGCGAGGGGAGCGGCAGGTCCTCGAGCACCTTGTTGGTATTCGCCTTGGACTCAGCGACATTGGGCTCGTCGAAGGGATCGATGCCGAGCCCGTGCCCGGCGGCCGCCGTGGCGAGCTCGAAGCGGTAGAAGACCGCGCCGAGCTCGTGGGCGCTCGACAGCTCGACGGGGATTACGTGGCGGTCCTCGCCGCGTTCGTCGTCACTCGTCGGCACCGGCACGCAGCCCCGGTCGCGCTTTCCGGTCGACTCGGCGACCAGCTGCTCAAGCCACAGGCCGAGCGAGCGCTGGGCTGCGGGGACCACGAAGGTCGCCTTGTCCTGGCCGGCCTTGGCCGCCTCGGCCATCGCGAGGCCGATCTGGACCGCCTCGGGGCCGTTGACCTCAAGCGCCCGGCCGCAAAGCTCTTCGAGGTCGTAGCCGGCGAGCGCGGCGGGGACGAGGCCGAAGTACGAGAGCACCGAGTAGCGCCCGCCGATGTCGGCCGGGTTGGTGAAGAGCCGGTAGACGCCGAGCTCGGCGGCCTCGCCGGCGAGCGGGGTGCCAGGGTCGGTGATGACGGCGTAGCGCTTGGGGTCCTTCAGGCGGGCCCGCGCGGCCGCGAAGAGCACGTTCGGCTCGAGGGTCGTGCCGGACTTGGAGGAAACGAGGACGAAGGCGTCCTCGATCGGCGCGGCGGCGACCGTGGTCGGATCGGTCGTGTCGCACACGACGATGCGCCGGCCGCGCTGGCCGAACGCGTCGCGGATCTGGGCGAGGACCTCGGGGCCGAGCGACGAGCCGCCCATGCCGAGCAGGACGACGGTGTCCTGGTCGACGTTGCGCGCCCAGCTCGCCAGCTCTTTGGCCTGGCGTTCCATCTCCCGGGGCACCTCGAGCCAGCCGAGGCGGTTGGCCGAGACGTTGTGCTCGGGCCACAGCGTGGCGTCGCGGGCGACCAGGCGGCGGTAGAGGTCCTCGGGCTCGAGGACGGCGGCCGGCATCACTTGGCCGACAGCGCGTCAGCCTTCTGGCTGAGGCGGTCGATGAGGTCGTCGAAGGACTTGGTGAAGGCGGCGATCCCCTCGACCTCGAGGGTGTGGGTGACGTCGTCCAGGTCGACGCCGACCTCGGCGAGGCCGGCGAGGTCGGCTCGGGCCTGCTCGACGCCGGTGTCGACCGTGCGGGCGAGCGTGCCGTGGTCCAAGAAGCCATCGACGGTGGCGCCCGGCATGGTGTTCACCGTGTCGGGGCCGATGAGGCCGTCGACGTAGAGCAGGTCGGGGTAGGCCGGGTTCTTCGTCGAGGTCGACGCCCACAGCGGTCGCTGCACCTTGGCGCCCTTGGCGGCCAGCGCCGCGAAGCGCGGCGAGCCGAAGCGCTCGCCGAACAGGGCGTAGGCGAGCTTGGCGTTGGCGACGGCCGCCTTGCCGCGCAGCTCGGCGGCCCGCTTGGCGCCGGCCCCGCCCTCGGCGAGCACGGCCTCGAGGCGCCGGTCGACCTCGGTGTCGACCCGGCTGACGAAAAAGGAGGCGACCGAGGCGACCCGGCTCGGATCCCCGCCAGCGGCGACCAGGCGCTCCAGCCCCTTCAGGTACGCCTCGATTACCGCGCCGTAGCGCTCAAGGGAGAAGATCAAGGTGACATTGACGTTCTTGCCGGCGGCGATGGTGTCCTCGATCGCCGGGATCCCCTCGCGCGAGGCGGGGATCTTCACGAACAAGTTGGGCTTGTCGATCCGCTCGTGCAGGTCCTTGGCCGCCGCGGCGGTGCCGGCGCTGTCGTGGGCGAGGGACGGGGCGACCTCGAGCGAGACGAAGCCGTCGGCGCCCCCCGACTCGTCGTACATCGGCCGGAACAGGTCGAGCGCGCCGTTGATGTCGGCGATGACCATGTCCCAGTAGGCGTCGTCGATTGAGGCGCCGGCCTTGATCAGCGAGGAGAACTGCTCGTCGTAGTCGCTGCCCTCAGAGATCGCCTTCGCCATGATCGTGGGGTTCGATGTCACCCCCCGGATGCCAAGGTCAATCAGGCGCTGCAGGCCCCCGGCGACGACGTAGCTGCGCTTCAAGTCGTCGATCCAGGGGCTCTGGCCCTGCTGCTCGTAGAGATCGTGCAGACGCGTCACGGGCCGCTCCTCTTGGTCGCCAGATCCGCGCCGCGCCATTCACCAACCGACGCGTCGCGCTTTCATGCGATCCTAGGGGCGCGACCAGGGGGACCGGCCAGTCGGGAGGGCTCAGGCGCCGGTCCTGGGGCTCTTTGGCGCCGCGGCACCGCTCGCCGCACCCGCAAAGGCGGCCGAGGGCTTGAACTTCGGCTCGCTCAGGCGGACCGTCGCGCCGTGCAGCCGGGCCAGGCCGTTGATGATCCACCAGCCCGGGTCGAGCTCGCCCTTGACGTGGGCGAGGCGGGCAGCGGTCGGGGCGGCGTGGTGGTTGTTGTGCAGCCCCTCGCCGGCAGTGAGGAAGGCGAGCCACTGGTTGTTCCGGGCGGTGTTCTCGTAGCGCTGGCGCCCGAGGGTGTGGCCGATGGCGTTGATCGCCCCGTTCAGCATCAGGTAGCTGACGGTGTGGACCGCCGCCGCGATCAGCCCGTACTCCCAGCCAAGAGAGATGCACAACAACACGATGCCGATGCCGAGCCCGATGAACGCGTGGTCGAACAGCGCGCGGTCCAAGCGGTCTGGCGGCAGGTCCTTCGCGTAGCGCTGGACGGTCTCGCCGTCGCGTGCGCAGCGGCGGTACAGGGCGGCGTTCGCGAGCTGGACCTTCCAAAACCCCAGCAGCAGGGGGGAGTGCGGATCGCCCTCGACGTCGGTGAAGGCGTGGTGGCGTCGGTGGACGGCCGCCCACTGACGGGGCCGGATGCCCGTCGACATCCAGATGAAGAAGCGAAAGGCG
This sequence comes from Actinomycetes bacterium, assembly GCA_021798985.1. Classification (GTDB taxonomy): domain Bacteria; phylum Actinomycetota; class Acidimicrobiia; order Acidimicrobiales; family Bog-793; genus JAKABX01. Next base: position 56,197 of record JAJZBI010000009.1, read on the forward strand.
AACTGGACCGGCCGGGAGTAGGTCACCGCTCGGTGCGCGACGCCACGGTGTAAATAGAGCGTCGTGCAAAAGAGCGCCGCCTGGCTCACGGCAAGGCCGACGAGGATGGCGACCACGAGCTGAGGCACGGGCGAACGTTAGCAGCGAGGCCCCCAAGTGTCGGCCATCGTGCCCGGCCGGGCGCGCCGCGCGGGCCGACTAGCCTCTCGGCGTGGCTCGGACCAGGCAAGGTGGCTTCGCCAGTCGACTGTCATTTGGCGCGGAACGCGCCGAGCTGGTCGAGACGGCGCGGCTGGCGTGGCGCTACGTGCTGCAGGAGACGGTCGGCCCCCTGAAGGGCCTCGCCAAGCGCGCCGGCCTCGCGCTCGCCGGGGCCTTCGTGCTCGCCGTCGGCCTCGTCGTCGTCATGATCGGCGTGCTGCGGGTGATCCAAGGCGAGACCGGGGGCACCTTTTCGGGCAGCCTGACCTTCGTGCCCTACCTGCTCACGGCGATCGGGGCGCTCGTCGTCTTGGGCATTGCGGCGGCGATCGGGCTGGGCAAGAAGAAGGGCTCGAGCCGGTGATCGCGCCGCGCCGAGCACCGTTGCAAGGTGATGAGAAGGGAGCACGATGATCGGACTCCAGCTCGCCCATCGGCTATCCGCGACGGCCGATTCCGGGGAGAAGATCTCGCTCGGCCAGATCGAGCAGCGCCTGCGCGCCGTGCGCTCGGAGGTGGCCGAGTCGGCCAAGGGCGCGGCCAGCCCAAGCGTCGTCGCGATCGCCGGGGCCGCCGGCGTGTGCGTCGTCTTACTGAGCTACCTGCTCGGGCGCCGCCGCGGCAAGCGTCGCGCCACCGTGCTCGAGATCCGCCGGGTCTGAGCCGATGTTCGGCTTCCTCGACGCCGCCGCGATGCGCGCGATGCGGCGCTTTGTGCAGCGCACCATCGGCGGCGACCCGCGCTACGCGGTGCTCGCCCTGGCAGCCGTGCTCGTCCACCTCGCGCTGCGGCCCGAGAAGCCGAAGACCGCCCGGGAACAGCTGGCCCTCGGCGAGACGCTCGTCGTCCGGCACCTGCCACCACCCCCGACTCGGCGCCAGCGCCGCAAGCAGGCCCGCACCGAGGCCCGGGCGGACGCGGCCGCGACCAGCGAGTGAGCGCACCAGCGGCGCCCCGCGGCGTCCTCGTGGCCGGCGAGCGGGTGCTGTTGATCGACCCGAAGGAGCGCCGCTACCTCGTCCGCCTGCAGCCCGGCGGCCGCTTCCAGACGCACTCGGGGATCATCGAACACGACGAGGTGATCGGGGGGCCGGCGGGCGGAGAGGTCGTCGCCCACCGCGGCGAGGGGGAGGGGCGCCGGTTCCTCGTCTTCCGGCCGACCCTCAGCGACCTGATCGTGAAGATGCCCCGTGGTGCCCAGGTGATCTACCCGAAGGACCTCGGGGCGATCCTGCTGGCGGCCGACCTGTTCCCCGGAGCACGGGTGCTCGAGGCCGGGGTCGGCTCCGGCGCCTTGTCGATGGCGGCGCTGCGGGCCGGCTGCGAGGTGTGCGGCTATGAGATCCGAGAGGACTTCGCCGAGCGCGCCCGGGCGAACGTCGCCGCGCTCTTGGGCGAGGACGCGCCCTATCGGGTCGAGTCCCGCGACGTCTACGAAGGCATCGCCGAGGAGGGCTTCGATCGCATCCTGCTCGATCTGCCCGAGCCCTGGCGAGTCGTTCCGCACGCCGAGGACGTCCTCGTCCCCGGCGGGATCCTGCTCGCCTACCTGCCGACGATCAACCAGACGGCCGAGCTGCGCGCGGCGCTCGATCGCTCCAGCTTCGCGGCCGCCGAGACCGTCGAGGTGCTCCAGCGATCGTGGCACGTCGAGGGGCGCTCGGTCCGTCCCGACCACCGCATGGTCGCCCACACGGGCTTTCTCACCTCGGCGCGCCTCGTGCGGCGCAGCGCGGCCTCGCCGCGCTGAGCCCGCCGACCCCTCGGCGCTTCAGGCCGATCGGCGCGATCAGCTGAGCCGGCGAGGCCGGGGGCCGTGCGCGATCGGGGGTGTGCGGTTCAGCCGCGCTCGATGAAGATGCACTCGCCGGGGCACTCCTCGGCGGCTTCGGTCACGGCGTCTTCGAGATCGGGTGCGACGTCGACCATGCCGGCGGCGCCGCCGGGATCGTTCATCACCTTGTCGCCGTTCTTGACGTAGGCGAGACCGTCGTCGAGCAAGGTGAACACGCTCGGGCAGATCTCTTCGCACAATCCGTCACCAGTGCAGAGATCCTGGTCGATCCAGACCTTCATGGGCGGGCGCGCTCCTTTTGTGGGCCGGCTCTCCAGCGTATCGGAGCAGCCGCGCGACGTCGCGCCAGGCCGGCGCGCGCGGCGGTGATGACGCGCCGGTCCGGCGGGGGCAGAGGTGTAGGGTCCGCGAGAACGGTGCTGCAGGAAGAGCATCGGGCCGGCAAGGAGGTGGTCCAAAGATGGACGAGCAAGAGCTCGCCGAGCTGAGGACGAGGGCCGAGACGGCCGAAGAGGAGATCAACGAGCTCCGTCATCGCCTCTCTGAGGCGCCCCAGCGCGTCCGCGTCCTCGAAGAGCGCCTACTTGAGGTGAAGGGCCAGCTCGCCCAGGCCCTCGCGCAGAACGAACGGCTGACCTTCACCCTCCAACAGGCCAAGGAGAACGTCACCGCGCTGCGCGAGGAGGTGGACAAGCTCACGCGGCCCCCGAGCGCGTACGGCACCTTCTTGCAGGCCAATGACGACGGCACGGTGGACGTGATGACGAGCGGCCGCAAGATGCGGGTCGCGCTGCACCCCTCGCTCGAGGCGAGCGAGCTCGCCCGGGGCCAAGAGGTCGTCCTCAACGAGTCCTTCAACGTCGTGCTGGCCCGTAGTGGCGAGCGGGCCGGTGAGGTGGTCACGATCGAGGAGGTGCTCGAGGACGGGACCCGCGCGCTCGTCGTCGGCCGGGCCGACGAGGTGCGCGTCGCCGAGCTCGCCGCGTCGCTGCAAGGGACGCGGCTGCGCGCGGGCGACAGCGTGCTCATGGACCCACGCACCGCGCTGCTGCTCGAGAAGCTGCCCCGCCCCGAGATCGACGAGGTGGTGCTCGAAGAGGTGCCCGACGTCGCCTATGGGGACATCGGCGGCCTCGATGACCAGATCGAGGCGATCACCGACGCCGTCGAGCTGCCCTTCTTGCACCGCGAGCTGTTCGCCGAGCACCAGCTGCCGGCGCCCAAGGGGATCTTGCTCTACGGCCCGCCGGGATGCGGCAAGACGCTGATCGCCAAGGCGGTGGCGAACTCGCTGGCGAAGAAGGTGGCCGAGCGCACCGGGAACGAGAACGTGCGCAGCTACTTCCTCAACATCAAGGGCCCCGAGCTGTTGAACAAATACGTCGGGGAGACCGAGCGCCAGATCCGCCTCGTCTTCCAGCGGGCGCGGGAGAAGGCCGCCGAAGGTGTCCCGGTGATCGTCTTCTTCGACGAGATGGACTCGCTGTTCCGTACGCGGGGCACTGGGATCAGTTCGGACATGGAGTCGACGATTGTCCCCCAGCTGCTGGCGGAGATCGACGGCGTGGAGACGCTGCGCGACGTGATCGTGATCGGCGCCTCCAACCGCGAGGACCTGATCGATCCGGCGATCCTGCGCCCTGGGCGCCTCGACGTGAAGATCAAGATCGAGCGGCCGAACGAGGCGGCGGCGCAGCAGATCTTCGCCCGCTACCTGCACGCTGGCCTGCCCCTCGACGCCGAGGCCGTGAGCCAGCTCGGTGGCGGCGATCCCGAGAAGGCGGTGGCGGCGATGATCGAGCACACCGTGCACGAGATGTACCGCGCCGACGACGAGAACCGCTTCTTGGAGGTGACCTACCAAAACGGCGACAAGGAGATCTTGTACTTCAAGGACTTTGCCTCGGGGGCGATGATCGAGAACATCGTCCGGCGGGCGAAGAAGCTGGCGATCAAGCGGGCGCTGGCGGGCACCGGCCGCGGCATCCGCCAGTCGGACCTGATCGAGTCGATCAAGCAGGAGTACAAGGAGAACGAGGATCTGCCGAACACGACCAACCCGGACGACTGGGCGAAGATCTCGGGCAAGAAGGGCGAGCGCATCGTCTACGTCCGCACGATCTTCGACCACGGCGACGAGACGCGTGGCGGCCGGGCGATCGAGCGCGTCGGCACCGGGCAGTACCTGTGAGCGGTTCTCAGCCCGCTGCCGCGGCATGAGCCACTAGCGTTCCGACGTGGCGCTTCCCAAGGTCCTCGGGATCGAGACGGAATACGGCATCCAGGCGGTCAACGTGCCCGACTCCAACCCGACGAGCGCGGCCTCGTTCCTCATCAACGCGTACGTGAGCGAGCTCGCCCAAGGGGTCGGCTGGGACTTCGAGGACGAGTCGCCCGGGCGCGACGCCCGAGGGTTCGTGCGCGACGGCGCCCAGGCGCCAGAGGTCGAGCGGCACCTCGTGAACACGGTGCTGACGAACGGGGCGCGCTACTACGTCGACCACGCCCATCCCGAGTACTCGGGCCCAGAGTGCTCCTCGCCGCGCCAGCTCGTCACCTACGACCGGGCGGGCGAGGTGATCTTGCAGCGCTCGATGGCCGCGGCGCGCCGCATCTTGCCACCGGGTCAGGAGATCGTCGTCTACAAGAACAACTCCGACGGCAAGGGCAACTCCTATGGCTGCCATGAGAACTACCTCGTCGACCGCGCCGTCCCCTTCCCCCGGCTCGCCCGCTTGGCGTGCGCCCACCTCGTTACGCGCCAGATCTACACCGGCGCCGGCAAGGTGGGTTGTGAGGAGGAGGGTGCCGAGCGGGCGCGTTTTGAGATCAGCCAGCGCGCTGACTTCTTCGAGGAGGAGGTCGGCCTCGAGACGACCCTGAAGCGGCCGATCGTCAACACCCGCGACGAGCCGCACGCCGATCCCCAGCGCTACCGCCGGCTGCACGTGATCACCGGGGACGCCAACCTCTCCGAGACGGCCACGTTCCTCAAGGTTGGGGTGACCGCCCTCGTCTTGATGCTGCTCGAGGACGACGCGCTCGGCTCGCGCGAGCTCGTGCTCGCCGAGCCAGTCCGGGCGATCCACGAGATCTCCCACGACCCGAGCCTGCACACCACGCTCGAGCTCGTGGACGGGACGACGATGACCCCGCTCGAGCTGCAGTGGGAGCTCTATGACCTCGCCCGCAAGTACGCCGAAGAGCGCGGCCTTGCGGCGATCGGGAGCGAGGAGGAGGGCGCGGAGGTCCTCCAGCGCTGGGAGCACGTCCTCAGCGCGCTCGAGTCCGACCCCGCCAGCCTGGCCCGCGAGCTCGACTGGGTGGCCAAGTACGAGCTCGTCAACGCCTACTGCGAGCGCCACGGCTGCGGACTGGACGATCACCGGGTCGCCGCCTTGGACCTGCAGTACCACGACCTGCGGCCCGAGCGGTCGCTGTTCGGCCGCCTGCGCGTCGACACCTTGATCGACCCCGCCGAGGTCGAGCGCGCCGTCGTGGACCCGCCGCCGAGCACCCGAGCCTTTTTCCGGGGCGAGTGCCTGAAGCGCTTCGCGCCCTCAATCGTGGCCGCCAACTGGGACTCGATCGTCTTCGACGTCGGCCAGGACGCGCTGCAGCGGGTCCCGATGATGGAACCACTGCGGGGAACGGCGGCCCACGTGGGTACGCTGCTCAATGAGGTCCACAGCCCCGCCGAGCTGCTCGCACGGCTCAGCGGGTAGGGGAGGAATCTGATGGCCGAGCGGGAGCTCAAGCGACGCCCGGCGCCCCAACGTGAGGCGCAGGAAACCGAGGAACAAGAGGCACCGACGACGAGCGAGCGCGGTGAGAAGCTGAAGGCCGAGCTCGACGACTTGTTGGACGAGATCGACGAGGTCCTCGAGGACAACGCCGAGGAGTTCGTCCGCAACTACGTGCAAAAGGGCGGCCAGTAGCCCTTGGGTCGCGCCCGCGGCCGGGGCCGGTGCGCTCGAGCCGTCCAGTAGGGTGAGCCGGCAATGAGCCTCTACCTGTTTGCTCCTCCGGACGACCCGGGGCCGAGCTTCGCCGCGCTGTGGAGCCGCGTGCACCCCGACACCCCGCTCACGACCCCCATCCCTCCGGGCGAGGTGCGCCATGGCACGACGATCGTGGCGCTGCGGCATGCCGGCGGGATCGTCATGGCGGGTGACCGTCGCGCGACCGAGGGGGTGAGCATCGCCCATCGCACGATCGAGAAGGTCTTTTCGGCCGACCGCTTCTCCGCGGTCGCGATCGCCGGGGCAGCCGGTCCGGCGATCGAGATGGTGCGGCTGTTCCAGACCCAGCTCGAGCACTACGAGAAGGTCGAGGGGGCGACACTGTCGCTCGAGGGCAAGGCGAACCAGCTCTCCCAGATGGTGCGCGCCCACCTGCCGATGGCAATGCAGGGCCTCGTCGTCGTGCCGCTGTTCGCCGGGTGGGACGAGCGGCGCGAGGTCGGGCGCATCTTCACCTACGACGTGACCGGCGGGCGCTATGAGGAGGCCGACTTCCACGCCACCGGCTCGGGTGGGCGCGACGCCAAGACGACGATCAAACTCGGCTATCGCGAGCGCCTGAGCCGCGACGAGGCGGTCGAGCTGGGCGTCCGGGCCCTGTATGAAGCCGCCGACGAGGATGCCGCGACGGGCGGCCCGGACCCGGTCCGGGGGATCTACCCGACGGTGGCGACCGTCTCGGCGGAGGGCTTCGAGCGCGTGGACGAGGACGAGGTGGCGGCGCGCTTTGCCGACGTGCTCGCCCGCCGAGAGCGGCCCGGGGGCCGCAGCGGGGGTGATGTCGAATGACCATGCCGTATTACGTCGCGCCCGAGCAGGTGATGAAGGACCGGGCCGAGTATGCGCAAAAGGGCATCGCCCGGGGCCGTGCGCTCGTCGCCGCGGTCTTCTCCGACGGCATCGTGATCGTCGCCGACAACCCCTCGCGAACCCTGCACAAGATCAGCGAGATCTACGACCGTGTCGCCTTCGCAGGCGTGGGCCGCTACAACGAGTACGACCAGCTGCGCGTCGCCGGGATCCGCCACGCCGACACCAAGGGCTTCGCCTACTCCCGCGAGGACGTCGACGCGCGCTCGCTGTCGAATATCTACGCGCAGTACCTCGGCCAGGTCTTCACCCACGAGATGAAGCCGCTCGAGGTGGAGATCCTCGTCGCCGAGCTCGGTATCGTCCCCGGAGACCACCGGCTCTACCACATCGCCTATGACGGGACGGTGGTCGACGAGGAGCGCTACAGCGTCCTTGGCGGTGAGGCCGAGGCGATCACGAGCCGCGTGGAGGCCGTGTACTCGCCGAGCTGGACCCTGACCGAGGCGCTGCGGGCCTGTGTCGCCGCCCTCGGAGGACCGGACCGCACGCTCGCGCCCGATGATCTTGAGGTCGGCCTGCTGGCGGCGACGAACGGACGGCGCGCCTTCCGGCGCATCGGGGCGGCCGAGCTCGCCGAGCTGCTGGGCGGGGACGCCGGGGAGGCCTAGCGGCCCTGGCGGCGCCGCGCCCGGCGGCGGAGCCGGCGGCGCCGGGCCCAGGTGCGGCGCTCGCGCGCGGCGCGCAGCGCGGCGGCGCGGCCCCCCGGCCGGGACGGGCTGAACAGGGCGTCGACGGCATCGGCCAGAAGGACCTCGCGGGCGAGCAGGAGCTTGGTCGCCGGGACGAGGACGTCGACCAGCCCGGGCAGGGGATAGGGGCCGCCGGTCGTGCCGTGCAGCTCGCTCGGCACCCCCACCGACCGCAGCCGCGCCGCGAGCACGCGGGCAGGGAACGCCCCCGCAACACTGATCAGGCGCACCATCGGGCTCGCCGGTTCCATGCGGCTCCAAGGCTACTAGGTTGGCCAGCGATGGACCGGCGGATCTTCGGCCTCGAGAACGAGTACGGCGTCACCTGCACGCTGCGTGGCCAGCGCCGCCTCTCGCCCGACGAGGTGGCGCGCTACCTCTTCCGCCGGGTGGTCTCCTGGGGCCGTTCCTCGAACGTCTTTTTGGAGAACGGCGCCCGGCTCTACCTCGACGTCGGCAGCCACCCGGAGTACGCGACGCCCGAGTGCGACTCAGTGGAGGACCTCGTCGCCCACGACAAGGCGGGGGAGCGGATCTTAGAGGGCCTCGTCGCCTCGGCCGAGGCGCGCCTTCGCGACGAGGGGATCCGCGGGGTGGTCTACCTGTTCAAGAACAACACCGACTCGGCGGGCAACTCCTATGGCTGCCACGAGAACTACCTGACCAGCCGGCGCGACGACTTCACGCACTACGCGCAGGTGCTGATCCCCTTCCTCGTCACCCGCCAGATCTACGCGGGTGCCGGCAAGATCCTCCAGACGGCCCGCGGCGCCACCTACTGCATCAGCCAGCGCGCCGAGCACATCTGGGAGGGCGTCTCCTCGGCGACGACGCGCTCGCGCCCGATCATCAACACCCGGGACGAGCCGCACGCGGACGCCGAGCGCTACCGGCGGCTGCACGTGATCGTCGGCGACTCGAACATGAGCGAGTACGCCAGCTTCTTGAAGATCGGGGCGACGAGCATCTTGCTGCGCATGCTCGAGGACCCGGGCGTGGTGCTGCGGGATCTGACCCTCGAGGACCCGATCCGGGCGATCCGCGAGATCAGCCACGACCTCACCTGCCGGCGCAAGGTGCGCCTCGCCAACGGCCGGGAGGCGAGCGCGCTCGACATCCAGTCCGAGTACCTCACCCGGGCCTTGCGCTACGCCGAGAGCCGGGGCCTGCCACCCCTCGAGCACAAGGCGCTCGACATGTGGCAGCACTGCGTGCAGACGATCGAGAAGGACCCGTTCCTGCTCGATCGGGAGTGCGACTGGGTGATCAAGCACCGCCTCGTCGAAGCGATGCGTAGCCGGGACGACCTGCCGCTCGGGCACCCCAAGCTGGCGCTGTTGGACCTGCAGTACCACGACGTCAGCCGCGAGCGCGGCGTCTTCTACCGCCTGCAGTCCCGTGGAGCGGTCGAGCGCGTGATCACCGACGAGGCGATCACCCAGGCGATGGAGCAGCCGCCCCAGACGACCCGGGCGCGCCTTCGGGGCGAGTTCATCCGCCGCGCCAAGGAGCGCCGCCGGGACTTCACCGTCGACTGGGTCCACCTCAAGCTGAACGACCAGACCCAGCGGACGGTGCTGTTGAAGGACCCCTTCCGCGCGCATGACGAGCGGGTGGAGCGGCTGATCGAGGCGATGTAGGGCGCCCCGATAGGTAGCATGAGCCGGTGCTCGGTAGCCTCGACCCGGCGAAGATCCTCTTCATCTTGGTGATCGCGCTCGTCGTCGTCGGCCCCCAGCGCCTCCCCCAGGCGGCCCGACAGCTCGCCAGCGCCTGGCGCGAGCTCAGCCGCATCCGCGAGACGGTGCGCGAGGAGGTGCGCTCGGCGCTGCCCGACCTCGGCCTCGACGAGCTGGACCTTCCGCACCTGCCGAAGAATCCCTCGGCCGCCGTCGGCGGCTTCGTCCGTGATCTCGCGAGTGGCTTTGGCGGGACCCAGGTCGCCAATGGGGCGACGGGGGGTGACCGCGAGGCGACGGCATCGGCTGCCGAGGTGAGCGTGCACGCCGCGCCCGCCCCGCGAAGCGGCCCCAGCCGCATTGCTTCGGGAAGCCGGCTGCCCGAGCGGGGGAGCCTCGTGGTCGCCGAGCCGTCCCGGGGCGAGCTCGGCGTGGTCTTCGACGACCCGTCGATGAACTGAGCGCACGGTGGCGACCTTGACCCGCCGGCGCTCGGAGCGGCCCGATCCCGACCAGATGACCCTGGTCGAGCACCTCGCGGAGCTGCGGCGGCGCCTCATCGTCTCGATCGTCTTCTTCGCCGTCGCGGTGATCGTGGCCTACGTGCTCTACGGGCACATCTTGAGCCTGCTCACGCACCCCTACTGCGTCCTGCAGCCGCACCACTGCAACCTCGTCGTGCTGGCACCCCTCGACGGCTTTGGGATCCGCCTCGACATCGCCGGCTACGGCGGCTTGCTCCTGGCGTCGCCGGTGCTGCTCTGGCAGCTGTGGGGCTTCGTCACCCCGGGGCTGAAGGCGCGCGAGAAGCGCTACGCGATCCCCTTCGTCGCCGCCAGCGTGGGCCTGTTCGTCCTCGGGGCGTTCGTCGCCTGGCTGACGTTCCCCCACGCGCTCGGGTTCTTGAAGGCGGTCGGCGGCAACCAGCTGACCACCTACTACACCGCCCAGAAGTACCTGAGCTTGATCTTGTTGTTGATGGCGATCTTCGGCGCCACCTTCGAGTTCCCGGTGCTGCTGGTCGCGCTCGAGCTCGCCGGCGTGCTCAGCCCGCAAAAGCTCGCCCGCTTCCGGCGCTGGGCGATCGTGATCATCGTGTGCGTGGCGGCGATCGTCACCCCGAGCTCAGACCCCTTCTCGATGCTCGCCCTCGCGATCCCGATGATCGTCTTCTACGAGCTGTCGATCGTGATTGGGCGGCTGGCGAAGCGGTGAGCGACGCGCCGAGAGCGCTCCGCCAGCGCTTCCTCGGCGAGCGGCCCTTCCCCTTGGACCCCTTCCAGCTCGCCGCGCTCGACCACTTAGACGCCGGGCGCTCAGTGCTCGTGGCCGCGCCGACCGGCTCGGGCAAGACGCTCGTCGCCGAGTACGCGGTGGCGACGGCGCTCGCGGCCGGGGGCCGGGCCTTCTACACGACGCCACTGAAGGCGCTGTCGAACCAGAAGTACGGCGACTTCGTCGCCGCCTACGGGGCCGACTCGGTCGGCCTGCTCACCGGTGACAACTCGATCAACGGCGGGGCGCCGATCGTGGTGATGACCACCGAGGTGCTGCGCAACATGATCTACGCCGGGCGCGAGCAGCTCCGCGGCCTGCGCTGTGTCGTCCTGGACGAGGTGCACTACCTCGAGGACCCCTATCGCGGGGCGGTCTGGGAGGAGATCATCCTCTCCGCCCCGCCAGAGATCACCTTGGTCTGCCTGTCCGCCACGGTCTCCAACGCCGAGGAGCTGGCGGGATGGATCGCCACGGTGCGGGGCGCGACGGGCGCGGTGATCGAGGACCACCGGCCGATCGAGCTGCGCAACCTCTACGTGGTGGGCGACCGCTCGGCCGAACACCTGCACGTGCTGCCCACCTTCGTCGACGCCCTGCCCAATCCCGAGGCGCTCGCCCTCGACCGCCAGGCCCGTCGGATCGCCCGGCGCGGGCCGCGGGGGCGGCCGGTCGGGCGCGCCCGGCTGTACCGGCCGCGGCGCGTCGATGTCGTCGAGCGGCTCGCCGAGGAGGACCTGCTGCCGGCGATCCACTTCGTCTTCTCCCGCTCGGGCTGTGACGACGCGGTCCACCACTGCCTGGACGCGGGGGTGCGCCTGACGAGCCCCGAAGAGCGCGCGGCGGTGCGCGAGGTCGCGGAACGCCACGTCGAGGACCTCTCGGACGCCGACCTGCGCGTGCTCGGCTACGGGCGCTTCGTGTCGGGCCTTGAGGCCGGGGTGGCCGCCCACCACGCCGGGATGGTCCCGGCGTTTCGCGAGACGGTCGAGGAGTGCTTCGCCAAGGCGCTCGTCAAGGTCGTCTTCGCCACCGAGACCCTGGCGCTCGGGATCAACATGCCGGCGCGCACGGTGGTGATCGAGAGCCTCTCGAAGTACTCCGGCGCCGGGCATGTGGACCTCACGGCGGGGGAGTACACCCAGCTCACCGGGCGGGCCGGCCGCCGCGGCATCGACGCGGTGGGCTACGCGGCCGTGCTGTGGTCGCCCTTTCACACCTTTGAGGACGTGGCGGCGCTCGCGAGTGCCCGCAGCCGCCCGCTGCGCTCGTCGTTCCGTCCGACGTACAACATGACGGTCAACCTGGTGCGGCGCTACGAGCGCGACGCCGCCTACCGCCTCGTGCGCTCGTCCTTCGCGCAGTACCTGAGCGAGGTGCCCCTCACCCGCCAGCTCGACGCCGTGATCGGCATCCTCGGCCGGCGGGGCTATCTGAGCGGCTGGCGGGTCACCCATTCGGGCGAGCGCCTGGCCGGCCTCTACCACGACTGCGACCTGTTGATCGCCGAGGCCCTCGGCGAAGGGCTTCTCGACGGCCTGGACCCCGCCGGTCTGGCGGCGCTGGTGTCGTGCTTCGTCTACGAGCCGCGGCGCAACGCGCCCGGATCTGGGCTCCCCAACGCCAAGGTGGCGCGACGCTTCTCCGAGCTCGAGCTGCTCGCCGCCGACCTGCGCCGCGACGAGGCCGCCGCCGCGTTGCCCCAGACCCGCCAGCTCGATCCGGGATTTGCCGGCTTCGCCTTCGAGTGGTCCCGCGGCGGGGACCTGCGTCGGGTGTTGAGCGGCACCGACGGGCGGCGCTCGGCGCGCGAGCTGCCGCTGTCAGGTGGCGACTTCGTGCGCAACATCAAGCAGCTCGTCGACCTCCTCGGCCAGATCGGCAGCGTCGACGCGGCGAGCCGGACCGGCAGGGTGGCGCGCCAGGCGGCCGAGTCGCTCGTGCGCGGCGTCGTCGCCGCCTCCGCGGTCGCCCCGCACCTCGCGGCCGGTGTCGAGGTCGCCGTGGGGCCCGAGGAGGCGACGAGCCCCGAGGAGACGATCGGGGAGGCCCCGGAGACGGGCCCCGGTGCGCCGGCACCCGCGTCCTTCGAGGTCGGAGACGATCCCCGTTAGCGGCGCCTTGGTCTTCTAGTCTTCATCGGGCATGACCGGGCACCCCTACGCCGCCGAGTCCTTCACGCCCGAAGAGCGCGCGGTACTCGCGCACTACGTCACCAACCTCGACGGCCCCGTCTTCGCCCTGGTCAATTTGCCCGAGGTGGTGATGGGGGCGCTCTTTGCCCGCTACTCGCGCTCGGCCAAGAGCCTGCGTCGCCTGTTCTTGGACGAGTTCGTCGACGACCTCGACGTCAGTGGGGACGCCACGATGGACGCGACGGTCGGGCTGCGTCGAGCCGAGGAGCTCTACGCCCGGGTCTTCGGCGAGTACGGCGACGACTCGGTGGCCCAGCTCGGCGGCGTGCACCTCGCCTGCGAGCAGGCCTCGAACGTCTTGACCAAGGTGCTCGAGCGCGGCCGGCTGATGAGCTATCTCGAGCAGTCGACGCGCTATGTGCCCTACGACAGCCGGATGCCGACGGGCCACTACCGCTACTACCGCGACCCCGAGCTGCTCGAGTCCCCCTACGGCGCCCGCTACGTCGGCGACATGGACCGGATGTTCGACACCTACGCTGGCCTGCTCGAGCCGCTGAGCGCGCACCTGCGCCGGGTGCACCCGGCCCGCGGCGACATCTCGCCGATCGCCTACCGCCAGTCGATCCGCGCCCGGGCCCTCGACGCGCTACGCGGCCTGCTGCCCGCCGGCTCGCTCTCCAACGTCGGCATCTACGGCTCGGGCCAGTCCTTCGAACTGTTGCTGTTGCACCTGCGCAACCATCCCCTCCCTGAGGCGCGGCACTACGGCGAGCTCATGCTGGGTGAGCTGCGCAAGGTGATCCCCTCGTTCCTCACCCGCGTCGACCGGCCCGATCGCGGCGTGGCGTGGGCCGACTACCTCTCGGGCCGCCGCGAGGAGACCGCCAAGCTCGTGGCGTCGCTGTGGCCCGAGCACACCATCGCCGGCGGGTCGACCGGGGGGGTACGGGGGGCCGGGAGCTGGACGGTCGACCTCGTCGACTTCGATCCGGCCGGCGAGGACAAGGTGCTCGTCGCGTGCTGCTACCCCTATGTCACCTGCACCGAGCGCGAGCTGGAGGCGGCCGTCGCCGAGCTCAGCAGCGAGGCGCGCGCCACGCTGTTGTCGGCCTACGTCGGCGAGCGGACGAACCGGCGGCACCGGCCCGGGCGGGCGTTCGAGCGCACCGGCTACCGCTTTGACATCGTGAGCGACTACGGGGCGTTCCGGGACCTCCAGCGCCACCGCATGCTCACGGTCGAGTGGCAGCCGCTGTCGACCGACCTCGGCTGGAGTGTCCCCGAGCTCGTCGTCGAGGCGGGCCTCGCCGATGCCTACCTCGCCTCGCTCGAGCGCTCCTTCGAGCTGCACGCGCTCTTGGCACCGCGCTTTCCCGAGGCGGCGCGCTACGCGATCGCGCTCGGCTTTTTCATCCGCTACTCCCTCGACTGCTCGGCGCGCGAGGCGATGCACATCATCGAGCTGCGCTCGAGCCCCCAGGGGCATCCCACCTACCGCCAGATCGCCCAGGAGATGCACCGCCTGATCGCCGAGCGGGCCGGCCACCGGGCGATCGCGGCCGCGATGAGCTTCGTCGACCACACGAGCCCGCACCTCGGCCGGCTGGCGGCCGAGCAGCGCGCCGCGCTCCGCAAGCTCGGCATCGCCCAGGCCGGGATGCCGTGATTGCGAAAGCGTCACAGAAACGTCGCTTGACGTAACGTCCCGACCGCGCCTCAATGGTGGGCGTCCCGCACGCCGGCGGCCATCGTCGCGGAGCATCCGTCAACGCTCCCGGTCGCGTGGAGTGGGGCAGTTGCGCAGGAGCGGTCCGGGGGGCTGAGTAGACAACGCGGCGGCCAGTCCGCAGCGGCGCCAAAGGCTCTCCGGACCGATGCGCCGGGCGCGTTGCGACGCGCCGTCACCATGACGCGAGCACCGCGGGTCGCGGGCCGTATAGTGACCCCGCCCGAGGGCCGGCAAGCCCCGGGAACCAGTTCGAGCGACATGAGGACGGAATGGCGAGCGAGGCGGACGACGGTCGCGAGGCGGAGAGCCTCGACGAGGAAGAACTCGAAGACCTCGGCGAGGACCTCCCCGACGACCTCGACGACGACCTCGGCGATGACCTCGAAGAAGAGGACGTCGACGAGGACGACGACGAGGAGGTCGGCGAAGAGGACGAGGGAGACGAAGAAGCGGAGGAGCCCGCGCCCGCGCGGCCGCGCCCAGCCGGTGACGGCGAAGGCGGCGACGAGGACGAGGACGAGGAGCTCGACGACGATGACGTCGAGGCGAGCCTCGACGTCATCTTGAAAGAGCGTCTCGTCGTCGAGGAAGACGAGGAGTCTGACGACGAGGACGAGGTCGTCGACGTCGAGGACCGCGGGGACGGCTCTGGTCGGGTGTTGCCCAAGCAGCCCGGCGAGTTCGTCTGCCAGTCCTGCTTCCTCGTCAAGAGCCAGACCCAGCTCGCCGACCGGACGCGCATGCTCTGCAGGGACTGCGTGTGATGTTGGGCGACCAGCCCGGCGAGGAGCGCAAGGCGCTGTTCGAGCAGGTGCTCGAGTTCGCGCTCTACGTTCCGCTCGGCGCCGCGTTGAAGGTGGCCGAGCAGGTGCCCGAGCTCGCCGCGGCCGGCCGCTCGGTGGCCGGCCGCCAGATCGACAACGCGCGCGTGATCGGGCGCGTCGCCGTCGGCGCTGCGCGCCGCACCGTCGGGGCCCGCACGGGCGCCCGCACGACGGGGAACGACCCGAGCGCCGCCACCCCGAGCGCCGCGCCACCACGCGCGCCGCGCGCCGCGCCCGACCGCTCGACGCCAAGCCGGACCGAGCCCGACGCGCCGGCGCCCTCCGCAGCCGCCGAGGGCGCCGCGCTCGCCATCGCCGGCTATGACACCTTGGCGGCCTCCCAGATCGTGCCGCTGCTCGCCGGGCTCTCGGGTCCGGAGCTCGCGGACATCCGCCGCCACGAGGAGGCGAACCGGCATCGCCGGACCGTGCTCGGCCGCATCGCCCAGCTCCAAGAGGAGCGCGGCCACGGCGCCTGAGGGCCACGAGAGCGCGCGGCTGGCCATCCCGGCCGACCACGTTCGCCTGAGCGCCCTGTTCGCCGACGCGCTCGCCGCCCTCGGCGCGCACCGCGGCGGGCCGGCTCTCGCCGCCTCGCTGCCCGAGGGCCTCGATCGGCCCGAGCGGCTCGCCCGCCTCGGTGAGCGCTTCGCCCTGTTTGCCGGCTGCTATGCGGGCGCGGTCGTCGGCGCGGCCGTGCTCGAGCTGAGCGCCGAGCGCGCCGTCCTCGCCCCCCTCTACGTCGAGCCGGCAGCCCGCGAGGTGGGGGTGGGGCGCTGCCTGCTCGAGACGGCGAGCCGCTACGCAGCGAGCGCCGGTGCGATCGCCTTGGACGTCCCCGCGCTCCCCGGCGACCGCGAGACTAAGGCGCTGCTCGAGCAGTCCGGTGGGCGCGCCCGCCTGGTCGTCATGGAGCGAGTGCTCCGCTGAGCTGCGCGGCGCCGACGAGCTCGCCCCAGCGCCGCCACAACAACCCCGCCCGGGCGGCGAGCCACATGGCGAGCGCCACCCAGAGCCCGGCGAGGCCGAGCTCGGGCGAGGCGGCGGTAGCGAGCGCCAGGGGAGCAAAGCCCAACAGCGCGAGGACCATGGCCCGCCGCAAGCGGGTGTAGTCGGCCGCGCCAAGCACAAGGCCGTCGAGGACGTACGCGAGCGCCGCGAGCGGCTGCTGCGCGCCACAGCACACGAGGCCAAGCGAGGCCTGCTGTTGGATCGCCCGCTCGGTCGTGAACAGCGGCGGGATCACGAGCGCCAGGGCGATCGTGGCGATCCCTGCCAGCACCCCGGCGAGCAGGCCCAAGCGGAGCACCCGGCCACCGAGGCGCCGCGCGGCGTCGCGGTCGTCGGTCGCAAGCGCCTCGCTGACGAAGATCTGCGCGGGGACCGCCAGGGCGTCGAGGCCGAGCGCGAGCAGGTTCCACAGGGTCATCGCGATCTGGTGGCCGCCGAGGCGGGTGACGCCGAGCCGCCCGGCGACCGCGGTGGCTGCGAGGTAGACGACGCCGAGCGCCATCGTGCGCACGCTGAGCGGTCCGGCGGCCCGCGCCAGTTCGGCGAGTGCCTGGCGACCGGGCCAGCGCGCCACGATGGCGGCGCGCCGGGCGGCGAGCAGGAACCAGCCGGCCGAGAGGTACTGGGCGGCGACGGTGCCCCAGGCCGAGCCCGCCACACCGAGATGCACCACGTCGACGAGCAAGAGCTCGAGCGCCACGTTGGCGAGGTTCGCTCCGAGCGCGATACGAAGCGGCCGCCGGGTGTCGGCGAGCCCGACGAGATGGCCGTTGCCACCCAAGGTGACGAGCAGCCCGGGCAGCCCGAGGGCGGCGATGTCGAGGTAGGTCACGGCGGCCGAGCGCACGGCCCGGTCGCCGTGACCGCCGAGCGCGCTGGCCAGGCCGGGCGCGGCGAGTTCCATCAGCACCAGCGCCACCAGCCCGAGGAGCCCTGCCGCGAGGTAGGCGGCCCCTGCTGAGCGCGCGGCCTCCTCACGCCGTTCGGCGCTGCGCTTGGCTGCCACCGCCGAGACGGTTGCCATCTGCAAGAAGCCCGCCGCCCAGCCGATGACGTTCAACGCCGCGGTGGCGACCGCCAGGCCGCCGAGCGGCGCCGCGCCGAGATGGCCGACGATGGCGGAGTCGACGAGGTTGTAGAGCGGCTCGATGACGAGCGCACCGAGCGCCGGGAGCGCGAGCGCCAGGATGCGGCGGTCGGTGGAGCTCAGCGCCGGGCGGAAGCGGCCCATCGCTCGATGCGACGCACGCCGGTGGTGCCCCGGCGCGCCGGGTCAGTGCTCGTCGGTGTTCGGCGCCAGGGGCGAGGGCTGCTCGTCGGCCCCGGGGGCCAGCTCGCTCGGCGCCTGGTCCTCCGCTGCGGACGTCACTGCCGAAGGTGCCTCCGGCCCTTCGCCGTCGGGCGCAGCCGCCTCACCGCCCGGGGACGGCTCGTCGGCAGCGGGGCCCTCAAGAAGTTGGCTCTCGGGGGCTGGCACCTCGGGGGCTGGCACCTCGGGGGCTGGCGACGCCGTCCCGGAGTCTGCGCTCGACGTGGCGGTGGCAGGAGTAGCCGGCGCGGGGCTGCCGGGCTCGTCCGGGCGCGGCCCCGCCGGCGCGGCACCGGCTTGCTCGTCGGCCGGCCGCGAAGCCGGTCGCGGTGGTCGGCCGGACGCCCGGTGCGGCGCCGGTCGCGCCACGGGGCGCGGCGGCGGGGGCATCGCCAGGCCGAGCAGCGTGGCGAGCGCCGGGATGCGGCCCGCGGCCGCAGCGGCCGCCTGGTGCGCGGCGTTCTGGGGGTCCTCGACCGGCAGGCCCACGGGCTTGACGAGGCGGCGCACGGGGGAGAGCAGGGCGGCCTCGAGGAGGGCGATCCATCGATCGACCGAGGCGGAGGGGTTGAGGGCAGCACTCGCGGCCTCGGCGAGGGGCGTGACGAGGGACGCGGCAAGTCGCGCCGCCGGCTCGGGCGGGCGCGAGGAGAGGCGCAGGGCCTGCAGCACCCGACCCTCCTCGAGGGCGTGGCTGAGGTCGTGCTCCCAGGTGGTGCGGAGCTTGGTCACGCGCTCGTCGAGCGACGTGCGCAGCTGGCGCAACAGCTCACGGCTGGCCTCGTCACGGGGCGCGGCCGCGGTCACCGTGGCGCGCAGGTCGCGCAGCGAGACGGTGTCGAGCCGGGCGGCCACCGCTTCGGCCCGGTCCAGCCAGACCGCCTCTTTGACGCGGCCGGCCAGCTGCTCGGCGATGGCGATGAGCTCCTCGCCGGACACCTCAGGGCGCCCGGCAGCACGCGCCGCGGCGCGCTCGTCGGCGAGGGCGCGTCGCACGCCCGGCAAGCCGCCGGCAGCCAGCTGCTCGGCGATCGGGCGCTGCTCGACGGGCAGCTCGGCGATCAGGGCGTCACGATGCACCGTGGCGGGCACGAGGCGCGCCGGGCGGGCACGACCTGCTTGCTCCCGTGACGGCCGACCATCGCCCTCGCGCCGACGGGGCTCCTCGCCACCAGGGCGGGCGCCGTGGCGGCGCTCCGCGGGTCGGCGCTCGTCGGGCCGTCCCTCGCCATTGCGGCGCTCGCGGGTGGCGGCGCGCGCGCCGTGGCGTTCGAAGCGCTCGGGCCGCTCGCGCCCGCGTCGATCGCCGCGTCCCCGCCGCTCGACGAGCGAGGTCGTGACCGTGCCCGCCTCGCGAGGCGCCCGGCCGACGATCTCGATGCGCCGACCGTCGTCTTCCTGCTTGTCGCGCGGGGGCAAGACGCTGACGACCGTGATGCCGTCGATGTCGAAGTCCGCCTCGACGCGCAACACCTGGCCAACTGCGGCGCCCGATGGCGCCATGAGCGCGTCGAGCACCCCACGGGGCTCGCGTGCGCCGGCGGCCCGCCAGGTGAAACTCCCGTCGGGGCGCGACGAGGTGAGCTCGATGTCCATTCGCCGTGCCATTCGTCCTCAACCTAGCTCGTTGCAGGGTTGTGGATAGTCGGGCGCCTCGTCGGCAGCTCGGCGGGTCACAACTACGCTGGCCCAGACGGCGCCGGCGCGCCGACGCCGCGGCAACCGCAGGAGATGAGGGACGCGCATGGGGCCCGGGATGGGCGGAATGGGGGGCTTTCGGGCGCTGCACGGCTTGCGGACCCAGGATCCCTCGGTCAAGAACGCGGCGCTGCGACCTGGGCTGTCGCGACGCATCGCCCGGTTTGCCCGGCCGTATTGGCGCCTGCTCGCGTGCTTCGTCCTCCTGCTCATCGCCGACAGTGCGACGGGAGTCGCGACGCCCTTGCTCTATCGGGCGATCATCGACACCGCGACCGCGCATCACGTCCATAACGCCCACGCCGTGGCGGTGATCACCGAGCTGGCGATCGTGGTCGCGGCGCTCGCCCTCTTCGACGTGCTGCTCGGCGTTGGCGAGCGTGCGATCTCGGCCCGCGTCGGTGAGGGGCTGATCTACGACATGCGCTCGCGCGTCTTCGCGCACGTCCAGGAGATGTCGATCGCCTTCTTCACGCGCACCCAGACCGGCGCGCTGGTCTCCCGGCTGAACAACGACGTGCTCGGTGCCCAGCAGGCCTTCACCGACGTGCTGCAGAACGTGGTCGGGAACCTATTCACCGTGGCGTTCGTGCTCGCCGCGATGCTCGCGCTGTCCTGGAAGATCACCCTCGTCTCGCTGGTCTTGGTGCCGCTGTTCATCATCCCGGCCAAGCGCTTTGGCCGCCGGCTGCAGCGGATCACCCGGGAGGGCTACAACCTCAACGCCGAGATGACGACGATGATGTCGGAGCGCTTCAACGTTGCCGGGGCGCTGCTCGTCAAGCTCTTCGGCCGTCCGGCGACCGAGCGGGCGGCCTTTGAGGGGCGCGCCGCTCGGGTGCGTGACATCGGCGTCACCCAGGCGATGTTCACCCGCGTGCTGTTCGCCTGCTTCATGTTGACCGCCGCCCTCGGATCCGCGCTCGTCTATGGATGGGGTGGCGTGCTGGTCGTCCAGCACCAGCTGCAGATCGGCACGCTCGTCGCGCTCACGGCCTACCTCGGGCGCCTCTACGCGCCGCTGACCTCGCTCTCAAACGTCCAGGTGGACGTGCTGACGGCGCTCGTGTCCTTCGACCGGGTCTTTGAGGTGCTGGACCTCGCCCCGATGATCCGCGAGGTCCCTGGGGCGAGCGAGTTGCCGCCCGGGCCGGTCTCGCTCAGCTTCGCCCACGTGGACTTCGCCTACCCGGGCGCCGAGGACGTCTCGCTCGCCTCCCTCGAGTCCGTAGCCGTACTCGAGCGCTCCTCCCGGGTGCCGGTGCTGCACGACGTCAGCTTCGAGGTCGCGCCCGGCCAGATGGTGGCGCTCGTCGGCCCCTCGGGCGCTGGCAAGACGACGATCAGCCACCTGGTCACCCGGCTGTATGACCCAGACGGCGGCAGCATCGCGCTCGGCGGCATCGATCTCCGCGCCCTCACCCTCGAGTCCCTCCAGCGCGCGGTCGGTGTCGTGAGCCAGGACGCGCACCTCTTCCACGACTCGGTGCGGGCGAACCTCTGCTACGCCCGGCCCGGCGCGAGCGACGAGGAGCTGCGCGAAGCGCTCGCCGCGGCCCAGGTCCTCGAGCTGATCGAGGGCCTTCCCGACGGCCTCGACACGATCGTCGGCGACCGCGGCTACCGCCTGTCTGGCGGCGAGAAGCAGCGGGTGGCGATCGCTCGGCTGCTGCTCAAGGCGCCGAGCCTGGTGGTCCTCGACGAGGCGACCGCCCACCTCGACTCGGAGTCCGAGCTCGCCGTCCAGCGAGCGCTCGACCGCGCGCTCGTGGGGCGGACCTCGCTCGTCATCGCTCACCGGCTCTCGACGATCCGCGCCGCGGACCAGATCCTCGTGCTCGAGCGCGGCCGCATCGCCGAGCGTGGGACGCACGAGGAGCTGCTCGACGCAGGCGGGCTGTACGCCGAGCTCTATCGCACCCAATTCGCCACCGGAGCATCCCCCGAGCCGCCCGCGACGGCGGGCGTGACCGGCCCGAGGGGGGCCGCACAGGCCAGCGGGGCCTGATCGCCGTGGCGGTTGGCGCGCAGCCCGGAGGGGTAGGACGTGCGACCGTGGCGGTCTCGAGCATTACGGCCTCCCAGGTCACCGTGTCGGTGGAAGGTACCCAGCTCAGCCTCACCAACCTCGACAAGGTGCTCTATCCCGAGGCGGGCGTCACCAAAGGGGCGGTCCTCGACTACTACCGCCAGGTCGCGCCGGTGCTCCTTGCGCACCTCGCTCGGCGTCCCGTCACCTTCCGCCGCTTCCCCGATGGCATCGACGGCTCCTCCTTTTATGAAAAGCACGTGCCCCGCGGCGCGCCGGACTTCGTCTCGACCATCCCCGTCCCGACGCGCTCGGGCGCGCTGGACCACTACCCGGCGATCGACTCGCTCCCGGCGCTGATCTGGGCGGCGAACCTGGCGGTCCTCGAGTTCCACGTGCCGATGTGGCGCGCTGCGAGCGATGGTCAGCCCGAGCCCCCCGACCTCGTCGTCTTCGACCTCGACCCCGGCGCGCCGGCGGGCATCGTCGAGTGCTGCGGTGTCGCCCTGGCGCTTCGGGCGCGACTCGCCGAGGACGGCTATGTCCCGCTCGCCAAGACGAGCGGTTCCAAGGGGATCCAGCTGTATGCCAAGCGTCCCGTGGCGTCGCGCGGCGAGGACCCCGCCGGCTACGCCAAGGCGCTCGCCACCGAGCTCGCCGCCAAGTCGCACCTCGGTGTGGTGGCGAACATGCGGCGGGACCTGCGAAAGAACAAGGTGCTCGTCGACTGGAGCCAGAACAGCACCGCCAAGACGACCGTGGCGCCGTACTCGTTGCGTGCAACGAGCAGGGTCGGGGTGTCCACCCCGCTGCATTGGGAGGAGGTCGAGGCGGTCGCCGGCGGGGACGACCCGGAACGACTGCGCTTTGTTCCCAAGCAGGTGCTCGAGCGCATCGCCCGGCACGGCGACCTCTTCGCCCCGCTCACCGGCGCCTGATCGCCGCTTCGTTTCCCCTTCCGGCGCGACCGGGTAGTTGCCCGACAGGCGGCCACCGGGCACCGGGGCCGCACCGAGCGCACTCGAGGAGGTCTTGAGATGAGCGCCGCGTACGAAACGATTCCTCCGAGCCAAGCGACGATCACCGAACCCGTCGTTCCGGCGCCCTCCCGGCGCATCGGGGGCACTGGGGTCGGCCTGATCGGTCTGCTGACCGTCTTCGTGTCGGCCTGGGGCGGCATCGTCCCCTTCGTCGGGCCGATCTTTGGCTACCGAGCCGATGGTACCGCGGCCTGGCACTGGGACCTTGCCCACGGCATCCTCGCCGTGGCGCCGGGCGCGATCGGCGTGGTCATCGGCGTCCTCATGATGGCCACGGCACGGCGCGTCCGCTTCGGGGAGGGCCGCCTCAGCCTCTCTTTCGCCGGGCTGGTCGCCCTGGCGTGCGGGGCGTGGTTCGTGATCGGCCCGCTGGCGTGGAGCACCTTCGAGCCTACGCACTACTTCGTCGCCGCGTCGCCGCTGCATCGACTGGCGAACGAGGTGGGCTACGCCCTCGGCCCCGGCGTGTTGCTGGCACTCCTTGGCGGCGAGGCGATCGGCTGGGCGCTGCGCCACCGCCAGGTGCGCTTCGTCGCACCCGCCGCGGCGCGCCACCGGGCGGGACGCCACCTCGCGCCGGTGGCGAGCGAGGCCGACGTCGTCAGCTGACCCGTCTCGTCGTGCCGAGGCCCGTCCGCTCGCCCTCGGACCGGTGCGGTCTCATTGTCCCGCCACGCCGCTGCCACGCGTGCGGCCCGCCGTTCCCAAGGAAGAGAAATGAGGCACGCGGATGGACAAGATCGCCTCCGAGCTGTTGGTCGAGCGGCTGATCGACTGGGGAGTCGACACGGTCTTCGGGCTGCCCGGAGACGGGATCAACGGGATCATGGAGGGGCTCCGGCGCCAGGGTGAGCGCATCCGCTTCGTCCTCGTCCACCACGAGGAGGCCGCCGCCTTCATGGCGACGGGGTACGCGAAATCGACCGGCCGCCTCGGGGTGTGCCTCGCGACGTCAGGCCCTGGCGGCATCCACCTCTTGAACGGGCTGTATGACGCGAAGCTCGACCACGCCCCCGTGCTGGCGCTCACCGGCATGCAAGAGACCCAGCTGCTCGGCACCGGTTACCAGCAAGAGGTCCACCTCGACCGGCTGTTCAGCGACGTCGTCGAGTACTCGGCGATGGTCCTCACCCCAGCCCACCTCCCGACCCTCGTCGACCTCGCCGTGCGCCACGCGCTGGCGCGCCGGGGCGTCGCCCACCTCACGATCCCCGTCGACCTGCAGACGGCGCCGGCCGACGAGGCGCCGCCAGGCGGCCCCGCCCCGGCGCGGGCCCCCGCCTCGGCCGCGGTCTTCCTCGCGGCCCCCAAGGTCCCCGATGCGGCCGAGCTGCGCCGTGGTGCCGAGGTGCTGAACGCCGGGGAGAAGGTCGTGATCCTGGCCGGCGCGGGCGCGCTCGGTGCGAGATCTGAGCTGCTGGCGGTCGCCGACTGGCTCGGCGCGCCCATCGTCAAGACCCTGCCGGGCAAGGCGGCGGTCCCCGACGACCACCCGCTCACCACGGGCGGCATCGGCCTGCTCGGCACCAAGGCCTCCGATGAGGCCATGCAGGGCGCCGACACCTTGCTCATGGTGGGGACGAACTTCCCCTACACCAAGTTCTTGCCCGAACCGGGCAAGGTCGAAGTGGTCCAGATCGAGTTGGACCCGACGCGCGCCGGGGCGCGGATCCCGACCGCCGTCCCGCTCATCGGCGCGGCCAAAGAGACGCTCGGCGCGCTCTTGCCGATGCTGTCTCGCAAGGAGAAGCGCAAGTTCCTCGCCGACGTCCAGTCCGCCATGGCAACGTGGCGGGCCAACATGGCGGCGCTCGGCGACGACGCTCGCAACCCGATCCAGCCCCAGCGCCTGATGGCGGTCATCGACCGGCTGGCGGCGAGTGACGCCATCTTGACCTCGGACTCGGGCACCATCGCCACCTGGGCGGCGCGGAACTTCACCGTCCGCGGCGAGCGGCAGTTCTACCTCTCGGGGAATCTCGCCACCATGGCGCCGGGCATGCCCTATGCGATCGGGATGCAGGTCGCCCACCCGGGCCGCCAATGCATCGCCTTCGTCGGCGACGGGGGCTTTTCGATGCTGATGGCCGAGGTCCTCACCGCGGTCGGCCACGACCTGCCGATCAAGGTCTTCATCTGCAACAACGGTGCGCTCGCCCAGATCCTCTGGGAGCAGATGGTGCTCGGCTATCCCGAGTTCGGCGTGCGTGAGCCGGTGGTCGGCGAGTTCGCCAGCTTCGCCTCGGCCAACGGCGCCCTCGGCCTCCGCGTCGAGAAGCAGGAGGCGCTGGAGGAGGCCGTGCGCTCGGCGCTCGCCCACCCCGGCGTCGCAGTCGTCGACGTCCTCGTCAACCCTGATGAGCCACCGATGCCCGCATCGGTCAGCTACGAGCAGGCCAAGGGCTTCGCCCACGCCTTCTTGCGCGGCCAGCCGCGGCGCTCGACGATCGCGTCGACGCTGTTTCGCGATCGCCTCACGATGCTGCGCGGCGACTGACCCGTCCCCCTCCCCGGCACCTCGCCGGGGTGCACCGGCGCGCCACGCGCCCAAGCCCCCTGGAGAAGAACCCATGTCAACCAAGTCCGACCGCCTGCAGGGCAAGAAGATCGCCTTCCTCACCGCCAACGAGGGCGTCGAGCGGGTCGAGCTCGAGCGCCCCTGGGAGGCCGTCAAGGCCGCCGGCGCGACGCCCGAGCTGCTCGCCCCAAAGGAAGGGACGGTGCAGAGCTTCGATCACCTGGACAAATCCAGCACCTTCCCGGTCACCAAGACGACGACCTCGGCACGTGCCGAGGACTACGACGCCGTCGTGCTGCCGGGCGGCGTCGCCAACCCCGACCAGCTGCGCATGGACGACGCCGCCCTCGAGCTCGTTCGCCAGCTGCACGCCGCCGGCAAGCCAATCGGGGTGATCTGCCATGGCCCGTGGACGCTCGTCGAGGCGGCCCTCGTGCGCGACCGCACGCTCACGTCCTGGCCCAGCCTGCAGACCGACATCCGCAACGCCGGCGGCAACTGGGTCGACAAGGAGCTCGTCATCGACGACGGCCTCGTGTCGAGCAGAAAGCCCGACGACCTCGACGCGTTCTGCGAGGCCATCGTCGAGCGCTTCGCCGACGAGCGGCCCGCGCACCAGGGCGCGTCCTAGTAGGTCCGCCGCCGGGCCGGGCGGCAACGCCCGGCCCGTCAGGCGGGCGGTTTGGGCGGCCGGTCCGCGCCGGCCCAGGACGCCGGGGCGTCGCTGGCGGGGAAGGACTGCTCGTCCTGCTCATCGGCGCGTGCGTCCTCGCGCTCGTGTTCGTCCGAGCGTGCCTGTGGTTCCTGCTCACGTGCGTCGGCCATGGCGCTTCCTCTCCGCCGCACCGGCGCGCGGCTCTTCGGGCGCGTACCCGCTGCGCGCCGGGGTGACACCGCTGACCGACGCGCCCGAGGTCCCCCCGGCGCGTCCGGCGAGCTGGCGACCTCACCGCAGGTGATCAAAACAGCGGCAGCTGCTCGAGCCGCGGTGGGCTCGGCGCTTGGCGGGGAGCCGGCGGCTGGCGGTGCCCGCTCCCCGGCGCGTCGCTGCCCGACGCGGCGAGCGCCCCGAGGCGTTGGCGGAGCGCATGAGGCTGCTCGCTGCGGCGCCCGAAGCGCTCTCGGTGCAGGCCCAAGAGATCGGGGCGGTGCGCGGCGAGCCAGTCGAGGTAGTGCTCGCGCACCTTTGGCCGTAGGTGCAGCGGGATGACGTGGACCGACGTCGCCCCAGCGGCGCGGGCGGCCGAGACGACCCCGGCGATCTCCTCGTCGGCGTCCGAAAGCCCCGGGATCACCGGGGCGACGAGCACGCCGCAGGAGAGCCCGGCGGCCCGCAGGCGCGCCAGCGCGGCGAGCCGGCGTTGTGGCGGCGGCGCCCCCGGCTCGGTCAGCTGGGCGACGTCGCGGTCCAAGGTCCCAATCGACAACGCCAGGCGGACATCGCAGCGCGACGCCGCCCAGACCAAGAGCTCGAGGTCGCGCAGCACGAGCGTGGACTTGGTGAGGATGCTGAAGTCGTTGGCGGCGTCGCCGAGGGCCTGCACGATGCCCCGGGTGAGGTGGTAGCGGCCCTCGGCCAGCTGGTAGGGGTCGGTGTTCGTGCCCATGGCAACCGGCTCGCGACGCCATCGGCTGGAGGCCAGCTCAGCGCGCACGCGTTCGACTGCGTTGACCTTGACGACGATCTTGCGCTCGAAGTCCTCGCCGACGCCAAGCCCGAGGTAGGCGTGGGTCGGACGAGCGAAGCAGTAGCTGCAGGCGTGCGAGCAGCCCCGGTAGGCGTTGATGGTCCAGCCGAACGGTAGGCGCGAGCTCACCGGCACGCGGTTGAGGAGGCGGGCTGCCTCGACATGGATGAACTCGAGGCCGCGGTACTCGCCCACCCCCACGTGGCGCTCCGGGGAAAAGCCAGGGAACAGGCGAGCCGTGTCCTCGTCTTGTGCGCTGAGGCGCCAGCGGAGCCCGTTCGGGCGGATCTCGGCCACGGAGTGAGCATAGCGAACATATGTTCGTGCCGACGGCGCGCATCGAGCGGACGCTTGGCGAGCACGCCGGCGGCGGGCTGAGCTCGGCGCGGCCGCTGCCGGAGCCGTGGGACGGCGGGCTCGCTTTTGGAGCGTCAGTCCCCCCAACTCCGTCGAGTTGCTGGGAGTCGTTGAAGGGCTCGGGATTGGGCAGCGACGTGGAGTCTCGTACCGGGCGTGGCAGGGCGGGCGCGACACGCGGGGACACGCGTGGCCAGCTGGGTCGGATGCAGGCGGCTTTCGAGCCCGCTCCAGGCCTCGGCGAAACCAGCCTGGTTCACGCTGTAGTGCACCCAGCGCGCGTCGTGGGGATCGCGGTGCTCGTCGATCAAGCCCGCCTCACGGAGCTTGCGCAGATGGTGGGAGACGAGATTCTGCGGGAGCGCAAGCACCTCGGCAACTTCGCAGTTGCAGATCTCGCCTTCGATCACCAAGAGGAAGATGCTCCGACGCGTCGGGTCAGCGAGCAGCCGGAGGAGTGTGGCGGCCTGCGCTGAGACGTCGAGCGCGGCAAGCGAGGCCATGTCGGTCAATCAGCCGTCGCCATGCTCGAAAGGACGCGCTGCTCGTCGATCAGATCGAAGAGCGGCTCGGCGTTGCCGAGGACCTGTGTCGCTTGGGCGAACCTGGCGATGTGGAACGCCTCGAGCAGTTTGGTGGCGGCAATCCTCTGGACCCGCGCCTTGTTCACCATGGCCGCGGTGCAGGCGTGATTCGACGTGGCGAGGGCGACCGCGAGGTAGATCAAGGTCCGGGTCTCCCCGTCCAGCGCACCTTGTCCTTGCGGCATCGCGAAACCACTCGAACGAGCGTGCTCGAGGACCACGCTGGGATCGGCACGTGCCGCCTTCTCGATCGCCGAGGGCAGCTGGCTCATGGCGCTGCGCATCTGCTCGATGATCTGCGATAGCTCAGGTAGCGCTTGGCTCATTGGGTGCCTCCTTGGTACGACGAAGCATTGGCGGAAGAGCAGTGGGCTGGCCAAGTCGCCAGATCTCGCCGCTCTTCAGCGCGAGCAGCGTCCTCCCGACGACGACCAGCCAGAACAGGACCAACAGGACAAAGAGCACGGCACCAGCGTCCTCAAGGCCACTCAACCCCCAGGCCCGTGCCAGGGTTAAGGTGGCGACGCTGTAGGCGCCGAGCGGGAAGGTGAAACCCCACCAGCCAATCCCGTAGGGAAACGGGCCGCGCCGCAGATAGTGAATCAACAGCACGATCGCGGCGATCAGCCACCAGGCACCAAATCCCCAAAGCGCGGTGGCGGTGAGGCGCGAGACCAGCTCGAGCGCCGCTGATGAGCGGCCAAATATCGGGGTGCCGACGGCCGCCACGCTCATGGCAGCGAGCGCTCCAACCCCGATCGGCCCAAGGCCGATCCAGAGCGAGGGTGCGAGCCCGGCGTGGGGAAGTCGATGCACCACGAGGCGGTGGTGGAGCATGACGACGATGAGCAGGTAGAGGAACAACCCCATACCCCAAAAGGCGTAGGCGGTGAGCAGCAGTGCGCGCGCGGTCGCCGGTGAAGATCCGGGAATGAGCGGGGTCAACACCAGCGGCACGATGATGTTGACAACTGGCGGGATGAACCACCCGCCGTTGACCGTCTCGAGTTCGAGTCCGGCGCCTAAGAACAAGACCTGTGCGAACAGAATGCTCATCACGAGCGCGAGCGGAACGCCCACCCAGTCGAGACCAGCGACGATGCCGCGCACCGTCGCTGGGGCCATGACGGTCGGGCCCACGGCAGCCGCCGTGGCGGAGAGCACGAGGATCCCGCCGGGCAGCGTGCCGTAGAGCGCGCCCGCCACCGGGTCGCGCAGGTCGGCGAGCGCCGCATCGCGGTGGAGAACGAAGCGAGCGAGATAAGGCACGATGAGCACGGTGGCGAGCGCCGCCGCAACGACCGCCATCACCTGGGCGAAGACCCTTGCCGGTGACGCCAGCGCGCCGATGCCCCCAGGATTGTGCGATGCCGCGATGGCGACGATGGCCGTTCCCATCACTGAGCCGAACCAGCCTGGATGAAAGCCACCAAGGCGCGAGAGGTCGGTCTGGCGGTGCGGGTCGGCGGTGGAGGGCCGCACCGGCGTGACGGAGGAGCCCGTTCGCGCACGCGCCTCGGAGTGAGGACGGCTGGTGTCATCTGCGTGCCATCGATGCGCCATGGCCTGGCCTCGGTTCCACCGCGATTGAAACAATGACTGTTGAACGACCTCAACGTCGCGCTCCGAAGTCTCCGCAGCTAGGGGCCAAGGTCCCTTCGACCGACCGACGTCTGATCCTTGGCACGCTGCGGCGCGAAGCGGCACCGGCCGGCGCGAACCGCCGATCGCGCCGGTGCACGCTGGTGCATGGTCCAGACGGACCGGCAGGTCGCGCTGCAGTTTCTTGGCCCGCCGGACCTCGTCGTTGCGGCGCCGCCCCCCGGGCAATGCTCAAGGACAATGTGGCGGGGCCGGCGGCACGGACGTGTTGAGCGCCGACGCGCCGACGATGGGCCAGGGACGCCCTCCGGGCGGCCAGCTGCGAGTGGAACCACGCGAACGACGGCCGGTCCTGGGACGTGGCGGTGCACTCACCAGCGGCGCAAGAGCGCCTCGGCCTCCCCGGCCATCTCGGAGATGACCGTCTCGGCGCTCGCCTCGAGCGACAAGGACCCTACGCCCTGTCCGGCGTAGATGACCGCCGTGTCGAAATTGCCGCGTGCCCTCGCGTCCTCGAGCCGCTGAGGGGCGTCGCGCTGGCGGGCGAGGTCGTCCTCGTGGCCGTGCCAGACCGCCGTAAAGGCGTTGATGAGCACGCGGCCCCGGTACTCGGGCGGCCAGGCGAGCTGCTGGGCGATGTCGAACACGCTCGTCGAG
The DNA here is from genome assembly GCA_021798985.1 of Actinomycetes bacterium. Classification (GTDB taxonomy): domain Bacteria; phylum Actinomycetota; class Acidimicrobiia; order Acidimicrobiales; family Bog-793; genus JAKABX01. Next base: position 85,916 of record JAJZBI010000009.1, read on the forward strand.
ACGGTGTCGAGCTCGGTCGCGGCGATCAAGCGCTGGCGCGCGGCCGGGGGCGTGAGCGCCTCGCTGCAGGTGAGCAACGCCGTCCCCACCCAGGCGCCGCCGGCGCCGGCGGCGAGCGCGGCCGCGAGGCCGCGCGCCGTGCCGATCCCGCCCGCCGCGACCACGATCACCTCGTCGCCCACGGCATCGAGCACCCCTTGGAGGAGGGCGAGCGTGCCCACCCGGTCGTCTCCGTGCCCGCCACCCTCGCCGCCGCGAGCGACGATCACGTCGATCCCCGCGGCGGACGTCTCCGATTTGGGTGGCGACGGCGATGTCCGCAGCGCGCAGCGGCCCGAGCGCCGGGCGATAGTCACCAAAGCTCACCGACACGAGACGTGGCGCCGCGGCGATGACGGCGTCGAGCTGGTCGGGGTGGCGCGGGAGGTTCCAGGCCATCAGGCCGATACCGAACGGGTCGGTGCCATGGCGTGCTTGCCCGGCTGCCTCCGTGATCCATTGCGGAGTGGCGGCGGCGCCCACGCCGATCATGCCGAGGCCGCCGGCGGCCGAGACTGCTGCGCAAAGGTCCCCTCCGGCGGCGCCGGCCATCGGGGCACCGATGATCGGGACGCGCAAGGAGAATCGATCAGTGAGCGTCGTCTGCAACATCGCTCCCTCCGCCGAGCTCGAGCGGGCCGTCCCAGGCTATGACGGGGTTTCGTCGCGCACGGGCGCCGGACGCGGCCTGCGACAATGAGCCGATGCCGGATCCTGATCGGCGCGACGCGTCCAGCGCCGACTGCGTGCTCACGAAGCGGCTCGTCCTCTCGCCGATCGCCCACAGCGATGTCGAGGAGCTGTTCGAGATCTTCAGCGACCCCGCGGGTTGGTGGTACGACCCGGCGAGCCGCCACACCTGCCGAGCGACGACGCAGTCCTTCATCGCCCGCGCCGCCAAGCGCTGGGCGGAGCACGGCCTCTCCTACTGGACCGCCCGTGCCCGCGACGGGGGTGGCGTGCTCGGCGTCGGCGGCGCGCAGCGCCATCGCAGCGGCGCCTGGAACCTCAGCTGGCGAATCGCCACGGCGCGCTGGGGCCGTGGCCTTGCCGGCGAGCTCGGCGCCGCCGCGATCGCGGCGGCGCGTGCGAGGGATCCTGACGTCGCCATGATCGCCTGGATCGCCCCGCAGAACGCGGCCTCGCGTCGGGTCGCCGAGCGTCTCGGCCTCCTGAGCCAGGGGCTGATGATCGACGCCAACGACGGCCAGGCTCGGCTCGCCTACAGCGATCGGCCGCTCAACTTCAGCACGGCGCGCCCAGCTCGCTGAGCCAGCGCTCGATCGCGGCGAGGTCGTGCTCGGTGAGCCCGCAGCACGGATCGGGGGCGTAGCAAAAGTTGGGGAGCTCGAGGCCCGCCGCCCAGCGCCGCGGCGTCGTCCCATGCGCATCGGGCCAGTCCAGCGCGTCATCGTCCAGCCACACAAAGGGGCGCTGCTCCTCTTCGACGATGCGACGGACCTGAGCGAACTTCCAGTTGGTAAGCGCCTCGGCGACCTCGCCCGGCACGCGCGCCGCCACCTGCAGCCCGGAGGGCAGACCGACGAAGGGGGCGACGTCCCGATCGATTGTGTCGCTCCACGTCGTCGCCCAGCGGATCTCGGTGGGAAGGCGCGCCAGGCGGGCGCCCATCGCGGGGGAAAGGCGGAGCTGGAACCCCCGCGCCTCGTGCAGCGAGAAGTCGGCGAACGCGCCCGGGCGCGGCCCATCCCAGGCGTAGGGGTTGAGGACCCCGTCCACGTCCAAGAACAAAAGGGGCAGCAGCTGGTGGACGTTGGCGGGGGTGCCCGGGTCGGGCGGTGAGCTGGACACGGCGCTCGATTCCATCACGGGACGGGGAAACCACGCGGCACTTCGCACGCCGTGGCACTCAGGGCGCTGCCGGCGCGCCGGAGAGCAGCGCTTCGACCTCAAGGAGGGGAGCGCGCGCCAACACGCCGTCGGGGCCAGCTGGTGTCGGAGCGCCGCTGCGTTGGTCATTGGCCCACTTGGCGGCGAAGGCGCGGGCGCCGGGCAACGGATCGACGCGGTCGAGCGCGAAGAGGTTGCGGATGAAGACGGCGACGAAGACGCCGGGCTCACGATCGAGCCGGCCAGGCGCGGCGAAGTGATCGAGGGCACGGCGGGCGAGCGCGCGGGCCTCGTCGAGGTAACGCGGCTCGCCGGTCGCCTCGGCGAGCGCCACGCCGGCGCCGATCATCGCGCCCTGGTTGTAGCTCCACTCGGTTGGCTCGAGCGAGCCGTCCGGACGCAGGTGGTCGCCATACAGCCCGCTCGGGCGCAACAGCGCCGTCGCAGTCCAGGAATAGATGCGCGTTGCCCAGGCCGCCGCCGCATCGTCAGGTGACGGGCGCGCCAGCCGGGCCGCGAGGGCAGCGGTCGGGGCGTTGGCGCACGTGTTGCGGCCCCCGCGATTCGGCGCCTCATGCCAGCAGATGCCGCCGGGAAGCGCCCAGTCCGCCCGCTCGGACCAGCCCGAGACGCAGAACGCGAGGAGGCGCCTCGCGAGCTCGAGAAACCCGTCGCTCTCGCCGAGCACGTGGGCGCGCAGCGCCGCGAGGCCGATCCAGGCGTTGTCGTCGTAGTAGCGCACGCCGCCCGGGCCGAGCGGCGGCCGGACCATGGCCTCGAGACCGAGCGTTCCCGTCCCGGCGAGCTCGCCGGGACGGGCGTAGCACGACAGCCCAGCAAGCCAGGCCGTCCCGCCCCGGAGGCCAGGTGTCCCCGCCGCCGCATCGAGGGCGCTCGCGGCGGACCAGGCCGTCGCATAGGGCCACAGCGACGCGTAGCGCCAGCGTCGCCAGCGGCCCTTGGCCCCAAAGAGGTGGTGGCGGCAATCGAGGTGGTGCCGCTCGAGCGCGCCCCACTCATCGAGCGCGATCTCGAGCGGCCTCCTCACGCCGACTCGGTGAGGACGACCTTGCCACCGCCAGCAACCTCAGAGTGCATCGCGGCGCGGTACGCACTGTTGACGTCGCTCAACGACAGCGTGCCGATGACGCGGCGTTCGTCGTCGACGACGGTGACCCATCCCGAGGCCGAGGTCGCGAGCGCGTCGAGGCCGACCTCCAGGGTGGCGTCGGCGCGCAGGGTTTGAGCGGTGGCGTCCGCAAAGCGCGATGCCGGCTCGTCGCCCTTGGCGGCGCCCAGGCGAAAGGCCTCGATCGTGCCGGCAAAGCGTTGTTCATCATCGAGCAGCGGCGCGCCGCGCGCCGCTGCTTCGGCGAGGCTGTGCCGTGCCGTGGCGACGTCGTCGCCGGCGCTCAAGGTGCAGCGCACCGTGCCCATCGCGTCGCGCACCGAGAGCGCCGCGAGCAGCGGGGCCGGGGCCTTTCGCGCGGCGGTGATCTCCGAGCGGTTGCGCGGCTGGCTGCGGTAGATGGTGTCGTCGCTGCGGCTGACGATCAGCGTGGCGATCCCGACAGCGACCATCGCGGGTCCGAGCACCGAGAGGTTCCCGGTCATCTCCGCCACCATGATCATCACGGCGAGCGGGGCGCGAGCGATCGAGCCGAAGCAGGCCATCATGGCGATGATCACATAGGGCGCCGGGTGGTCCCCGAAGGCCGGCAGCACGCTGTGGAACAGCCGCCAGAAGGCCGCGCCGAGGAACGAGCCGATCACCATCCCTGGCCCGAAGATCCCGCCCGAACCACCCGATCCGATCGAGAGCCCGGTGGCGATGATGCGGACGAAGGGCACCACGAGCACCGCCCACAGCGGCAGGCCGAGGACGCCGTGGGCGGTGAGGACGCGCTGGACGAAGCCGTAGCCGGTGCCGAGCGTCTCGGGGAGGGCGAGCCCGATCAAGCCGACCAGGAGGCCACCGATCGCCGTGCGGAGGCTGTGGGGCAACGAGAGGCGGGAAAAGAGTGCGGCGATGCCGTAGAAGCCCTTGGCGTAGAGCAGGCCGACGACACCGCACAAGATGCCGAGGAGCGCGAACCACCCGAGCTGATAGGGGCTCTTGAAGGCATACGCGGTCACCCCGAAGACCGGAGTGAAGCCCTCGACGCCCGAGAAGATGGCGTACGCGACGATCGACGCGACGAAGGCGGGGACGAGGACGGTCGGGTCGAAGTCTTCGCGGTAGACGATCTCGCTCGAGAGCACGGCACCGCCGAGCGGGGCGCGAAAGATGGCGCCGATGCCGCTGCCGATCCCCGTCGAGACGGCGATCCGGGCGTCCTCGGGGGACAGGTCGAGCAGGCGGGCGAGCAGGGAGCCAAAGCCGGCAGAGATCTGGCCGGTCGGGCCCTCGCGTCCGCCCGAGCCGCCCGATCCGATCGTGATCGCCGAGGCGATGATCTTGACGATCACGGCGCGCAACCGGATGCCGCGGGGATTGCGGTGCACGGCGTGGATCGCGGCGTCGGTCCCGTGACCCTCGGCCTCCGGCGCGAACGTGAAGACGAGCAGGCCGGCGATCAACGCGCCGCCGCCGGCCACGAGCGGGATCGCCCAGGGACGGACGAAATGTCCCGATCCGAGCCCCCCGCCCTCGCCGGCCGGGGCAGGAGGCCGCCAGCCGCCGATCGTGCCGAGGAGCACGTGGGTGGCAAAGGACAAGGCGCTGTAGAAAGCGATGGCACCGACTCCGGCGATCGCACCGATCGTCACCCCGAGGATGAGCCAGCGCCGAAGGTAGGAGAGGCGGTTGAGGCGGGCGCCGACATTGGCGGAATGGCGGCGAACGAAGCGCCCCGCGCCGAGCCAGGGGGCGGCGGGGAGCTCGCGGCGGCTCAAAGCTGCCATGCGAGCACGTCCTGTTCTGCGGGCACCTCGCCCGCCGCATCGGCAAGCTTGGAGAGTGCGTGCAGCACCTGCGGACGTGCCGCGACGGGCAGGGCCTTGACCAGCGCGGCGATCTCGGCGCGGCGGCGCTCGCTCACCTCGTCGATGAGGCGCCGCCCCGCCGCCGTGCACTGCAGGCGGACCTGGCGGCGGTCGCTCGGATCCTCGGCGCGAGCCACGAGGCCCTTGCGGACGAGGCGGTCACACATCCGCGTGGCAGTGGAGGGGGCGACCGCGAGCGCGTCGGCGAGGCCAGACAGCCCCTGGGGGCCGCGCAGCGCGAGCAGCACGAGCACCCGGTACTGCGGCAAGGTGACCTCGTCGGCGACGCCCGCCAGCGATCGCGCCGCGACGGCGACGAGCGCGCGACTCGCGAGCAGGACCCCCTCGACGACCGCCTCGTCGTCGGGGGGCTCAGTTGTAGACATGCAAATATTGTAGGACGTCCTCAGGTCTGCTGCACACGGCGGCCGTCGCGGGACCCCGCGTGGAGCCGACCGGCCGCGTGCGCCACGACTAGAGCGCCCGCCTGTCGGGCGGCACTGGCGAGCCGCCCGGGCGCGTTCGCCAGGTGCCGGGGCAGTTCCAAGAGCGTCTCGGGGACCCCAGCGAGCACCTCTGGGACGGTGGTAAGGACAGCGGGTGCCTGGGCGAGCGCGGCGGGAAGCTGGGCGACGGCGCCCGCCCGGCGAAGCGGAGCGACAGCTACACCCGTTGCATTGCCCGACGAGCGGCCGCCGCGCCGGGAGAGCGCGTAGGCGGCCACCGCGCCGGCGAGCGCGCCGGCGCTGAACAGACGCGGGTGCTCACTCATGAACAGCTCCATGCTGTGGGGGTGTGAGCGGTTGTCGAACACGCCGTGCGCGCCGAAGTCCTCGCCATCGGCGCCGTCGAGCGGCGCGAAGAGGTTGCCCCCTTGGTGCGGCGAGGCGGGCTGATCGGTCTGTTGGGAGGCGAAGCCGGTGCGCGCGAGGTAGCGGTCAAGGAGCGCCGGGGCGATCTTCTGCGCGCTGAGGGTTGCCGCGGTCGTGGCGCCGACCCAGTACTGCTTGCGGCCGGGCCGAAGCGCGGCGTGGACGACCGCCCGGGCAGCGACCTCGGGTTGGTAGATGGGCGGCACGGGTTGGGGATGGTGGGGGAGGCGGGACCGCACCCAGGAGAACTGGGGCGTGTTCACCGCCGGCATCTGCACGACGGTGATGCGGATCTTGCTCTTCTCGTGCATCAGCTCACACCGCAGCGACTCGGTGAAGCCGTTGATCGCGTGCTTGGCCCCGCAATAGGCGGACTGCAGGGGGATGGCGCGCTCGCCGAGCGCGGAGCCTACCTGGACGATGGTTCCCTCGCCTCGCTCGCGCATGGCTGACAGGGCCACCATGGTGGCGTTCACGAAGCCGAGATAGCTGACCTCGGTGACCCGGCGGAACTCTTCGGGCGAGATCTCCCAGAAGGGGGCGAACACCGAGGCGAAGGCGACGTTCACCCAGACGTCGATCGGTCCGAGCTCGCGCTCGATGCGGGCGTGCGCGTCACGCAGGGCCGCGACGTCCGCGACGTCGCAGGAATAGACCGCGCCGTTCCCCCCGGCTGCTTCGATCTCCGCCAAGGCCCCGTTGAGCCCGGTGATGCCGCGGGCGATGAGGGCGACCTTGGCGCCGTGCTCGGCGAACGCCTTGGCCGAGGCCCGCCCGATGCCAGCGCTCGCGCCCGTGACCACGACGACCTTGTTGCTGAGGGATTGCACGCTCTTGCCCACCTCTCTGATCCGTGTCCGCGCGCTCGATGAGCTCGTCAGGTCACGACCTTCGCGTCGCACCCGCTCGGCCGCCGAGCGCGTGCACCTGGCGCCTTCCCCGTGTGCCGCGCGACCAAACGGGCATTGGCCTGCGGGTAGCGACCGACGGCGGCTTCCCATGCGGGCACGGCCGAGCATCTGCGCCGGGGGGGCGCGTTGCCCAATGGCACATTGATGTGAAGCGAGACGTCACGGCGATGCGGGCAGTGGGTAGCCAACCGGGTGGAACGACGCCCGGGTTGCTGTCGCCGGGCGTGGATCCGACAGACTCAGGAAGGAGACGCTGATGGCACTCGAGCAACCCCTTGGGGCCGTACCCCAGCAGCTACGACCCGAGGAGAGCGCGGCCAAGCTCTACCAGCTCCAGATCGGCGAAGACGAGGTCGCGTGGCGCTCGCGGGCGCGCGTTGTCCTCACTCCGATGGCGGCTCCCTCGATCATGGGCCTCTTCGGCTTCGCGATCGCCACGATGATGGTCGGTGCCTGGCAAGCCGGCTGGTACGGCGGTGCGGCGACCGGCGCGATGTTGTGGCCGTTCGCGCTCTTTGTCGGCGGCGTCCCGCAGATCATCGCCGCCATCGCCTGCCTGCGCGCCCGTGACGGTGTCGCCGTCGCGGTGCACACCGTCTGGGGAGCCTTCTGGATCGGCTGGTCGGTGCTGCAGATCCTCATCGCTACCCACATGGTCCCCGCGATTCCCTTCAGCGGGTATCACCCGGCGATCGGCTTCTGGTTCATCGGGCTGGCGGCCGTGACGATCTCGGCGGCGCTCGCCTCGCTCGGCCAGAACCTCGGCGTGTTCGCCACGCTCGGCACCTTGGCGGCCGGCTCGTCGCTGACCGCAGCGGGCTGGTGGTCGGGCAGCCACGGCGTGCTCGTCGCCGGCGGCTGGTTGTTCCTTATCTCTGCCGCCTGCGCGTGGTACGCGGCGACGTCCATGATCCTCGAGAACGCGTTCGGCCGGACCATCTTGCCGATCGGCCACTACTCCAAGGCCGCCAACGTTCCCGGGGGCAAGCCCACCACGCCGATCGCCTTCCCCGACGGGATGCCCGGGGTTCGCGTCGGCCAGTAACGGCTCGTCCCACTCCATCGCTCGTGCTGGCCGCCTGAGCGCGGCCGGCACGAGCGCGTCCGGACCCCTTCGCTGTCCCCGTCTGGCGCACGGGTGGCCCGCGGTGGGCGCAGCGCCCGACTCCCCAGCGGGCCACGGCGCCCCCGACCCGTCCGTCGGTCCGAATCTGCGGACAGTGATCGTGATGGCTGCCGCAGATGCGGATGGTTGCTAGCCTCTTCGCATGCGTCGTCGGAGATGGGCCATGCGCTTGCGGCTCGCGATCGCCCTGCTCGCGGGCGTGGCCGTGCTCGCCAGCAGCGAGATGGGCGCGGCGGGAGCCTCGCGGCCGCGCGAGCCGCTCGCCGTTTTGTATGCCGGCTCGCTGCTTGATCTGATGCAGAACCACATCGACCCCGCGTTCTTGCGGGCGACGGGCGACACCGTGAATGGGACGGCTGGTGGCTCGAACGAGCTCGCCCATGAGATCGCGGCCGGCACCGAGCGCGCCGACGTCTTCATCAGCGCCTCGCCCTCGGTGAACGCCCTCCTCGAAGGACCTCGCGGCGGCGGGTTCGTCTCGTGGTACGCGACCTTTGCCACCTCGCGCCTATTGCTCGCCTACAACCCGCACAGCCGCTTCGCCCGAGCACTGCGCACCCGGCCGTGGTGGAAGGTCGTGACCGACCATGGCTTCTTGCTCGGACGCACAGATCCGAGCACCGATCCGAAGGGCAAGCTCGCCCTCGACGCGTTGGCCCAGGCGGCGCGCCAGCACCACGACCGGGCGCTGTCGGCCTTGGCGCGCTCGACGCAAGAGGTCTTCCCCGAGCAGACGCTCGTCGGGCGCCTGCAGGCTGGCCAGCTCGATGCGGGCTTTTTCTACGGCGTGGAGGCCAAGGCGGCGGGGCTGCCCACCGTGGCGCTTCGCGGCATCGACCGCTCGGCCTCCTACACCTTGACCGTGCTCAACCGAGCCCCGGACCGAGCGGCGGCCGAGCGCTTCGTCGTCTTCCTGCTCGGCTCGGCTGGCCACAAGCTCCTGTCCGCCAACGGGCTGCAGATCGTGCGGCATCCCCGCGTCGTCGGCACGAGCGCCGCCGTGCCCAAGGGCGTGCGGCGCCTGCTGTCGCTGGGCGCCAGCGGGTGACCGCGCGGGCACCCTTCGGGGTGCTCGCCGCCCTGCTCACCTGCTACCTCGCGGCGCCGCTCGTCGCCTTCGCCGTCCGCCTCGCCACCTCGAGCGAGCGCGGCTTTGGCGCACCAGGGCTCTTTGGAGCGCTGTACATCTCGGTCGTGTGCGCCACGATCTCCCTCGTCCTCGTGTGCCTGTTCGGCATCCCGCTCGCCTACCTCCTCGCCCGCCGGCCCGGCCGCGTGGCGCGCGTCGTGGGGATCGCCGTGCAGCTCCCGCTGGCGCTGCCGCCCCTCATGAGCGGTCTGTTGCTCATCTATCTCGTCGGCCCCTACAGCTTCCTCGGCTCGCACCTCGGCGGACGCCTGACCGACTCGATGGCCGGCGTCGTCCTGGCGCAGAGTTTCGTCGCGGCCCCGTTCCTCGTGGTCGCGGCGCGCGCCGCGTTCGTCCAGGTGGATCGCTCGCTGCTGGAGGTGGCGGCGACCCTCGGCCACGGCGAGCTCTCCCGCTTCGCCCGGGTCGCGCTCCCTGCCGCTGCGCCGGGGGTGCGCGCCGGCATGGTGCTGTGCTGGCTGCGCGCCTTTGGCGAGTACGGGGCGACGGTCATCCTCGCCTACCACCCCTTCACCTTGCCGATCTATGACTTCAACCAGTTCTCGGCCGCCGGACTGCCGACCACCCAGGCGCCGGTCGCCCTGGCGCTCGGGAGCGCCCTCGTCGTCCTCGCCGCGAGCCGGCTCCCGCTTGCCCGGTGGTGGCAGCACCGGCGCGGCGGTCAGGGTGCGCTCGGCGAGCCAACTCGGGCGAGCGTGCCAAGGCTGCCCGTCGCCTCGCCCGCTCGAGTCGCGCCTCCCGCCCCGCTTCGCTTCTCAGTCTCTGCGCACCAGGGCGGCTTCGCGCTGCGCGTGTCCCACGAGGCACCCACTGGTCGCCTGGCGGTGCTCGGTCCCTCCGGATCGGGCAAGTCAACGCTGCTGCGCGCCCTCGCCGGGTTGCTCGGTCCCGCGGCGGCCGAGCTCGCGCTCGGCGACGACCGGCTCGGCGATCGCCCGCCGGAGACACGCGGGATCGGCTACGTCGCCCAGGGCTTCGACCTGTTTCCCGGACGACAAGTCGCTGGCCAGCTGGCCTTCGGGGTGGGTGCCGATGCACCGGCGGCCGCCCGCCTCGCCGAGGATCTCGGGATCACCGCGCTGTGGACGCGCCTTCCGAGCGAGCTGTCCGGCGGCCAGCGCCAGCGCGTGGCGCTCGCCCAGGCGCTGGCGCGCACGCCACCGCTGGTCTTGCTCGATGAGCCCTTCACGGGCCTCGATGCCCCGGTCCGCCTCGAGGCGCGCCGGGCGCTGCGACGCCTCCAGCGCGAGTACGGCCTCGCCAGCGTGGTGGTCACCCATGACCCCGAGGACGCCGCCTACCTCGCCGATGAGATCATCGTGCTCTCCGAGGGTCGCGCCCTGCAGGCCGGGGCGGTCCCCACGGTCTTTGCCCACCCGGCATCCCCGGCGGTGGCCCGCCTGCTCGGGATCCCGAACTTCGCGCACGCCGTCGTGGTCGAACCCGGGGTACTCGCCATCGGCAGCGGGCGCCTGGTTGCTGACACAGGCGGGTCGTCACGGGGGAGCGTGGTCGCCTGGAGCGTGCGTCCCGAGCAGGTCGAGCTCGTGGCCCCGGGGCGCGGCGGCCTCGCCGCGCGGGTCCTCGACCGCACCGAGCTCGGCGTGCACGCCGAGGTGACGCTCCTTCTCGAGGGCGGGATCGAGCTCGTCGCCCGGCCGGTTGGTCCAACTGCGGTGCGCGCCGGAGCCGAGGTCGGCCTCGAGATCCCTCCCGCGGCGATCTCGTGCTGGCCTACCTGAGCGGGCCGCCGCGCCCGACGCCGTGCTAGCGCGAGGGAACCTCGACGCCGACGTTGGTGGCCTTGACGACGGCGGCGGCCACGACGCCGGGGGCGAGGCCGAGCTCATCGACCGCCTCCCGCGTGATCAAGGAGACGAAGCGATGCGGTCCAGCCTGGATCTCGACCTGCGCCGCGACCGCGTCGGTGGTCACCTTGGTCACGATGCCGACGAAGTGGTTGCGGGCCGAGCGCGCGGCGGAGCGGGGAGAGGCGTCGCCGCTCTGGCCGGGACGCTCCTCGGCGAGCTCGACCGCAAGGCGGGCGAGGTCCTCACCGTCGACGAGGCGTCGCCCACCCGGTCCCTGGCGCGAGCGGACGCGACCCGCCTCGACCCAGCGCCGCATCGTGTCGTCGCTCACGCCCATCAGCTCGGCGGCATAGCTGATGCGGTACTCGGGCACGACCGGCACGCTACCAACGCCCCCGCCTGCGGCCCCGCCCGGTGCTGATAGGGGCCGCAGCATCGCCATCGCGCCGGCGAGACGGGCGCGAGAGAGCCGAGCGGGGAAGCGGTGACCTCGGACGCGACGGCCATTCGGCGCGCCGGCCGGCGGGGCGAGCCGCCGAGCGCGCCCCCAAGGTTGTGTCAGGCTCGCTGGGTCGATTCTGCTGGCGCATGCCAACCGCCCGCTGCTGAGTAGGGAGAACGTCATGGTGGTGTTCTTGGTGGACGGGACCTACGAGCTCTTCCGTCACCACTTCGGCCAGCGGGCTGCGCCGGACGGGAGCCGCTCGCCCCATGCCGCCACCCGTGGGGTGCTCGCGCACCTGATCGGGATGCTCGAGGGCGGGGCGAGCCACCTCGGGGTCGCCACCGACCACGTGATCGAGTCCTTCCGCAACGCGCTGTGGCCCACCTACAAGCGCGGCGAGGGGGTGCCGACCGAGCTGCTTGCGCAGTTCCCCTTGCTCGAAGCCGGGCTGGACGCGCTCGGGGTCGCGCTCTTTGCGATGGTCGAGCTCGAGGCCGACGACGCGCTGGCGAGCGCGGCGGCGGTGCTTTGCGCGGACCTAGCCGTCGACCAGGTGCGCATTGCCACACCGGACAAGGACCTCGCGCAGTGCGTGCGGGGCCAGCGCGTCGTTCAGCTCGACAGCCGCAGCGGAGCGCTTACCGACGAGGCCGGGGTGTGGGTCCGCTTTGGCGTCGGGCCGAGCTCCATCCCGGACTGGCTGGCGCTCGTCGGCGATGCTGCCGACGGCTTCCCCGGCCTCGCCGGCTGGGGGCGTAGCTCGGCCAGCGCCGTGCTCGCCCACTACCTCCACATCGAGGCGATCCCCGATGACGTCGCGGACTGGGACCCGGCCGTGCGCGCCGGCGTGCGCGGGGCGCCGCGCCTTGCCGGCGTGCTTGCCGCCGAGCGCGAACTGGCGCGGCGCTTCAAGGAGCTGGCAACGCTTCGCGTCGACCCGAGTCTGCTCGCGAGCGCCGACGCGCTGTCTTGGCGCGGACCGCGGACCGACTTCGCGGACCTCTGCGCCCACCTCGGCGCCCCGGGCCTCGCCGAGCGCGCGTGGCATGTCGCCGAGCGCCGGGCCGGTCCCTGAACGCCGCCGACGCGACTCAGCTGCCGATCGCCGCCTGGGGATCGACCATCGCCTGGCTCTCGCCGGCCGGCTCGAGCTGGCGCGACCGCGTCCGGCGCATCCGCGGGAGCGCCACCGAGGCCAGCCCGGCGACGACCATGGCGGCGATCGCGAAGTCGAAGGCCTCGTGCAGGCCGCTGCGGAAGGGGCCAGAGATCAGCCGGGGGAAGAAGGAGCGACCCGTCAGGTAGGCGACGTGCGCCCGGGAGAGATGCCCGAGCACCCCGGAGGGCCCGAGCAGGCTCTGGATGGGGTTGTAGCCGAGGAAGGCCCCAAAGACCGAGGCGGTCGGCGGCAGCGCGGCGAAGCTGCGCGCCGCGTTGGTGGGCACGCCCTGGGCGACGAGGCCGCTGTAGAGGCTGTGGGGAAGGCTCGTGGCGAGCCCGGTGATGATCAAGGTGAAGAAGATCCCCATCGACAGCACCATCGCCGCGTTCTGTGCGGTCGTCGTCATGCCGGCGCCCTGGCCGCGTTGGGCGGCTGGCAGGCTGTTCATCACCCCCGCCCGGTTCGGGGAGGCGAAGATGCCCATCGCCAGGCCGTTCACGAACAACAAGAGCGCGAACTGGCCGTAGTGGAAGTTGATCGGCAACAGCTCGAGGCCGACGAAGCTCGCCGCGGCGAGCGCCATGCCGCCCGTCGCGAAGGGTCGGGGACCGAAGTGGTCCGACAGGTAGCCCGAGATGGGCCCGGCGAGGAGGAAGCCGCCGGTCAGCGGGAGCATGTAGATCCCCGCCCACAGCGGGGTCCGGGCGAAGCTGTAGCCGTGCTGGGGGAGCCAGATGCCCTGCAGCCAGACCACCAAGATGAACATCAGGCCGCCCCGTCCGAGCGCGGCGAGCAGGCTGGCGACATTGCCGAGGGCGAAGGTCCGGTTGCGGAACAGCGAGATCTTGAACATCGGCGCATCGACTTTGGTCTCGATGATGACGAAGGCCACGAGCAGCGCCACGCCGCCGCACAGGGCGACAAGGACGCGAGGGCTGGTCCAGCCCATCGTCGAACCGCCGTAGGGCTCGATGCCATAGACGATGCCGACGAGCACGGCGATCAAGCCGACGGCGAAGGTGGTGTTGCCCAGCCAGTCGATCTTCGCCGGGGTTCGCACGCCACGGTCTTTCAGGTTGATGTAGCCCCACACCGTCCCCGCGATCCCGACGGGCACCGAGATCAAAAAGACGAGCCGCCAATCGATCGGCCCGAGCAGGCCACCGAGCACGAGGCCGATGAAGCTCCCGCCGATCGCGGCGATCTGGTTGACGCCGAGCGCGAGGCCCCGCTGGTTTGGCGGGAAGGCGTCGGTGATGATCGCCGAGGAGTTCGCGAACAACAGCGCCCCGCCTACCCCCTGGAAGACCCGCATCACGATCATGAAGATCGCCGCGGCGGCGCCGTGCATCCAGGTGATGGAGAGCAGGATCGAGAAGAAGCTGAAGACGGCGAAGCCGAGGTTGTACATCCGCACCCGGCCGTAGATGTCGCCAAGGCGGCCGAAGCTGACGACGAGCACGGCGGTGACCACCATATAGCCCATCAGCATCCACAAGAAGTAGCTCGTGTTCCCGGGGGCGAGCGGATTGAGGCGGATGCCCCGGAAGATGTCGGGGAGCGAGATCAGCACGATCGAGGAGTCGATCGTCACCATTAGCACCCCAAGGGTCGTGTTCGACAGCGTCGACCACTTGCCGTGGTAAGGATCGCTCCCGTGCCCGAGAGCTTCCACGCGCGACCTCATGGCTGGCCGCCGACGGACAGGACCAGCCGGCAGGGCTCGGGCAACGCTTCAGGCACGGGGGGCTCCTTCAAGGGCGCGTCGGGCTCCGTGAATGCTTAGCAAGGCTACCGGTCGCGCAACGGGCGCGGTTGCAGGCGAGGCCACCTTCGGGCAACAACCACGGGTGAACACACCGACGATCGAGCGCGTTCTGGCGATCCATTGGACCTTCGAGGCGCGCCGGCGCGCCGAGGGCCCGGCACGGATTTCCTGGCTGGTGGCACTAAAGGTGCCAGAAGCCGACCCTGATCCGCTGAGCGCCTTGCGGGCGGTGGCCCGCCGGCTGAGCCGCGGCGACCCCGCGAGGTCGACCTTTGAGACGGCATTGTTCGGCGTGCGCGAGGAGGACCTCGCCGCCGCCGGCCTGCGCCGGCTGAGCGGCGTCGCGCACGCCGAGCTCGAGCTCACCGTGCGGGCCGACGAGCCGCTCGGCGAGCCGACCTGACGAGCCTGCCGTCCCAGTTGGCGGCGCCGCGCGCTGGCATCTCGAGTTCGGGGCCCGCCCAGAAGCTGGCGCGCCTGGCGGTTCGCGCGCCCCGGTCGTCGCGGCGATCAGCGTCGCGAGGCCAGGCGCTGGACCAGCCGAAGCGGGTGCGGGTCGAGACAATGGGGTCATCCCGCGATGATTGGTGGCGTGCCGCATTCACCGACGAGCAAGCAACTGCCAACAACGCCCCGCCCTGACGGAATGATCCCGTGATCGCCGCCCCCCGACTGCGGGTCCTCGAGGTGGTGCTCGGATGCGGCCCGGTGCCCTGGCCCGCCACAGCGCTTGTTGGCCGCGACCGTCGGGCCGCCGATCCCGCCCGTACACCGGGCGAGCACGCGGTCGGCGCCCCTGTCGGCGTGCTGGCGCGGGGCGGCGCGCTCGGGGCGTTGTCCGTGAGGTCGTCGCCGATCGCGCCGCCAGGGCGAACGGAGCGCTCGGGCGCGCCCGACCGCTCGCTGTGGCGCCTCGCCGCGGCGTGCACGAGCGCGTACCTCGTCGGATCGATCCCGGTCGCCAGCCTCGTCGCCCGGGCACGCGGCGGCGCGGACCTGGGCGCGGATGGCGGCACCGTGTCGGGGAGCGCGCTCTACGCGCGCGAGGGGTTCGGGGCGCTCGCCCTCGCCGGGTGCGCTGAGCTGGCAAAGGGCGCCTATGGGCCGCTCGCGGCCGGGGGAGGGCTGGCGGGCCGGGCGCTCGCGGCGGCGGCGGCAATCGTCGGCCACAACTGGTCGCCCTGGCTGGGCTTCTCCGGCGGACGCGGCGTCTCGCTGGTACTCGGCGCCGGGGCAGCCTGTGCCCCAGAGGTCACCGCCGTCGTCGGCCTCGGCCTCGGCATGGGCCGGCTCGTCCGCCAGAGCGGGCTCGGCACCTTCGTTGGACTGGCGGCGGTGCCGCTCGCGTGCGCCTGGCGCCGCCAAGGCGCGCTCGCCGGCGCGTTGATGATCGCCCCGGTCCTCGCCAAGCGGCTGGTGGGCAACGACGGCGCGCTCCCGCGCCATCCCGCGGTCCTCATCGCCCGCCTGCTCGCCGACCGCGACGAGTGGCCGTGCGGGCGAGCGAGGTGAGCCGGTGAGCGTGGCGATCGTCGTCGACGGCGGCGTCTCGTTGCTCGACGACGGCGCGGACGCGCCGGTGCATCTCGTCGCGATGCAGCTCGCGCCCGACGGGTCCGCGGCGACGGCGGCGCCGAGCCCGGGGGCCTTCGCCGAGGCGATCGCCGGAGCTGATCAAGGTGATGGGGTCCTCGTCGTCACGGTGGCGGGCGGCCTGTCTGCCAGCTACCAGGCGGCCTACACGGCGTGCTCCCTGCTCGATTCGGACCGCTGCCGTCTCCTCGACAGCCAGAGCGCGACCGCAGGCGAGGGCCTCGTGGTCGCGGCGGCGGCGCGCGCGGCGGCGTCGGGGGCCGATCTCGGGGCAGTCGAGCGCTGCGCGCGGCGCGCGGCCACGACCGTGCGCCTCGCCGCGCAGATCGCCTCGCTCGACCGACTGGCGCGCGGCGGGCGCCTCCCGCCCGGAGCAGCCGGGCTCGCTCGCCGCACTGGCCTGCGTCCGATCTTCGAGCTGCGTGGCGGTGAGATCCGCCCGCAGGTCCCAGCCTTCAGCCTGGCGGGCGCCGAGCGCCGCATCGTCGCCCTCCTCGAGCGGACGCGCCCGGACGTCGGCCGGCTGCATCTCGCGGCCCTGCACGCCGGCGAGCCCGAGTCGGCCGAGCGACTGGTGGCCGGGGTCCGCGCCCTCGTCGAGCCCGCCACGCTGGCACGCTGTGAGCTGAGCGCGGTCATGCTGGCCCATACCGGCCCCGGCGTGAGCGGGCTCAGCTGGTGGTGGGAGGAGGCGTGATGGACGTCGTCACGGAGACATCGCCTGGCCAGGTCGTGGCGCGGCTCCATGCGGCGGTCGATTCCGGCCGCACGACGGAGCTTTCCTGGCGGTCCCGCCAGCTCGCCGCGCTCGAGACCATGCTCGCCGAGCGCTCGGGAGCCATGGAGGCGGCGATCGCCGCCGACATCGGGCGCCACGGCCTCGAGGCCTACCTCACCGAGATCTACGCGGTCGCCCGCGAGGTCCGGGCGCTTCGCCACAACCTGTGGCGCTGGGCGCGGACGCGCCGGGCGGCCACCCCGCTCGTGCTGCGCCCGGCGCACAGCCGCCTCGATCGCGTGCCGCTTGGCGTCGTGTTGATCGTCGGGCCCTGGAACTACCCGCTCAACCTCGTGCTCGCCCCGCTCGCCGCGGCGCTCGCTGCCGGCAACGCCGCGGTCCTCAAGCCCTCCGAGCACGCCCCCGCCTGCTCGAGGTTGCTCGCTGAGCTCGTCCCCGCCTACCTCGATCGCGACGCGGTGGCGGTCGTCGAGGGGGGTGCCGCCGAGACGGGCGCGTTGATCGACGCCGGGGTTGACCACGTCTTTTTCACGGGAAGCGCCGCGGTCGGCCGGCTCGTGCTCGAGCGCGCCGCGCCGCGGCTCACCCCGGTCACCTTGGAGCTCGGCGGCAAGAGCCCGGTGGTGATCGGCGAGGGCGCCGATCTCAACGTGGCGGCGCGCCGCGTCGCCTGGGGCAAGTTCTTGAACGCCGGGCAGAGCTGCATCGCCCCGGACTACGTGCTCGCGCCGCACCACGTCGCTAGGGCCTTCGCCGAGGCGGTCGCCGCCGCCGCCGGCGAGCTGTACGGCAGCGACCCGATGTCCAACGCCGACTACGGCCGGATCGTGAACGCCGCCCACCTCGAGCGCCTGGCAGCCCTCTTGTCCGGCCACGGGGGCGAGGTCGTCTGCGGGGCCAAGGTCAGCACCGAGCGCCTCTATGTGGCTCCGACCGTCATCTACGCGCCCGACGAGCGCGCCCCGCTGATGGACGAGGAGATCTTCGGGCCGATCCTCCCGGTGATCCCGGTCGCCGGGGAGGACCATGCCCGGCGCTTCCTCGCCGAACGTCCCGCCCCGCTTGCCCTGTACTACTTCGGGCGGGAACGCGACGGGCGCGAGTTCATCGCCGCGACGCGCTCGGGCACGGCGTGCATCAACACCGTGATGCACCAGTTCGCCTCGTCCAAGCTGCCCTTTGGCGGGGTGGGGGAGAGCGGCATCGGCCACTACCACGGCCGCTACGGCCTCGAGCGCCTCTCCCAGCTGCGCCCGGTCCTGATCAAGGCGCCGCGCCCGGACTTCCGCTTCGCCTACCCGCCGTACTCGGCGGGAAAAGAGCGCCTCTTGCGCGCCGGCCTCGGCCTCCTCGCCCGAACGCCGGGTCGCACCCGGCTCAAGAACGGGGAGGATCCAAGGACGCCGCGGTGAGCGGGTGCCGGGCGAGGAAGAAGAGCTCGATGCCGCCGAACGCGGCGACGCCCCAATAGGTGATCGCGCGGTACAGCACGGCGACCGCGAGGCCGGCGCCGATCGGGACGCCGGCGAGGTCGAGCACCCCGATGAGCCCACCCTCGACCGCGCCGAGGCCGCCCGGCAGGGGCACGACGCTCCCGGCGAGCTGGGAGCCGGCGTAGGCAAAGAGCAGGTCGCGCCAGGGGATGGCGACGCCTAAGAGCGCGAAGGCGGCGATCAGGCAGACGAGGTCGGCCAGCCAGTTCGCTGCTGCGGCGCCAAAGCTCAGCGCGCCGGTCCGCCAACCCGGCTGGAGGCGCGCCACGCCGCTCGCGAGGCGGACGAGGCGCCGCAGCGCTCGGGCGATCGCGCCGCGCCCGGCGGCGTGGCGCTCGATCGCCCCCAGGCGGTGGACGGCTGCGACGAAGCCCGCCGAGCCCGCGCTGAGGACGACGAAGCAGACCGCGAGCAGCACGGGCGAGGTCGCGCCGGCGATGGCGGCGCCGAGGATCACGAGCTCGAGCAGACAGACCGTGGAGACGAAGCCGGAGGCGAGCACGACGAAGAGCGCGAGCGGGCTGTCGATGCCGAGCTGGCGAAACTCGCCGAACAGCCACCCCGAGGACGGGAGGGCGCCGACAGGGAGCAGGGCGCGCAGGCCACTCGAGGCCACCGAGAGCCTGAGCAGCAGGCGGAGCGGCGGGTGAACGCCGCCGGCGCTGAAGAGCAGGCGCTGGATCGCCGCAAAGGCAACGAAGGAGAGGTACTCCGCGACGAGCGCTGGGGCCAGCCAGTAGAGCCGATCGACGTGCAAGTTCGCGAAGGCGCGGGCGAAGTCGTGGGCCGCGCTCGGGGCGCGCAGCACCAGCGCGACGACGAGCGCGACGGCACCGAGCGCGGCGAGCGCCCGTCCGAGGCGGCTGGAGGGCCGCCAGCGGCGCAGCTGCTGGCCGACGCGCGGGCGGCCGCCCTCGCGGGGCGTGAGCGGAGGCGCTGCCTCAGGCGCCTTCGGCACGCCGGACGGTGTGCTCGGCGCGGCTGAGCGGGTCGTCGCCCCCCGTCATCGCCTCGATCAGCGCGCGGGTGGGCGAGCCGCTGGCGAGCTCTTCTTGGAACTTCGCCGCGAAGCCACCAGAGGTGATGTCCTCCAGCACGGCGGCAAAGCGCGACTTCATCTCCTCAGTGTCAAGGTCCCCCATCCGGAGAAAGCCCCCGTAGGAGGCGGCGTGGCCGTGCAGGCGGACGCCGGCGAAAAAGCCCTCGCGGGCAAAGGCCTCCCAGGTCGCGGCCATCTCGCCGGAGAGGTAGAGCTCAAGGGAGAGCGCCTCGGGCGGCAGGCCGTGGGCCACGCCGACCTCGAAGGCCGAGAGCACGGCGGCGCCGAGCAACGGCCCGACGCTTTGCTCGACGTAGGTGTCGAGCGCCGCCTCCACCTCGGCGGACACGGCGAACGCGGGGCGCTTGAGTGCGCCGAAGGCGCGCGCGAGGGCAAGGAGGCGGGCCTCGGCGGTGCCGGTGGCGTCGTGCTCGACGGAGACGAAGGCGAAGAATCCCTCGCCGGACTCGACCTTGGCGCGCAGCTTCGAGCCGATCATGCGCGGCGCCAAGAGCGCGACGTCGACGTCATCGTGCAACTTGAGCAGGTCGTTCGCCAGGCAGTAGCCCGAGGAGAAGACGACGAGGGCGCCGCTGCGGGGCCGCTTGGCGGCCTCGGGGGCGAGCAGGGACGGCACGACCTCGTCCGGGAGGGCTAACCAGAGCACCTCGGCGCGCGCGATCGCCTCCTCGACCGGCACGACCGTCAGACCGTCCGCCTCGGCGCGGCGCGCGCTTTCGCCGGGCCGTGCCCCGACGATGACCTCGAGGCCCGCCTCGCGCAGGCTGAGGGCCGCCGGGCGCCCGAGGTTGCCATAGCCGACCAGCGCGATCAGCTGGCCGTCGAGGGCTGCGGGGTCGGCCGTCTCCTCGCGGTAGTAGCGCAGCTCGGCCATGGTGCTCCTTTCGGCTCGCCACCACCGCGAGCGGTGGCGCGGTCGCGTGCCGGTGAGCTCGCTGCTGCCTCGACGCACCGAGCCACCGAGCGATCCCGCTGGACAACTGGCATTTGCGTTCGCAAGCGATGCTACCGGCCGATCCCCCGGAGAACGCTTGGGATTCGACATCGACCCGTCACGCCCGCGCCCGGTGCTGCGGGCGGCGAGCAGGTAGCTTGTCGCCATCAACGAGTTCGTGCCCCGTAGCGCCGCCTCGTCCGCAAGCGCTCCACGCCTCGGCGTGTCCGGACCCATCTTGCGCCTGCCCTCGCTCCGCGCGTCGCTTCGTCATGCGGTTCCACCGGTGATCGAAGGCGCGCTCGGGCCACTCGCCGCCTTCTACGTCGGCCTCTCCATCGATGGGACGCGCGGCGCGATCGTCGCCGCCCTAGCGTGGAGCGCGCTGATCATGGCGCGCCGGCGCCTACGCCGGGAGAAGATCCCGGCCATCGTGCTCGTCGGGGCTCTCCTGCTGGCGCTGCGCAGCGCGATCGCCTGGGAGGCGCACAGCGCCGTGCTGTACTTCGTCCAACCCGCCGTGGGGACCGCCCTTGTCGGGGTCGCGTTCTTGGTCTCCGCCCTTGCCCGCCGCCCGCTCACCGAGCGCTTCGCCCACGACTTCTGCCCCCTCGGCCCCGAGCTGCGCTCCTGGCCTGCGGTGCGGCGCTTTTTCGTCCACATCGCGCTCTTGTGGGCGCTGTTGATGCTGGCCGACGCCGGCGTGGTGCTCTGGCTCTTGCTGACGGCCTCGCTGAAGGTCTTCTTGCTCGAGCGGACCGCCGTCACCTGGGTCGTCTATGGGAGCGGCATCGCGGCCTCGACCCTGTGGTTCGTCGCCCTCCTGCGCCGCCACGGCGTCCGGGTCGCCTTCGCCGCCCAGCCCGGAGAGCCGGCAGAGCTGAGCGGGGCGTTCTCCGCCGAGCACTGACCCGACCCGCCGCCGGGCCGCGGTACCGCCTGCGCTGCGCGGCGAGCAGGCTCAGGGGAGCCGGCGGTCGTGCACGCCGCGGGCCGCGGCGAGCTCCTCCTCGCTGAGCGAGTCGGCGCGCACGGGCTTCACGATGCTCCAGTGCGCTCCAACGGGGCAGCGCTGGAAGCGCACGAAGCCGAGCCGCACGGCCTTCAGCGAGGCGCCCGGGATCCACAGCGTCGTGAAGCGGTGACCGGCGCGGCACTCGACGATGACGTCGCCAGCAGGCCGGTAGCCCTTGCGGAGCACCGCTGCGCTCTCGACCCCGATCGCCGCGGCCACCCCGAAAGCGGCCATCGTCTTGCGGCTGAGCCGCGCCTTGGCCACTGGTGCTTCCGTCGCACTCGGCATCTCGGTCTCCTTTGTTCTCGCTAATGAGAATATTATTGCTCCTGGGTCGATCCCGATAGTGTCCGTTGCCATGGCAACTGCCGATCTGCTGCTGCACCCGGTTCGCCTGCGCATCGTCGAGGCCTTCCTCGGCGATCGGGCGCTGACGACCGCGCAGCTGCGCGAGACGCTGCCCGACGTCCCCGCCGCCAGCCTGTACCGCCACGTTGCCCGGCTCGTGAACGCCGGGGTGTTGGCGATCGTGGCCGAACAGCGGGTGCGCGGGGCGCTCGAGCGCACTTACGTCTTGCGCCACCAGGCGGCGACGCTCAGCCTGGACGAGCTGCAGGCGATGACCCCAGAGCAGCACCGGCAGGCCTTCATGGCCTTCGTGGCCGGGCTCGTCGGCGACTTCGACCGCTACCTGTCCCGCGGCGCCCCCGACCCGCTGCGCGACGGCGTCAGCTACCGCCTGATGGGGATGTGGCTCGACGACGCCGAGCTGCGCGAGCTGGCCATCGAGCTCGTGGCGGTGCTGCAGCCCCGCCTCGCCCAGGGCATGCGAAAGGGCCGGCGGCGCTGGATCCTTGGCACCGTGCTCCTGCCAGGCGCGTCCGCCTCCGAACCATGAGCGCCCGGGCTTCTAGGATCTCCCCGACCGGCCAGCTCTTCCCGCCGGTCGCTGCCCGTGTCGCCCGGAGCCCAAGAGGAGTGCCGTGTCGATGATCACCGTCCACGCCCGTGCCACCGACGCTGCCGGCGCGCCCTTCCACCCCGCGAGCATCGAGCGCCGAGCGCTCGGCCCACGTGACGTCCTCATCGACATCGCGTTCGCCGGGATCTGCCACTCCGACATCCACACCGCCCGGGGCGAGTGGGGCGCGGTCCGCTACCCGCTCGTGCCCGGCCATGAGATCGCCGGCACCGTGGCGGCGATCGGCACCGAGGTCGAGTCCTTTGCCGTCGGCGACCGCATCGGCGTCGGCTGTTTCGTCGACTCCTGCCGCCGCTGCGTCAACTGCCTCGCCGGCGAGGAGCAGTACTGCCGCAATGGGGCGACCTTCACCTATAACTCGATCGGGCGCGACGGGCAGCCGACGAGCGGCGGCTACTGCGATCGCTTTGTCGTGGATGAGCGCTACGCGCTCCACCTGCCCGAGGCGCTCCCGCTCGAGGCGACGGCGCCGCTCTTGTGCGCCGGCATCACCATGTATTCACCGCTTCGTCGCTGGGGCGCCGGCGCCGGCCGCAAGGTGGCCATCGTCGGCATGGGCGGCCTCGGACACATGGGCGTGAAGATCGCCCACGCCATGGGCGCCGAGGTGACGGTGCTCAGCCACTCGCTGACCAAGCGCCAAGATGGCCGGCGTCTCGGGGCCAGCCACTACGCCGCCACGTCGGACCCGAGCACCTTCGAGGAGCTCGCCCACTCGCAGGACTTGATCGTCTCGACGCTCTCGGCGCACGTCGAACTCGAGCCCTATCTCGGGCTCTTGGCGCTCGATGGCGCCTACGTCAACGTCGGGCTCCCCGAGGTCCCCGTCTTGGTCGACACGACGAGTCTCGGCCGCAGCCGGGTCGCTGTCTCGGGCTCAATGATCGGAGGCATCCGCGAAACCCAGGAGATGCTCGACTTCTGCGGTGCTCACGGCATTGGCGCCGAGGTCGAGGTGATCGGCGCCGGCGACATCGACAAGGCCTACGACCGCGTCGTGGCGAGCGACGTCCGCTACCGCTTCGTGATCGACGCCAGCACCTTCGCCTGATCGACTGGCCGGGACCACGCCGCCGGCTCAGGCGCCCGAGAAGCGGACCGGCTGCCAACTCGCTCCGGCGTCGCGCGTCATCACCATGGTGTTCCCCGCGCCCGGTCCGCGCCCGGACACGATCGCGAACCCCTGGCGCAGCGTCGTGAGGCCGAGCTGGATCCAGCCCGCGCCCCTCACGCTCGCCACGCGCCGCCAGGTGCTGCCGCCGTTGTCAGACAACAAGAGCACCGGGAGCGCTCCGCCGCCCACCTTCACGGTGCTCGCCACGACGACGAGGCGCGGCCCGATGGCGGCGAAGTCCGCCGCCAGCGCAGAGGCGGGCACGACGCGGTTCAGCGGGAAGCTGCGGCCCCCGTCGTTCGACTCGAGGAGATGGATGCTCGGGGTCTTGCCGGTCCAGATGCCCTCGGCGCAGAGGACGTCGATGCGCGTGGGAAGCGGCTTGGCGAGGATCGCCGGCCCACCCCGGCCGACACAGGGCGGATGCCAGGCGACCCAGCGGCCCTGCATGAGGCGGGCGCCGCCACCCACGACCCGGTCGTTTTGGACAAAGGCACCCGAGTTCGCCTGCAGCGCCAGCTGGCCGGCGGGGACCGGTCCCGCACCAAGGGGGATCGCCGGACCGTTGCGCCGCCAGGCACCGCCGGTGACCGGGGCGGAGTAGAGCTCGACCTCGGAGCCGGACTGGACCGCGGCGTGCACCACCCCGTGGGCTGCCTCGAGGTCCTCGATGCCCGCGGAACCCGTGACCGGGAGCCGGAGCGGGCTCCATTGCCGACCCCCGTCGTGGGTCACAAAGGCCGAGGGCGAGCGGTTGGTCTGTCCGAGCGGCACGAAGATCCAGCCATCACGCGCCGTCGCGAAGCGCACCTCGGCGCCCCCCACCGCGCTCGGTCGCCCCAGGCTCGTCGGGAGTGCCAACGCGTTCCAGCGCGCGCCGTCGTCGCGCGTGTAAAGCAGGCGAAAGCAGCGCCCGCCTGCGCAGGGAACGCTGCCAAGGACGAAGCCGGAGACGGGGGAGATGAAGGTCGCCGAGATCGGCGAGAACCCGGGCGCGGTCGCGGGTCGGAGCGCAGCCGAGGCCTGCGGCGTCAACGACGCCAGGAGGCCGGCAGCGAGTAGACCTGGCCATCGGCGCGTTCCGAGTCGGGCAGCACTGGCCGTTCGCAGTCCGGGCATCCTCACGAGTCGCCCCCCTTCTGTGATCGAGCAACGCCATTGTGGCGGCCGTCGCCTCCGCTGCGGCGCGCGCTGCCATCGTCGGGCGCCTGGCCGGGTAGGCAAGGAGGGAGCGAGCGACCACGTGAGGAGACAGGGCATGCCGAACTCCAGCATCAACGACGAAGAGCAGTACCAGGCACTGCGCCGGGAGGGCGAGAGCAAGGAGAAGGCGGCTCGGATTGCCAACGCCTCGGCGAACTCATCGCGCTCGGCGACCGGACACCGAGGCGGGGAGGCCGGCCGCTACGAAGAGCGGAGCAAGCAGGATCTGTACGAAAAGGCAAAGCAGGTCGGCATCGAGGGCCGCTCCTCGATGACCAAGCGCGAGCTGATCGACGCCCTCCGCAACCACTGATCCCCAGCCCAGCAAGCGATCCCTCACATTGTGCTCACGTGCCGCACGCGCCCGTGCGGCACCTTGGTGATCGACCAGGGAGCCCGCGACGTGCTGGAGCGCGCTCGGCCACTCGCCGTTAACTTCTCGCCGGGTCAATCGAGCCCGGTGAACCGGAGCGAAGACGGGGCCGAATCGTGCGCATGGCATGGACGATCGACGAGCACAAGCGGCGGAGCGAACGGCTCCGATGGGACGATCTCGACTTCTCGAGCTTCGCGAGCCGGCCGCTCGACGCGGCGGCGCTGCGCTGTTTGCGCTACATGCACGACGTCGAGTACCACACGATCTGCTACCTGCGCGAGCTCCTGCTCACCCCGGCACACCTCGATCCCGAGATCACCAGCTTCTTGTCACTTTGGACCTTCGAGGAGTTTTGGCACGGCGAGGCGTTGGCGGCGGTGCTCGCGGCGCACGGCGAGGCGGCAGGCGCCGATCGCGTCGCGCTGGCGCGGCGCAGGCTCGGAGCGCGCGACCGCATCCGCCCGCTGTTGATCGGCCTCGGCGGCTATGTGCTGGCGGAGGACTTCGTGGCGCTGCAGATGTCCTGGGGGGCGATCAATGAGTGGACGACCCAGGTCGGCTACGCGCGCCTCGCCCAGCTCGCCGGCCATCCCACGCTCGGCGCGCTCTTGTCCCGGATCATGCGCCAAGAGGGTCGCCACATCGACTTCTACGCCAATCAGGCCCGCCGGCGCCTCGAGGCGAAGCCGCGCGCCCAGCGCCGGACGCGCGCCGCCCTGGCGCGGTTTTGGCGACCGGTCGGCTCGGGCGTGATGCCCGGAAGCGAGACGCGTTGGCTGATGGCTTACCTGCTCGGTGGGGCCGAGGCGAAGGCCGCGATCCGGCGCATTGATCGCAACGTCGCGAGCCTCCCCGGGCTCTCGGGACTCAGCCTGCTCGAGGACGCGCTGTGCCGGCTCGACGCGCGGCGCCCGGGTGTGACGGCATGAACCATGCGGTCCACCGCTTGCCCGTCGAGCACCGCTACGGTGCCGCGCGCGACCAGGTGGCCGACCTCTGGCGTCCGAGCGGGACGCCAGAGGCGCGGCCGGTCGTCGTGGTGATCCACGGCGGCTTCTGGCGGACTCGCTACGGCAAGGGCCTGATGCACGGGCTCTGTCTGGCGCTCGTGCGCCTCGACTACTGCGTCTGGAACATCGAGTACCGGCGGCTCGGCCCGCGAAGCGGCGGGGGGTGGCCTACCACCCTCGAGGACGTCGCAGCGGCGATCGACGCCCTTCAGGGGATCGAGGGGGTGGACTGCTCCAAGGTGGTGACCTGCGGTCATTCGGCCGGCGGCCACCTCGCGCTGTGGGCGGCAGCCCGCGACCGGCTGCCGCCCGGGATGCCCGGGGCTTCCCCGGGCGTCCGCGTCGGCGCCGCCGTCTCGCTCGCCGGGGTGAGCGACCTCGTCGCGGGCGCAACGCTCGGTCGGGGGGCGGCCGCCGAGCTGCTCGGCGGCGAGCCCGGCGAGGTCCCCGAGCGCTACGCCGCCGCCTCGCCCTTCGCGAGCTTGCCGCTCGGGGTGCCCCAGCTCCTCGTGCACGGCGACGCCGACACGACCGTGCCCTGCGCGCAAAGCGAGCGCTACGTCGCCCGCGCCCAGGCACTCGGCGACCCCGCTCGCCTCCTCGTCGTGCCCCGCGCCGGGCACTTCGCGGTGATCAACCCGTGCAGCTCGGCCTGGCAGGCGACGCTCGCCGCGTTCCCCGAGCTCTGAACGACCTCTCGGGGTGCAGCAGGTGCGGCGGTGCGCCGATAGTCCCGTCGTGCGACGACGCAGCGGGGGGCACTCGGACTGGCGCGCCTGGTCGGATGGCGATGGCCGCGATTCCCACCAGGTGGTCAGCGCGCGCCTCTCTGAACAGGCGGAGGTAAAGAACCGCCTCTTCCCAAAGACCCGCTCGTGGTTCGCGCTCGGCGCCCCGCTCGAGCTGATGAGCCCGCTGTCGATCGCCCGCATCCTCTTCGTCCTGCTCGCGCTGGTATGGCTGAGCGCCGCGGTCGCCTGGCGCCGCCCGACGCTGCCCGGCGGCCTCGGCCTTGGGGTCGGCGGCGCGCTGGCGGGCCTGTGGGGCGGCCTGCTCTTCGCGCGCCGCCTGTCCGCGCGCGCGACGGCGGCCCTCGGCGCCTTGGCGGTGGTGGGGGTCGCCGGGCTGGTCGCGGTCTGTGGCGGTCCGGGCAAAGACCTGGCGGTCGGCGCGCTATTCGGCCCGGTGGCCATCTTCTGCGCGCTCTTCCTGCGGCCCCGCGTCGCCCTCGGCCTGCACGTGGTGGCTGGGGTGCTGCTCACTGCGGCCCTCGTCCCCCTCACCGGTGCAAGCACCGCTGTCGCCACGGGCGGACTGTGGTTCGTTGCCGCTGGCGCGGTGGTGCTCGTCGTGGTGCTGCTCAGCCGCTCGGCGCTGCGGCGTGCCAGCCGCGACGTCGACACCGGGCTGCCGAACGGCCTCGGCCTCGCCCAGGCGGTGCGCGCCCAGGTCGGCTGGCATCGCTACGTGGTCGCCTCGGTGCTGCTCGAGGGGATCGCCGACGCGCGAGAGGCGCTCGGGTACGGCGTCGGTACGGAGCTGTTGCGCCGGGCGGTCGAGGACCTCGGCCAGGTGCTGCCCGCCGATGCCGTGATCGGTCGCGTGCTGGCCGACGAGCTCGTCATCGTTCGACCGCTCGACCCAGCACCCGCGGCGGGCGGGACGGACCTCGCCGAGGCCCGCGACCTCGCCCGCACGGCCGCCCAGGCGATCGGCGCCGGCCGTTACCTCGCGGACGGCGTCGAGGTGTCGCTCCGCCCCCACGTGGGCCTCGCCATCGCCCCCGAGGACGGCGGGCACATCGAAGAGCTGATCCGACGGGCCAGCCTCTCGGCGCCGCGCGCCGCCACGAACGGCCTCGCCTTCGTGCGCTGGGATGGCAGCACCAAGGCGCTCACCGGCGAGGACCTGGAGCTCCTCGCCGGCTTGC
This sequence comes from Actinomycetes bacterium, assembly GCA_021798985.1. GTDB lineage: Bacteria > Actinomycetota > Acidimicrobiia > Acidimicrobiales > Bog-793 > JAKABX01. The sequence continues at coordinate 113,485 of JAJZBI010000009.1, forward strand.
GCCTCGCCCCCGAGCGCGGCGAGCTGAGCCTCGTCTACCAGCCCCAGATCGCCGCCCGAAGCGGCCGGACGGTGTCGGTCGAGGCCCTGTTGCGCTGGGATCGCCCGGGACACGGTCTCGTGCCGCCGGACCGCTTCATCGTGCTCGCCGAGCGCACGGGCCTCATCGACCGCCTCACCGAGTGGGTCGTCGCCGAGGCGCTCGACGCCCAGGTGCGCTGGCGTGGCCTTGGCCGAGCGCTGCCGGTGTCGGTCAATCTGTCCGCGCGCTCGCTCACCAAGCCCGAACTCGCGAGCTGGATCCTTGACGAGCTCGGGCGCCGCGACCTGCCAGCGAGCGCCCTGTCGGTCGAGGTCACCGAGACCGCCGCGGCCTCGGACCTCGCCCAGGCCGTCAAGCTGCTGCGGCCCCTCTATGAGCGCGGCGTGCGGATCTCGATCGACGACTTCGGTGTCGGCTACACCTCACTCTCGGTGCTGCCAGAACTGCCGCTCAACGAGCTGAAGGTGGACAAGCACTTCGTGCTCGCCGTGACGGAATCACCAGCGGCGGCCGCGATCGTGCGGACCGTACGCGAGCTGACGCTGCGCCTCGGGCTCGACAGCGTCGCCGAGGGCGTCGAGAACGCGGCGATCGCCGCCCTCGTCAGCGAGATCGGCTACGACCTGCTGCAGGGGTACCACTTCGCCCGACCGCTCAGCGAGGAGCAGCTCGCCGAGCACCTGGCGCGCGAGGTGTTCCCGGAGATCGACGTCGCGATCGGCTCGTGAAGGCGCGAGCTTGCGAGCAGGGCTTCTTGACGCCTGGCTGAGCTCCACCGGACGGGCCTGCTGGCCACGTCGCGGCTCGTCGCTGTGCGACGCAGGTCCGCCGACACGTCATCGTGGGCTTGAGGCGAAGACGCGGGCCCTGTGATGGCCCCCAGTCACGGCGAGGCCGCGCTCAAGTTCTCGAGGGTCGCGCCGATGAGTAGATGTGCCAGGAACAGGTGGGCCGCACGTCGACTGGAGTTCTGCCATGCGAACGAGCATCCACCGCCCCCCGGCGAGCGAGCCGCTCGAGGATCCACCGCAGATGGGGGAGGGCGCTGCCAGCGGCCGATCGGCTGGCGCGACGGTGATCGAGCCAGATTCCGCCGGACCGCCGACACCTCGTCAGTCGCACCCCTCCTGGGCGCGAGGTGACCTGCACATCGTCGCCCGGCTGATCGACGAGGATCACTGAGGGCAGGCCATGCGGGACACCTGGACGCCGCTTGCCATGGCCGCCGGCATCGTCTGTGTCCTCATCGCCACGATCCTCGACCGCACCAGCCCGGCGGTGCTGATCAAGCCCGCACCGTTGATCCTCGTCTTCGGCGGCACCTTCTTCGCCGGGACCGCCGGGCTGTTCCGCCGCGACCTGCACGGGCTGGGCGCGATCTTGCGCCGCGCCCTCACGAGCCGCGTCGATGACCTCGAGATCGCCGTCGAGCAGATGGCGTTCCTCGCCGCGACTGCGAAGCAGAACGGCATCATGGCCCTCGACCAGGCCACGGCCACGATCGCCGACCCGTTCTTGCGCCGCGGGGTCGAACTCGCCGTCGACGGCGTGAGCTCTGAGGAGTTAGTCGCGGTTCTCGAGGACGATCTCGAGAGCACCGCCGCGCGCCACCGTGCCGGGGCAAAGGTCTTTGCCGACATGGGCGGCTACGCGCCGACGCTTGGCATTATTGGCACGGTGATGGGCTTAGTGCACGTGCTTGGCAATCTCGCTGCGCCGGGGTCGCTCGGGCCGGCCATCGGCTCAGCGTTCACGGCGACCCTGTGGGGCGTGCTCTCGGCCAACTTGATCTGGATCCCGCTCGTCAACAAGCTCCGGCGATTGAGCGATCTCGAGATCGTGGTGAAGCGCATGGAGATCGAGGGCCTCCTTGCCATTCAGGTCGGCGCGAGCTCTCGGATGGTCCGGAGGCGGATGGAGTCGTTCCTCGCTCCGGCTCTGCGCAACGAGCCGGCGAGCGGCGCAGCTGCGTGAGCGCCGCACAGACGCGGCCAAAGCGCCGTGGAGGCGGCCAGATTGTGCAAAGACTGGCGCGCACGGCGCGAGGTCGTTACGATGCCTGTGAAGCAAGCCGAGAGGAGGTGCCGATGTCGATGATCTTCATGCCGCCGGCAGCCTCCGCGCGCATCGCCCGCTGACGACCCGGCTCTTTCCCCGCGCCCTGTAGCGCTGCCTTCCCCACGCGTTCGCGTCTCGCGTGTTCGCGTGCCATTTGCCTGTGATCTCCGGCCTTTTCCAGAAAGGCACACTCATGCATCCCGAGCTGCTTCGCGCCATCGCGCGCGATCACGATGCCGCGCGTCTCAGCGAGGCGCGCGCGAAGGACTTCGCGCGCTCTGCGCCGTCGCGAGGCCATCTTGTGACACGCGGCGTGCGTCGATATGTCGGATCTGTCCTTGTCGCCGCGGGAGCGCGCCTGCTCGCCGGTTCTCTCGAGACGGCGCCGATCGCACAAACTCGCCTGTCCGCCAGCCGATGACGGCCGGCACCCACGTCACGGCCGAGCGGGCGCAACCGATGCGCACTCGCTCGGCCGAGGCGCGGTGGCTGGACTGAGCGAGGAAGCGGAGCTGCCAAGCTAGAGGCGATGGAGCATGGGCCTTCCGATACCTTCGTAGCCGACCCCGCGCTCGTCGAGCTGCCAGTCGGCGACGTGGCGGCCGGCGGGGGCTGCGTCGGCCGCGCCCCGGACGGCCGGGTCGCATTCGTCCGCTATGCCGCTCCCGGCGAGCGCGTGCGCGCCCGAGTCACCGAGGAGCGCGCCCACTTCCTCCGGGCAGACGCCGTCGAGATCCTCGATGCCTCCTCCGGGCGCGTCGTCCCGGCGTGTCCCCACGCTGGGCCGGGGCGCTGCGGCGGCTGCGACTGGCAGCACCTCGACCTCGCGCTGCAACGCCGACTCAAGGCGCAGCTCGTCGCCACGCAGCTCGGCAGGGTGGCGGGGATCGATCGCCACCTCGTCGTCGAAGAACTCCCCGGAGCCCCCGATGGGCTCGGCTGGCGCACCCGCGTGCGCTTTGCCGTGGCGCCCGACGGGCGCATCGGTTTGCGCCGTCATCGCTCCCATGGCATCGAGCCCGCCGCCGACTGTCCGCTCGCCGTGGCGAGCCTACGGGCGGCGGCGACCGTGCTGCCCCGCTGGAAGGGCGCCAGGGAGGTGGAGATCACCGCGCTCGGCGCGGACTCGGTACCGCTCATCGCAGTCTCGACGCTGTCGGGGGCGAACCGGCGCCCGACGACGGTGCCGGCGCTTCCTGTCGAGCTCGCCGGGGCCGGGCTCGTGGTCGACGGCCGGTCGCTCGCCGGTCCGGGTCACGTCGTCGCAGAGGTCCGTCACCGCCGCTTTCGCGTCTCATACGGGTCGTTCTGGCAGGTGCACGTGGCGGCGCCGCTCACCCTCATCGACGCGGTGATCGCGGCCCTCGAGCCACGGGAGGACGAGCGGGTCGTCGACCTGTACGCCGGGGTGGGCCTGTTCGCCGGCTTCCTCGCCGAGGCAGTCGGCGCGCGTGGATCGGTCCTCGCCATCGAACAGGACCGGCGCGCCGCGAGCGACGCGCGCGCCAACCTCGCGGACCTCGCCAATGTGGTCGTGCGCTCGCGCCGCGTCGATGCCGCGCTTGTCGCTCGCGAGCTCGAGGGGGCCGACCTCGTTGTCCTCGACCCGCCACGCCAGGGCGCCGGGGTGGCGACCATGGAGGCGCTCTGCGCGCTCGATGCACCGCCCCGTCGCGTCGCGTACGTCGCCTGTGATCCGGCTTCGTTCGCCCGTGACGCCCGAGTCCTTCTCGAAGCGGGGTGGCAACTCGGCACATTGCGCGCCTTCGACCTGTTCCCGATGACCGAGCACGTCGAGCTGGTGGCCGCCTTCGAGCGGCCAGCGCCACCTGGTCAGCGGGTGCATTTGCCCGCCAGTCACCTCCCCGCCTATGAGTGAGGCCATGAGCAGGCTCCCGCACCTCGCAACGCCTCGCGCGCACCCGCCCCGATGAGCGGTCAGCTCGCCCCGGCGCTCGACGGCGTCCGCCTCTGCCTGCACGTCCTCGGGGCGACGGTGTGGGTCGGCGGTCAGATCACGCTCGCCGGGCTCGTGGGACCGGCGCGCCAACTCGGCGAGGACACGCCGCGCCGGCTCGCTCGGGCCTTTGCCCGTCTCAGCTGGCCGGCCTATGTCCTCGTGGTCGGCACCGGGATCTGGAACGTGGTGGCCGTGCATCAGGGGAAAGGCCGTGTCTGGCAGATCGTCCTCGGCATCAAGATCGCCGTCGCGCTCTTGGCAGGTCTCACTGCCTGGCTGCACGGGCGCGCCCGCGCCCGCGCCGCGATCGCGGTCTATGGCGCGCTCGCGGGGGTCTGCTCGCTCGCGGCGCTCTTCCTCGGCGTCTTCCTCGCTGGCTGAGCGCGCCAGCAAGACAGCGCCTCCCGGCCTCAGCTTGAGGCTCCTCGCGCTCAGCGTCCAGCGACGCCCCGGGGCGTGGCATTGCGTCGGCCCGGCGAGGGCGACCCATCCAACAGCGCGCTGGCGCTCCCGTCGGACGCGCCTGGCGGAGCGCCACTTCGTGTCCGGATAACCTGCCGGCGCTTCCGTGCGTGCTCGTTGGTCGGTGCCGGCCAAGTTCCACCACCGCGCGCTGAGCGGACACCGCGCCGCCGAGCGCCCCACCCACCTCGCCGCGCTTCGCATTTGCCTGATCGCGCTGATTCGTCATGGAAACGTAGGCAGAACCGTGAGCCCTGGCGTCGCAGGGGCAATTGTCCCTGGGCGACACGCGAGGAACGACGCGAGGTGCGAGGCCGGCGAGCTTTCGATCGAGCGCTTCAACTCCCCGACATCCAAGAGCACCCGAGCGCGCGAGGCGCCCGTGCGCGAAGACACCGGATCCAGGTGCGGCGGGCGGTTTCCCATCGCCGCGCCGAGCGGTGGCGCGACACAGCGAGCAAGCGAGAAGGAGGCGATGTCATGGCCACGACGCGACCGAGCGCAGCGATCCTGTGTGCTGCCGGCGTCGAGCAGATTGAGGTGACCGTGCCGCGCAAACGCCTTGAGGCCGCAGGCTTTGAGGTCGTGCTCGTCGGCCCGACGACCGGCGACATCCGCGCCTATCACTACATCGAGCCCGGCGACGAGCTGCACGTCGATCTTTCGTTCTTCCAGGTCCGCGCGGAGATGTTCGACTGCCTCGTGATCCCGGGCGGGCTCGGAGGACCAGACACCCTGCGCAACGACGAACAGGCGGTGAGGTTCGTGCGGGACTACTGGCATCAGGGGCGCCTGGTCGGTGTCATCTGCCATGGTCCCTGGCTCCTCATCGAGGCGGGGGTCTTGACAGCAAGGCGCTTGACCTGCGCAGACCAGATCTCCTCTGACGTCGCCAACGCCGGGGGAGCCTACGTCAACGCGGACGCCCACCTCGATGCCGATACCCGTCCGGTGCTGGTTTCGGGGAGGAATCACTCCACGGTTGGCGCGTTCGCCGACGTCTTGGTTGACCAGCTTTCGCTGGCACCGCTCGGTGATGGGAGGGGGCACCATGCCCTTTAGCGGAGTCGCCTTTGGACTGCCCTTCGCCATGAACAGTGTCGAGGGATTCGAAGCATCGATGTTTGTCGCCGCGGCCGCTTCCCGCTCCACCTGGCGCAGGGCGGCGACGGCGGTAGTGGCGGCCGCGGTGACCCTCGTACCTTTTGGCGTACTCCTCTGGCTGGCGTTCCACTACTTCGGTGCGCAGTACCTCGACTACGCGATCGCCGTGCTCGTGTTCGTACTGGGGGCGCGCGAGCTACGGGAGGGTCTGAGTGAACGACCATCTGGGCACGCTGCGGGCGAGCGCGGGCGCGTCGAGCGCATCGGGTTCTCCGCAACGAGCGCTGCATCCATCTCGCGCTTTCAGGCAGCGCATGGACTGGAGCCGACCGCGGTCGTCGACGCGCCGACTCGCGTGGCGCTGCTCGCGGCTCGCCGCGCAGCTGGCTACGAGCAGGTGGATCCCTTCTTGTTCGGCGTCGACGCCGCTGATGCCTCTGCGGTAGCGGAGTTTCAACGTCGCCACGGCCTTGACGCAACGGGCGACGTCGACGCAATGACCCGTGGCGCGATGCGCGTCGCCCAGCAGCAGGGGCTGATCGACGTCCTCTGCGCCGATGCGGTGCGGCGTTTCCAGCGCTCCCATGGCCTTGACGACACGGGCGACGTGGACCACGCGACCTCCGTCGCCCTGGCCACCGTGCGATCCGAAGGAGCGACCACGCCACGTGGCAGAAAGAAGGCCCGCATCGATCCCATCGATGCCTGGCACGGGCTCGACGCCGCGAACGCGGCATCGATCAAGGCACTCCAACGAAGCCTCGGGCTGGATGCCGATGGCGCAATCGGACCAGAGACACGCGGAGCGTTGATCGCGATGCGCGCCCGGCTGGTGGTCGATCCCGCCGATCCGAGCGCGGTTCTCCAGCTTCAAGCGCGTCACGACCTTCCGGCCACTGGGGTCATCGACACGACGACCCGCGAGGTGCTGAGCGAAGAGACGAGCAAGATGTTCGCGCTGAGCGGCGGGGCGCGCAACGGCGAGCCGGACGTTTGCGATGAGGACGCCGTTCGCTACTTCCAACGTCGTTACGGGCTCGAAGCCGACGGCGTCGTCGACGACAAGACGCAGGCGGCCCTTCGCTACGAGCGCGACTGGTTTGCCGGCCTCGATCCCACCAACGGCGATTCGGTGCGCCACTTCCAAGCCGACGTTCGGTTGCCCGTCGATGGGGTCGTCGGACCGCTGACGCAAGCGGCGGTTCGGACGATTCGCGCGCAGCGGGCGCCACACTCGGGCCGCGCCCGCAAGAAGCGCTACGGGCCAGTCAGCACCAAGGGACCGATCGGTCCCCGCATCGACCTCGACATCGCGGACACCGATTCGATCCGCGCGTTCCAGGCGCGCCATGACCTGCCGGTGACCGGCGAGATCGGGCCGGACACCCAAGAGGCGCTGGCCTTGGTGCGTCGAGCCGGAATCTTCGGCGAGTCTCGCCTCGGGGCCCATCGCCTCCCAGCGCACAACCACACGCCGATCGGCCGGCTCCGCGCGCTCTTGGGTGACGCCTGGCCCGCCTATGTCGGCGTGATCCTCGAAACGAGCGAGGCGCTCTTGTACTCCTTCGCCGTAGGTAGCTCGTCGTTCGCGCTTCTGCCGGCACTGGTCGGGGCGGGCATCGGATTCGCCTGGCCGTGGTCGGTGATCCCGTTGCTTCGCAAGCTGACCGCGAGCGTGGCGGAGTGGAAGCAAGAGGCCGTCATCGGTGCCGTGCTGGTGTCGGTCGCGGCATCCTTTGGCCTGCTCCACATGGTCGGGGTGTTCCACTGACCGCTGGACGAGGGATGCAGCCCGAAGCTCGCCTGGCCGCGATCTCGCGCCTCGGCGGACTGAGCGCAGCCAGGATCCATCGACCTCGCTCGGTCCGCCCGGGCGCCAGCACCAACTGAACGGCGAAGCCGTGAGTCCAGGCCTTCCTGAAGCCGACATGAACGGAAATTGAGCGCTCGACGCAGGGGTTTTCTCAGCGGCGACGCGCCGGACGCCCCGTGCCGCCAGCATGAGCCGGTGCCGCCCTAGGCTGCCAGACCGTGCCAATCGAACGACGACCTCAGCGCGCCGCGAAACAACCGCCGAACTACGGGCTGCGGCGCGCCGCTGCCGTCGGCGTGCTCGCCGCCGTCGCCGCACTGATCGCCGTGATCGTGAGCGCGGCGACCGGGGGAGCGAGCCCGGCGCGCACCGACGTCCGGACCGCAGCGAGTGTCCAGCACCGCCATCACGCCAAGCTGAAGGGCACCGCCGCCTGGCTGGCGAGCCTCGAGGCGCGCGTGAAGAACCAGCCCGGCCATCTCCAGCCCGGTTCCAATCCCTCGGTGCTGCCGGGGCCGATCATCATCGCCGACCGCAACAACAACCGGATCTTGATGATCGACCCCCACGGTCGGGTGCTTTGGCAGTTCCCGAACGCGAAGACGGCACCCGGAACGGTCTTCAAGGCCCCCGACGACGCGTTCTTCACCCCGAGCGGCACGCAGATCATCGCCACCCAGGAGTCCCAGTTCACGATCTCGCTCGTCTCGCTACAAAAAGACGCCATCGTCTGGCACTACGGGCACCCCGGAACACCGGGTTCGGCGAACGGCTACCTCGACAACCCCGACGACGCGATGATGCTGCCGAACGGGAACGTCATCTCGGCGGACATCAAGAACTGCCGGCTGCTCTACCTGTCGCGCACCGGCACCACGCCGATCCATATCTACGGCGAGACCACCCCGTACTGCTACCACCAGCCGCCCGCGCGCTTTGGCAGCCCGAACGGCATGTTCCCGATGACGAACGGGGACTGGCTCGTGACCGAGATCAACGGCGACTGGGTGGACGAGATGACGCCCTCGGGTCACATCGTCTGGTCGACCAACCCGCCGGGGATCACCTATCCCTCCGACACCAACGAGGTCCGTCCGGGCGTCTTCCTCACCGCCTCCTACACCAAGCCCGGCGTCGTCGAGGAGTTCAACCAGACCGGCAAGCTGCTCTGGCGTTTCGCGCCGACCGGGGCGAACGCGCTCGACGAGCCGTCGCTCGCGCTCCCGCTGCCGAACGGCGACGTGCTGGTGAACGACGACTGGAACGACCGGGTGATCGTGATCGACCCGCACACCAACAAGATCGTCTGGCAATACGGCGTCACCGGGGTCTCGGGGTCCAAGCCCGGCTACCTCTTCAAGCCGGACGGCATCGACCTCGCGCCGCCCTATTCACTGCTCGTGAGCCACGCCAAGACGATCGGCACACCGCCGTTCCCCTGAGCCGGCGGCGCCTTCGGCCCTGACGCCAGCGCTCGCGGCGTCAGGGCCAGATGAGAGCATTCTCACCAAGTTCCCAAGGACCAGTCAGGCCCGTTCTCCAGGCTGGGGCCATGTCGCCAGACCAGCCATGGGGAATCGGGCGGTGAGCCGCCTCGGTCGCCTCGCCACCGTGATCGCCGGAAGCGGTGCGACCCTCGGCGCAGCGTTCGCGCTCGCCCAGGCGCCGGCGGCGAGCACCACCGTCTCGACGCCGGCGAGCACGGTGGCGAGCGAGCCGGGCACACCGGCCGCCCAGCAGCTTGCCCGCAGCGTCGCCCTCGAGGCGCACCAGCTCAGCGTTCAGATCGCCGCGGCACGGGCCCGCCTCGGCGCCCTCGACGGCGCCAGCGCGAAGAGCTCGGCACGGCTTTCGGCCGAGTCCCGCTCGCTCGCCGGCGAGCGCGCCCAGCTCGCGAGTGAGTCCTCGCAGCTGCTCGGCGAGCGCCAGCAGCTGACCCGTGCCGCGAGCGAGCTGGCAGGCAAGGCGAGCGCGCTCGAGCGCGAGCGCAACCAGCTCGCGAGCGAGGCCGCCGCGCTGTCGGCGCGCACGGCCGCGCCGGCGGCCCACGCCACGACGGGCGCCTCGAGCAGCGGAGGCGACGACGGCGGCGGGGACCACTGAGGTGGAGCACCAAGAGACGCCCGCGTGGGCGGTGCCCGAGCACGAGGCGCTCGCGCGCCTCGCCGCGCGGCACGAGCGCCTCGAGCGCTCGGCGCGCGCGAGCGCCTCGGGTGTGGCGGCGGCCATGGGGCGCCGCCGGGCGCGCACCGCGCTCGTCACCGGGTCGGTGGTCGTGGCGCTCCTCGGGCTCAGCGAGACCTACGCGAGAACCCACGGCGCGCTCGGCACGCCGAGCCGCCCGAGCAACGCCACCCTCACCACCCCGACGCGCCCATCCCTCGCGGCAAGCTCGCAGCTGCTCGCAAGCGTGGCGCGCAGCCTCGCTGCGGACAACCAGGCCCTCGCCGGACTGGCGCGCGCGATCGCCGCGACCGCGAGCGCCGCGTCGACGAGCACGGGCGAGGGAACCTCGCCCCCGCCTGGTGGCGGCCCCGCGACGCCACCAGCGAGCCTTCCGCCGTTGCAGCTGCCGAGCGTGAACCTCCCGGCCGTGCCGAGCACCCCGGCGCCGAGCGTGCAGGCGACCACCGGGGCGAGCAGCGGGGTGAGCCCCCTTGGCTGAGCTCGCGCGCGAGGTGGTCGTGCACGCCCGAGCGATGGCGACCCGCATCTGCGTGCGCGCCATCGCCGACGAGGTCGACCAGGCGGCCGCGACCGAGCGAGCGGCGCACGAGGCGGCGGGGCTCTTTGGGGAGGTCGAGCGCGACTGCACGCGCTTTGACCCGACGAGCGCGCTGATGCGGCTCAACCGTGCCGCGGGACGCTGGCAGGTGGTGCCCGCCGCGCTGTTCGCCATGCTGGCTGAGGCGCGTCGGGCCCACGACGTCACCGGTGGGTCCTTTGACCCCCGCGTCCTCGCCAGCTTGGTGGCGCTCGGCTACGCAAGGAGCTTCGCCGCTGGACCGGCGACGCCGAGCCCGGCGCCGCCGCCCCACCCGTCGGGCCCGTGGCGCCCGCGCCTTCGCCCTGCGACGCGCGAGGTGCATCTGCGCGCCGAGCCCGTCGACCTCGGGGGGATCGGAAAGGGGCTCAGCGTGCGCTGGGCCGCCGAGCGGCTCCGCCGCAGCGCCGCCAACTACCTCATCGAGGCGGGCGGAGACTGCTACTGCGCCGGGCGGGGGCCCGATGACGGGCTCGGGTGGCGCGTCGGCGTCGAGGATCCAGCGGGCGGGCCGGACCCCGTCGCCGTACTGCGCTGCAGGGACGCTGCCGTCGCGACGAGCTCGATCCGTGTGCGTCACTGGGCCGTCCGTGGGCGGCGCGTCCACCACCTCATCGACCCTCGGACCGGCCACCCCGGGGGCCGGGGCCTCCTCGCCGTGACGGTGCTCCACAAAGATTCGGCGCTCGCCGAGGTGTGGTCCAAAGCGCTGTTCTTGCGGGGCGCGGGCGGCATCGCACGAGCGGCCGAGCGGACCGGGATTGCCGCGCTGTGGGTGGACGAGGACGAAGGGCTGCACGCCAGCCGCCGCATCACTCCGGCGCTGGCGTGGACAGCGCGCCCGGTGTCGCGATGAGACGCCTCCGCGAACTGGCGGCGGGGGGAGCCACCTTGCTCGTCGTCCTCCTCGCTCCGCTCGCCGCCGCGTACGGCCTGGTGCAGACGACGCGCCCGACGCTGTCGAGCCCGATGCTGCCCTGGATCACCGGCCGCGCCCTCGGGCTCGCCGCCTACGGCGCGCTTTGGGCCACGGTCCTGTTCGGCACGGTGGTGCGCGCCCCGGGCCGGCTCGCTTGGCCGCACCCCGAGTCCCGGCTGCGGGCCCACGCCGCGCTCGGCGTGAGCACGCTCGCCCTCGTGACGGCGCACCTTTGGGTCCTCGCCGCCGACCGCTACGCGGGCGTCGGCTGGCGCGGCGCGCTCCTGCCCGGCGCGGCGCGCTACCGTCCGCTCGGCGTCGCCCTCGGGGTGCTCTCCTGTTACGCCATCGCCTTGATCGTCGTGACGGCCAAGCGGGCGGGAGGCCAAGTCGGGCGCCACTGGCTGGGCCTGCACCGCCTGGCGCTTGCCACCTACGCCCTCGTCACCTGCCACGCCGTGCTCGCCGGGAGCGACACCGCGGCGCTGCGGGCGTGGTATGTCGCGACGGGCGCCGCCGTCGCCCTGGCTGCCGCCTGGAAGGCCGGCTGGCTCGGCGGGCGCCAGCCGGCGCCGCATCGGCCCGACCCGATGCCCCCCAGCCGATGAGCCCAGCCCGATGAGCCTGTTGCGTGCGCCCGAGCGTGCCGTTGCCGCACGACCTGCCGTCGCGGGTCTCGGTGACGAGGGCGCCCGCCTCCTCGCCGGGCCGCCGGCGCACACCGGGGCCGAACCGTACGCGTCGCACACCGCCCGCCTCGGCGACCTCGACCTCGACCTTGCGCCGACGACCCTGCGGCGCGAGGTCGCGACGGCCGGGCTCTTGGGGCGCGGCGGGGCCGGCTTCCCGGCCGGCCGCAAGCTGGACGCCGCCGCCCGCGCCGGCGGGGGAGGCGTGGTCGTGATCAACGCAAGCGAGGGGGAGCCGGCGAGCGCCAAGGACCGCACCTTGTGTGCCTACCGCCCCCACCTCGTCCTCGACGGCGCGCTCGTCGCCGCGAAGGCGAGCGGGGCGCGCGCGGTCATCTGCTACGTGCACCCCGGCGCAGCTGATGCGGCGCTGCGGACGGCGCTCGCCGAGCGTGGCGAGCAGGGCGTCTCGTGGCGCTTCGTCGCGCCCCCGCCCACCTACCTCGCGGGGGAGACCTCGGCGGTGATCGGCGTCCTCGAAGGGCGCGGCGCGTTGCCCCGCCACAGCGCCGTGCCCGCCGCGGTGGCGGGGTTGCACGGCCGCCCCACGGTCGTCGCGAACGCCGAGACGCTCGCCCATCTCGCCCTCATCGCGCGCTTTGGCGCCGGCTGGTTCGTCGAAGCTGGCACCGCGAGCGCCCCGGGCTCGAGCCTGGTCACCCTCGCCGGCGCAGTGCGCGCGCCGGGGACCGTGCTCGAGGTCTGCTCGCCCGTGGCACTCGGCGCGCTGCTCGCGCGCGGCGGCGGCACCTTCGGCGGGCCGACACCGGTGTTGCTCGGCGGCTACGCCGGCGCCTGGATCCCGGGCGAGGTCGCCTGGGCGCTGCCCCTCGACCGGGCGGTCCTCGCCGATGCCCGAGTCAGCCTTGGCTGCGGGGTGATCGCACCGCTGCACCAAGACGCCTGCGGCCTCGCCGAAACGGCTCGCCTGCTCGGATGGCTCGCCCGTCAGTCGGCCGGCCAGTGCGGCCCGTGCCGCTTCGGGCTGCCCGCCCTTGCCGAGCTCGCCACCCACCTGGCACGCGGCGAAGCGTCGCGCGGTGAGCTGAACACGCTGCGTCAGCTGGCTGCGTCGGTGCGCGGCCGCGGGGCGTGTGGGCATCCGAGCGGGGTGCTTACCCTGCTCGAGAGCGCCCTCGACACCTTCGCCGAGGAGGTCCGCTGGCATCTTCGGGGCCGCAACTGTGCTGCCCTCGGCGCGGCCTGCGGCCTGCCGCTCGCCCCGGAGCCCCCGGCGTGAGCGCGCCGAGCTGGGTGCTCGTCCTCGACGGCACCGCCTGCGAGGGGCACGGGATCTGCGCGCTGATCGCGCCAGGACGCGTACACCTCGACCGCTTCGGCTACGCCGACGTATCGCCAACGCCGCTTCGCGACGCCGCCGAGCTCGCCCGGGCGCGCCGGGCAGTGCGCGCCTGTCCCGCCGGCGCGCTCAGCCTCACGGCACGACCGGGCGACACGCGAGGAGCACGACGGTCGTGAAAAGATCCCCGCGGTGAGACGCCCCCTGCGCGCGATCCGAGCGCGGAGATGGCCTCGGCGCGCGGCGCCGATCGCAGCGCTCGTCGCGCTGGCACTCGGCGCACTGCTCGGGGTCCATCTGGCGAGCCCGGCGGGAGCCGGCGCCCATCCGCCGCGCAGCATCGTGCTACCCCGGGCCACACCGACCACCGCGACCTCGCCGCCCCAGGCCAAGAGCGGCGTGTCCCGCACGCATCCCGGGTCCGGCGCGAGCCGCCCAAGTGGCCGCCACTTGGCAGGTGGGGGCGCCACGACCACGACCTCGCTCCCGTCACCGCAGACCACGAGCCCCGAGGCCGGAGCAACGGGCGAGGGCGCGGGGCGGGTGACCGTCGTCGCCCCCCGGCGCGCCGTGGTCGTCTCCGACGACGCCGGCGACCATCACCACGGCGGCGGGGCGAGGACGCCGGCGGCGGACTCGGGCGACTCGGGCGGCTAGATGACGGCGGGCACGATCGCCGTCTCGGTCGAGTCCTCCCGACCGCGGAGAAGGTGGCGGCGGATCGGCTCTGCCGGCCGCCTCGCCGCCTTCCACCTGGTGATCTTGTTCATCGCGCTCGGCGCGCTGACGACCGTGCTCGTCAACAGCTTCCAGGCGAGCTACGAGCGCGTGGCCAACGCCGGGCTGGCCGCCGAAGCCCGCAGCTTCGCGGCCGCCGCCCAGCGCTCGGGTGCGGCCCGCGACGTGCGCGCGTTCGCCGTCTCCTATCTCGCCACCCGGGCGCTGCCCGCCGGCGAGGTCGCGATCGTCAGCCTGGGACGCGCCGTCATCGCCACGCCGGGCGCCGCCACGCTCGAAACCCAGCCCGGGCTCGCCTCGCTGCTCGCCACCCCGCCCCCCACGAGCCGCCAATTCCCCCTCAGCATCGCCGGCGCCCCCTACGAGGTCCTCGCCGTGCCGATCCGCCGCGACGGGCGCGCGCTCGGCACCTTCGCCGTCGCCGCTGATCTCTCGGGGTTCGCCGCGCAGCGCCGCCACGTCCTCGAGCTCTCGCTCCTCGAAGGCGCGATCGTCCTCGCCGTCGGGGTGACGAGCGCCTTCGTGCTGCTCCGGAGGCTGTTACGAACCGTCGGCCAGGTGACCGAGACCGCCGAGGCGATCAGCAACGGCGCGCTTGGCGAGCGCCTGGGGGGTGGCGAGCAGCCCGACGAGGTCGGTCAGCTCGAGCGCACCTTCGACGCCATGCTCGAACGCATCGAGCGCGCCATGGCGGCCCAGCGCCGCCTGTTGTCGGACGTCTCGCACCAGCTGCGCACGCCGCTCACCGTGGCGCGGGGCCACCTCGAGGTGCTCCAGCGAACCGGCGCCGGCGACCCCCGGGCGAGTGAGGAGGCCGTGGCGCTCGTGCTGGATGAGCTCGTCCACATGGCCGCGCTCATCGACCGGCTCTTGCTCCTCGGGCGGGCGATGGAGCCGGACTTCCTCGCCGAAGAGCCGGTCGCGCTGTCGGATCTCTTTGCCGAGCTCGCCGAGGCGGCGACGGTGCTCGGCGAGCGGTGCTTCGTGCTCGGCGCGACGGTTCCGCTCGAGCTCGTCGCCGACGCCCACAAGCTACGCGGGGCGCTCCTCAACCTCCTCGACAACGCGGTGCGGGCGACGGCGCCCGGCGACGTCATCGCGCTCGCCGCCGAGCGCAGGGCCAGCGAGGAGGTCGCGCTGATCGTCGAGGACTCAGGCCCGGGCATCCCCGCGCCCGAGCGCGACCTCGCCCTCGAGCGCTTCGCACGCCCCGGCGCCCGCGACGCCGGCGGATCGGGGCTCGGGCTGGCGATCGCCAAGGCGGTCGCCGAGGCCCACGGGGGCCGCCTGTCCATCTCCACTTCGGGACTCGGAGGCGCCCGCGTCGCCATCGTCCTGCCGCCCTGGCGGGTGGCTTCAAGGCGGTGACGCGCATCTTGATCGTCGAGGACGACCCCCGGATCGTCTCGTTCCTCGAGCGCGGGCTTAGCGCCGAAGGCTATGAGACCGTCGCGGCGAGCGACGGGGCCGCGGCGGTCTCCATGCTTGTTCGCCACGCCGACGAGGTCGACGTCGTCCTGTTAGACCTCGGGCTGCCCCAGGCCTCTGGCCACGACGTCTTGCGGCTGTTGCGGGGCGAAAACGCCACCTTGCCGGTGATCGTCCTCACCGCCCGCGACGAGCTCGCCGAGAAGGTCCGCGGCCTCGACCTCGGGGCCAACGACTACGTGACCAAGCCCTTCGCCTTCGCCGAGCTGCTCGCGCGCATCCGGGCGGTGCTGCGGGCGAGCCGCGCGGCAGCGCCCAGCGAGCTCGCCGCCGGGGGGATCCGCCTCGACCTTGTCGCCAAGGTCGCCTGGCGCGCCGGCGAGCGCGTCGAGCTGGCGCCGCGCGAGGCCGCGCTGCTCGAGTTGTTCCTGCGCAATGCGAACCGGGTGCTGACGCGCAACGAGATCCTGCGCGAGGTGTGGGAAACCGACTTCCCCGTCGCGAGCAACCTCGTCGACGTCTACGTCGGTTACCTGCGAAAAAAGCTCGACCGCCCCGCGCTCGGCCCCGCCATCGTCACGGCGCGGGGCGCCGGCTACCGCCTCATCGAGGCGCCTGGGCCGAGCGCAGCGGACCCGGGCGACAAGGACCAAGGCGCCAGGGAGTCGGGCCGCCCCGCCGGGGTGGGCGAGCAGGGCGCCGGGACGACCGTGGGGAGCTGAACGTCCCGGTCGGGGAGCGCCAAGCGCCGGCGGTCGCCTCGCTCAGCCGCCCCCGAGGCCCTTGCGGGCGGCAAGCGCCTCGTCGGCGTCGTCGCGGTCGCTGCCGCCGGCGAGCTCGAAGCGCGTGCGCGGCAGCGCTTCTGGGTGCTTGTTGCGCACGTAGCTGATCAGGTGCTCGCGCACCGCGCAGCGCAGGTCCCAGGCGTTGCTGCCCGAGCGCGCCGAGACGAGCGCCCGGAGCTGGATCGACTGCTCGGTCGCCTCCACGACCTGCAGCACGGCGACCCGGCGGTCCCAGAGCGGGTTGCCCTCGACAAAGGACTGGAACTCGCTGCGCAGCTCGTCCATGGGGGCGCGGTAGTCAAGGAAGAGGTGGACCGAGCCGAGCAGCTGGGAGCTCTGGCGGGTCCAGTTCTCAAAGGGCGTGGTGACGAAGTAGGAGACGGGCAAGACGAGGCGCCGCTGGTCCCACACGGCGATCACGACGTAGGTGAGGGTCAGCTCCTCGATCGTTCCCCAGTAGGCGGTGCCCGAGGGCGGCGTCACGACAACCACGTCGTTCAAGCGCAACGAGTCCGAAAAGGCGATCTGCAGCCCGGCGATCATGTTGCCGAGCGTCGACTGGCCGGCGATGCCCGCCACGATGCCGAGCACGCCGGCCGAGGCCAGCAGGCTGGCCCCGAGGGTGCGCGCCTGAGGCAGGGCGGTCAACGCGGCGAGCAGCGCCAGCACGACAATCGCCACATTGAGGACGCGACGCAGCACCAAGAGCTGGGTGCGGGCCTTTCTCGCCCGGCGGTTGTCGGCGATGCTGACGTCAAAGCGCCCCTCGGCCAGGACCTCCAGCACCCCGGTCGCCTTCATCGCCAGCCAGGCGCTGGCGAAGACGATCCCGATCCGCGCCGCCTCGCTCAGGCCCTCGTGAGTGCTGGTCGGGGCGAGGCGGACGGTCTCCACCCCGGCGATCGACACCGCCAAGAGCCGCGCCGCCCAGCGCCCGCGGTCGAGGACCCCGCAGAAGTTGTGCGCGCTGCTGCGCCGCAGGAGCACCCTGCCGCCGCGATAGGCGACCTCGACGACGACGAGCGCGCCGATGAACGCGGCCGCCGCCGCGACGATGCGACCGGTCGGCAGGCCGCCGGCCGCCGCCGCCAGGGAGCTCGGGAGGAGGGTCATGGCCTTCAGACCAGCTACTACCCGCGATCGCGCGGCGCAAATGGCAAGCCGCTGAGCTGGGCGCTCACCTCCCGGGGACGCCCGTGGGCGCCGCGGTGGCCCGCCGTGGGCGTCCGAGGGAACGCCGCGCGTCCCGGCCAACGCGCGTGCGGCGGCGGGGCAGCCACATCACGGTTCCTCGCTGGCCGGTGGCCGCCCCCTCACGAGGAGCTGAGCATGGCAGCGCGCGGCAACCACCCCGGCGAGCCGGGTGCGCCATCATGGACCCTGCTGGCGCTCGAGCGCGGTGCGCGGTGCGAGCGCAGGCGTGGTTGCCGTGCCAGCCGCGCCCTGAACCACCCCGGCTGGGCGGTGGTGCGACGCCGCGACCGGCGACAACCCTCGGGTGTACGAGGCGCGCGAACCCTCCCGGTGCGGATCGAGGAAGAGCCGACGACCCGCCAGCACGCGGTCGACGAGTGCGTCGACACCCTCCGCGCCGCGATCGTCGATCAGCCGGCGCACCGAGCGGATCATCGCCGGCACCGCCCAGAAGATGCCGCAGGTCCACATGATCCCCGCACCGATCTGCTGGTCCGCGAAGGCGGGGAGCATCGGCCCCTCGTGGGAGCGATACCAGCCATACCAGCTGGCCTGGGAGCACAGGCTGAGCGCGATCGCCAGCATCCACATGATCGTCGCCGTCGCGAAGATCGCCCCCATCTGCGCCGCCGGGCTCAGCCGCACGCGCAGCGGTCGAGACTCGATGAGCTGGAGCCAAAAGAGCATGCCGAAGAGGAAGAAGCTCCCATGCATCGCCCAGATGTGGACCATCGGATTTTCCTCGGCGAGATCGAATGGCCCCGGGAGGTGCCAGAAGACGATGGTCGCGTTCAGCCCGACGACACCGACGAGTGGCCACCGCCGCGAGCGCACCGCCGAGCGCAGTGGGGCGGCCCACTTGGACCTCGCACCAAAGCGCACCACCCCACGGCGCAGCGGCGTCGGCAGCCCCCGCAAGAGGGCGAGCCACGGCGCGCCGAGCAGGATGGGAACGGGCGCGGCGAACATCAACAGGAGGTGCTGGCACATGTGCACCCAGAAGTACGAATCCGACCAGTAATCGATCGGCGACGACACGGCGATGACCAACGTGGCGAGACCGAGGTAGAACCAGGCCGCCTCCCGACGCCGGCGCCGCACGCGGGCCACCGGCGCACCTCGACAGAGCCGGTGGATCCCCAGGCCGTGCAGCACCGCGACCGCGGCAACGATCGCGAGGAACGGGTCGAAGCTCCAGTGGTCGATCAAGATGCTCAACCCGCGACCGCCGCGGCGTAGCGGGCGATCCCGCGGCCCCACTGCGTGATGGTCGCCGGCGGAAGCCACCCGGTGCCGTTGGAGCGCAGATTGGCGAACGGCGTTGCCTCGTAGCGCATGGTGCCACCCGGGGCGATGAAATAGAGCGCCTCGCCGTGCACGACCCTGCCGCTCGGCGCGACCTCGACCTTGATGTGGTACTTCGACCACACGCTGCGAAGCGCGGGCGCACTCCCCGTCAGGTAGTAGAAGTCCGGGATGCTGGCGATGCCGTGCCCGCGTTCGGCGATGAAGGCCCGGAGCCAACGCGTGGCGCGGTGTCCGGCGTTCACGTTCACGGCGACGAAGGCAATGTGGCGCGCCGTGGGTCCGAGGTCGCGGTACGCATCGACGAGCTCCTGGGCGACGAGCGGGCAGACGTCTTCGCATCGATCATCCATGAATCCGAGCACCACCACCCGGTGGCGATCGAGCTCCGACAGCGACACGCGTGTGCCGAATTGATCGACGAGGCGGAAACCCGGCGCCTGACGAGGCGCGAGGTGCTCGAGGCCCATCAAGTTGGCAAGCGTCGCGTGCAGCGGAGCGCCGGACTGACTCTTTGGGATCGGGATTGTTCGCGAGCTCAACTCACCGGTCGTCACGCCACCCGACCCCGACTTCATCAACACCCCACTCAGCGCACCCGCGGTCATCAGCGCCAGCACCGCTGCCGTCATCGTAAGGATGACGCGCGCGTTCTTCGGGCGATTGCGCGCCAGGTGATCACCCGCGCGGCCTCGCCGCAGTCCGGGCCTATCGCCCTTTCCCTGAGGCGTCGTCGCTGGGAGCTCATCGCTCATGGTGATCCTTCCTCTCCAGAAGCGGGTCCGGGCACGGGGTCGATCTCAGGCGAGGCGCCGGAGCTCTGACGCGATGCCCGTCGCCCACTGCGCGAGCTCGTCGCCGGGCAGGTAGCCGGTGCCGTTCTTGCGATAGCGGCACCCGGGAGCTGCCATGGCGCGCTCACGTCCATTCGGAGCGATGAAGTCGATCACCGCGGTGTGGACGACGTTGAGCGTGCTTGGCCGCACCTGCACCGTGATCGAGTAGGCCGCCCACACGCGCTGGAGCGCGGCGAGGGACCCGGTCACGTAGTACCAGTTGTGCAGCCGGTTCAGGCCCTGCTCCCGATCAAAGCTGAGCAGGGAGGCCCGGGAGCGAACATTTGGGTTCACATCGACGCCAACGAGCGCCACGTGGCGGGCGAGCGGGCCGAGCTGTCGATCAGCCTCGATGAACTCGTGGGCGACGAGCGGGCAGACATCGATGCAGCGGGGATCCATGAAGTAGAGCGCCACCGCCTTGCCGCGAAAGGATGCGAGCGAGACGGTCTTGCCAAACTGGTCGTGCAGGGAGAAACCCGGCGCCGGCCGATTCGGAACCGAGGACAGGCCCATCAACTGGGAGATGCTCTCGCCAGGTTGCCGGGTCGCGAGGTAGACGCCGCCGGCAGCACTCGCACCGCCCGCGAACACGAACAGCGCCGCCATCAACACGACCGAGCGCATTCGGTGCCGCCGTGTACCGGCGCGCCGCTCCTGGCACCACGAGAAGGTCATGAGCGCCCGCCTCCTTGCGCCGTCCTACCGAGCAGCGCCCGCACGTGCCGTGCCAGGGAGGTCGCCGACTGGGCGCCGAAGACCTCGCCGACGATCTTGCCCCGCGCGTCGATGAAGACCGTCACGGGCAGCGCTTGGACGTAGTAGCGGGCATTGGCCACCGCCGCGCTCGGGTCGATCCCGACGGGGTAGCGATCGCCAGCCGAGCGCAGCAGCGACCGCGCCGTGGCGAAGTTGTGATCCGAGGTGTCGATGCCGAGAAAACGCACCCGAGAGCCAAAGGCGGCGGACACCTTGGCAAACGCGCCGAGTTCGGCCCGACAGTCTCGGCACCACGAGGCGAAGAAATTGAGCACCACCGGGTGGCCGCGATCGGCATCAAGGCTCACGCGCGCTCCGCCGCCGAGGCGGGGCAGCGAGAAATTCGGGGCCCGCACCCCGCTCGCCAGCTTCGGAAGACCGACGCCCGGCCCGCTGCGCTGGAGGACGGTGGGCCCGGCGGACTGGGCGATCACCGCGCCCGGACGCGGCGTCACCACATAGGCGATGACCCCGGCGGCGGCGACCACGCCGAACAGCGCCGCTAGCCAGCCCCACCGACGAAGCGGCGAGGCCAGCCGGCGCTGGCGACGATCTCGGCGACCATCTGCCGCCCTCGTACCGTGCGCGTCAACGCTCAGGCCGCGCTCGGTCACCGGAACGCCCCCATCGCGACGACATCGAGTGCGGTCAGTTGCCCCGTCACCACCAGCACGCCGAGGCCGAGCAGGACCGCCGAGGACACCAGCGTCACGCTCCGCAAGTGGCCTCGCATCCACGCCACCCAACGGCGGATCCGGCCGATCACGAGGCTACCGAGCAGGAAGGGAAGACCGAGGCCGAGCGAATAGGCGGCGAGCAGGCCCGCCCCCCGGCTCACGTCGCCCTGGGTGCTCGCCACGGCAAGGATCGACGCCAGCACCGGGCCGATGCAGGGCGTCCAAGCGAAGCCGAACGCCACGCCGATCAGCGGTGCGGCGAAGGCGCCCGCACGCGACGGGTGGATTCGGGGATGCCAAGAGCGCTGCAGGCGCACGAGGCCGACACGTTGCGAGAGTGCCAGAAACGCCGCCATCGCGATGATCAGGCCTCCGGCGACTCTGGTCAACAACAGGTGGTTCGCGTCGACGCTGCGCCCGACCACACTCGCCGTACTGCCGAGCAGGACGAACACGGCGCTGAAGCCGGCGACAAAGAGCGCGCTGTGACGCAGCATGCTGAATGGGCTGGGCGCGATGACCGCGTCGGTGCGCGCGCTCGTTGCGACAGAAGCGGCAGGGGCGTCTGCGTTGAACCCAGTCACCAAGGAGAGATAGACGGGGACCAACGGGAGCACGCACGGCGACACGAAGGACGCGACCCCTCCACCGAAGGCCAGAAACAGCGCAAGCACGAACCTCACGTCGCACCCCGCCGCGGAAGCTGGCCGCCGGGGAGCAGCGCCCCAAGCGATGTCAGGGGAAGCAGCCGCACCGGTGCGCCGACCCCGCGCTCGGCGCTGATGACCAGCCGCTCGACCCGCTTACGTTGGAGCGCGAGGCGCTGGACGTCCGCCCGGAGCGCTCCGTACGCGGCAGCCGAACCCGGCCACTGACCGGACCCCAATAGCTGGTCCACTCGCTATGCGAGCTGTAGCTGTTCTTGTTGGTGAAGCCAGGCCTCGACGAACTCAGCTGGACTGCGCCAGTTGTGCGCGCTGTGGGGCCGGTTGATGTTG
>JAJZBI010000010.1 GCA_021798985.1 Actinomycetes bacterium
CTGCCGGCTCCTCGAGCAGGCCGTCGTCACGGGACCGGTCACCGAGGCCGAAGTTCTGCACGGCTATCTCTGGGAGGCGAAACACAAGATGTAGGGGTAGGAGGAGCTAAGGCGCTACCCCGTTTCCCTGGATCTCCAAGGCCTGCTGGTGCTTGCGCAGCTGAGCCTCGAGCCGCTCGTTCTTTTTCTTCAGCCGCTCGATCTCGGCCTGCTCCCTGCCCTTCTTCGTGCTCGGTCCTCGGCGTGGCGCCGAGAGCGCCGGCGTCTCGTGCCCGGCGCCAGTCGACGATGTGGCTCGAGTACAGGCCCTCGCGGCGCAGCAGCGCTCCCTTCTCACCCGGATCGGTGAGCTTCTCGTACTGCTCGAGGATCGAGGTCTTGTAGGCGGCGCTGAACTGTCGCCGCACGGGCTTCGGCGCCGGCTCGTGATCGCTCACGGCACCATTCTCGGCGCGCGCGAGCAGGGCTGCATTGGTCATGGTCATGTTCTGCGGGATCCTGTCTCGCCCTGGTGGGATCTGGCTGCAGCCGAGCCGACGCACAAAGGAAGCCTTGGCGCGCTTCCTCATCCAGAATCTCCGTTGACGACACCCTCAGGGTCGTCAAGGCTGCACCTCCGGCGGGCCGTGCGGCCCGAGCTTGACGACCCTGTCGATCAATACTCGAGCGCGCTCGGGAGGTACGACACGCCCCCATGCGGCCGCCAAATCGCAAGCGCCGAGCCGGAGTTCCTGCTCAATCGTGTCGCCCTCCGGGCGACGCGTCCTTGACAACGGGCGCTCCTTCGTAGATGAGAGACAGGACAGCGCTTCAAGGCCGAATGCGCTCGGGCTAAGGCTGTCTCGCCGGTGCATGCACCTCAAGTACGTCTAGCCAGAGCGCCAGCGGGCCCGCGTGAAAGAACCGCTCGCTGGCGCGGTCCGCGTTGATTCCTGCAAGTTCAAGGGCAACCTGCCCACCATCGCAACTTCGCCGCGCACACAGCAGCACGACAACCGCAGGGTCTTTGGCTTCCCAATTCGAACTAGCGAGGGCCTCATAGCTCCGCAATAAGCCGGCCGTGCTTGGCATATCGCGAGGAAGGGCCGTGTAATCATAGAGATAGAACGATTGGAGCCCGCCGTACCAAGAAGTGGCTTGGGTCGCGCGGTACCAGAACATAGGAACACCGCGATTTCCGGTAAAGCGCCGCAAATAAGGCTCGATCTGTGTCGCAAGCGTGAGAAGGCTCTGGCCAGTACCCGTCGCCGGATGAAGTCGACCCTGCACAGCAACGCTTCCGTCTATCGGGTAAGCCACGCTCGCACCCATCATGAGTGAAACGCCCAGGACGAGCGGACGAAAACGGGCTGGGGACGCACCGGCGCACAGTGCCGCGACAAGCAATACACCGAGCAGCGCGGCAACTACTGCCACGATCGGATATGCGCTAGCACCAATCAGGGATTCCGATGAGTGGAATCTAACGAGCACGAGACACCCAACCACCGCGCCCGCTACCCCCAGCGCAGGACCCACGCTTTGCCGCGCGTTAGACAGCAATAGGCGCACGCAGGCGCCGACGCCGAGCGCAATCCCCGGCATCAACAGATTGAAGTAATACAAATACTCGGCGAAATAGCCGCCAAACACTAACTCATCCAAGGTCCAAAATCCGCAAACAACGAGCAGATAGATCAACACGCCGAGCGCCGCACTCGGGAGCTCCCTTCGCCGAAACCGGAACACGCATAGCACCGCCAGCATGATCAGGATGAGAATGGGGGCCACAATATATGGTTCGTTAGGAACCCATGTGTCATACGGCAACTTCCAGGAAGATTCGTGCACGCCGACAACCGCCGCCAGCTGCGGCTTCAAGAAGAACGATTCAGTACCGTGCTCAAGTGTTGAGAATAGCTGGAAGAACGCCAACGAGATCAGGCCGCCTACGACAACCGTAGTCATATCGGCGGCGATCCGCGATAGTGCAACTTTCTCTCGGCCCGGGAGCGAGAAGGCATAGACAAGAGCGAGCGGAGCAACCACAACGAGCGTGAACAGATTGGCTATTGTGCCGGCGACAGCGGATGCGCCAGCAGCTAAGAGACACACATATTGCACTCGATTGCCACGGCGCCTGGTTAAGAAGAACAGCGTGAGTGCGACGTAGAAGATCGCCGGGCCATCAAAATAATCGTAGGTAAATGCGGTGGCGATACTCTCCAATCCGAGCATGAGAGAGAAGACCGCGATTCCGGGTACTACGCCGAATAGTGTCCGAACCGCGAAGTAGAGCGAGAAGGCCGCGCCAAAGAACGTCAATCCATGAAACGCCAAATACCCGAACTTTGCACCACCCAATAGAGACAGCACATACTGAGGAGCAATGATCGAAAGCCGCGTTGCATAGTACGTAAACGAGAACAGGTGGTACATTTGAACGAAGTTCGTCCAGAAGGACGTGTAGTACCAGGGGTCCAGATCCGTAGCAGGTGTGTAGAGAGCTGGATGCCTTATCCCATATACGAGCAGAACCGCAGCTGTAATTCCAATGAGACATGCAACCTCTATACCGATCCTTACTCCATCGTTACCGGCCATACCGGAACCGGTGCGGAGCGGACGGCTAGCAGACGAGCCAGCGGAGAGCAATGGCTTTCGTTGCTGCTCGGCCAGACCGGCTAACACGAGCCGTTTGATCCGTGATGCTTTAACCTGCCTGCCAGGAGATGCCTGGCCATGCGACGCGTCACTGTGCGGAAATAGTTGGGGAGAGTGAAGCCCTGACGGCCAGCACCCACGCCTCCGCCTTTTCGTCCGAGTTCCCGACAACAACGCCGCGCATGCCGCAACTAGCACAACCCCCCCCTAGTTCAATGCAAGAGACCGAGCCGACCCGGAGTGCCGCGCACATTCGAAGCCGATGCCGACAGAAATGCCACATGCGGGAAAAACGGTCGACTTCGGCCAGGGAGCATTAAGATCCAACCACGCAATTCGGTGCCAAACATGGTCAGAGCGCTCCCGCAGCATCAGCTGTCCGCCCAGCAAACGACCACCCCAGCAAACGACCACCCCAGCGGACCACCAAGTCCAACTCCGCGACTAAAAACGGAGTAATCAGCGCCAGCAACGGCATCTCGGCGACACCGTTCCCGCGCAGGCGAAGAGCCGTTAGCCCAACCAGGGTTACGGTTATTGCTACAACAATACGCATCGCTGGAGTGATGCCGCTGTGGTGCGGTGCAGTCACACGCTGCATTCGCGCCCCTGCGCCAGTTAAAGCGACGAGCATCGCTGCGGCGGAAAACATGGCGAGCGCGTAGCGATGAGTGTTGAGGGGTATCCCCACAAGACCACAAATTCCAAGCGCGCCCACACCAGAACTCATGCGCAGTGCACCGGCGCTAGCGCTAACGCCGCGAGGGCAAGTATCCAGAGCACCGTCAAGGCATCGCTGCTAATCCGCGAAGCGGTCAAAAGGTAAGGGCTTATGCCGACAGTAGTTGTCGCGGCACTGCCGAGCGCCGCTACTCCGATCGTCGCGGCTCCTAACGTCCGCTGCGCGTTACGAGAGTCGGCGCTCGTTATAATCGCTAAACGAGACCCATTATGCCGGCGCATGAGTCGCCCACGCATTCTTTCCCTCAACGGCGATCGGTTGCCGTTTTCGTGCCACAGGCGAGGGAATCGCTTGTTGAACTTCTCCCAGCGGTTACTTCATCGACGAAGTACAGCGGCCTCGCCTTTGCTTCCTCAAAGACGCGCGCCAGGTATTCACCAACGATCCCGATTGTAAACAGCTGTACTCCTCCCATCATGAAGACGAGGGCAATGACTGATGTAAAGCCGTGGATAGCCGTATTGTCGACGAGCCGAGCATAAAGAACATACGCGAAAAAGCACCCGCACAATAGCACGACTGCTATCCCAAGCCGACGGACCAATCGTAGCGGGACTGTCGAAAACGAGAACACAGCGTCGAGCGACAGCCGCACCATGTGTGAGAGTGAGTACTTTGTGGAGCCAGCGAAACGGGCGTCTCGCACGTAAGGAATGCCAATCTGTTCGAATCCGATCCAGCTTGACATGCCTCGTAGGAAGCGGGAATGCTCGGGCATTGACCGAAGTGCGTTCACGGCCCGTTTTGAGTAGAGACGGAAGTCACCGGCGTCCGCTGGCATGGCAATGTCAGTGAGGCGCCGGAACAGCCAATAGAAGCCAGTCGCCGTCCACCGCTTCACACGCCGCTCACCGGCCCGAACCGCGCGAACCGCATAAACCACCTCGTAACCCTCACGGGACTTTTCCAATAACGCGGGTATTAGTTCGGGTGGATCCTGTAAGTCTGCATCCATCACTACTACAGCATCACCACGGGCATTATCCATGCCGGCAGTGATCGCCACCTGATGCCCGAAATTGCGGCTCAGGCGGATAGCCTTCACGCGCATGTCCTTCCTAGCTAGCTGGCGCAATAGCTCCCAGGATCCGTCCCTTGACCGGTCGTCAACGAAGAGGAGCTCGAAATCATGTCCTGAGAGGGCCTCACATAGGCGGCGATAAAGCTCCGGCAGAGTGTCGATTTCGTCGTAGACCGGAAGCACTACCGACAGCACAATGTTCTCCCTTCGCAATTGCGCGGGCGAGCGGCATTACGAGTTCTGACGCAATACTGCGAGATATTGGGCGCCCAGCGCTAAGTGGGCAAGGCGCTCTTCGACCCTGCGGAATAGCTGTTGGTCAAACGGGAAGATAAGGGTGTAGTCGATCGACAAGGGACAAAGACCGATCTGGCTGCACATCTTACGAATCGACGACCACCGCACCAGTACGACACCATCATCGAATGGACAACGCGCCACCGCGAGTCGCGCAAGTGGGTTGAAAGGATTATGCTCCGCAATGATAATGATACCCGCGGGACTGCAAACACGCTTGAGCTCTAGTAGGAGACGCTCCCTCTCGAGTGGAGCTACGTGATGAAACACATTCACTGCATAGACAACATCGAAACAGGCACTGGGAAAAGGCAGTGAAAAGCCATCGAATTGGAGCAAAGGTAGCGGTAACGTCGCCCGGGCAGCTTGATGAAGCATGGCATGAGATACGTCAGCGCCCAGCACGGTACCAAACTGAGCGATCAAGTGTTTCGCAACATCACCCGCGCCGCACCCGACATCTAAGACTCTTGTCCCCGCGAGGTCTTTGAGATGCCGCGCCGCCAATCGGACAATGAGCTGGGCTTTGACGCGCACATAAAAGTCGTGATCCTGTCCAGCGAATGAGATCGAATTCTCGACTAGCTGCCCATAACTCGATGCGACTTCATCGAATTGTTCCATGGCCAAGTGGTGCACCTCACTCCCCGATAGCCGCGAATCGGCAGCAGGGCAGTCCGCTTCTATCACCATCGCGCGCGTGCCCGGTCCAGAATAAGCGATAGCCACGCTCGTCCGCTATTGTCAGGCATTGGCATGAAGTCGAAGTCGCAATGCTCGATCCGCCGCCGTGTCGCTCGATGGCTGGTGATGATGTCGCGCGCTTACCGTCCTATCGATCATGTCGGCGGCCTTGAATCAAACCCTCAAGCATCTGTCGACCACCGTGACGCACAGCGCTATTGAAGCGCAAAAGAGTTCCCTTGAATCGCTTGTGCGGGCTCAGGCGTCGCACCACATATCCGTCATCGGCTGGCATCAGCTCGTGCGTCGCATCGAGGACAGTACGAACTGACAACGCCCCGCCCATCAATTCGTAGTTGCGTCGGGCATCATGCGAACGCGATAGGTGCCACAGATCCGTGAAGCCGGCTCCCGATCCACTGACATGCCGATAGCCGTGAGGTTGGTGGAACGTAGTAATTGTTGGCGTGGCGTCGATAAGAGGAAACCCAAGCCGAAGAGGCTCAGCCATGAGCCAATTGTCCCATGCCGTCCTACCAATGGCGAAGGGCGGAATCGCGCGGAAAGTATTAGGCGTGAAGGCAAAGAAGTCGCTACCGGTACCGTCATTCATAACACCGTCGCGTCTAGCCTTTTCGATCACTGGTTGACGCCAGTCATCGCGTTCGAAATCGATAGCATCAGCTAGATCAACATCGATGCGACGTCCGACAACGAGAAACTCCTCGAAGTGACGAGCGACGGTCAGCAATGGGGTAACGAACGGGTCGAGCGTAATAATGTCGGCATTGATGTAACAAAGCAGCTGGTTCGGGTAGCGCTGGCGTACAGCGTCGAATACGGCGTCTAACCGAGGTGCGCCGCCCTCGGAGCGATCACGCACAGCCAAGTAGTCGGTGCCAAGGGCGGCACACTCATCAGCCAGCCCTGGCTCGTCTCCTGCGAGCACGATGTATGGACGAGGAGAAAGACGCTTCCAACTCTCTACCGCGCTTCGCTGACTGTGGCCTGCATCACCAGAGAAGGTGCGCGGCACACTAAAGAGAATCACTTCCTTAGTCAACTGTAGCCGTCAAGAGCAAATGCCAGCCAAACACTCTTTCGAGTTTGCGAAAGAGGTATGGCGGCAGCGCATCTACCCAGCGCTTGTAAACGTAGCGGTGCTCTACATACTCCGCCACTCGGTACGGAAAAATATGCGCAATAGCACAATTTTCTACCCTGAAGCCACCCTGTTCGAGCAACCTGCGCCCTTGCTGTCGCGTGTAGGTATAGGTGACAGGGCATCCAGTTTGAGCCTCGGAGTTCTTCGCGATGATCTCCGCTGACCGACGGAAGTCACCGTGCCCCTCGAGGACTACCGTGGCGAACACCTTCACCGACCGACGGTGATAAACCATCACCTTCAATGTGGTGCCGGGTTTGCTCAGCAGATGGGCCTGTCCGATTACAGCTTCGGGGTGAGGAGTGTGATGTATTACTCCAAAAGAATAAATAAGGTCGAACGTCCGAGCGCCCAGCGTCTCTGTGAGCGCTTCGGCGTTGCAATTTATAAACTGGATTCTGTCTTGTAGTCCGAACAATTCGGCACGTTGACGTGCAATCGCGATTGACTCACTCGACAAATCAACAGCTGTTACCCGAGCACCAGCGCGCGCAAAATTTATAGTGTCGGTCCCAATTCCACAACCTATCTCGAGAACGTCTTGGTCGTGCCACTGTGCAAAGTTGGCGAAACTGGGAATGTGCGGCTCAACGAGATACTTCCGGTGCTCGACTTGGTCAAAGTATTCTCGAGTCCCTTGCGGTGCCTTCGAGTGTCGGACGTTGCATGGCCGAGTATCCCAGTATCGCCGGACCGCATCGATGGGAACGTTAGTGAATGTCAAGCTGTCTCCTTAGTGACGACGCGGCGACATAACGAGTCGGTCGGCGTTCGCGGCGTGTGGCAAAGTCCATGTCGGAGTAGTTACCCAACGTTCGGCGAGCATGCATTCCGCTAAGCCCCATGACTCGTCGTTAAGCGGTCCGAGCTCTCGAGATCGCGCGGCGTGGTAGTACTTGGTCGCGCATCCGGCGAAAGCCTCGGACGTGAGATAGGGCACACCAGTAGCCTCTAGCCGAGAGAATAGCGCAGACTCGTAACCTGGAACATATCCAGAGCCCTTCGCATGCTCCAGGTGCCAAACTGGTGCGGTCTGCCCATCGATGTCGATCTCTTGGATGCCGAGAGCAGATGCATAATGCAAGAAGACGGAATCCAAATGCCAGCTGAATATCGGCCATTCAGGATACGCGCGAGTACGAGCCCAGTCTTCTGCCGACAACAGCGTGAAATCGCCACATCCATTAGTGTGCAAATGCGGAAGTGCGTGCGTGTCGATCCATGCGATTCTTAGCGAACGTGTGACCGCGATTGCGAATTGGGTGGTCCGCCGCATCAGTCCAGATACGAACCTTACAATGGTGAGGGTGATGTTGGGAGTGCGCGAGAGCGATCGACGCAGAGATGTACCGCTATGTCGCGCAGCAGAAAGTACCCGACGCCGCCAGCTAGGACGGGTCATCGCTCTCGCTCGCACCGGCCGAGGCGCCACCTTAAATGCCTTAATCCACCCGATTGCACTCTGGCAGGCGCCCATCGCTATAAGCGCAAGTCGCCGAACAGCGACACGAGGTGCGCGCCGAAGCAGTTTCCACAGCAGCCCATTGAAGCTCGTGATGACAGGAACGAAGACCCCACCCTCCTTAAACCACGTTCCATAGCGCTCATTTTTTCTGATCGTGTGAGCGCGACACCAACGCTGTATCTCGTCGAAATCGACGGCTCGGGGCGGGTGCGGTTCGACATCGTGGCGGTCCGCCCGATATAGACACTCAGGGCGGAGGCGCTTAAGCGCGGCAAATATACCGTCGGACATTAGGATATCAATATTGGTTGCACAGATATACTCTCCAAGACTACGGCGAATGCCCACATTTTTCGCGATCATTTGGAATAGTGGGAGTGCCTCGGAATGCGCAAAACGAGCATGTAGCTCCGGAGGGACCGTGATAATGCGGATACCTAACAGTCCACCGCTAGGTGGCCACTGCAGCACCTGATCGAGCGGCGGCGCGTCAGAAGGGGGATTCCATTCGACAAGCACCAGCTCCGCAGTGAGGCCGTGACGCCGACACTGGCGGTCGAGGCCATCGATGAAGTGTTGCATGCGACCGAGCAGGTCAAGTCCATGGTTATCGTTCCGAGAGGTCGCAACGAACGATACCGTGGGTCGGCCAGCTGGAATTCTCGAGTGCGGCACCGGAGCATCGTATGCGGTATCACGCGTTCGACACCAAGGATACCCAGCGGGCGATGGCAACGCCCCCCGAAAGAGCACCGCGACTGCTCGTCGGCGGTCGGATACCGCAGCTTTCGCCCTACAAGCGAGGGGTGACAGTCGAAGTAAATGAGAGTATCGGCCTCTAGAATCGCAAGCATGTCCGTCGACACTGAGGCTGGAGCGCGCCATATGAGCCTGCCTGACTCATGAATTCGATGCCGCTTTGGGGATACGGAGCTGTCCTCGGAGTTTCGCTCTTGCTGAGTTTGCTTTTGACTCCACTCGCGCTCGCCGCGGCAATCCGGTTCCGTATCTTGGATCATCCGGGTCCCACTAAGTCGCATACGGCAGCCGTGCCTTATCTCGGCGGCGCGGCCATTGTGATCTCATTCGCTGCGGTCGTGCTGATCGCTGTGGGCATTCGGCCACCTGCTAGCGGTCTGGCCGAGTTGGTCGCCTTCTTGGGCCTCGGAGCTGCGCTCGCCGTCCTTGGGTTGACCGACGATATTTATCGAGGCCTGAGCCCGGTCCTCCGAGTCCTCGTCGAGGCGGGTGCGGGATCGGTGATCTGGGTACTCGGCGATTCGGCACACTTGGCGGGCGCGCCCGGTTGGCTGAACGCCCTAATCACTGTTCTTTGGATCGTAGGCGTGACCAATGCATTCAACCTCCTCGATAACATGGACGGCCTATCAGCAGGGATCGCGGCCCTTACCGCGCTCACAATTTTCGCTATCGCGTGCTTTCAGCAGCGCTATTTAGTGGCGTCGCTGAGTATCGCCTTGGCTGGATGCGCAATCGGGTTCTTGTGGCACAATTTCCACCCCGCGAAGATCTACATGGGGGATGCGGGTAGCCTTTTTCTCGGCTTCGTGCTTTCTGTGTTGCTGCTCAAGCTGAGAGCGCAGCAGGCGACAAGAGTTGATATCGCGGTGATTCTTGCTATCCCGGCAGTAGCGCTGTTCGATACCGCCCTCGTTGTGGCGTCACGGCTCGTTCACCGCAGAAATCCGTTCCTTGGCGGTAAGGACCACACGAGCCATCGGCTCATCCGCGCGGGACGATCGGTCCACGGGGCGGTGGCACTGATCTACGCCGCCGGCGCCCTCTGCGACGGAGCAGCAATCGTGATGGCGCACCTCGGCCGCGCTGCCAGGATTGCAGGAATCGTCGGCATCGTCGGCGCGGCCGCATGTGCCGCTATCTACCTTGGCCGCATCCCCGTGTACAACGACGCGCCCGCTGCGAGCGAGTCACCGCCTAGTACTTCTCTAGATGCGCAAATCGATGAATATGAGCCGCGTTAGCTCAGGAAACTGCCGGCGGCTACTTCGAAGCGCGAAGTTGATCCAGGAGGCGCTGGAACTGGCTGTCCCGGGGATTGTCCGCAACCGCAATACGGACGGCAGCGCGCGCGGCTTGAAGGTATCGAATGGCGTTGCCCTTGTCCGCCCGCGCCAGATCCTCGTCCGCCGTGGCGAGACCATCGGCGGCATTCCCATCGAGACGCTCATCGCTCAACGCCCGGGCGTAAGCGGTCCGAGCTTCCTTGAGAACGCTCACCAGCTGCGCAGGCTGACTCAGGTGGGGAGCCGCACTGAGGAGGGTCGCCCCTTCCGTGGCGGGATACGACGGTTCCCAGGGGTTCAGCGCAATCGCGTGGTTCATGTCCGTGAAGTACGTGGCCGTGACCTGGTTGCCTGACGCGAGAATGCTCGCTTGAGCAGCCCATGCGGCGTGGTCGGCGCGGTAGGGGCCGTCGGCCCCGACCCAGGCGATTCCGAGAGCGACCGCAACAACGACGGACGCAGCGATCGCCGGCCACGGCATTGTGACCTGTCGGCGACGTCCACGACGAGTGCGAGGCCAGGTCTCGGCCCTAGTGTCGTCCTCGGTCGGCTGGTCGACCACCTCGGGCGACATCAAGATCCCCAGTCGGAAACTCTCCGGGACTCCTGCTCCCCTCCAGGCAACACCGAGGGTTCCAACGAGCAACCAGAACCCGAACGCCAAGCCGACCTGCTGGACGTTGAAGAGCGCCTGGACAAGATAGGCGACAACGCCCGCTGCGAGCGCCCCGGTGATAAGGCGATTGCGCCGAGATTCCTCACGCTTCACTTCCGTGGCGCCTTCCTCGATCTCCGTACGACGGAACCGGCGCATCGCTCCGACGGTCTTGACGACGAGGGTGGTGATCAGGACGAGAAACAGCAGCAGACCGATGAAGCCCTGGTCGGCGAGGATGTTCATCAACAGGTCATGCGCGCCGTTGACGAGGAAGTTGGGCCCAAGGGCGGCCACCCAGGCAGCGCTTTGATGCTGGGGGTAGACAAGGGCAAAGTTGTCCGGCCCCACGCCGACAAGAGGACGGCTGAGCGCCATATGGACCGCGACGTGCCAGATGTCAAAGCGCTGCTGCACCGGCGTGTGGCCGCCGCTCGCGAAGAGCTGCGACAGTGGCTCATGTAACAGCCGTCGGCCAAAGGCCGCCATGCCCGCAGCGACGACCACGAGCACCCCGGCGGCGCTCCCGGCCATCAGCAGCGGTCGCCGCTTGAGTTCGGGCACAACGGCGAGCAGCAAGACGGCGAGCGCGGCGATCGCTGCCACCCAGGCGCCGCGCGCGGCCGTGCGCAACAACTCCACCAGCACGGCGACGACGAACCCGCCAGCGACCACACGAAGCGCCAGCCGCTTGGCGGCCACTCCGAGGACGAGGGCGATCGGCAGGATCGTTGCCAGGTAGCCCCCAAGATGGTTTGGGTTGCCGAAGGTCGAGAAGATGTCGCCAGCAAAGCTCGTCGTGTGCCAGTGGACGAAATCCCAGGTCGATCCGCTGACGGACGTGTCATGGAGCTGGATGAGGCCGTAGAGTACGACCACGGAGCCGCCCGCGAACGCGAACAGGCCGCCGACGCGGCGCAGGTCTCCGACGTCGAAGGCTTCAGCCGCCGTGAGCGCGATCACGGCGAAGGCGATGGCGCCATAGAGGCCGTCGTAGCTTCCGTAGTTGCCGAGGAGGGCGACGTGAGTGTCGACCGCCGTCGCAGTCGACACCGCCGCCCAAATGAGAACGGCAAAGAGCGGCCACTGAAACCCACTACGCCAGCGCGCAAGGCCACGACGGTGCACCGCATCGACGATCCATAGTCCACCACACAGCAGCGCTCCGACCACCACCAGGGTGTATTTGGGAAGGTTGAAGACGTCATCGGTTCGGGGGTCGAAGAGCACCGGCACATAGACGGCCAGCGCAAGGACGACACTCCCGCGCAGGGCACGCAGAACCGGCTTCAGCCGAAACAGCTCGACGATGACAGACCCGAGGGCCACCGTTGCGCAAAGCAGGGCAGCCAGGAAAGCAGCAAAGCCACCCGAAACCGCGTGAAGCGCCCACAGCAACAGCGCGGTGACGCAGGATGATACGCCGAGTGCCAGCGGCACCGGGGGCACGCCCAATACCTTGGGAGCGCGAGACCAGGGATTCGGCTTCGTCGCGGGGGCGCTCCGCCTCGCCGGTGGCGCCGCGGGCCGCGGTGCTTTTGCGGAGGAACTCACGGGCGGCGAACTTGGCCGCGGCGCCTGGCGACGCCGCTGTGTGCTGCTCTTCTTTGGCACCGGCAAAGGCTAGACCACGACGAACCGGCAACGCGTCTCGGCAGTTGCCGCGAGACGACGAGGCGCGGAGACTAGGACATGACGCAGGGGCCAGTCATCGAGGGCGAGCCCGTCCTTCATCTCGTGACGAGAATGAACATTGGGGGACCCGCTCGCATTATCAACGCGCTCGCAAGCGGCCTGACACCGGCCTTCAACGTGACCGTCGGGGCCGGCCATGCGCCGGCCGAAGAGGGCGAGCTCATCGCGGACGGCGTCGCGGTCGCGCGCTTGCCGCTGGTTCGTCCCATCCGGCCGCTGATTGATGCCCGCGCCTTCGCCATGACCAGGCGATTGCTGGCGAGGTCGCAGCCGCGCCTCGTGCACACCCACATGGCCAAGGCCGGGATGGTCGGCCGCCTTGCGGCGCTCTCCGTCCGGCCACGTCCCCGGATCGTCCACACGTACCACGGCCACGTGCTCCAGGGGTACTTCGGGCGCGCGCAGCAACGCACCTTTCTCGAGATCGAGCGCGCGCTTGCCAGAGTCTCCGACGCGCTGATCGCGGTCAGTCCAGAGATCCGAGACGAGCTCGTCGACCTCGGTGTGGGTCGAGCGTCGCAGTATCACGTGATTCCAGTGGGGCTCGATTTGGCTCCGTTCGTTTCCGCAAAAGCCACGCGCCACGCTCTGCGCTCTCGCCTTTGCGTGGGTGCTCGGACTCCGGTCATTGCCGTCGTTGGTCGGCTCGTGCCGATCAAGGACCATGAGACGCTGTTCCTGGCACTGCGCGAACTCCCCGGCGTGCACCTTGCGATCATCGGTGACGGTGAGCTTCGTACCCGTCTCGAGGGGCGGGCCATGGCCCTTGGAATTGCCGACCGAATCACATTCCTCGGGTGGATCACAGATCTTCCCGATGTCGTTGCAGAAGCTGATGTCGTGGTCCTTGCGAGCAGGAACGAGGGGACTCCGCTCGCCGTGATCGAAGCGATGGCGGCAGGGCGTCCGGTCGTAGCGACCGACGTCGGGGGCATCCCACATGTGGTCCAGCACGGAGAGTCAGGTCTCCTGTGTCCCCCGGGTCATCCCGGCGACCTCGCAACCGCAATTCGGCGATTGCTCGACGCGCCGGAGCTCGGACACCAGCTCGCCTCAGAAGGTCAACGTCGCGTCCTCCAACGCTTCGACGTCCAACGGATGGTCGCGGTGCACCAGAGTCTCTATGGAGACCTCCTCGCGCACGACTTCTCTGGCCGGCGGCGGGTCCTGCGCTGAACACGCGTTTGCCCGCTACCCACCGGCCCGAGACTGGACGGTCGATTTGACCGAGTCGTCGGAGCCGCCTGGATGACAACCCTCTGTTTCCGGGTTCACCGACGACGTTTCGCCTTCGACTCTCTCCCGCGCTCGCCGTCCGGTCACGGAGCTGCTGTGAGTACTCGGGTGGATCACCGGTGATCCCCAACTTCTGCTCGATCTGAACCGCCCCGCAGGCGATGAAAAAGGGAGGGGCGCCGAAGCGCCCCTCCCTTCACAGCTAGCCGCAATGCGGCACTACCAACTTCTCAGCTACGCACCAGCGCCGCTCGAAAGCGAAGCCTGCATCGCCGAGATCGTCGCAGCGGTCACGGCGTAGGGGCCACCAAGAACCTGGATACCGGTGGTAAGGCCGGAACCAAGCCCGTTCGTGGGCGTACCCGCCGCCTTGAGGACGGCAGCCGTGTACGTGCCTTCACCGGCCGTCGGGCTCTCGGTAAGGAGAATCCCCTCGTGCACGGTCGAAGCACCAGCGCCACCCGTCGGGCACGTGCCACCACAGGCAGACAGAGGAGCCGCGGCGAGGCTGTCGCCCCATCCGTTGCCCGCCGTCGTGCCCTGGGCCACGTAGAGCGTCGTCTGCTTCCAGCCGAGGACGTTGCCCTCGAGCATCGCAATGTCGGCAGCCGTCTGGGTGTAGTCGTAACCAGCGACGCGAAGGACGCTGATTCCGCCGTTAAGCGCCTGGATCGCAGTCACCACGTTGTTGCTCAACGCCAGGTTCCCACCAAGGGCGATCACCTGGTTGATGCCGAGCGTAACGAGCTCGCTGCTTGCCTGGGCGCCGAGCGCGTTGCCCGGCGTCAGGATCACCGGCAGGTGATACAGGTACGCAATACCTGCGGCAGTGTCGGCGTCCTGCCAGTCGGTGTCGGAGACCACAATGGCCGTCTTCGCCGTCGCAGAAGGCGCCGCCGACGACCCGTTACCAGTGGTCTGGTTGTAGGTGCTGGCCGACGAGAAGGCCCCAGCCAGCGTCGGCAGCGTCGGCGTGCCCTGACCACCCACACCATTGCTCAAGTAGTTGTCGATCGCCTGAGCAGTGTCATCCGCAGTCTGACCGTAGATGGCGGGCTCGACAACGATGTTCGAGCCAGTCGTGGCGAGGCCGCCACACAGATACGCCGGCGTGTTCGCGAGAGCGTTGATCTCGGCGGTCGTCACGGCGTCAGGCCCACCGACCACATACACCCGCTGCACACCCGCGTACTTCAGGGCGGCCAGGGTGGCAGGGTCGATAGTTCCGCTCGAGCTCGGCGGAGTAATGAGCACTCCAGTGCCGAGCTGACCCTCAAGGTACGACGCCGACAGCGCGTCGTAAGGGTCCGCAGCCGTGGCAAGAACCGCGTTGCCGTTGTTCGTGCACGTTGCCGAACCGCCGCTCACGCTGACGAAGGCGTTGTCGAACTCGGCTGCTGCGGTTGCCTCAGCGTTGGTGCCGTAAATAGCCGTGCTCGGCGCCGATCCAACGACGAACGCCGTCAGACCCGAGACCAGCGGCGCCGTGTGAGACGAGCCGTTGCTACCCGAGCCAGTCGCGCAGTCATTGTTGGTCACCGACCACACCGAGACCGTCGCGGCACCAGCGGTCACGTTTGCGCCTACATCGACGTGCAGGCCGCTGAGGGTGAACGTCGGCGCATTCAGGGACGACTCGTTGACCTGATTAAACGCCAACGTGTCGTTCAGACCCGACGCCGTGCTGGTGAGGGTCGCCGAGGCACTGGTGCTGCCGGAAGTTGACCCGACAGCAGCGACGGTCGCGTTTGCCGCTCCGTTGGTCTGCGTGACCTTCGGCGCTCCCGCGATCGTGTCCCACGTTACGGCGTTGCCAGCGGCACTCGTCGCACCTGTCACATTGCCGAGCTGAACGCAAACGGTCTCGTTAACACCCACCGTGTCAACGGCAGGAAGCGAAATCGCCAGGTTGTTCACGGCTGCATCTCCGGTGCCTGGAGACACCGTCGAGACTGGCGCCGCCGGCGTCACGGTGACGTTCGCGACTGTCAAGTCAGACGGCACCGTGAAGCTCACCGAGCCGGACGTCTGGATGTAGATCCCGGACAACGACAAGGAGCCGCTCGGCACACCGCTCAACAAGTACGTCGGCGTGACGGTGATGGTTGCGCTGCTGGTGCTTGACCCAGTCCAGGTGATCGGGAGCACGTTTTTGACGTTGCTTCCACACTGGTTGTTAGACGTGAGGGTGCCAGGAGTTGACGTTAGTGCCGTCGACGTGGCGGTGCTAGCGGCCGTGAAGGACACCGTTCCGCTCGAGGGGCACGACAGCACCAAATCGATCGAGTCCGTGCTGTTGATCGGATTCGACACCGAGCCGGTGATCGTAATGGTGATCGCCGAACCCTGCTTGGTTGCGGTACCGAGTGAGGTGGTCGCGGTCGCCGCCGAAGCAGTGACCGTAGGTGCCGCTGCATTTGCCACCCCCCCACCAGCGAAGGCGGCTACGCCGAGGGCGGTAACGCCCGCAAGGAGCGCTGCTCCCACCCGCCGGCGCATCCGGAAGGTTCTTTGGTTCAAGTTGCCCTCCTTATGGGCTTGTTTGTAGTTGCTGCTCTCGGCGCTACCGGGCTGGCGAGGGCCGCGACGAAGCGCGACTTCCCCCCATTCCGGGAGCGTGGACACGTTACAGCAGCCGCCGTGCAGATGCGGGGATGCGCAACGACCTTCGCGAAGTCCTCACAACTGCGCCGAAGTGCGAAAACACATCGACCGAACTTCGGTGTTGAGCATTGCCATGCCTAGCAGAGAGCTCCCACTGCTCAACGTGGCACATGGGGCCGTCAGGTGTCGACTCACCAGACCTCAAGGGTTTTCGGCGCAAGGCGCAATCCTTCACGACGAATAACCTGGCATCGTGGCTCGCTACCTCGATCTTCTCGCTGAACGCGTCGTCGTCTTCGACGGCGCAACCGGCACAAACCTCCAGCTCAGGCATCTGTCCGCGGACGACTTCGGCGGGGCAGCGCTTGAGGGCTGCAACGAGATGCTCTCGCTTACCCGTCCGGATGTCATTCGCGATCTCCACCGTTCGTTTTTGGAAGTCGGTGTCGACGTCGTCGAGACGAACTCCTTCGGCGCGTTCCCGACCGTGCTCGCCGAGTACGGGATCGCCGATCGGGCCGCCGAGATCGCCCGGCGCAGCGCCGAGCTGGCCGTCGAGGTCGCCCGCGACTTTTCCACCGCCGACCATCCGCGCTTTGTGGCCGGGAGCATCGGTCCGGGGACGAAGTTCCCGACGCTGAACCAGATCAGCTACGCCAATCTGCGCGACGCCTACCAGGTGGAAGCCGAAGCCCTGCTCGAAGGGGGCGTCGACCTGCTGATCATCGAGACCGCCTTCGACCTGCTCGGCGCCAAGGCCGCGGTGGCGGCGTGCCGGCGGGCGATGCGCCGGACCGGTCGCCACGTGCCACTGCAGGTGCAGGTTACGATTGAACTAACGGGTCGGATGCTCCCGGGTACGGAGATCGGTGCCGCGCTCGCCGCGCTCGAAGCGCTCAAGCCCGACGTCATCGGGCTGAACTGCTCGACCGGGCCGGTCGAGATGTACGAGCCGGTGCGCTACCTCGCCGAGCACTCGCTGCTGCCGATCTCGACGATCCCGAACGCCGGGCTGCCGAGCGTCGTCGACGGCGAGATGCACTACGACCTCGACCCCGAGGGGCTGGCGTCCCACCTTCACACCTTCGTCACTGAACTCGGTGTCTCGGTCGTCGGCGGGTGCTGTGGCACGACGCCCGAGCACTTGAAGCTCCTCGTCGAGCGCGTCGGCCGGCTCGAGCCGCGGCGGCGCAATCCGGTCCACGAAGCGGGCGCCACCTCGCTCTATAGCTTCGTCCCCTTCCAGCAGGACCGCTCGGTGCTCTTGATCGGCGAGCGGACCAACGCGAACGGCTCGAAGCGCTTCCGGGAGGCGATGCTCGCCGGGGACTTCGAGACGACGACCGCAATGGCGCGCGACCAGGTCAAAGAGGGCGCGCACCTGATCGACGTCTGCGTCGACTACACGGGCGCCGACGGCGTGGCGGACATGGGCGAGGTCGCCGGTCGCCTCGCCACCCAGTGCTCGGTGCCCCTCGTCATCGACTCAACCGAGCCCGAGGTCGTGCGCACCGCGCTCGAACGGCTCGGAGGGCGCTCGATCCTCAACTCCGTCAACCTCGAGGACGGCGATGGTCCGGGCACCCGCCTCGACTCCTTCCTCACCCTGGCGGCCGAGCACGGCGCCGCGGTCGTGTGCACCTGCATCGATGAGGAGGGCCAGGCGCGGACCGCCGAGTGGAAGCTGCGCGCTGCGCAGGCCATCTACGACCTCGCCATCTCGCGCTATGGCCTGTCCCCCGAGGACCTCTTCTTCGACCCGCTCGCCCTGCCGCTGTCGACCGGGATGGAGGAGAGCCGCCGCGACGGCGTCGAGACCATCGAGGCGATCCGGTTGATCAAAGCGGCCATGCCGGGCGTGCACACGGTGCTCGGCCTCTCGAACGTCTCCTTCGGCCTGTCCCCCGCCGCCCGCCAGGTCCTCAACTCGGTCTTCCTGCACGAGTGCGCCGAGGCCGGACTCGACGCGGCGATCGTGCACGCCAGCAAGATCTTGCCGCTGCACCGCATCGACGAGGAGGCCAAGCAGGTCTGTCTCGATCTCATCTACGACCGCCGACGGGACGGCTACGACCCGCTCGCCGCGCTGATCGCCCTGTTCGAAGGGGTCGCCGCGCACGGCGGCGGCGGGGGAGCCGACGAGGAGTGGCGCAGCTGGCCGGTCGATCGGCGCCTCGAGCGCCGAATCATCGACGGCAACCGCGAGGGCCTCGAGGACGACCTCAACGCTGGCCTCGATGCGGGGATGAGCGCGCTGGCGATCGTCAACGACGCCCTACTGGCCGGCATGAAGATCGTCGGCGAGCTCTTCGGGGCCGGCGACATGCAGCTCCCCTTCGTGCTCCAGTCAGCCGAGACGATGAAGGCCGCCGTCGCCTATCTCGAGCCGCACCTCGAGCGCGAGCTCGCCGGCTCGGGAGACGCCGCGGCGCGCTCGCGCGGCAAGGTCGTGCTGGCGACGGTCAAGGGCGACGTGCACGACATCGGGAAGAACCTCGTCGACATCATCTTGTCGAACAACGGCTATGAGGTGCACAACCTCGGCATCAAGGTCCCCGTCGCCGACATGTTGCAAAAGGCCGAGGAGGTCGGCGCGGATGCCATCGGAATGAGCGGGCTGCTCGTCAAGTCGACCATGGTGATGCGCGAGAACCTCGAGGAGATGAACCGCCGCGGCATGCAGAACGTCCCGGTGCTCTTGGGCGGGGCCGCCCTCACCCGCAGCTATGTCGAGCGGGACCTCCGCCAGGTCTTCGCGGGCCGCGTCTTTTACGGCCGCGACGCCTTCGAGGGGCTGCACACCCTCGAGAAGCTGATGGAGGAGAAGCAGACGGGGGTCGTCGACCCGGCCTTTGGGACCGAGCTCACCGGCCGCATCCTGCCCAAGCGCCGCTCGGAGCGCCTGGCCGAGATCGACCCCTCCACGCTGCCGGCGCGCTCGCCCGAGGTGGCGGGCGACAACCCGGTCTTCGTGCCCCCCTTCCTCGGGTCCCGCATCGCCAAGGGCATCTCGCTCGATGACATCCGCGGCTATCTGAACGAGACGGCGCTGTTCCGCAACCAGTGGGGCTATCGCCCGAACAAGGGCGAGGACGACGCCGAGTTCAAAGAGCGCGTCCGCGCCGAGCTGCGCCAGCGCCTGGACGAGGCCAAGGCGGCTGAATCCCTCGTGCCCCAGGTGACCTGGGGCTACTTCCCCGCCGCCTCGGAGGACAACGAGCTCGTCGTCTTCGCCCCGCCGGCCTCCTGGTCGCCAGCGGAGGGGCCCCCGGCGCTCGAGCGCGAGCTCTGCCGCTTCAGTTTCCCCCGCCAGCGCGAGGCGCCGTATCTGTGCATCGCGGATTTCTTCCGCCCGCTCGCCTCGGGGGAGGTCGACTACCTCGGCGTCGTCGTGACCTCGATGGGCCCGCGGGCGACCGAGTTCGCCGCCGAGCGCTTCGCCTCGGACCGCTACCTCGACTACGTCGCCCACCACGGCCTGTCGGTCGAGATGACCGAGGCTCTGATGGAGTACTGGCACCGGCGCATGCGCGAGGAGTGGGGTTTCGCAAGCGAGGACGGACCCAGCCTGACCGGCCTGTTCCGCCAGAAGTACCGCGGCGGTCGCTACTCCTTTGGCTACCCAGCCTGCCCCGAGCTCGCGGACAACGCCAAGGTCGTCGAGCTCCTCGGCGCGGGCGCCATCGGCGTCAGCGTGAGCGACGGCGAGCAGCTCGAGCCCGAGCAGACCACCCTCGCGATCGTCTGCCACCACCCCCAGGCCAAGTACTTCGTCGCCTGATCACGGACGGCCCGGGGAACCGCTCGAGGCGCCGGCCCGCGTCCAACAACCGAGGTCGGCGACCGACGCGGGTCCAAGACGGCGAGCGCTCTGTTCTGTGCATGCAACCTTGTTGAGCTGCCCATCCGCGACCTGCTGGGCGCGGCGCCCGGTCGGGCTTGGCGGCTCAGGTGGGGGCGCGGGGCGCTCTGAGCACCCGAGCGCGCTGGCACAAGCGACCCCTCGCGGCCGACGTTGCTCGATCACTGCCCATCCCGGATCACTGGGAGCGGCGGTTGGGGCGGCGGCGAGCGGTGATTCAGGAGGCCCGGCGACCGGCGCCGAGGATCGTCTCGGCCCGCACCGGCACGAGCTGGGGCCGTCCGCCGACGAGGTACCAATACGCGCTCGCCAAGAAGGCGTCGTCGGCGGGCTTGGTGCCGTGCTCGAAGCCGAACATCGTGGTCAGCGGGCACAGGCGCAGCCGGCGCGAGGCGAGCGCCCAGAGCTCGTTCTCCTCGTCCATCGACAGCTCGCGCTGTTCTCCGAGGCGGTAGAGCTCGACGAATCGGCCCGCCGCGGTGCGCGCCGCGAGGTAGCTGCGGCGACAGCGCAGCTCGGCGTCAACGAGGAGCGCCAAGACGACGCCGGTGAGGACCACGGCGAGCAGCGGGGAGCCACCGGCGGCCGCGGCGGCCCGCACGACCAGCACGATCGCCACGGCAGCCATCGCGACGGCGAGGCCGGCCGCCCAGAGGTGGCGCCAGACCACGAGACGCTCAAAGCGACGCCCACCAGCCGCGCGCATCTGGTCCCACGACGCGTTGGTTGGCTGGACAGGGACTGGCCAGTGCCGTCCGCTCCATTGCTCGCTGCTCGTCATCGGGCTCCCCTTCGCTGGCGAGGTCCGTCTCGTCCGCCTCTGCTAACGGCACCTCGGGCGGCGCGCTGTAGGGGCACGCAGCCAAGCAGCTGCCTACCCCGTGCTCGCGGCTCGCTCACCTGCTCGAGCATGGCGCGCCCGGGGTCGAAGGGGGCCGCGGCCCTGCCGGAGGCCGACTCGCCGACTACCCTTTCCGCCCGGTGCGTAGCAGCGTCGCTCCAAGTCCCGAAGAGGTCCTCTCCCCGTCGCTCCCCCGGCGTGGGGTGAACGGGT
This sequence comes from Actinomycetes bacterium, assembly GCA_021798985.1. Taxonomy (GTDB): domain Bacteria; phylum Actinomycetota; class Acidimicrobiia; order Acidimicrobiales; family Bog-793; genus JAKABX01. Next base: position 21,169 of record JAJZBI010000010.1, read on the forward strand.
CGCGCCGCGGCGTCATGGTCGGCGCGATCGGCCTGGCCATCGTGGGTGGCCTCGTGCTCGCTTCCTGGTTCCTCTACGTGCTCTCCGTGCATGCCTCGGCGGGCAACTCCGATGGCGCCACCGTCGTCCTCGAGGGCCAGTCCTTTGCCGCCGGGCACCTCACCTTGAAGGGTTGGGCGCTCTCACTCGACTCGTTCTGGCTGCTCGACGTGTTGTTCTACGCGATCTTCGTGGCGATCGACGGCCTGCGCGGCGCGTACTTGAACCTCGTCCCCGCCGTCATCGCCGCCCTCGTGGTGTTGGTCTCGCTCCGCCTCGCCACCCTCGGGCGCCGGCGCGAGGGGGCAGCGGCGGCCGCGCTGACGGTCATCGCCATCATCGGGCTGCCCACGACCTTCTTCGCCTCGCAGTTCCTCCAGGGTCCCCTGCACGTCGCCACCGCCCTGTGGTGCCTCGTCGCCTTCTTGCTGTTGCGCCATGGCCGGATGGACTGGCGCTTCTGGCTCGCCGCCGTGCTCTTCGCGACCGCCATGGTGAGCGACCTCCAAGCGCTCTTTTTCGGCGTGGTGCCGGTCGCGATGGCCGGCGCCGCCCAGATGGTCCGGCGCCGCAAGGTGGCGGCCGGGGTCGTGCCGGTCGCCGCCGCGGTGGCGAGCGGCGTGATCGCGATCGTCATCCGCGCCATCGGGGACCTGATCGGCACCTTCTACGTCAACAGCCCCCAGCAGGCCGTGAGCCACGGCCAGATGTTCTCCAACGTCGGCCTGGCCCTCAGCTACGGCACCAAGCTGCTCGGTATCGGCTTGCCGGGCCTCGTCTCGCCGGCGACGCCGAAGCACCTCGAGGACGCCCACTACCTCGCCGTCCTCGTCATCGCCGTCGTGGTCTGCTACGCGATCGGCCGGCTGTTGATGGGACTGGTCGGCGGCCCGGCGGTGCTCGCCCCCCAGATCGAAGAGGCCGAGCTGCCGGGTGCCCAGCGCTACCCCGCCCCGGGCGCGGACTTCCTCGACGACATCTTGTTGCTGGCGGGCATGGCGGACGTGGCGATCTTCATCGACCTCACCCAGAGCGCCGCCTATCCCTATGCCCGCTACCTCACCGCGGCGGTGATCTTCGCCGCCATCTTGACGGGCCGCGTCCTCGGCCGCTTCATCGACGGCCTGGCGCCCGGCTGGTGGCGGCGCGGCCTCGCCGTGCTCGGTGCCGTGATCATCGCCGCCTTCGCAGCAGGGATTGCCGACGGCATCAACAGCCCGGCCCCGGTCCAGCCGGCCGCCGCCCTCGCCGCCTTCCTCGAACAGCACCACCTGAAGGTCGGCCTCGGGGACTACTGGAGCAGCTCGATCGTCACCTTGGAGAGCCAGGGCAAGGTCGTGGTGCGCCCGGTCGTCACCAACCTCCAGGGCCAGCTCCTCGCCTATCCCCGCAACTCCGAGCCCTCGTGGTTCAACCACGTGGGCTTCCAGTTCTTCGTCTTCCAGCCCCCGGATCCCTTCGGCGGGGCGAACCAGGTCGCCGCCGAGCTCACCTTTGGCAAGCCGGCCCAGATCTACAACGCCGATGGCTACATCGTCTTGGTCTGGGCGGCCCCCCACCAGCTGCCGCCCGGCCAGGCCTGAGCACCCCTCGCGGCCTCCGAGGAGGTCGAAGCTCCAGACCGCACCGGAGGTAGGGCGCAAAGCGCCAGGAATTCTTGCGACAGAGCCCGTAGGCTCCGGCAGTTCGACGAGCAAGGGGGGGCGGTGCGGTCGCGTGCGTTCGGTGGCGCTCTCGCCGTGCTGGTCGTTGCGCCGCCCTCGTTCGCCCTGGCGGTGCCGGCGTCCGCCGCGGCGGCGAGCGTGGCGATCGCCAGCCCGTCGAACGGCGCCGTCTTGGACGGCTCGGTGACGGTCGACGTGGTCGCAACCGACGCTTCTGACCCGCCCGCCTCGATCACCCTCACCGCCACCGTCAACGGCGTCACCTCGAGCCTCGGCAGCGTGACCTGCGACGGCTTCTCCGCGAGCTGCTCGGGCAGCGTGACCTGGACGCCAGCGAGCTCCACGACCTCGGCAATCCTCGTCGCTGAGCTGCAGACCGCCGGCGGCGCCGTCCTTGACAGCTCACCGGTGCCGGTCTTACTCAGGAGCGAGCCGCCCACCGCCACGATCGTCAGCCCGTCCGCGGGGGCCGTGCTGGACGGGACGGTCAGCGTTGAGGTGAGCGGCAGCACCGATCCCAACGGCACCGACAGCCCGAGCGAGCTCGTGCTCGACGACACCAGCGGCGGCAAGACGACCGAGGTCGGCTCGACCCAGTGCCTGAGCGCCGCGCTCACCCCCGCCACCTCGTGCTCGGGTGCGATCACCTGGGACACGACCGGCCTCAGTGGCACCCAGAGCCTCACCGCCCAGGTCTTTACGACCAACGGCGCCAGCGCGACGAGCGCACCGGTGGCGGTGACCGTTGCGACGCCGCCGCCGACGGCGAGCATCGCGAGCCCGCTTGCGGGCTCGGTGGTCCGCGGCCTGGTCGAGGTCGACGTGAGCGGAGCCACCAGCCCGGGGGTGGCGGACTCGCCGAGCGACCTCGCGCTCTATGACGACGACAACGGCACGACGACCGAAGTCGGCGACTTCCCCTGCCTGAGCGGAGTGCTCGGCGCGACGACCTGCTCGGCCCAGATCGCCTGGGACACGAGTGGCCTCGGGGGCCCGCAGATCCTCACCGCCGAGGTCACGACCCAAAACGGCACCAGCGCGACGAGCCCACCGGTGACCATCGACGTCTTCGCCAAGAGCCGCTTCGTCCTCGCCCGCCTGCCGATCGCCCACCTCGGCCAGCGCACCGTCGTGCAGGGAAGCCTCGAGTCCACGCCCGACGGCACGGGGCTGGCCGGTGCCGAGGTCGCCCTCAGCGTGCACCCGGTACTCGGGGCGGTCCGCGTGCTGCGGACCCGGACGTCGGGCACCGGGCACTTCGCGTTCTCGCTCGTCGCCCACGGTCGTGCCACCTATGAGCTGGCGGTCAGCCCGACCGCCGCGTTCACCGCGGCGAGCGCTCGGGCGACCCAGCTCGTCGCGGCATCGGCCACGTGTCACCTGGCGTTCTCCTCGCTGCCGGCCGGCGGCAAGGATGCGCTCGCCTGTGTGCTGCCCGGCCTACGCCGCGGGATCCACCTCGTGCTCGAGGCTGCGCCGGGCACCACCTGGGCGCCGCTTGCCACCGGCACCACCGAGATCGGCGGGCGTGTGGCGCTGCACTTCCTCGCGCCGCCGCCCGGCACGAGCCGGCTTCGCCTCGTCGTGGCGGCGACGCCGACCACCATCACGACCGTGGTCGCGCTGCCCTCACTTCGCGTGCGCGCCTGAGCGGTTCGGCGCGCGCTTGGCCGATCAGCCAGGCGGGCGTGCTCAGTCAGGCGGGCGCGAGCAGGTCGTCGCGCGTCGCGCAGTGCCGCCGGGCCGGATGCGCCCCGCGATCACGCCGGCCGGCGCACGCCCTCGTCTGGCTCGCGGGCCCCGAGCACCGTGCCCGACGCGGCGCCCTTCGGCCCACCGGTGCCAAAGCCGGCCTTCGCCGTGGCGATCGGGCGGAGCCGGGAGAAGACCGGCAGGGAGTCCCAGGCGGGGGTCCCTTCCTGCCAGGACTGAAGGTCGGGGACCTGCAAGCGGCCGCGGCCCAACCAGAAGATCGCCGCCGCGCCGAGCCCACCGAGGCCGGCGATGCCAAGACAAAGGTAGATGGCGTCCTTGGTGCCCAGCGCCGAGGAGGACGACAGCGTGCTCGCCAGGTACATCAGGATCGGCGCGATGAGGAAAGCCGTCACGCCACGCATCAGCTCGATCAGCGCGAAGACCCGCTGGATCTGGCTGGAGCGGAGCGAGAAGCCGGCGAGGAACAGGGCCGGGGACACCGAGGCGCCGACCCCGAGGCCGATCAGGCCGGCCGAGAGGGCGACGACCGTGTCGCTCCCACTCGACAGATGGGCCAGCACCACGGCCGCCGCGGCGATCAGCGCCGTGCCCGACAGCGCGAGCAGCGGGGTGTAGCGGGTCCGAAAGAGCACCCCGAACAGCCCGGCGACGACCACCGCGCCGCCGAACTCGGGCAAGAAGAGCACCGCCGCGTGGCCGGGCGTCGTCGTTCTGGCGAGCGAGGCGAGGGCGAGCTCCATCAATCCGAAGGCCGCCGCGCTGCTGCAGAGCGCGATCCAGATCCCCATCACCGGGAAGGTCGTCACGAGCTGCTTCACGGGCATCAGCGGGTGGCGGCGGCGGTATTGGTAGACGACCAGGGTGACGACGAGCCCCATGCCACCACACAGGGGCACGAGCGCCGCCGTGCTGAGGCCGTAGGCCTGCAGCTCGCCGGCGCCGTAGAAGGCGGCGGCACAGCCGACGACGGCGAGGCCGATCGCCACGAGATCGACCGGCGCACTCTGGTCGATCGGGGGCTGGTCCTCATAGGTCAAGACCGCGAAGCAAAGCGCCAGCACGGCGATGGCAACGACGCCCCAGAACAGCGGCTTCCAGGCCATCCCGGAGGCCTGGAAGCCGCCGATCGACGGACCCACCGCGACGGCGCCGAAGATGCACAGGTTCATGACCGCGCCGGTCCAGGGCATCTTGGACGGTGGCCAGCCCGTGACGAGGGGTGGGACCGCGGCGATCAGCATCAATGAGGTGCACAGCCCCTCGGCGATGAAGGCGCCGACGAAGACCCCCTTGTCCGGCGCCCAGGCGCACAGCACCGAGGCGACGACGAACGCGCTCACGTAGACGAGGAGCATGCGCCGCGCCGGGAGGTGCGCAGCGAGCTGGACGGCGAGCACGGTGCCGACGGCGTAGGCCGCATCGGACATCGCGATCGTGAGGTCGAAGGCCCCGGGGCTCAGCCCCAGGCTCTTTCCCACCACCTGCGCGAGCGGCAGCATGGCCGCGGTCAGCAGCAAGAACGGCACCAGCGCAAAGACCACGAGCGCCACCGCCGCAGGGAAGCTGTCGGCGAGTGGTCCTTTGAATCGCATCATCGGGCGCGCGGGAGAACGAGGTGGCCGGCCATGGCGCGACTCTGCCCGCGGGCTCCTCGGGGCAAGCGTTCACCAGCGGCCCCCGTTGCCCGCGCGGCAATGCTTGATCCGTCGGGTCCCTCGGCGCTGTTGGTCGCGCATGCGTTCGGACCACCGACCGGCCGACAGGAGCGCGCCTCCTCGGCGGGGAGGGGCCGAATGAGCCGAGACGTTGACGCTGCCCCATTGCCGGCGTGCCGCTCATTCGGACCCATGGCGCCGGTATCGATCGATCGAGCCCTCCTCGCTCGACACGGCCAGGGATCGCCAGAGCCCGTCGTCACGTGATGCTCGCCGACTCGGGGCCACGCGCGGTCGGTGAAGTCGCGGTCGGCACGTCCTCGGTGGCCGGAGCCGGGTCGATTCGCCGGTGTCAGGCAGGCGAGGTCCCCATTCGGCATTCGGGCGAGCCGCCGGTCGGGGCACGCGCCGCGCCGGGTCGCCCATCTGGTCGAGAACGAGCAGGGGGCCGGTATGGCGCAGCGGTGACGCGACCCGGTGAGGCCCAACCGACAGGACCGCGGGCGCCGAGCGGGCGGAGAGGGGCGCCTATCGGCGCAACCGAGGCGCGCCACGCGCCGGGACGCTCGACGAGGCGCGCCTCGTGAGCGAGGAGGGCCACCACCAGCTCGGTCCGAGGTCGATGGCGAGCGCGGGGACGAGCGCGGAGCGCACGAGGAAGGTGTCGAGTAGGACGCCGAAGGCCACCAGGAATCCGACCTCGGTCAACGCGACGAGCGGCAGCACCCCGAGGACTGCGAACGTCGCGGCGAGCACGACCCCGGCGGAGGTCACGACCGATCCCGTGACCCCGAGCGCCCGAGAGATCCCGCGCTCCCTGCCACTCGCGACCTCCTCGCGAGCCCGGGCCATGAGGAAGATGTTGTAGTCGACCCCCAGTGCGACGAGGAACACAAACCCGAAGATCGGCACCGACGGATCGAAGCCCACGAAGCCGAAGACGTGAACGAACACGAGGGTGCTCACCCCGAGGGACGCGAGGTAGGAGAGCACAACGCTCGCGACGAGTACCACGGGAGCCACGACCGCGCGCAGCAAAAGGCCCAGCATGAGCGCGACGACCACCACGATCACGGGGATGAGCACGGCGCGGTCACGGGCGGCCGCCAGCGAGAGGTCGAGGTTCGTCGCCGACTCGCCTCCGACGAGCGCGCCGGATCCGGCTGCGATCCACAGCCGCGCGCGCAACCGCTCGATCGTTTGCTGCGCGGCGGGGCTCCCGGGCGACGAGGAGAGCCGGGCGTCGAACAGCGCGGCCCCACCCCGCCGGCGGGCCGCGCCGACGGCGACGATCCCCGGGGTCGCTCGCGCCGCGGCGAGCGCCTTCGGCGCCTCACTCGCAGGGCGCACGAGGACGACCGCGGGGGCGGCACTCGCGGCGGGGAAGTCCTCGTTCACGAGGGCCTGGGCGGCCACGGACCCGACCGAACTCCGAAAGCCATTCTGTTGGTCGACGCCTCCTCGATACCCGAGGAGGCCGAGCGAACAGGCGACGAGCAACAGCGTCAGGCCGACCCACACGCGACGGGGCCGCCGGGCGAGCGCACCGCCGAGGCGCACCCACGCTCCGGGTCGATCGCGCCGGAGCTCGTTGTGCTTGCGGGGGACGAAGGGCCAGAACGCCTTCCTCCCGACGGCGCAGAGCAACGCCGGCAGGAACGCGAGCTGCGCGACGAGCGCGCAGGCGATCCCCGCCGCGCACGCCGGTCCGAGGGCCGCGACGTCCGAGAGCTGCGCGAGCAGCAAGCAGACCAGGGCCAGGATCACCGTCAGGGCGGACGTCACGATCGCCGGCCCGGCGCGGCGGAGCGCGACGGCCATCGCCTGGTGGTGGTCCTCGTGAGCCTGGAGCTCCTCCCGATAGCGGGCGACGAGGAGGAGCGCGTAGTCGGTTCCCGCCCCGAACACGAGGACCGAGAGGATCCCGACGACCATGCCGTTGATCGTGAACCCCGCCCGTGCGAGCCCGTAGGCGGCGCCCTGTGCCCAGCTCGCGGCGAGGCCGACGGACGCAAGTGGCACCAGCCACAGGATCGGGCTCTTGTAGATGAGGAGCAAGAGGAGCGCCACGATCGACGCCGTGACGATGAGCAGCGTCCCGTCGATTCCCGCGAAGGCGTTGCGCGCGTCGGCCGCCGTTCCTGCGGGGCCGCCCACCGCCACCTGCAGCGCGCCGGCGCGCGGCCGCGAGGTCGCGGGAGCTGCGAATCGCGAGACGACCCGCCGGATGGCCGCGACCCGCGCCGCGACGGTGCTGCTCCCCGCCCCCGTCGGCACGGCGACGTTGAACACCGCGGCCACCTGGTTCGGCGACACCTGCAGCCCTCCGACAACCGAAGCGCCCAGGCGAGCTGCGACCGCCGTCCGGGCGCGTGCGATGACCAGGCGGTCCTCGGCCTTCAGCCCTCCCGGACGCGAGAACACCACGATCGCCGGCAGCGCGGTGCCCCCACCCTGTGATGCCTGGAAGGCGGCCACCTTGGTCGAGGCCGCTCCGGCGGGCAGGAAGCTCGCCGGCGAGTTGTCCTCCAGGGGGCCGAGCTTGCCCGCGAGCGGGCCGAGCGCCCCGGCGAGCGCCACGCCAATCGCCACGACGAGCCACTTGCTGCGTCGGCCTGTCACCCAGCGGAGGTAGGCGTCGACGGCGGCACGGTACGATTTAGACGCAGTGTGCATGATCTTTACAGTGTGTCAATGGTACGAACGATCCGTCAACCCGGTCGCCGGCCGTGGATGATGCGCCGCGCTCGGGGCGCCGCTGGGACACCGCCGTCGCACGCCACCGCGCCGACCAGCAGGACCAGATCCTCACCGCCGCCATGGCCCTGCTCCGCCGCAAGGGGCTCGCCGGGCTCACGATGGCCGCGATTGCCGAGGAGGCAGGCATCTCGCGCCCTGCCCTGTACCACTACTTCGCAGACATCGACGCCGTGCTCGCCGCCTGGGTCGGCCGGGAGGTCGAGCGATCGGTCACCGAGCTCGTGGAGCAGGCATCGGCCATCGCCGACCCGTCTGACCGGCTGGACTACCTGGTGCGCGCCCAGTGCGCCACCTTCGCGAGCCAGGACCACCGGATGGGCGTCGAGCACTTTGAGTCCGAGGCGGTCTCGCCCGTCATCCGGTCCGAGGTCAGCGCCCGAATGGGCCCGGTCCGCGAGCTGATCGGCCGGACGCTCGCCGAGCTCGAACCCACGGTCGACCCCGAGCTCGGCACCGACCTCATCCTCGGCGTGCTCTCGGCGCTCCGTCGTCGCATCATCTCCGGAGAGCACACGGCCAACGCTGCGGCGGAGGCGGCAATCTCGCTCATCCGGAGCGGCCTGGTCCGATCCGACGGCCCGCGCGCCTGAGCTGCCTCGGTCGGCCGCCCGCCCGAGCGGGCCGGCGACCGAGGTCACCCACGGGCGCCCACCCGGTGCATCCGGTCGCGGCCAGTCTCGCGAGAGGGGCGAGCCTCGGCGGCGGACCCTGCGGAACCGCCCGACGGGACCTCCGACCCCAGCGGGACCGCGTCCCCAGGGGCCCGGAACGCCCGTCATCCGGTCGCCTCACGGGTCCCACCCTTGTGCCTCAGCACTCGCTACGCGCGGCGGCCGCCCTCAACCGCGAGAGTGCCCACGGTCACCCGGCGAGCCCGTCTCGAGCCGCTCCGAGGGGAGGTGGTCGGCCACGCCGCGCTCAGGAGACGATCGCCGCCTTCAAGCAGGTGGGGTCGTGCCGCATCGCCTCGAGCGCGTCGCCAAAGCGTCCGAGGGGGAACCGCGTCGTGACGATCCCCTCGGTGCGGACCCGGCCGCTTCGCAGGTAGGCGACTGAGCGGTCAAAGCAGTGCGTCTGGGCGAAGGAGCCCTTGATCGTCAGCTCGCGCTTGAAGATCTCATAGGGGCTGAAGGCCACGCGGTCCTCGGCGTCCGCCATGCCGTAGACCAAGATGCTGCCCCCGTCGCGGGCAAGGCCCGGACAGTGCTCGAGCACCGCTGGGGCACCGGTCGCCTCGATGACGACGTCGAAGCCCTCGGGAGCGAGGCGATGGAGCTTGGGCAACGCGGCCTCCAGCTCACCGCGGCCGACCTGCAGGGTCTGGTCGACGCCGAAGTGGCGCGCCAGCTCGAGCTTGAAGCCCGTCGGCGCCACGACGGTCACCCGCGCCGCCCCGCCGTGCAGGCAGAGCTGGGCGAGCAAGAGCCCGGTCGGCCCGGCGCCGAACAAGACGACGTCGGACCCGGGCCGGAGGTCGAGCACGTCCATGCCGTGCACGGCGCACGCCAGCGGCTCCACCATCACCGCCACCTCGTCGGCGAGGTCGTCGACGACAAAGCACTTCTCGGCCCGGGCGATCACGTAGCCGGCAAAGCCCCCGTCGTCGGTCACCCCGAGCGAGTGGAAGTTGCGACAAAACAGCGGCTGGTCGCGCTGGCACGCCGAGCAGACCCCGCACAACACGGTGTTGTCGACCGCCACCTTGGTCCCAATCGCGAGCGAATCGACGCCCGCGCCGAGGCGCTCGATCACCCCGACGATCTCATGGCCAGGGGTGAGCGGGTAGCGGGTGAAAAAGCCCCCCTCGTGGATGTGCAGGTCGGTGCCACAGCACCCGGCGATACTGAGCGCCACGCGCACCTCGCCCGGTCCCGGTTCGGGGTCGGGGACCTCGAGGACGGCGAAGGAGCGGGGAGCGTCGTAGCGGACGGCAAGCACAGCGCTGGCCTATCACGTGGTGGCATCGCACGTGGCGTGCGAGCGGCGGGTGATGGCACACCTGGCACCGGTAGCCTCGTTGCGTGCCCGCGCTCGATGTCACCGATGCCACCTTCGAATCCGACGTCCTCGCCGCCTCGGACGAGGCACCCGTCGTCGTCGACCTCTGGGCCCCGTGGTGCGGCCCGTGCCGCACCCTCGGGCCGATCATCGAGAAGGTCGTGGACGAGACGAACGGCGCCGTCCGCCTCGCCAAGGTGAACGTCGACGAGAACCCCCAGGTCTCGGCCGCCTTCCAGGTGCAGTCGATCCCGGCCGTCTTCGCCATCTCCAAGCGCAAGGTCGTCGACGGCTTCATCGGCGCCCTCCCCGAACCACAAGTCCGCGACTTCGTTGGCCGCGTCGGCGGCGCGGCAACACCGAGTGAGGCCGACGAGCTCGTCGCCAAGGGCGACGAGGCGTCGCTCCGAGCCGCCCTCGAGCTCGAGCCCGACCACGCCGGGGCGATCGTCGCCCTTGCCGAGCTGCTCGTCGACGACCAGCGCCCCGAGGAGGCGCTCACCCTCCTCGGCCGGATCCCCGAGAACGCCGAGACCCGGCGCATCGCGGCGCTGGCCCGGCTGGCGGCGAGCGACCAGGACGCCGCCACCTCCGACGTCGAGGCGCGCCTCGACGGCCTGCTCGAGCGGGTGAAGGAGGACGAGGACGCCCGACGCGAGTTCCTCGACCTGTTGGAGACGCTCCCGACCGAGGACCCGCGCCGCGCCACGTACCGCCGGGCGCTCTCTTCTCGACTCTTCTGACTTCTCGACTCTTCTGAGCGCCGCCATTCGTGCGACAATCCGGGATCGCCTCCGGTCCAATCTCTGACGAGCTCGTCGCCCCGGCGGCCGCCGCCGAGCTCGTGCTCGGCCGGTACCGCTTCGACGTCACCAAGCGGGCGCTCGTGATGGGCATCTTGAACCGCACGCCGGACTCCTTTTTCGACCACGGCGCCTATTTCGCCCTCGACGACTTGCTGCGACGCGCCGAGGGCCTCGTCGCGGCGGGCGCGGATCTGCTCGATGTCGGCGGGGTGAAGGCCGGCTCGGGGCCGGTCGTCACCTTGGACGAGGAGCTCGAGCGCGTCGTCCCGACCGTCGAGGCCCTCGCCCAGCGCTTCGACGTGCCGATCTCGGTCGACACCTGGAACGCCACGGTCGCCGAGGCCTCCTACGCGGCGGGCGCGGTGCTCGGCAACGACATCTCGGGCTTTGGCGATCCCCGCTACCTCGCGGTCGCCGCCGCCGCCGGGGCGGGGGTGGTCGCCACCCACATCCGCTTAAAGCCCCGCGTCGACGACCCGAACCCGACCTATCCGCACGACGACGTCGTCGGTGCCGTCGAGGACTTCCTCGCACGCGCCCTCGACCAAGCGGTCGCCACGGGGGTGCGGCGCGCCTCGGTGATCCTCGATGCGGGCCTCGATCTCGGAAAGACGACGCCGCAGTCCCTCGAGCTGCTGCGCGCCTCGGACCGCCTGGCACGCCTCGGCGCCCCGCTGTTGCTGTCGGCCTCGAACAAGGACTTCTTGGGCCGGATGTTCGACCTCCCGGTGACCGAGCGCAACGAGGCCTCCCTCGCCGCGGTCGCCCTCGGGGTCTCCCTTGGCTGTCGGATCGTGCGGGTGCACGACGTCGCCGGCTCCCGAGCGGTGTGCGCCACGATCGCCGCCATCTTGGACCAATGAGCCCGGCCGACCGCCCGCTCGCCCCGATCTACCTCGTCCAGGGGGCCGATCCCGCCCTTGTCAGCCAGGCGCTGTCCAAGCTCCTCGAGGAGCTCGCCCCGCGCTGTGGCGGGAGCGCCGTCATCGAGGAGTACGGCGAGCCGGGAAAGGACGAGCCGGTCCAGCTCGGCCCGGTGCTCGATGCCTGCATGACCCCGCCCTTCCTCACCGACCGCCGCCTCGTCGTGCTCCGCGCGCTGTCGAGTGGCCTGGATGCCGCGCAGGCCAAGGCGCTCGCCGCCTATGTCGCCGCGCCGCTCGATTCGACGGTGCTCGTCGTGGCCCTTTCGGGCAAGGCCGCCCCGGCCGCGCTCGCCAAGGCCGTCAAGGCCAACGGCGAGGTCATCCAGGCCGAGCCCGGCAGCGGGGCGCGGGCGAAGTCGGCCTGGTTCACCGAGCAGCTGCGCGCCGCGCCCATTCGTCTTGATGGCCAGGCCGCCGCCCTCCTCGAACAGCACCTCGGCGAGGACCTCGCCCGATTGTCGGGCATCGTGTCCTCGCTCACCTCGACCTACGGCGAGGGCGCCCGATTGTCGGTCGCCGAGCTCACGCCCTTTTTGGGCGAGGCGGGCGGGATCGCCCCCTGGGACCTCACCGGGGCCCTCGATCGCGGCGACATCGACAGCGCCCTCGGCGCGCTGGCGCGCCTGTTGGGCGCCGGCGGCCGCCATCCCCTCCAGGTGCTCGCCATCTTGGCGCGCCACTACGGTGCGATGTTGCGCCTGGACGGCGCCGGCATCGCGGATGAGCAGGGCGCCGCCGCGGCGACCGGCCTGCACCCCTTCCCGGCGAAAAGGGCGCTTGAACAGTCGCGCCGCCTCGGCCACGACGGGGTCGCCCGGGCGATCGCGCTCTTGGCAGGCGCCGACGTCGATTTGCGCGGCCGCATCGGCTGGCCGCCGAACTTGGTGATGGAGGTGCTCGTCGCCCGGCTCGCCCAGCTGGCGCGCCGGGGCGCCAGAACAAGCACCGGGCGCGCGAGCGCGCCGGGCCGGGCACGCCACATGAGCGGAGCACGATGAGCACACCGATGACCATGACCGAGCTCGCCGAAGACGAGCTGCGGCGCCTGCGCGAGCTGGCGACCGGCATCGCGATCGCGGCGGGGGACCTGATCCTCGACGTGATCGCCGAGTCCGGCCGGGCCTCGTTGCGCCGCGGCGCCCACACCAAGTCCTCGCGCACCGACCTCGCCACCGAGGCGGACCGGCGCAGCGAGGCGCTGATCCGCGACGCCATCGGCGCGGCGCGCCCCGACGATGCCATCTTGGGCGAAGAAGGTGGCCATGTCGATGGGCCCTCGGGCTTCACCTGGGTCGTCGATCCCTTGGACGGCACGACCAACTTCGTCTACGGCTTCCCGGCCTGGTCGGTCTCGATCGCGCTCACCGACGCGAGCGGCGCCGCCGTCGTCGGCGTCGTGCGCGACCCCGAGCGGCGCGAGACCTTCTCGGCGATGCGCGGCCTTGGGGCGGAGGTCGACGGGCACCCGCTGCGCATCGCGCCGGCCGCCCCGCTCGCCGAGAGCCTGGTGGGCACGGGCTTTGGCTACGCGCCCGAGCGCCGCGCCGCCCAGGCGGCCCTCTTGCCCGCCGTCCTTCCCGCCGTGCGCGACATCCGCCGGGCCGGCTCCGCGGCGCTCGATCTGTGCTGGCTCGCCGCGGCGCGCCTCGACGCCTTCTACGAGGCCGGCCTCAGCCCCTGGGACAGCGCCGCTGGCCTGCTCGTCGCCGAGGAGGCGGGATGTGCCTCGGCCACCATCGGCGGGCTCGCCGACGGTGCCGAAGCCCTCGTCGTCGCCGCACCCGAGCGCCTGGACGAGCTCGTGGCCCTGTTGTCGCAGGCCGCCGCGGGCCGCTGAGCTGGGCGGCCGCCGCGGCGGCAAAGGAAACGACCGGCCGGCTCCTCGCGTCCTGCCGCGACCGCGGCCGCGCCTCGGCGGGTGCTCCCAGGGGCGCCGTATTCCCAGTGGCGCCGGGTTCCCGAGGGCGGCGCACCGATCCGGCACCACCCCGGCCGGGATCGCCGAGGAGCGATCATCTGCTCCACGCATCTGATGCGTTAGCATCAGATGCGTGCGCACCACGGTGAACCTCGATGAGGACGTGCTCCTCGCCGTTCACGAGCGCGCCCGGCGCGAGGGGCGATCGATGGGGGCGGTCCTTTCCGAGCTCGCCCGGAACGCGCTCATCGATGCGGGCAGCGACACGGCGGCGGACCAGGCGACAGCGTCGGGCTTTGGCTTCGAGCCGCTCGCGCATCGCGGGCCGGCCGTCTCGAACGCGCTGATCGATCGCCTGAGAGAGGACGAACCCGCGTGACGCGCGCGCTCTTGGACATCAACGTCCTCCTGGCCCTCTTTGACAGCGACCACGTCGACCACTCCTTGGCGCATCGCTGGCTGGCTGCTGAGATCGGTGACGGCTGGGCCTCGTGCCCCATGACCGAGAACGGGTTCGTCCGGATCATCAGCCAGCCGCGCTACCCGAGCCCCATCTCGCCGGGGCGCGCCATCGAGCTGCTCAGGCGATCCCAGGAGACCACCCATCACGAGCACTGGCCGTGCGACATCAGCATCGGCGATCCGCGCCGGCTCGATCGCCGGCGGCTCCACGGCCCGCGTCAGGTCACCGATGCCTATCTCCTGGCGCTGGCGGTGGCCCACGGTGGCCGCTTCGTCACCTTTGACCGGACCATCTCCATCTCAGCGGTGCCCGACGCGGTCGAGGACGACCTCGTCGTGGTGCACTGAGGACCGCTGGGCTGGCTCGTTCCGATTAGCCTGTTGGCCGCCCGAGCCGAGGCAGCCAAGGAGGAAGGCAGAGCGGTGGAATTCGACGTCTTGATCGAGATCCCACGGGGTCAGCGCAACAAGTACGAGGTGGACCACGAGACGGGCCGCCTGCGCCTCGACCGGACGCTGTTCACCGCCACCTGCTACCCCGCCGACTACGGCTACATCGAGGACACCCTCGGCCGGGACGGCGATCCTCTTGACGCCCTCGTGCTCCTGCCCGAGCCGGTCTTCCCCGGCGTCCTCGTGGCCTCGCGGCCGATCGCAATGTTCCAGATGACCGACGAGAAGGGGCCCGACGACAAGCTGATCTGCGTCCCGGCGGGCGATCCCCGCTACGACTCGCTCCAGGACCTCGCCGACATCCCCGAGTTCCAGCGCCAGATGATCCAGCACTTCTTCGAGGTCTACAAGGCCCTCGAGCCGGGAAAGCGCGTCGAGTCGGCGAGCTGGACCGGCCGCGCCGAGGCCGAGGCGGAGGTCACCGCCGGCATCGCGCGCGCCAAGCAGTCCGCGCACTGAGCCACGCGCCGCTGACCGCTCGCGGCAGCGTCGCGGCGCGACGAGCGCCAAAGATGTCCGCGCCGCCCCGAGCGAGAGCACCGCGGCGCGTCTTGGCGGCCCGTCACCTGCCGCAGGCCCAGCAACGCCGCCGCGTGTCGGATTCGCCACGCACCGCCCAACATCGCGGCGCCGGTGGGTGCGTCGCGTGGGCGAGCCAGCAGGCCGCCGGCGCCGGTTTCAGTGCGCGATCGACCCGCGCACGCTCTCGGCTCGCCGCAGCCGCGCCGCCAGGCTGCGATGGGGCGGGGCCTTCGGGCCACGCGCCACCACGATGCGGTCCCGCCCGCTGTGCTTTGCCTCATACAGGGCGGCATCGGCCCGCGCCGAGAGCTCCTCGGCGCTCTCGCCACCGACCAAGGCGGCGATGCCGACCGAGCAGGTCTCGGGCGACGGCGTGACGCGGCGCACCTGCTCGAGCAGCTCGGCCGCCTCCTCGACACCACAGTCGGGCAACAAGACGGCGAACTCCTCGCCGCCGTAGCGGGCAAGCACGTCGCCCGGGCGAAGGACCTGGCGCCAGGCGGCCGCCGCCTCGGCCAGCAATGCGTCGCCTGCCCCATGGCCGTGGGCGTCGTTGTAGGCCTTGAAGTCGTCGAGGTCCAACATCGCGAGCGCCAGCGCCCGGTTCTCGATATGGGCGCTCGACACCGCCACGGCGAGCTCGCGGTCCCAGGCGCGCCGGTTCGGCAGCTTCGTGAGGGCATCGGTGCTCGCCATCTCCTCGAGGCGCGCCAGCAGCTCCACGCGCTCTTGCTCGAGCGCCTTGCGCTCGGTGATGTCGCGAGCGACCGCGTACTTGCGGTGGCGGTCCGAGCGCGCCGACCACAAGAGCCAGCGGTAGGTGCCGTCCTTGTGGCGGTAGCGGTTCTCGAAGTTAAAGACGTCCCCCGGCGCGACGTCGAGCGCGTCGGCGTGCACGTTGGTCGCCGCCAGGTCGTCGGGGTGGATGAACTCCCGGAAGGGGCGCGCCATCAGCTCGGCGCGCGACCAGCCCAAGACCTCCTCCCAGCGCGGGGCGAGACGGGTGAAGTAGCCGTCCAAGCTCGCCTCGACCAACAGCTCGTTCGAGATCTCGAACCACCGGTCGTCGCGCCCGGGCGACGCGATCCGGCCCGAGGTGGCAAGCGCCACGGCGAGGCCGGCAACGACGAAGCCGACCCCATCCCCCGCCCCGACGAGCGCGTCGGCCTGCGGGGTGGCGCACACGACGCCAATCAGCGCCAGGCTGGCCACGCCGATCGTGGCGATCCCGGTGCGCAGGCTCCCGAGCGCGGCGAGGACGACAGGGACGAGCGCGAAGCCGAGCGTGCCGAGGCCGTCGGCGGGTGGCACCAGGGCGACCGCCACGATCACGAGCGCGAGCAGCGCCGTTGCCACGCCGCCCAGCACCAACTCCCGCCGGTGCTGCCTGGCGCTCATCTGCATCCTCGTCTCACCAACTGCCCGCCCCCGCGCCGTGGCGCCCACCGATGCACTCCCGGTGGGTGTGCCACTCCGCCGCCTATCTCTACGGACCGCGACGCCGCGCAATTGAACGCGCGCCGACGCCACAAGGTCCAGCATTGCCGATACGCAGGGGCGCCGATGCAGCGGGTCGGCCCGGGCCGACCGCCATCGCGTCGATGGCGGCGAGCTCCTCCGGCGAGCGCTGCGAGCTCGCCACCTCGGCGCTGGTGGCGGTCTGGTGCGGGCGCGTCAGCCCGCTGATCACGCTCGTGTCGACCAGACGGGCGCAAAAGAATGGCGACGACCGCGCTGGGGCCAGCGATCTCTGGGCCAGCGATCGCCTCGTCCGGCGAGCCGTGGGCGAGCGGGCGATCGCCACCGAGCCAAGGCGCGACGTGGCCTCGCTCGGGTGCGGCCAGCGCGCTCGGGAGCGGGAGGGCGCGCTATCGGTCGTGCCAGAGGACCGACTCGGCGTCGGCGATCTCATAGGCGTAGCCCTGCTCGGCGAGGAAACGCTGGCGACGGGCGGCGAAGTCCTGGTCGTTGGTATCGCGCGAGACCACGGCGAAAAAGCGCGCCTGGCGACCGTCGCGCTTTGGGCGCAGGATCCGGCCGAGGCGCTGGGCCTCCTCCTGGCGGCTGCCAAAGGCGCCAGAGACCTGGATGGCGACGGACGCGTCCGGCAGGTCGATCGAGAAGTTGGCGACCTTGGAGACGACGAGGACGGGAATCTCCCCCTCCCGGAAGGCGGCGTAGAGGCGCTCGCGCACCCGCGTCGGGGTCTTCCCCGTGATCGTGGGCGCACCGAGGCGCTCGGCGATCTCTCCGAGCTGGTCGAGGTACTGGCCGATCACGAGCGTGGGCTCCTTGCGCTCGATCGCCTCCCGGCAGAGCCGCTCGGTGACCGCCAGCTTGGAGCGCGCCGTCGCCCCGACGCGGTAGCGCTCCTCGGCTTCGGCCAGCGCGTAGGCGAGCCGCTCCTCGTCGGTGAGGGTGACGCGCACCTCGGTGCAGTGCGCCGGGGCGATCCAGCCCTGGGCCTCGATGTCGCGCCAGGGGGCGTCGTAGCGCTTGGGGCCGATCAAGGTGAAGACGTCGCCTTCGCGGCCGTCCTCGCGCACGAGCGTGGCGGTGAGCCCGAGGCGCCGGCGGCTTTGGATGTCGGCGGTCATGCGGAAGATCGGGGCGGGGAGCAGGTGGACCTCGTCGTAGACGATGAGGCCCCAGTCCTCGGCAGAGAACAGCTCGAGGTGCGCGTAGTTTCCCTTTTGCTTCGAGATCAAGATCTGGTAGGTGGCGATCGTGACGGGCCGGACGTCCTTGCGCTCGCCGGAGTACTCGCCGATCTCGGCCTCGGTCAAGGTGGTGTGGGCGAGGATCTCGGCGCGCCACTGGCGTGCCGCCACCGTGTTGGTCACAAGGACGAGGCTGTGGGCGCCGGCGCGGGCCATCGCCGCCATGCCGACGAGCGTCTTGCCCGCCCCACACGGCAGGACGATCACGCCGCTCCCAGCCTGGGAAAAGGCGTCGGCCGCCTCGCGCTGGTAGTCGCGCAGCGAGAAGCCCTCGTGTTCTTCGAGGAAGATCGGATAGGCGCTTCCGTCCACGTAGCCGGCGCGGTCCTCGGCGGGCCAGCCGACCTTGAGGAGCGCCTGTTTGAGCCGCCCGCGCTCGGACGCGGGGACCGAGACGGTGTCGGGGCCAAGGCGGGGACCGACCAGGGCGGCGACGGGCTTGGCCCGCAGCACCTCTTCGAGCACCGGACGGTCGTTGCTGACGAGCACGAGCCCGTGGGCGGCGTGCAGCTCGAGCGCGAGGCGACCGTAGCGGGCCATCGTCTCGGCGACATCGACGAGCAGGCTCTGGGGCACCACGTAGCGGGACCAGGACAAGAGCGCGTCGACCGCCTGCTCGGCGTCATAGCCCGCAGCGCGAGCGTTCCACAGCGCAAGCGGCGTGACGCGGTAGGTGTGGACATGCTCAGGGGAGCGCTCGAGCTCGGCGAAGGGCGCGATCGCCGCCCGGCACGCGGCAGCGTCGGGGTGGTCCGTCTCGAGCAAAAGCGTCCGATCGCTCTGCACGATCAGCGGGCCGTCATTCATCACCTGACTCCTCATCGCCGAAGATCGCCTCCAGCAGTGCCAGCTGGTGATCGTCGTTGCGCTGGCGCGGGGCCGCTCGCTGTTCGCGAGGCGCCGGTGCCCGAAGCGGAGCGGCACGAAGGCGCGCCACCAGGCCTGGTGGATCCTCGAGCGCCCGCGGTCGCGCCGGGTGCTGGCGGGGACGTGCGTCACGAAGCCGGGCGAGCAGCGAGGCGGCGCCGGCCGGCGGGAGTCCGACGGCTTGCAGCAGCTCGAAGGCCTCACCGTCGTCGAGCTCGGCGGCGAGCCGGACGAGCTCAGCCGGCACCTCGGCACCGAAGAGGTCCTCGTCGAGGTCGTCCTCCAGCCACTCATCGAGCGCGTCGCCGAGCACGCCCGGAGCGGCGCGCTCGTCGAAACGACCAAAGCGCCGCTGCCAGCTCGCAGCGCTGAAGATCGAGCCCTCAGCGCGCCGGCGCTCGGGGCGACGCAGCGCGAGCGCTCCGGTCTCGTCCTCCAGCGCGGCGAGGTAGCCCGCCGCGCGCAGCGTGGCGATGAGGGCTTCGGGCGCCTGGTTGCTCAGCGCGACGGTGGGCGCGAGCGGTCGCAGTCCGGCGGCACGCAGGCGCCGCGCCCCGCAGACCTCGGTGATCATGGCCGGGTCTTCGCTGCGGACCACGGACCGTCCGCCGGCGACGCGCAGGCGCCCGTAGCGGCGATCCAAGTCCTCGATGAGGTAGCCGAGCGCCTGGGGGACCCCGCGGGGACAAAGCGCCGTGAGGAAGGAGAGGATCTCTTGCCCCCGTCGCCCGGCATCAAAGGCGCGACCGAGCGAGGCCTCGCTGAAGCGGTAGACCTGCGCCCCGCCGTGTGACTCGAGCTCGGCCAGCACCTCGAGCTCGGCGCGCCGCTCCGGCTCGAGCTCGCCGGCGGCGACCGCCGTGAGGTCGGCCTGGATCGTCACCTCCCAGACGATCGGCGGGAGCGCTGCGGCGAGCGCTGCCTCGGCGCCCGTCTCGTCCTCCCCGGCGATCGCGCGGCCGAACTCGCTCAGGCGGCCCCCGGCCACCACCCCGAGCAGCTCGGCCTCTTGGAGGATCCAGTGGCACAGGGTCTCCGGTGTCGCCGGACCGCCGGCAAAGAGCCCGGGCGCTTGCCACAGCACCCGGCCGATCACGCTCGCTTGCTCAGCGGCCTCACCCACCGCCAGGTTGGCGAGCACCCCCAAGACCGCGCTCCGGCGCTCGCTCGCCAGGGCGTCGGGCTGGGGCGGGATCGGCGGAACCGTCTTTCCCTGTTCATCGTTGGCTCCAGCAACGCTGAAGGCGATCGGGGCGCGGCGCCACGTCATCGCAAGGCGCGTCCAGCGCTTGGCGGTTGCCCAGGCGGCCCACTCGTCATAGCGCGCGGTCGCCAGCACGAACTCCCCGCTCGCCTCGGGCCAGATCAGGCCGACGCCGGCGACGAGCTCGATGAGGCGGGCCGCATCTCGCTCGCTGCGCCCGAGCGCCTTGGCGACCCGGCGCACCTCGCGCACCCCGAGCCCTCCGCTCTTCAGGCACTTGGCGGGGACGGCGGCGAAGCTCTCGGCGATCTCGGCCACCTCGGCGACGAGCCGGCTCGCCGCCTCGATCGCCTGATCGTCGCCATGTGCCGCCGCGCTGATGACGAGCGGCGGCGGATCGAGCGCGAGGTCGGGGAAGATCCTCCCGCCCCGCAGCGCGATCGCGACCTCGGCGGGCATGACGGCTCGATACCCCGCCGTGCTCGCGCAGCCGCGGCGGAACAAATAGCCGAGCGGCGTGTCGTCCGAGCGCAGCTGCTCGAAGCCGAAGTAGCTGGCCGAGGAGAGCTCGCCCATGGACGCGAGCCGGCTCGCGAGCTCGACCGTGCCCTTCGGTCCGCCCTCGACGAGGGCGCGCACGCGTTCTGGCACCGACAGCGTCGCGGCCAGGTCGTCCAAGATTGCGCCCTTCTGGGCGCGTGCGGGGATGCCGAGCCGCTCGGCGACCTCGCGCAGCGCGCGCATCGGCGTGGCGGCAAACAGCACCGCGAGGGGCCGGTTGAGGCCAGCCGGGTGCGGGAACAGCGAGGCGAGGCCCGGGTTGGCGAACACGATGGCATCGCCTGAGCCCGACAGCGCCACGAGGCCGAGCCGGGCGAGCGCGCCGTAGTGCACGCGACAACTCGACGCCTCGATGCCGAGGCGGGCGGCGAGGTCGGAGAGCCGAGTGGCCGAGCGGATGCAAGCGGCCTGCACCAGCTGGCGCGCGCCCGAGTCGAGGCGGTCATAACAGGCGCGAAGCGACCGCGGCTCACTGGCGAGGGCCGCGAGCTCAGCGAAGGTCTCCGGCTGGCGCTCGCAGAGGTCCGGACGCTGAGCCAAGAGCGCGACCAGGTCGGCGTCATCAAGCGCGGCGAGTGATTCAACGAAGGTGTCGACGGGCGCGCTGGAGGGCACCGGCAAGGTCCTTGGCTCGGAAGTTCCGGCGCTCATCGTAGTGACGAGCCGTCCCTCACAAGGGGATCACCCCCCGGGCCCCGGCGAACACAGGGGCGCGAACTCGTGCCGAGCCATGAGCCAACTCGTGCCGACGCACGATCCACCCATGGCCTCCACCTCGCGCCCTGCTGGGATCCTTCCGACCGCAAGGACGGTCCGCCACAATGGTGTACCACTTCTAGTATCAGTGGTACACTTTAATCATGCCGACGGTGAAGCCTCGCTACCAGATCACCGAGACCGCTGAGGTGGGACACGCCCTGGACATCGCCGCACGTCGGTGGCCCGATGAACCACGCTCCAAGCTGCTGGTCCGCCTCCTTCAAGCCGGCAGCTCGGCCCTCGAGCGGGAAGCCAGCAACGCGCTCCGCCAGCGCCAGGAAGCGATCCGGGCCACGAGCGGCAAGTTCGCGGACGTCTTCAGCCCCACCTACCTGAGCGAGCTGCGTGCGGACTGGCCCGAGTGATCACCCTCGACGCCAGCGTGGTGGTCGCCCACCTCTCGCCGCGCGATCCCCACCACGAACAAGCCACCGCCTACCTGCTGCAGTCTCGGACCGAGGACTTCTGCATGCACTCGTTGAACCTCGCCGAGGTCCTCGTCGGCGGTGGCAGGGCGGGACGTGGCCAGGAGATGCTCGACGACCTGTTCGCGATCGGCATCCGGGTCGCGCAGCACCCCGACGGCGAAGCACTCCGGCTGGCCAACCTGCGGGCGAGTTCGGGCCTGAAGCTCCCCGACTGCTGCGCGCTCGACACGGCGCTTCTCACCGGCTCCACCCTGGCCACCTTCGACGAGCACCTGGCCCAGGCAGCACGCCAGCGGCGCATCGCCGTTGCTCCCGCTCCCGGCACGAAACTGGCGAACGCTCCGTCCCCTTGATTCCCCGGTGCTCGAGCCTGGCGCCGTAAAGGTCACACCGACCGGCGTCATCAGGCCCGCAGTGGCCTTTGCTGGCCAGGTGGCTGGGCCGTCGGCGGCGATCTCCATCCACACGTGCCGCAACCTCGGACAGGGCACCGGCGCCCACCGGAGCGAGCGATGCGGGACCGAGGTGCCGCGCCCGGCTGGCAGGGCCATGAGACGCGGCTCGCCACGGCGCCACCATGCTGGCCCTGGGCGCGACTGCTGGAGCGCGATGCGCGATCACCGGTCCGAGGTCCTCGGTCGCCTCGAGCACCACCACGGGGCGGGGCTCTGTCCAGGGTGACCAGTACGCGAAGCGGCCACGACGCCGCCGTCTGGGTGCGCCCAGAGGAATCGGCGCACTCGAGCCGACCCGCTCAGTGCTGAAGCGCCGGCATCCCTCGCTGACCTCAGACCAACCGACACCGCCCACTCCCGTGGCGATGGCGTCCGTGGCCAGAAGGCGGCGCATGGGCATCGCCGATGCGCGATGTTGCACGCCACGACTTCGTCGTCGCCCCGCCAGCGCCTCGCGCCCTACCGATCGGCGTCCCGAGCGCATCGCCCGAGCGGTCACCGACGTCCTCACGGCGGCCCTGGCGGAGCGGCCCTGATCGTGGGCGACCGCGGCGTGCCGCCAACGCCGCCTTCGGTCGGCACGCCGTCGTCCGTCCTCGCGCATCCCGACCCCGGGCCGAGGGCGTCGCCATTGGCATCGGAGCCCGCCGAGGCGTGTTCGCTGCCCGGTCGCCCGCGTTGGCGCGGCGTGCGCCGGCGCTAGCGGATCGTGATGGCGTCGATCGCCTCGATCTCCTCGCTCGAGAGCTCCCAGCTCGCCGCCTTGGCGTTGGCGGCGACCTGCTCGGGACGCATCGCCCCGGCGATCACGCTCGCCACGGCCGGGCGGGTGAGCAGGAAGGAGAAGGCCGCATCCAACAGGCTGTGGCCGCGCGACTCGGTGTAGATGGCGAGCTCCTCGACGATGTCCAAGTTGCGCTCGTTGTAGAAGCGGCTGCGCCGCTCGTCGTCCATCGCCGCGATCCGCGTGCCTGAGGGCAGGTCCTTGTTGCGCCGGAACTTGCCGGTCAACAAGCCAGAGGCAAGGGGGAAGTAGGGGACATAGCCGATGTTGAGACGCTCGCACTCGGGCAGCACCTCGGCCTCGTCCCCGCGCGCTAACAGGTTGTACTCGTTCTGCAGGTTGACGAAGCTCACCCCGCCGGCGGCCGCCTGCTCGGCCTCGCGCAGCTGGGCGACCGAGAAGTTCGAGCAGCCGATCTCGCGCACCGTGCCGTCTTTCACCAGCTCGGCGAGCGCCGCGAGCGTCTCGGCGATCGGGGTGTCGGGGTCGGGGCGATGGTAGATGTAGAGGTCGATGTGGTCGGTGCCAAGGCGCCGGAGGCTCGCCTGGACGGCGCGGCGCACGTAGTCGGCCGTGCCGCCGCCTTCCATGTCCCCATAGGCCCCGGCGAACTTGGTGGCCACGATGACCTGGTCGCGCCGGGCCCCGAGGGCCTTGCCGAGGTACTCCTCGCTCAAGGTGTTGCCGTAGACGTCCGCGGTGTCGAAGAAGTTGATGCCCTCCTCGAAGCACGCGTCGACGACCGCCGCCGTCGCCTCGGCGTCGAGGCGGCTGCCGAAGTTGTTGCAGCCGAGCCCGACGACCGAGACGTCCAGCGATCCGATCTTGCGTGTGCGCATGCGAGCTCCTTGTGGCCGGGGTTCGCGCCGAGCGTAACGACCCCCCGGCCCTCCCCGCGCCACGACTCGGCGCGCCGGGCCGCTCGAGGACAACCTCCCGGGGGGCCGCGGCACGCATCGGCCGTCGCTGCGCAGGAGGTGCCATTGCGCTCGCGGCACGCCGCCCTGCCGTTCCAGCCGGCGGGGCGTTCCAGGTTGCGCCCCCGAGGAGTGCGCGAAGCGTCGCGATGACGACTTTGCCTTGCACGCGGAGCCAACTGGGTTGGCGCGTCGCGTCGCGGTGGTCACGGCGGGCAGGTGGCGGACCGCACGACGGGTGCTACCTCTCCTTCGGATGCACCCGGTCCGAACCGAAGTATCGACCAGCATCACCTCGCGAGCCGGTGGTTCGTGTGCATCGCAGAAGCCAACTTCCCAGCCGGCGCCCGCCATCGCCAGGGCAGCCCGCGCCATCGAGTCGCCGAGGTGTCGGCGCAGCGCGGGGCCAGGAAGGCGGGCGGCTCCCCGTTCTCAGGCGTCAGGCCGCGCCTGGACTGAAGGCTTCGATGCCGGCCGTCCGGGACGCCGCGCGCAACTCGGTGTCTTAGACGACCATCGCGCGGGCAGCAAGGCGGAGCGCCGAAGCGAGATGAAGCGCATCTGCCGAGCGCAAGCGCCCTGGGAGCAGCGGCGCCGTCGTGAGATCTCCATTCTCAATGTCGACGAGCGCGATCGCCGACAGCACCTCGGAAACCGACTCGTGCTCGATGTGCTCGGGCCACCGGTTCGCCGCGCAGTGCAACTCCGGGTGCAACAGCAGCGAAGCCACGAGCGTGTCGCCGCCCTGGGCGCGTCGCTGAAGATGGTCGGCCAGCGTGGCAGATTCCGCCTCCTCCACGAGGAGCTTCATCGCCGCCGAGGTATCGACATCGACAATCACCGGTCACCTCGAAGGTCCGCGATGATCTCCGCACTGGATAGGGGTGCACGCACGCGCCGGATGTTCCGCAGGTCGACCGGTCGGTCCTTGCGCGGCTCTCGGATCTTTCCCGCCGCGGCGAGACGCTCGTACGGTGTCAGCACCGGCGGGACGAGCACTGCGGCGACTTCACCGTGGTTGGTCACCTCGATCGTTTCCCCGGCGGCCACCGCGCGGAGCACTTCTGCACTGTTATTGCGCAGTTCCCGATGGTTGATCCTCCGCACGGGCACCTCCGCCGTTCGTCGCAGTTGTAGCACTTGTACCAAAAGAGCGGTCATGCCCTTGTTCTCTGTGGGGTGACAGGAGGAAGCCATACATTCCCCCTCCGTGTCGCGCCTGGAGAATGGTGTCCACCATGGCGCGGGACAAGAGCCGTGTGGCAAGCCACGGGGGACGGCGACTCCGCCTACCCGGCGCGTGTTCGCGGACGATATGGCGGTCACTTCCCACGCCGCCAAAGCCGCCGTCCCCAGGGCATCGATGGCGCCGGGTCCACAGCCCCGCGGGCGGCGCGCGTTCGGATGGTCCGAGCCGTGGGAGGCACGTGCGACCGAGTAAACGCCCCGCGCGCACGACCGCTGCTGGGTGCGGTCGCACACCGTCCGTGACGGTCACCTGTTCGAGCCCGAAAACATCGACGGAGTCCAAGGCGTGAAATCGCGGGACTCGCCTCGTCGGCAGCGGCCAGCCCCACTCACGTGGGAGACCAAGCACCGTTGCTCGCTCGCGGAGGGCATCCGCTATCATTCAGCTAACACTGTTAGCCAGCGCAGAGGAGCGACATGGGCGCTGAAGTGGCACCACGGCACTACCGCGCCCCGGGCTGGTTCACGAAGAACGTCCTCAACAACGCCGTCGGGGTACTGACCCGGCTCGGCGTCAGCGTCTGGGGAAGCCGGGTGCTCGAGGTGAAGGGCCGCAAGAGCGGAGCGCCGCGGCGGACTCCGGTGAACCTGCTCAGCATCGGCGATGCGCACTACCTCGTCTCGCCGCGCGGCGAAGGGCAGTGGGTCCGCAATGTGCGCGCCGATGACGGGCGGCTGGATCTGATCCTCGGTCAGCACCGCACCCACTACCTTGCCGACGAGCTCGAGGACTCAGCAAAGATCCCCGTGCTGCGCGCCTATCTGAAGCGGTGGAAGGCAGAAGTGGGCGTCTTCTTCGAAGGCGTCGGGCCCGAGGCGACCGACGAGGAGATCGCCGCAATCGCCCCGCGACACCCGGTGTTCGTGCTCCGGCAACGGTGACGCCCCCACCCGCGCGCAGCGAGCGATCGAGCCGAGCGAAGGAGATCGTCGCCGTGGCGCTCGGCATTCTCGAACACGAGGGGGCCGACGCCCTCACCATGCGCCACTTGGCAGCTGCGGTCGGCATGCAGGCCCCCTCGCTCTACAAGCACTTCGCGACCAAGCGCGCCGTCGAGGTCGCCCTCATCGAGCAGGGCCTGGCCGAGCTCGGCGCCACCTTGCACGCCTCCGTAGCAAGGGGCGCCGGCGGTGGCGATGGTGCCGTGCGGCGGCTGCTCAGCGCCTACCGAGCCGCCGCTCGCGCGAATCCGGCGCTCTACCGGCTGGCGACGGCCGGACCGCTCCCCCGAGCGGACCTCCCTCCGGGCCTCGAGGACTGGGCGGGCGAGCCGTTCTTGCTCGCCACCGGTGATCCGTGGCGCGCGCAGGCGCTGTTCGCGTTCGCGCACGGGATGGTCATCCTCGAGCTGGATGATCGCCTCGTGCCCGCGCCCGATCTCCGTTCGACCTGGGGCGCCGGCGCTCGCGCCTTCGCCGGGACGACGATCACCGGCTCTCGTGTCGAGCTCGAGACGCGAGCCCAGTGGCCAGGTGGTGATGCCGAACGGTCCGATTGATCGAGATGAACAATGAGATCGACCTCGGGCCGGTGGACCTGCCGTCCCCCGCACGGACCTGCACCGCGTAGCGAGCTCCTTGCCCCAAGCTCCACGCTGGCCGCGATGCACCTGAGGGCGTGGCGAGTCTGGTCGCTCGAGCCCAGCGTGGGGGATCGACGCCGGCCCGTGTCAGCGACCGGGCTGGCGCGTGATCAGCGCGGCGATCTCGCTGGCGGGGAGCTTCGGCTTGCGATCGGGCCAGGCGAGGCCATTCTCTTCCTGGTCGGTGTCACACAGCTGGGTGTAGCAAAAGCCCGCCAGCGCGCGGCACTCCGCAATCGCTGTGAAGAGCGCGTCGAGGCGCTCGGCGAGTCCGGCGGGGTCCTCGGCGTCGCTGTAGCCGTGCCAGGCGCCGTCGTGCTCGGCCGGCAGCGCCACGCCGCCAAACTCGCTCAAGATCACCGGCAGTCCCGAAGGCGCCGGGCCGATGCTGAGGGCGCGCACCGCCGGCCAGGAACCGGACAGCGTCGCGGCGAGCGCCGCGGCATCGCCGTAGCGCTCGAGCAGCACGGCGGGGTCCCGGGCGTAGTCATGGATTGTGAACAGGTCGCTGTTGGTGTGCTCCCAGCCGTCGTTCGAGACGACCGGCCGGCTCGGGTCGAGCGAACGGGTGAGCTCGGCAAGGCCACGCACGAGGCTCGCCTGCTCGGGGCGATCCGCGATCGCCGGGACACCCCAGCTCTCGTTGAAGGGCACCCAGACCACGATGCAGGGATGGCTGCGGTCGCGCTCGATCGCCTCGGCCCACTCGGTGAAGAGGCGGCGGACGGCGCGGCGCGAGAAGGCGCCACAGCTCGGCATCTCCTCCCACACCACGAGCCCGAGGCGGTCGCACCAGTACAAAAAGAGCGGGTCCTCGATCTTTTGGTGCACCCGGGCGCCGTTGAAGCCGAGCGACTTGATCAGCTCGACCTCGTCGCGAAGCGCCAGGCGGCTCGGCGCCGCGAGATGGGTGTCGGGCCAGTACCCCTGGGTGAGCACGAGGCGCAGGCGGTAGGGGCGCCGGTTGAGGACGAACTGGCCGTCTCGCGCGCCAACCGAGCGGATGCCGAGGTAGGAACGCGCCGAGTCCACCACGGCGCCGTCCTCGTCCAAGAGCGCCACCTCGGCCCCGAGGCGTCGGGGGTGCTCGGGCGACCACTCGAGGTGCTCCCACTCCCAGGCATTGGCGAGCGCGGGAAGCGCCAGGTGGGCGGAGACCTCGCCGGCCAGGGCGCGGCACTCGTGCTCGGCGACGAGCTCGCCGCCCATCGACAGCCGCAGGCGCACCCGGGCCGAGGTGCGCGTGCTGAGGCGGGCGCTCCAGGCGATCTCGCCGCGCACCACGTCGCTGTCGAAGTCGAGCGCGCACAGGTGCGTCGCCGGGACGACCTCCAGCCAGACCGGCTGCCAGATGCCGCCCGTGCGCCCGTACCAGACGCTGTGGGGCGCGTCGCGCCAGTCCTGCTTGCCGCGAGGCTGGGCGAGGTCACCGGGCTGGTCCTCGGCGCGCACCACTAAACACACCTCACCGGCCGCGTCGGCCGGCAGCGTGGCGGAGAACGGCGTGTGGCCACCTTCGTGCTCGGTGAGCAGGGCGCCGTCCAAAAAGACCTGCGCGGCGTAGTCGACCGCCCCGAAGTGCACCACGACCCGCTCGTCGGCGCCGTGGTCGGGCAAAGTGATGGTCCGCCGGTACCAGAGGACCGGGTGCGGGCCCGCCTCGCCGATCCCCGAGCGCTCGGACTCAAAGGGGAACGGCACGATGATCGAGCGGTCGAAGACCGGTGCGCCCGGGTCGCCAAAGTGCTGATCACGACCGACGTCGCCGTCGTCAAAGCAGAACTCCCAGGGCCCCGTCAGGTCGACGAAGCCGTCGCGGACAAGGCGCGGACGCGGATATCCGGCCTCGACGGCGGCGTCGAGCGCGGCGAGGTAGTCGGTGTCGGCGGCCTCGTCGGGGCGGGATTGGGTCGTCATGACGCGGTTCCTCTCGGTCGGTTCGATCCACCAGCAGCCGTGATCGCGAGGGACGGGTCGCCCCACCCGATGCGGCGCCGCACGCCGGCCCGCGGCGTCATCGGATGCCGGAGGTGGCGATGCTCTCGACGAAGCGTCGCTGGATGAGCAAGAAGGCGATCACCATCGGTGCGATCGCGAGCGTCGAGCCGGCCATCACGAGCCCGTACTGAATCACATGTTGGCCCGTGAAGAGCGCGAGGCCAGAGGCGAGCGTGTACATCGAGCTGTTGGAGGAGATGATCAGCGGCCAGAGTAGGTCGTTCCAGTTGTACATGAAGTGGAACAGCGCAAGGGTCAGCACCGCCGGGGTGGCGAGGCGCAGCATCACGCTGCGGTAGATGCGCAGGTCCCCAGCTCCGTCCACGCGCGCCGCGTCCTCGAGCTCGGCGGGGATGCTCAAGAAGAACTGGCGCAAGAAGAAGATGCCGAACGCATTCGTCGCCCGCGGCAAGATCAGGCCCTGGTAGGTGTTGATCCAGTGGAAGTTCGTCAGCTCGACGAACAGCGGGATCAAGTTCACCTGGAACGGCAGCATCAGCGTGATCAAGATGAGGACGAAGATCACGTTCTTGCCGGGAAAGTCGAGGCGCGCCAATGCGTAGGCCGTCAGCGAGTCGAAGGTCAACGAGCACAGCGTGACCCCGCCGGCAAAGATCGTCGAGTTCAACAACAGCCGCGGCATGTCGATCGCCGACCAGGCGCCCGAGTAGTTCGACCAGGTGAACTGCGCGGAGACAAAGCTCGGATGGGCGGTGATGATGGCCCCTTCTGGCTTGAAGGAGGTCGCCACCATCCACACGAGCGGCAGCACGATGACGAGGGCGGCGACGCTCGCCATCGTCACCGCCCAGGCGGTGCCAAAGCGCGACGCCTCGCCGCTTCGGCGCCTGGTGGGGAACCCGCTGCGGCGGGCGGTGGACGCCGGCGGGTCGAGGTCGCTGAGGGTCGTCGCCATCAATACCGCACCACGCGCTTTGAGAAGAACTTGAGCTGCAACAAGCTGAGCATGAGCACGATCGCCATCAACACGTACGCGATCGCCGAGGCGTAGCCCATCTGGAAGTTGGTGAAGCCCTGGCGATAGATCAGCATCACGAGCGTCTCGGTGCTGAACGCCGGGCCGCCCTGGGTCATGACGTAGATCTGGTCGAAGGCCTGGAGGCTGGCGATCAGCGCGATGACGGTGACGAACATCGTCGTGTTGGAGAGCAGCGGGACCGTCACGTTCGAAAAGCGTCGCCAGCGCGTCGCGCCGTCGATGGAGGCGGCTTCGTAGAGCTCTTTCGGGATGGTCTGGAGGCCGGCGATGAAGATGACCATGTAGAAGCCCACGTTCTTCCAGATCCCGACGAGGATCACCGCCGGCATGGCGAGGCTCACGCTGTCCAGCCAGTCCGGCACGTGGATGCCGATCTGGCCGAGCCAGTAGGTGAGGAAGCCGATCGAGGGGGTGAACATGAAGCGGAAGACGATCGCCGAGACCGCGAAGGAGACGACGGCCGGCAAGAAGATCGCCGCCCGGAACAGCCCGCGGCCCGGCAGGCCCTTTCGGTTCAACAACAACGCGAGGCCAAGGGCGAGGGCGACCGAGACCGGCGTGACGACCCCGGCGTAGTACAAGGTGTTGACGAGGTCGCGCCAGAACTGCGGGTCATGGACGAGGTGGCCGTAGTTCGACAGGCCGATGAAGCGCGAGGCGCCGAAGAAGGAGTAGTTCGTGAGCGAGAGCCAACCGGCACGCACCAGGGGGTAGAACATGAAGACCCCGAGCACGATCAGGCTCGGCGCCATGAAGAGGTAGGCGACGCGGGTGCGCCGACGGCGCTGCTTGGTCGCCCACGGGTACCACAGGCGGCTCTTCAAGGTCCTGGTCGCCATCAACGCTCCGATCTTGCTCCGGCGCGGCCACCTGGGGGAGGGCCGCTCCCCCAGGTGGCGATGCGCCATTGGTCTGGCGGACTAGCCGAGATAGCTCTGGATCTGCTGGCTGGCGGACTCGAGCGTCGACTTGACGGGGGCGCCGTCGAGGATCTTCTCGATCGCCGGCGTCCAGGTGTTGGTGTCGATGTTCGTGAAGTTCGCCCCGAGCTGGTAGGGAACCGCGTTGTGCCCGGCCTGCTCGAACAGCGCGACCTGGGGATTCTTCTTCAGCTCCGCGGCGGTGACGTCGGTGCGCGTCGGCACGAAGCCGGTGTGCACCGCGTAGTCGATCTGGGTCGCCTTGGCGTTCCAGAAGTTGAAGAACGTCTCGGCGGCCTTCACCTTGGCGGCGCTGTCCTTGGCGTTGATCGACATCGCGGTCACGTCGGTCAACGTGAGCGTGCGCTTCGGGCCGGCGGGCACCGGCGCGAGGCCGTAGTTGACCTTGGCCTGGGTGTAGCCCGTGGTCGCCCAAGGGCCGTTGACCTCCATCGCTGCCTTCTGGGCCTGGAAGAGGCTGTCGGCGTCCGCACCGGTGATGTTCTTCGGCGCGATCCCGTCTTTGATGATCAGCTTCGACCACTGCTCGACTGCCGAGATCGACTGCGGCGAGGCAAGCACGCTCTTGGTGATCGAAGAGTTCACGATGCCGCCGCCGTTCTCCCACAATAGGATCGGCCAGACCGGGATGGTGTTGTTGTCCGCCAGCGCGATGCCGTACTGGGGCGACTTGCCGCCGTGGGAGAGCTTCACCGCGTCGCTCATCCACTGCGACCAGTTCTTCGGCGGCCCGGCGATGTGGGCCTTGGCGAACAAGGTCTTGTTCCAATACATCATGAGCGGCGCGTAGTTGACCGGCACCCCGTACTGCGTGCCGTTCACGCGGGTCGCCGCGACGGCGCCCTTGGCGAGGGCGTGGGTGTCGGGGCTGTGCTGGTAGTAGGAGTTCAGCGGCAAGAAGACGTGCTTCTCCGCGTACTGCGGAAGCTGCTGGGTGTCCATCGCCTCGATGTCGGGCCCGCTCCCGGACGCGAGCGCCGGCAGCAGCTTGGTGTAGAAGGTGTCCCACGGCATGATCGACATGTCGATCGTGATGTTCGGATGCGTCTTGTTGAACTCGTTCACGAGCGCCTTCACCGTCGGCCCGTCCGGGCCGGTGAAGCCGTTCCAGTAGGTCAGCGTGATGTGGCCGCCGCTCGCCTTGGGCGAGGCGCTCGCCAGGCCGCCCACCATTGCCGCGCCGGCGGCGCCGGCGATCAGCGCGGCGGTCGCCCGGAGCGCCTTGTGCTTGGAGCGCTTCATCGTTGTCGGTTCCTCTCCCCTGAGTTTCTCGATCGGTGCTGATTCAGTACTGCTGCGCGCGGCCCGTGCCGCGCCGTGGACGCCCATGCGTGAATGCCGTCCCCCTTTCCCCCGCTTTGTCGGACCACGCGTCGATGCCTCGAGCGCTCAGGCGAGCGCCAGCGAGATGACGCTGTGGGTGTGCGCCGGGAAGCGCTGGATCCGCGCTCCTCCTGGCCCCTCGAGCGGCTCGGCGACCACGCCGACCGCGTCGGGGTGCGCAAAGGTGTTGGTGGCTCGCCAGTCCGACGCCTCGACCCGCTCCAGGCTGGCCGCGGAGACCTCGAGGCTCGGCCACAGCGCGAGCTCGGCAGTCAGGTCCTCCTCGGCGCGGTTCACCACGCTCAGCCACAGCGTTTTCTGATCGCTCGAGCGCCACGCGACCACGTCCAGTACGGGGAAGGGACCGAGGTCGGCGACCCGGTGGGCCTCGGCAGTGTCGAGGACCTCGGCAAGGTCATGGCGTGGGCAGCTGACCGCCACATCCAGCGCCTCGCCCTCGAGGTGGGCGCCAAAGAGCCGGAGGGGGTGGTAGATCGACTGCAGGACGATTCCCTCCGGGCTCGTCATGATCGGCGCGAGGACGTTCACCAGCTGGGCGAGGTTCGCCATCTTCACCACCGCCGCGTTGCGGACAAAGCCGTGGACGTAGGTCGCGACCGCAAGCGCATCGGCGAGCGTGTAGGTCTCCTCGTGGTCGTCTGGACCGTGGTGGCGCTTGGCGACGCGGACGTTCCATTCGTCGTAGGCGATATCGATGCGATGCGAGAGGCGCTGGTTGTAGCGGGCCTTTTCGATCAGCGCCGAGGTGATCCGCACCGCTCGCTCCGCCTGGTGAGGAGCAAGCACGTTCGACCAGTAGTCCTCGCTGCCGGTGTAGATGTGGATGCTGTAGTAGCGGACGAACTCGGCGAGGCCCGAGATGACCGTCTCGTCCCAGTCCGACCAGCCCGTCTCTCCGCACGCCACGAGCTCGATGCTCGGGTCCGTCCACGTCAGCACCTTGGCCCACTCACGAGCCGCCGTGACGTAGTCGCTGGCGGTCTTGTGGCCGATCTGCCACTCGCCGTAGACCTCGTTGCCCAGGCCGAAATAGCGCACGCCATAGGGTTCATCGCGCCCGTTCGCCCGGCGTTGGCGGGCGGCCTCGGTGTTGCCGGCCGAATTGCAGTACTCGAGCCACTCGCGCGCCTCATCGAGCGTGCCGGTCCCCATGTTGAGGCACAGGTAGGGCTCGGCGCCGACGAGCTCGCACAGGCGCATGAACTCATCGGTCCCAAAGCGGTTCGACTCCTCGGTGCGCCAGGCGGCGTCAAAGCGACGGGGCCGGGAGTCGATCGGGCCGATGCCGTCGTGGAAGTGGTAGCCGGAGACGAAGTTGCCGCCGGGCCAGCGCAGCACCGGTGGCCGCAGGGCGCGCACCGCCTCGAGGACGTCGGTGCGAAAGCCCTCGGCGTCGGAGCGAGGCGAGTTCTCGTCGAAGACGCCGCCGTAGATGCAGCGCCCCATGTGCTCGGCGAAGCCACCGAGGATCCGCCGATCGACGGTGCCGACCACGCGGTCGGTGTTCACGACGATGCGATTCACGTCCCCCCCTGCGACGACCCGGTCGGGCGATTGCGTTCGTAGCATGCCACGTGGCATTCCACGTTGCAACGAGACCTCTCCTACAATGTCGGCGCCAGTTGGTCGGCGAGGACGGAGCAACCCATGCCGGTGACGATGCGGGACGTGGCCCTGTTGGCCGGGGTCTCGCCGAGGACGGTGTCGAACGTCGTCAACGACTTCGCCCTCGTCGCCCCCGAGACCCGCGCCCGGGTGCGCCGGGCGATCGAAGAGCTCGGCTACCGCCCGAACCCGATGGCAAAGAGCCTGCGCAGCGGCCGCTCGGGCTTGGTCATGCTGGCCCTGCCGGACCTATCGATCGCGTATTTCGCCGAGCTGTCGTCGCTCATCATCGCCGAGGCGCGTCAGCGCTCC
The DNA here is from genome assembly GCA_021798985.1 of Actinomycetes bacterium. GTDB lineage: Bacteria > Actinomycetota > Acidimicrobiia > Acidimicrobiales > Bog-793 > JAKABX01. Next base: position 54,814 of record JAJZBI010000010.1, read on the forward strand.
TACACCGTCATCATCGAACAGACCGACGGGGACGGGGTGCGCGAGCTCGAACTGATCGATCGCGACGCCCGCCGGGCCTTCGTCGACGGGCTGATCTTCAGCCCGCTCGCACTGAGCGCCGAGCAGCTCGCCGACGCCTCGGCGGCCCTCCCTGTCGTCCTGCTCGGAGAGCACGGCGCGGTCGGCGGTCACGACCACGTGGGCATCGACAACGTGGGCGCCGCGCGGGCGGCCGTCGAGCACCTCATCGGCCTCGGCCGTCGGCGCATCGCGGCGATCGGGCAGCAGGACGCGGTGAGCAGCGAGACGGCGGTGCTGCGCAGCGCGGGATATCGCGCCGCCCTCGAGGCGGCCGGGCGTCCCGTCGTGCCCGAGCTCATCGCCAGCGTCCCCGCCTACCACCGAGATGACGGAGCGGCGGCGATGGCCCGGCTGCTCGCGCTCGACGAGCCTCCCGACGCCGTCTTTTGCTACAACGACCTCCTGGCATTCGGTGCGATGCGCGCGCTCGCCGAGCACCGCCTCTCGGTCCCCGACGACGTCGCCGTCATCGGCTTTGATGACAGCGAGGAGGGCCGCTACCGCTCGCCCTCGCTCTCGACGATCGCCCCGGACAAGAAGGCGTTGGCCTTTGCGGCGATGGAGCGCCTGGTCGGACGGATCGACGGCGCCGAGGGACCGCCCACCAGCCAGGCGGTGCCCTTTCATCTCGCGGCGCGTGAGAGCACCCTCGGGCTCGGCACCGGTCGCTCTCCCGCTGGGCTGACGACGGGCTGATCCTCGGAGCCAGGCAACCCACCGCTCGGCGGCCCGGGGTCGATGCGCCGTGCGCTCGTCGTGGAGATTCGCGCGCCGCCAAGCGCGCCCATCGCCGAGTCCGTGGACACCCGAGGATCAGCGACATCACCTCTGTGGGCCTGCACCTGGGGGCGACGCTCGGCCACAAAGCTGCGGTGCGAGCGCCAAGCACCGCCTGGACCTCTCGGAACGCACCGGTGTCGGTGAGTCCCGCGCCGCGGCACTGGCGAGCGACAAGAGCTCAGCGGCCGTCATTGCCGTCAGGGCTGGTCGTCCCCGCTGGCCTGAGGAGGCAAGACCAGGGCTGGAGCCTCCGGTCCTGGCTCTTGAGCCAGAAATCCCCCGGCTCTTCGCCGTGCGGAGGATTCAGGATGAGGGACAGTCGATCGCTTGAGCCGTTGCCGCGCAAATCGCCCGCAACGTGTGAGGGGTCACACGACCGACGCGTCGCACCAATCTCGCCCGGGGGACGAGCTGGAGGTTGTCGAGGTTGACCACGCACGGTCGTCGGAGGCCGTCCTCCTCGGAGAGCTCGACCTCGGTGCTGAGGCCGCGGATCGTCGAGGTGACCGGACCGACGATCACCGAACGCAGCACCCGGCCCATGGGATCGCGCGTCAATACGACCACCGGTCGACGCTTGTCGAGCTCAGCGAGCCAGATCTCGCCACGTCGGGCCGCAGGCTCGCTCACCGGTCCTCGGGCCACTCAGCTTCCCAGTCGGTGTCGTCGGCGAGATCGACCCAATCCGGTGACGAACGGCCGAGCGCCATCTCCTCGGCGGTCGGGGGGCTTGCGGTATACGCCTTCAGATCGTTGCGCAACTTGTGCCGGCGGATGAGCTCTGACAGCGCGACGTCGATGGCGGCCGATGCCGAGGTCGCGCCGAGCAGGGCGCGCGCTTCGGCGAGCTTCTCTCGGTCGACGGTAATGGTCGCCTTCTCCTTCGCCATACCATCAATACTACCGATCGGCAGTAGTGATCTCCCGTGGAACGGGACCCCCCTGCGGGCGGCAACCTGGCGCCGCGGCGACGTCTCGTCGCGGCGGGAATCCTCAGCGAGCAGGGAACGGTCGGCGGCCGAGGCCCGGGGCAGCCGGTGGCGCTCCGTCTCATGCGCGCTGCTCGTCCGGTGCGGATCCAGCCCGTTGCGGTCGAGGCGCGAAGCCCACGTGTCGGGCCGGTCGGCGGGCGGAGCAGCTGAGCGCTTCCTCACGCGGGCATCTGCCCGGAGCGGACTCGCCAGAGATGCCCCGCCTACAGCCGGATCGACCAGTCGGCGCGGATCTGGCGGAGCACGGCCCCGGCGATCAGGTCGTTGCCCCCCGGCGGGGCGATATGGACCCCGTCGGGGTCGCGCACCTCGACGAGCGCCCCGTGCGGGCCGACCGGCAGGTCCTGGGCGTAGTGGCCCTGCGGGGTCGAAAAGAGCTTCCAGCTCGAGTAGTAGTGGACGTTCGCAAAGTGCGCCGCCTCGGCGCGGTAGATGGTGTTCAGCCGGTGCATCGCCGCGGAGAAGGTGGCCGAGGCCATGATCGGCATGCCGACCCAGAGCACCTGGGCGCCGGCCGCCTTGGCCTCGGCCATCATCGTCGCCACGCGCGCCGCGTACTCCTCGCGCCAAAAGCGGGTGCCAAAGAGCGCCGGGCGGCCGTTCACGTCAAAGCCCTGGTCGTCGTTGCCGCCGATGAAGACGATGACCAGTCCGGGGTGCTCGGCGGCGAGCTCGGCGCGAAATCTCGCCGGCCAGTTGTAGTAGGCGACGTTGGCCAGTCCGGTGTCACCGACGGCCTTGGTGTACAGCCGCACGTCGCGATGGCCCGCCAGCAGCTGGGCGAGGCCGTAGCCGAGGTCCTCGCCGAGCGAGTCGCCGATCTCGAGCACCGAGAGCGGGTGCCGGGCGCTCGGCTGGGCAAGCGGCGGCCGCCGGGCCGCCGCGGTGGCGCCAGCGGGGGCGGCGTGCCGAGCGGCGGTCGTGCGCAGGCCGGCCGCGTCGCGCCGCAACAGGGGGAAGAGGTTGGCGATCCCGAGCGCCAGCGCGACGACGCACAGCCCGATCAAGACGCGCTTCACAGCTGCACCTTCCAGTGCTCGCGCAGCGCCTTGACGATGGCGTTGGCGACCAGGTCGTCGCCGGCGGGGTAGTCGATGTGCACCCCGTCGGGGTCGCGCACCGCGACAAGCGAGCCCGAGGCGTTCGGCAGGAACGTCGAGTACTGGCCCTTGTTGTTGGCGAGCACCTTCCAGGTCGGCACGTAGAGCACGTCCGGGACGGTGCGCGCCGCTTGCTCGTAGACCGAGTCGAGCGTCGCCATCTGGGCGCTCGTCACCGGCGCGCCCGGCGCCATCTGGGGCATGCCGACCCAGGCGACGTGCGCTCCGGCGCTCGTCGCCTCGCGCATCAGCGCCTCGACGCGCGCGAGGTAGGCGGCCCGCCACGCCGGGGTCCCAAAGACGTAGGCCCGCTGGCCGATCGCGAAGTTCTGGGTGTCGTTGCCCCCGACCATCACGATCACGAGCCCGGGGTGCTCGGTCTTGAGCAGCTGGGCGAGCTGGGCGGGCCAGTTGTAGTAGGCGACGTTCGCGAGGCCGGTGTCGATCACCGCCTTGGTAGACAGGCGGATCGCCCGGTTCTGGCCGAGCACGTCCTGCAGGCCGTAGCCGAGGTCGACGCCGAGCGAGTCACCGATCTCGAGCACCGAGAGCGGGTGGGCAGGGCTCGGGGTGACGAGCGGAGGCAGCCCACTGCTCGCCGGCGTGGTTCCGCTGCCCGACGGCGCGGTGCTGCTAGCCGACGGCGGACTCCCGCTGCCAGCACTCGGCGGCGAGGTGACCCCGAAGGGGCTCGTGACGTGGCGGCGCAAGACGCCGAGGCCGGTGCCCGGCCCGGGCGCGGCGTTGGTGGCAAAGGGGTCGAAAGAGCTCGCCGCCCACACGCCGGTGCCCGGCGCCACGGCCGAGGCGCCAGTCGCCGGAACGCCCGATCCGCGGTGGGGATGGTGCGCGGGCGGGGGCTGCGTCGGCAGCGTCTGGGACAACGACGGCGGCGTGGAGGCGCGCCCGAGCGCCCGGTTGCCGCCGTCGACGAGGCGGTCGGCGCCGAAGAACTCCTCGACGCGGGCGATCGGGCCGAGCAGGTCCATCGACACGGTGCGCCGCGTGCCCGGTGGCGAGGCGACGGCGTTGGTGTAGAGCTGGCGGGCGTCAAAGAAGCACCACAGCGCGAAGCAGATGAGGCCGACCCCGAGGATCTGGCCCGCCGCCACGTAGCGCTGGCGCTCGGGCGTGCGCCGGGGCGGGCGCCCCCGACTCGCCGAGCCAAGCGCGCGCGCCGGCGGGCGTGACGCGCCGTTGCGGGCCGGGCGCGCCGGCAGGGCGCGGCCCGACGGGCGCGGCGCGGCCTTGCGGGCGGGCTGGGTGCGACGGACGCGTGCTGGCTGCATGCTCAGAACCGGAAGTAGATGAAGGGCGCGACGCCCGTCGGCCCGAGCGTCGTGATGACCAGCAAGGCGGCCGCCAGCGTCGCCCCCTTGGCGACGGTGCCGAGGCGGGCGAAGAGCTCCTCGGCCCGCCGGGGGAGGCTGGCGGGCAGGTACTGCATGGCGATCGAGGCGACGATTACCAAGATGACCGGCAGGCGGAAGAGCGGCGCGGGGTCGCCCCAGGTCGTAAAGAGCCGCTCGATCATCGTGAAGGCCACCGAGAAGCTGGCGGCGTTGAAGAAGAGCCAGCCGAGGCAGACGAACTGGAAGGTCGCAAAGCGCTGCCAGGCCCGCGCGAGCGGGGTCTCGCGCATGGCGGGCAGGCCGCTAGCGACGCGCCGCGAGCGCCGCCAGTGCCCGACGCTCTGGCCCACGCCGTGCAGGCCACCCCAGGCGATGAAGGTCCAGCCGGCGCCGTGCCACAGGCCCCCGAGCAGCATCGTGATCATCAAGTTGCGATACAGCGTCTTTCGCGAGCCGCGGCTGCCGCCGAGGGGCACGTAGAGGTAGTCGCGCAGCCAGAACGAGAGCGTCATGTTCCAGCGGCGCCAGAAGTCCTGGAGGGTGCGCGCCGTGTAGGGGACGTTGAAGTTCTCGGGGAACTGGAAGCCGAGCAGCATCGCGCAGCCGATCGCGATGTCGGTGTAGCCGCTGAAGTCGCAGTAGATCTGGACGGCGTAGCCGTACACGGCGAGCAGGATCTCCGGCGCCGAGTGCACCGAGGGGCTCATGAAGACCGGGTTGACGATCGCGCTCGAGACGTAGCTCGAGATCACGACCTTCTTGAACAGCCCGGCGAAGATCAGATAGCTCGCCCGCGGCAGGTCGATGTGGCGGGGGTCGCGCTCATGGGCGCGGGCGAGCTGGGGCAAGAGCTCCGAGCCGCGCACGATCGGGCCCGCCGCGAGGTGCGGGAAGAAGGAGAGGTAGGCGGCGACGTCGATGAGGGGCGCCGGCTCGAGGCTGCGGCGGTAGATGTCGGCGACATAGGAGATCGCCATGAAGACGAAGAAAGAGAGCCCGACGGGCTCGACCGTCTCGATGATCGGGATCGGCGTGGCGTGGATGCCGAGGTCGCGGACGAAATTGTCGACGTTCACGCTGAAGAAGCCCGCGTACTTGAACCACACCAACAAGCTCAAGTTGCCGGCCACCGTGGCGATCAGCCAGATCTTGCGGCGCGCCTCGACGCGACTGTGGAACAAGAACCACCCCCCGAGCGCCGTGATCAAGGTGCAGCTCATGAGGAGGAAGATGTCGCGCCAGTCGAACCACGCGTAGAAGACGTAGCTGGCGCCGATCATCATCAGCTTCCACGGCCGCGGGAAGGGCGCGAGGAGCCAGTTGGCCACGAAGACGATCCCGAAGAAGATCGCGAAGTCGATCGTTGGGAACAGCACGAGGAGGGGCCCCTTCCCGGCTCGCTGCGTCGCTGGGCGACCTGAGACTACTCAGGTCGCACCCAGATCCGGTGTCACGTCCACGACTTTTCGAGGAATTCCCGACGACCCACCGCCAGCTACCCTGGCGCGCGGCACCGCCATGTTTCAATTGACACATGGATGCAACCATCTCGAGCGGTGCGCCCGGCGCGTGGCGCGGCCCGCGCCCAGACGCCCGCGCCCTCCGGGCCGCCCGCGGCGCCCCATGGGACGCCCGCACCGGCCCGATCGGGCAGGTGGTGGTTTCGCCACCGAGCGCGGTGGGCAACTGCCCGTGTTGATCTCTTGAGATTTAGCGATGCGAAGGACCTTGCCGACGGTGCAACATCGGCGTAACATCACGCCCCGGCACACGCGCACGCTGGACGTGGTCCACTCTTGTGAATGAGTGAACAAGACAGGCGCGGGTGCCGGGGCGAGTTCAGAGGAGGCAACGTGGCCCTCAGCTGGAACCGGACCATTGACTGGGACCGGGAGGACTGGCGATCGCGCGCGGCGTGCCGCGACACCGAGCCGGACCTTTTCTTCCCAGTCGGGACGACCGGTCAGGCGATCGATCAGATCGAGGCCGCCAAGGCCGTCTGTGAGATCTGTGAGGCCCAGGCGGCCTGTCTAGAGTTCGCCCTCGCTACCAACCAGGAGTCTGGGGTGTGGGGCGCGACCTCCGAGGAAGAGCGCCGCAAGCTGCGCAAGGCCTGGCTCGCCCAACAGCGTCGCGCCTCCTGAATCGTTTCGCCCACGACACCGGGCCGGCCACGGGCCGGCCCGTTTGTTGTGAACGGCCGCAAATCGCAGCGCGACGGAGCGTTCAGCGCGCCTCGGCCGGTGCCTCGAGCGGCACGAGCAGGCGCACCTTGGCGCCGCCGTCGTTCTCGATGCTGATGGTCCCCCCGAGCTGGCTGCGCACGAGGTCGCGGACGATCGACAGGCCGAGGCTGCGGCTGCGGTCCAGATCGAAGCCGGGCGGGAACCCCGAGCCGTTGTCGCGCACCACCACCTCGAGCTCGTGCTCGTCGTGGTGGAAGCTGAGGTCGACCTTGGGCAGGTGACCGGCGTCGAGCTCGACGGTGTCGGTGGGCTCGCCGCCAAAGATCGGGCCGAAGGCGTGCTCGGAGGCGTTCTGCAACAGCTCGGCGATCACCACCGCGAGCGGCGTCGCCACGTCCGCCACGATCTCGCCGACGTCGCCGTGCACCGCGACGGCCACGTCGCTCCGGCCGATGCTGGCGTCCCGGCCGAGCTGGACGAGGGCCGGCACGATCTCGTCGAAGGGCACCTGTTCGCCGGGCTCACGGGCGAGGATCTCGTGCACGAGGGCGATCGCCCGCACGCGGCGCTCGGCCTCGAGGAGGGGGATGCGGGCGCCGGGCTCGGTGAGCCGGCGCGACTGCAGGCGCAAGAGCGACGAGATCGTCTGCAGGTTGTTCTTCACCCGGTGGTGGACCTCGCGGATCGCCGCGTCCTTGGACAGCAGCAGCCGGTCGCGCCGGCGCAGGTCGGTGACGTCGCGCACGAGCACCGCGGCGCCGGTCGCCTCGCCCTCGTCGATGAGCGGGATGGCGCGCACCAACACGATGACGTCGGGGCGCCGCTCGATCTCTTCGGTCACCGGCAGGTGCCGCTCGAAGGCGAGGGTGACTGCGGCGGAATCCGCGCCGAGCTCGGCCAGGGTCGAGCCGACGATCGCCGAGACGATGCCCATGCGGTGCAGGGCGTTCACGGCGTTCGGCGAGGCGAAGCTCACCCGCCGCTCGGCGTCGAGCACGATCACGCCGTCCCCGACGCGCGGCGCGTCCTCGACCGCCTCGTCGGTGAGGAAGGGGTAGACGCCGGCGTTGACCATCGTCGCCAGGCGCTCGAAGAGGCGCACGTAGGTGCGCTCGAGCCCGCCGGTGCGCCGCCCTGCCGTCGGCGACCACACCCGGCTCAGCACGCCGACGACCTCGCCGCCAAAGCGGACCGGGATGCACTGGTAGCGGGCGAGGGTCGCCTCGCCCTCGGGTTCCGGCTCGAGCGCCCGCTCGCCGAGCACGATCGTGCCCTGGCGCCAGGCCTCCAAGACGAGCGGCACGTCGTTGCCGGCGACGACCTCGCCCACCAGGTCGTTCTCGAACAGCGTCTGGCTCGTGGTCGGTCGCATCTGGCCGAGCACCACAAAGTGCAGGCCGTGGACGATCATCGCCTCACCGTCCGGGCTCGGCGGCCCGCCGGCGTCGGCGAGGGAGAACTCATCGAGCGGCACGTAGAGCAACAGGTCGGCAAAGGAGAGGTCGGCGAGCAGCGACCACGTGCTCATCAAGCGCTCGAAGTGCTGGCGGGCTCCGAGGTCGAGGCCCGTGTACTCCCGGGCAAGATCGGCTGCGCTGCTCATGACGTGGCCGCCTCGTCGGCCGCCCGCGCCCCGCGCTCCGCGCGCAGGGGGACGTCGCGCCCCTGGCGGGCGGAGAAGGCGCGCAGGTGCGAATAGCCGGCCGCCTCGGCGAGTTCGGCGAGCTCGGCCGAGCGGCTCGCCACGTCGGCGCGGCCGTGGGTGTCCGAGGCCGTCGTCAACGGCACCGAGCGCTCGAAGAACCGTGCCAGCAGGCTCGGCGAGGGGTAGGCCTCAGCCGCGGGCTTGCGCCAGCCCGCCGAGCTCAGCTCGGCGGCCATCCCGCTCGTCGCAGCGGCCTCGGCGATACGCGCCTCGCATTCGCGCACGAGCCCGGCGTCGGGGCGATGGCCCGCCACCTTGACGAGGTCGGGGTGGGCGAGGACGTCGACGGAGCGCGTGGCGGCGAGCTCGCCGAGGGCGTCGGCATAGGCGCGCCAGGTCGCCTCGATCCCCCGGCGCGCCCACTCGGCCTGGGCCACCTCGCTCGACAGGTCGTCGAACATGAAGGTGCCGAGCCAGTGCACCGAGCCGAGCAGGACGTCGAAGGGGTAGCCGGCGAGCAGGGCGGCGACCTTGTCCATCTGGCCGGGGTAGTAGTCGACCTCGAGGCCGAGGCGGACGGGCAGCCCGGCCGCCTTGGCGGCGAGCGCCGCCTCGACGTAGTCGTCGAGCTCCGCGGTGGCGTGGTGGTCGAAGTAGCAGGCGATCGCGCCCCGCAGCGCCGGGTCGGCCTCGTCGTCCCAAAAGCCGTCGATCACCGCCCGGGCGGAGCGGAAGCGGAAGAAGTGCTCGGTGAGCGCGATCTCCTCGACCCCGCGGCGCGCCGCGTCCTCGCAGTAGCGGGCGAGCTCCTCGAGGCGGTGCTCGAGCGGGTCCGCCGTCTCGGCGTGCGGCCACAGGTGCACGTGGTAGTCGAGCACACCTGCAATCTAGGCGTCTTTGGGTGCGCCCCTCCGGGGCCCGTCCCCGCCCGTCGCGCCGCTGCTCGCGCCCTCAGAGGGCCGAGCGCCCCGCGGCCGGCGCGCCGGTGGCGCCGGCTCGCCCGTCCCCGGTGCGAACAGGTGCCGGCCCACCTCCAACAGCCCGGGCAGATCGACGACGTCGCGGGCGAGGTGCGGGACGGTGACGGCCACCTCGTGCACGGCGGCGAGCTCTTCGAGCAGCGTCGCCTCGCGCTGGGCGACGGCGCGGAAGTTCGAGAAGCTCTCCCCCACCCCCGCCAGCACCCGGGCGAGGCGCGCTGGGTCGCCGAGCGCCGCGGGCAGGCGCGCCGCGCCCTCACCCATCGCCTGGGCGAGCTCGCCCGAGTGCTGCGCCAGCTCCTCGGCCACGCGCGCCGCGTCGGGCTCCTCGAAGCTGTGCGGCAGCGCCTTGTTGGCGACGAGCAGGCCGAGCTGGAGGTGCCGGCGCTCGAGCTCGCCGGCGAGGCGCAGCGCCTCGCCGGCGGGGCTCGGCTCGAGGGTCGTCACCACCATGAAGGTCGTCGCCGGGTCCCGCAGCATCTGGCCCACGCCCCGCGCCCGGCGGATGAAGCCGTCGTACATCTGCTGGAACAACAAGAAGAACTCGGCGATGTCCTGGAGGAACTGGGTGCCCAAGATGCGGTCGGCGACCTGGTAGAAGGGTCGTGAGGCGAGGTTCAACAGCCGCGAGCGGTACGGCGTCACCAGCCAGCGCAACAGCCCCGAGCCGAAGAACTCGGCCATGCGCTCGGGCGCGTCGAGGAAGTCGAGCGCGTCGTTCGACGGCGGCGTGTCGACGATGAGCAGGTCGTAGCGGCCCTCGGCGCGCAGCTCGTGCAGGCGCTCCATCGCGATGTACTCGTGGCTTCGGGCAAAGCGCCCGGTGATGTTGCGATACAGCGGGTTGGCGAGGATGCGTGAGACCGTCGCCGGGTCCGGGGCATGGCGCCGCACCAGCGCGTCCCACGACGCCGCGGTGTCGAGCATCGCCGCCCACAGCTCGCCCCGCGGCCGCACGCCCGCCGCGACGAAGGCCTCGGGTGGGACCTGGCGCGCCTCGTTGCCGAGCCCGCCCATGCCGAGCGCGTCGGCGAGGCGGCGGGCGGGGTCGACGGTCAGCACCAGCACCCGGCCAGCGCTGCGCGCCGCCATCTCGGCGCCGAGCGCAGCAGCCGTCGTCGTCTTGCCGACCCCGCCCGGGCCGCAGGCGACGATGATCTCCTTGGCCGCCATCAGCCGCTCGAGGCGCCCGCCGGTCGGCTCGGCGGTGTCCTCGGCGGCGGCCTTGTGAGCCCGCGGCGGGCTCACTGGCCGAGCTCCTCGGCGAGGGTGTCGGCGACCTGGCGGATGGCGCGGGGACCGTGCGAGCGGCCGAAGAGGTAGGGGAGGTAGAGGAGGGGCACGTGGGCCGGCACCGACTCGCGCAGGCGCGCCAGGTGCTCGGCGCCGCCGCGGCGCACCCGCGTGGCGAGCCGCGCCGCCTCGATGACGGCGTCGACCGCTGCGGCGTCCCGGCGGCTCCCCTGGGCGCCGGCGAGCGCGGCGGTGAGCCGCCGGCGCCCGGCGGTACCCGCCAGCGCCTCGAAGGCCTCTTCCTCGCTGCGACCGAAGAGCTCGGGCAGGACGCGGTTGGCGATCACCGCGGCGAGGGCCACGCCGGTCTCGCCCTCGAGGCGGCCGGCGAGCTCGAGCGCCTCGTTGACCGGCGTCTCCTCGGGTGTCGCCACGATGCACACGCCGGTCTGGGCCGGGTCGCTCAAGATCTCGAGCATCCAGTCGGTCTGGCTCCGCACCGCCCCAACCCGCACGAGCTCGTTGATCCCGACCGGCGCCGCCAGCTCGCCGATGAAGTGCCCGGTGGTCGCGGCGTCGACGATGACGAGGTCGTAGTGGCGCTCGCGCACCTCATAACAGAGCTTGCCGACGGTCAGGATCTCGCGGACCCCCGGCGCCGCCGTGGCGACGAAGTCGAAGGCGTGGGCGACCGGCCCGATGCGCCCGGCGGTCGGCAGCCGCAAGTTGAGCTTCAGGTACTCCCGCAGCGACGCCTCGGTGTCCATCGACATCGCGTACAGCCCCGAGGAGACCTTGAGCGGCTCAAAGCGCGTCGGCCCACACTCATAGGCGGTGCTCAGCGCGCCGCGGTTCTCGGCCTCGCAGACGAGCGCCCGCTTGCCGAGGCTGGCGGCCAGCAATCCGAGCGCTGCGGCGATGGTGGTCTTGCCCACCCCGCCCTTGCCGGTGACGAAGAGGAGCCGCCGCTCGAGCAGGGAGGTCATCGCAGCGAGCTCGGCCCGGCTCGGCTCAGCGGGTCCCGAAGCCGACCCGGCGGTCCTCCTCGGCGCCGATCTCGATGTAGGCGACCCGGGCCGTCGGCACGCCGACCTGGCGGCCGCGGCGGTCGGTCAGCCACAAAACGCCGTCGGCGTCCGCGAGGGCCTTGTTGATCTGCTCGAGCACGGCGTCCCGGGAGGTCGCCGGGTCGAGCTCGAGGTCGAGCTCCTTCGGCGACTGGGTGATGCCAATCCGTACGTCCACTTCAGGGCTCCTTCCGGGTCGCTCGCCCGCGTTGCGCTCGGCGGGCAGCTCCCCGCTCCCGCTCCGAGCCGCCATCGTAGGAGCTGCGCTCGCTCGTTAGGATCGTGTCGTCACGGCGATGCCGGCGACCTCGGGCTCGCCCGGGAGAGGAGGGGCCATGTGGGCCGTTGCGGGTGCCCTGCTCGCGGCGTTCGTCCTGCTCTCCGTCGCGGGCGCGCTCGCTGGTCCTCACCTACACGTCGGCGCCGCGATCGCCGGCGTGGCCGCCGCGGTCGCCCTCCTCGTCGTCGCCCTCGCCGAGGCCAATGGGGACCTCGCCTGGGCGCTGTTCGGCATCGACCTCGCCGCCTCGGCGGCCATCGGGCTGTCGGCGTGGAGCGGCCTGCGCCACCTGCGCCAGGTCGGCGACCACGCGATCTTGCAGCCCGCGCCACCACCGCCCGGCCTTGTCGGATGCCAGGGTGAGGCCGTGAGCGCCCTCGGGCCCGAGGGGGTCGTGCGGGTCCGCGGCGAGCAGTGGACGGCGGTCTCGATGAACGGCGACGCCCCCGCGCGTGCCCGGGTGCAGGTCATCGGAGTCGACGGCCTGCGCCTGCAGGTGTGGAATGAAGAGACGGGCACCAACGGCCTGCCCGCTCCGGATTGGCCGGATGACGGACAGGAGGTCTCCCCGTGATAGCCGTAGTGCTCGCCGTCATTGTCGTCGCCGTGGTCTTGCTGGCCTTCGGCATCGGCTCGTCGGTCAAGATCGCCCGTGAGTACCAGCGCATCGTGCTCTTCCGCCTCGGCCGGCTGGCCGGGACCAGGGGGCCTGGCCTGGTGATCATCAACCCGATCACCGACCGCACGAACATGGTCGACCTGCGAGAGCAGTATCTCGAGATCCCGTCCCAGACCGCGATCACCCGGGACAACGCCCCGATCTCGATCGACTTCATCATCTTCTACAAGGTCCTCGACCCCCAGGCCTCGGTCCTCGCCGTGCAGAACTTCTCCGGCGCCGCGCTCAACATTGCCGCCACCACGCTGCGCAGCGTCGTCGGCGACATGCCGCTCGACGACGTGCTGTCCAAGCGCGAAGAGATGAACGCCTCCTTGCGGGTCCGCCTGGACGAGGTAACCGAGCGCTGGGGCGTGAAGGTCACCAACGTCGAGGTCCGGGAGGTCAACCCGCCGCCGGCGGTCCAGGAGGCGATGACCCGGCAGATGTCCGCGGAGCGGACCCGGCGCGCCGCGGTCACCGAGGCCGAGGGCCGCAAGGCAGCCGCCATCCTCTCCGCAGAGGGCGAGCGCCAGGCGGCAATCCTTGCCGCCGAGGGCTCTCAGAAGGCCACGGTCCTCGCCGCCGAAGGAGAGCGCCAAGCGGCGCTGCTCCGGGCAGAGGGGTACTCGGGCGGGCTCGGCACGATTTTGAAGGTGGCCCAGGGGCTCGATCCCAACACGATGCTGCTGCAGTATCTCGAGACCCTGAAGCAAGTCGGCTCCTCGCCCTCGACGAAGTTCGTCGTCCCGATGGAGCTCGGCAACCTGCTGAACGGCATCCGCGGGATCATCCCTGGCGCTGCAAACACCGGAGCCGCAGCGCCCAAGAGCGATGGTGCCACCCCCGAGGTCCGCAATGTGACGAACGGCACCTCGCCGACAGCCGGCCCCCTCGAAGGCAGCGACGCCGAGCTCTGAGCGGTTGACCGCCTGCAACTTGTACACGACGTGCAGCTCGAGCAGCGTGGATACATTGCTTTGTGCTGCCGTTTATTGTCCATACATCGTGATGTGACGCCTTCATAACCCGCTAGTTTTACGGCACTTACGCGCAGCTCCAGCGCGTCGTTTCGCATCAATGTTCCGGATCTTGGCAACGAACCGTAATGCAGATCGTCGAGAACTGACCGAAATCATCCCCCAATTGGCATCCGGATTGCGCCGTACGGCGCCGCGATCCTGGGGGAAATCTGGTGGTGGGTTCAACGATTCGACGTGCATTGCTCGCCCTCGCGATCTCTTGCTCAGGCATGGTCTGGGAGATTCAGAGCGCCAATGCTTCAAGCAATGCAACAGCGCTCACGCTGACAACAACTGCCACGACGCTGACGTGGGGCGCTGCGGAGACACTCACGGCCGAACTCGACGCGAGCGGAGGAATGCCTACGGGACCCGTAGCGTTCTACCTGGGCAGCCAACAGGTGTGCAGCGGGAGTTCTCTATCTGGCATCTCGACAAGCATTTCGTGCCAGATACCGTCCGTTACAGCATCTGCAGGACCGCTGATCGCCTCCGCTTCGTACGCAGGCAACGGAACGTACGACCCCTCAAGCGCCTCCACTACCGTCACCGTACAAGGGCGACCAACCACCACCAGCCTTGCTACTTCACAAGCACTCGTTCCGATCGACAGTGCTGTCACCTACACGGCGACCGTGACATCGCCGACTGGCTACCCCTCGGGCGCCGTGATCTTTTCGGATAATGGTATGCCAATACCGGCTTGCGGTGGAACGGCGGGAACAGGCCTTACATTCGTTACCAACGTTGAGCAAGCCCAGTGCTCGCTGAGAAACGGCTACGCAGCATCGGGAACTCATGGGATCACAGCTCAATACGTAGGTACGTCAACCTACGCGTCCAGCATCAGTAGCGTCCTGATCCAAGGGATCGGTGCGACGCAGACCGCGACTACAGATACTTCGCTGTACCTTTCCTCGTCGTACCAGGCGAGCGGATCGCTCGGTCCTCGGACACCGCTCACAGCGGTCGCCCGCGTGTCAGTCGCGTCTTCCGATCAACATCCCCTAGGAGGGCAGGTCTCGTTTGAACTCAATGGCTCGCCCGTTCCCGGATGCGGCGACGTCGCGGTAGAGCAAGCGAGTGAAGGCACAGGCGCTGTCGCGGCGTGTGACATGGCGAACGGAACAGGTGCCTCGGGAGAACAGACACTAATTGCTATATATCAGGGTGACTCCAATCACGAAGCAAGCGGATCAATCATCTCGCCGATACCTGTCATCGAAAACTCGAGCAGCCTCGTCCTTGGCGTCTCTCAGCTTGCTGGGGGCGGTGCGTCGCTTTCCGCGACGCTCGTGAATTCCAGTTCCACCGCTGGCGACGTGCTCTTCACGGATGGCAACGGACCGATCAACTGCGGCGGGACTGATAGTTCTGGCATGGTCGCCTTGAACTTGGGTGCGGCGACCTGCGCACTGTCCAGTGTATCGGCAGGACCTTATGACATCTCGGCCTCGTACCTGGGAAACGACTCGGCAATGCCAGCGTTCGCGAGCGTGGAAGGTTCCTTTCAATCAGGCGTTTCAGGGGCTCAATCGCTTGTGTCGTTGGGGAGCATTTCGCTCGGCGCTGCGATTGGCGAACCGCTGGCGATTGAAGCATCAGTTACTCCTGCAGCAACAGGGAGTGTCTCATATTTTGTTGACGGTACAGCGGCAACATGCGGTTCATCTGGGACCATCGCCTTGACTGGGTCGTCATCTACCTGCGCGCTTTCGGCATTCTCCTCCGCTGGTAGGCACACCATCGCTGTGCGTTATTCCGGTAGTGGAACGTATGCGCCGAGCATTTCCTCTTATCAGTTGGTGATTTCGCCAACTGGGGAGTCGCTGCCGCAATTGGCTCTATCGTCCTCGCCTGCATCGCCGACGACCGACCAGACCGTCACCTATACGGCGACCCTCACGGGAGGCCCACCGACGCCCAGCGGGGATGTCGAGTTCTCGGCAGATGGCGGATTGCTGTCCGCGTGCGGCAACAGCGGCTCCGTACCGATCGTCGGGGACACGGCGACATGCACGACCACAGCAAGTACGACCGCCGGCTATCACGTTGTCGCAGCAGGATATTCAGGCGACTCGACGTATGCGCCCGTGGCGACGCTGCTCGCAGACCCAGTGTCTGCACCGCCACCGCCACCACCGGCCAGTGGTGGCAGTGGCGGTGGCAGTGGCGGTGGCGGTGGCGGTGGCGGTGGCACGATCGCTCCCCCGGTCGCCATCACTCCTCTGGCTCCATCGCCGACCACGAGCACGCAACCCTCGCCGAGCCCGTCTCCCTCGACGCTCACCCATCCGACCACTCCGTCCAAGACAGCGACCTCGCGCACGAAGGCGGAAGCGGCCAAGCTCTCCTTCGCCGCCCCTCCTGCGGGGCGAGTCGGCCAAAAGCTCACCTTCGCCGTGCGGGCGCACTCCCTTGCCGGCCATGTCGGCGGCTGGGTCACCTTCACCGTGAACGGCGTCGATGTCCCGGGCTGCACACACATCGCGCTGCGCCGGACCGACACAGCGATCTGTCACCTATCTGGCTACGCCCGCCCCGGCACCTACGTCGTCAGCGCCTACTACTCGGGCAGCGGGAAGTACGTGGCGCGGGTGATGCGCGCGGACGAGCACGTCGCGCCGCCGTGGCACAAGGTGTGGATCCTCTCTTCGACCGGATCGGTACAGGCCCGAGGCGGCACCTCCGCCGCACCATCAACCACCGAGGTCACAGGCGCCCGTGCGAGCTCGCCCGTTGCCGTCGCCGCCACACCCAACGACGCCGGCTACTGGGTCCTCGAGGGGAGCGGACGCGTCGAGGCGGTCGGGAACGCCCGGCGTGAAGGGCCGCGGGGACGTCCATCCAAGGGGCCCTTCGTCGCGATCGCGTCGAGCGTCGACGGCCGTGGCTACTTCCTCCTCTCGCGCCGCGGCGCGATCGACAGCTTCGGGGATGCCCCGGTGCTGCACGGCGCCAAGTTGCGCAGCGCTGCCGTTGGCTTCGCGATCACCCCGGACGGGCGCGGCGCGCTGATCCTTTGCCGCGATGGAGCGATCGTGGCGTTCGGGGACGCCAAGGTTCTTGGAGAACCGGCAGCTCGACACGCCCGCGGCCCCTTCGTCGGGATCGTCGAGGACCCGAGCGGGCGCGGCTATCTGGTGCTCACGGCTCGGGGAGTAGTCCTCTCCTTCGGCAACGCGCACCGGCTCGGCAACGGTCCCGCCGGCGCCGCCCCCTACCGGGCGATCGCCAGCACCGGTGACGGTCACGGCTACTTCCTCCTCGCCCGGGACGACCTGTTCGGCTTCGGCGACGCGCGAGGACTCCTCGGGCGCTCGGGCGCCTTCCACGTCGCTGGCAGCGACGTCGCCATCGCCGGCACCTGATCGCTGGGCGGGCAGTGCGGCTGGCGGACGACGACCCCCGACCTCAGCGGCGCTGCCCGCCCAGTTCCATCCTGCCCGGAAAGGACGCTGTGCTGCAGGTTGCGTAGCAGCGCGCGAGGCCGACGTGACAAGATTTCGGGACCTGTCAGAGGAGGAGCCGTGTCCGAGACGCCGGCTGACGTGCCCCCCGACAACCCCTCCCCCTCGATCGAGGGCAAGGTCGTGGTCGTCACCGGCGCGAGCGCCGGCATTGGCGCCGCCGCCGCGATCGCGCTCGCCCAGCGGGGTGCCCGGCTGGCCGTCGTCGGCCGCTCGCCCACCAAGACCGCCGAGATCGCCAAGCGGACGGGCGGACGGGCCTTCGTCGCCGACTTCGCGCGCCTCGGCGAAGTCCGCCGCCTCGGCGAGGAGCTGCGCGCCTACTACCCTCGCATCGACATCCTGGCGAACAACGCCGGCTTGTTCTCTCGGCGCCGTGAGGTCACCGAGGACGGGCACGAGTTGACGTTCCAGGTGAACCATCTCGCGCCGTTCCTGCTCACCAACCTGCTCCTCGATCGCCTCGGGCCCGGCTCGCGCATTATCACCACGTCCAGCCGGGCGCAGCTGGTCGGCCGCATCGACCGGCTCGACCTCGAGTCGGCGCACCGCTACCTCGCCTTCCAGGTCTATGGCACGACCAAGCTCGAGAACGTGCTTTTCTCAAGCGAGCTGGCGCGTCGCGTGGCGCCCCGCGGGATCTCCTCGGTCGCTTTCCACCCCGGCACGGTGCGCAGCGAGTTCGGCCGGCGCGGCGGCCTCGCCGTCGAGCTCTTCTACAAGAGCCCGCTGCGCTACGTGTTCATGCTCTCGCCCGAAGAGGGCGCGGACACCTTGGTCTGGCTCGCGACCGCCCCCCAGGGCGAGGGATGGTCCTCTGGCGGCTACTACGCGAAGCGCCGGCTGGCGCCGACGGCTCGCCAGGCCCACGACCCGGCGCTCGCCAGCTGGCTGTGGGCGCACTCGGCTGAGGTCGTCGGCCTCGAGTGACTCAGCGGGCCGGAAAGTCGATCCCCTTGGGGAGGCGCTCGGCCGGCCAGTCCAGCAGGCGAACGGCCGACTCGAAGGCGTAGCGATCGGTCATGCCCGAGACGTAGCGCACGGCCGCCTCCAGCGGATCGAGCTCGCCGAGGGGGTCCTGGGCGAGCTCGGGATGCCGGGCGAGGTGCTCGACGAGCGCCGAGAGCACGTCGGCCACCGCCTTGCCCTGGGCGAGCGCCTCGGGACGGAGGTAGATGCGCTCGTAGTTGAAGGCCCGCAGGCCGGCGAGCACCGCGGCGGGCTCGGCCGCCATGGCGACCGTGCCGGACGCCGCGATCGCCTCGACGAGCGCGCCGATGAAGTACTCGAGCTGGCTCGAGCGCGTCGATCCGGCGAGCGCGGTCACCTCCTTGGGCAGCTCGCAGTCATCGACGATGCCGGCGCGCACGGCGTCTTCGAGGTCGTGCGCGCAGTACGCGATGCGGTCCGCCCAGCTCACGACGGCGCCCTCAGGGGTGAGCGGCGCGGGGCGCGACCAGGAGTGCGAGCGGATGCCGTCCAGGGTCTCGGCGCACAGGTTGAGCGGCGCCAGCACCACATCTGCCCCCCAGGGGGCGTGGTGGAAGCCGCCCGCCAGCCGGGCGTCGAAGACGGGCTCGCTCGCATGGCCGCCGGGACCGTGCCCGCAGTCGTGGCCGAGGGCGATGGCGTCGGTCAAGGTGACGTTGAGGCGCGTGGCCCGGGCGACCGCCGTGGCCACCTGGGCCACCTCGATGGCGTGGGTGAGGCGCGTCCGCTGGTGGTCGGCGGGGAAGACGAAGACCTGGGTCTTGCCGGCGAGGCGGCGGAAGGCCTTGGAGTGCACGATGCGGTCGCGGTCGCGCTCAAAGCACGTGCGCAGCGCGTCCGGCTCCTCGGCCCGCGCCCGGCGCCCGGCGCCGTTCGCCCGGGTGGCCCCGGGGGCGAGCTCGGCGTCCTCGGTGGCCTCCCGTTCGGCCCGCTCGCGCCGCGCGATGGCGCCGACCGCGAGCGCCGGGGCGTCATGCGCGCACACGAGCGCCCCGCGGTGGTTCCCCGCCATCGTGGCGACCCAGGCCTGCGCGACGCGCGCCCGGGCGACGGGTCGCGCTGGCGAGCTCCCGGGGTCCGACATCGCCCGCGATGCTACGGCCGAGGTGCGCGCCTCGTCGGGCCGGCCGGATCTCGGCGCCGCTCAGTGCGTGAAGAGCGCGTCCCCCGCTCCGGGGCGAAGCGGCAGGCCGTCGGGGCGCGGGCGGGCGAAGCGGCAGCCACCGATGCGCTCGCCCTCGCCGGCCTTGGCGCGATAGAGCGCCGCGTCGGCGGCGGCCAGCACCTCTTGGAGCTCGCCGCGCCGGCCCGCCGCAACCCCGGCGCTCAGACCGACCGGGGTGCCCGGCGCGACGGCGGCGAAGTCCTCGGCGTCAAAGCGCACGAGCAGCTCCCGGGCGCGCTCCGCGGCGGCCTCCAGGTCGACATCGGCGAGCAGGAGGACGAACTCGTCCCCGCCGAGGCGCACGGCGAGGTCACGCGGCCCGGTCACCGACTCAAGGACACGGGCCGTGCGCACCAAGACGCCGTCCCCGGCGAGGTGCCCGTGGCGGTCGTTCACCACCTTGAACGCGTCGAGGTCGGCCACAATCATCCCCACGCGGGCCACGTCGTGGCGCGCCAGCTCGCCGAGGTGGTGCTCGAGGGCGCGGCGGTTCCCGATCCCGGTGAGGTCGTCGAGGCGGATGTGGCGGCTCAGGGCCGCGCGTTCTTGGTCGAGCCGCTCGGCCTGGATGCGCGACTGCATGGCCCCGAGCGCGGCGCGGCGATCGGCCCAGTGCTCTTCTAAGTGCCGGCGGCCGTAGCGGAGGCCGGCCTGGCGGCCGTCGGTGGCCTCGATCTCCGCGGCGAGGCAGAGGGCGAGGCTGTAGACGTGCGGCATCCCGGTCTGATCGAGCGTGGCGAGGGCCGCCTCGACGCTCGCCGCCGCCGGCCGGCCGGCGTCGAGGTCGCTCAGCGCCCGCGCCAGCCACAGCAGGCCGGCGAGGCGCGCCGTGGCCGCCTCGCCGTGCTCGAGCCGCGCGAACTGCCCGTCCACGCGCTCGGTGACGTCCTCGCCGGCGATGGCGTCGACGACGCAGCCGAGCGCGTCGAGCTCGGCCTGCCAGGAGGGGACCATCTGGTAGGTCACCCGCGCCAGGTGCGACGCGGCCTGCCAGGTCCGCCGGCACGCGGCGATCCCCTCGTGATCGCCCAGCTGGCGGAGCATGCTGGCCCAGGAAACCTGGGTCTCGGCGCGGTTGAACAGGATCGGCGACAGCACGAAGTCGTAGCTGCCCGCCGGCTCGCCGTCGCCGATCGCGAGCGCCGCCGCGTACTGCTCGTCCGCGAGCTCAAAGAGCCAGCGGTTGCCAAAGGCAATCCCACACGCCGTGTGGGCGGTGATCTTTTGGACCGCCCCGCCGTTCGCGTGCTCCAAGATCACGGCCGCTCGGGCGAGGTCGGCCTCGCGCCCGACGACCCCGATCCGGTCGTAGCCGGAAAAGCCGTGGTCCGAGCGCAGCGCCAGGCCGAGCGCCAGCATCACGTCGTCGCCGTGGTGGCGGCTGTCCTCGATCAGCGCCTCGACCGCCTCGAGCACCCCGTCGCTGCCCTGCAGCCAGGCCGCGATCGCCCGGCCGAAGCGCACGGCCCGCAGGGCCTCGCTCCAGCCACGGGCGACCGCCAGATCACCCAGGGCCTCGAGGGCGCCCATCGCCCCCGGCTCGTTCGCCTGCAGGTCGTGGACCAGGACGAACGCGTGGTGCACCGCGGCCAGCTCGTCGGCCGGCTCCCCGATCACGGACGGCGCTTGTTCCTGTTGGCCCATGCTCTCCCCAACGGCCCGAACCGAGCCCGAGGGTAGCTCGGGAACCTTGCCCCAAGGTGCACGCCCCGCGGCCCCACCAGGCGCCCATGTCGCCACCCAGCGCTGGTGGTCGCGGCCGGCGTCGCGGCCTCGCCCGCAGGTGGTGGGACGGGCCGCGGTGACCTCGGGCACCAAGCCGGCGTCGGGCGCGACGCACGCCGTGCCCGGAGGCCGCGTCGTCGAGCGCCGCTTCGCGATGCGAGCGGCGCGAGCGGGCTCGGCGAAGGCGCTTCAGGCGACCTCGAGCACGCTGATCGAGTGCGGCGGGAAGCGGAAGTTCCCTCCCGGTGCGACCACGTGGCCGACCTCGACGATCGTCACGGCGTCGGGGCGGCTCGCCGTGTTCACCGCCAGCACGTCGTCCACGTCCCCGCCGATGCGGTGCAGGTGGGCTCGCACCTCGCCGTCGGCGCCGATCCCCTCGCCGCGAAGCGACAGCTCGATCTCGCGATCACGGTGGCGGTTGATCACCGCCACCTGGAACCCGTCCCGGCCGCGTCGGCGCGTGGCGACGACGTCGAGGTAGGGGACGAACTGCGCGGGGGCGCGCCCCGCCTGGTTCTGCTCGAGCTCGGCCGCGCCCTCGCGCACGCGCATCAGCATGCCCGGCCCCTCGACGTCGACATCGAGGACCTCATCGCCGAGGTGGTGCTGGTACAGCTTCCAGACGTAGTACGAAGCGGAGCGGATCACCTGCTCGCCGCGCACCTCGATCAGCCCGTTGGCGTTGATCAGGTTGACCGTATTCGCCATCCCGACGGGCACCGGGCGGCGCGCCGCGCGGTGAAGGACGTGGAAGACCCCGGCGTAAAAGAGCGCGTCGGCCAGGGTGCGCGAGCTCCAGCGGTTGACCCGCAGCGGCCAGCGCTCCCCCGGCGCGTCGGCGAAGCCCTTCGCACCGCCATCGGGGTGCGGCGCCTGCTCGGGCCAGGCGCTCGGCTCGAGGTGGCGGATGTTCCACTCATCGAGCGCGATCGCGATCGGTCGCTCGATCGTGCTCGCCGCCATCTCCTCGCAGACGAGCTCGGAGAACGCCCCGATCTCGCGCTCGAAATACAGCGGCTGGGCCACCACCTGCTCGTAGTCGTCCTCTCCCGCCGCGCCGTAGCGGTGCGCGCTCGCCGCGTAGAGGTGCAGCGACACATAGTCGAACCGGTCGCCCGCTGCGCGCAGGAAGGGCGCCATCCACTCCTTGGAGGGGAACCCGACCCCGACGAGACGAAGCGAAGGGTCGATCCGCCGCATGAAGTCGGCGTGCTCGCGTGCATCGGCGGCGTAGGCCTCGGCGCTGCGGTGGCCCATCTGCCAGTCGCCGTAGACCTCGTTGCCGACGCCCCAGTAGGTGACCGGACGGGCCTCGGACCGTCCGTTCTGGGCCCGGCGGCGCGTCCAGGAGGTGTCGCCGCGATAGTTCGTGTACTCCAACCAGGCGAGCGCTTCCTCGAGATTCCGAGCGCTGTTGACGAGGAATGGCTCGGTGCCGACCGCCTCGCACCAGTCGAGGAACTCCTCGGTACCGAACCGGTTCGCCTCTTCGCCGCCCCAGGCGAGCTCGAGGCGACGCGGGCGCTCGCGCGGCGGGCCGATGCCGTCCTGAAAGTGGTAGGCCGAGGTGAAGTTGCCGCCCGGCCAGCGCACGATCGGCACCTTCAGCTCGCGGCAGCACGCGATCACGTCCGAACGGAGCAGGTGGCTGTTGCGCAGCTCGCCGAGCCCCTCGGGCCCGGCGGCGTCGATCACCCCGCCCTCGATGTTGCCGTAGAAGTTGGACTCAAGGAAGTGCCCGTAGATCATCGGGTCGACTTGCGACGCGGCGTCCGCGCGCACCGTGACCACGGCGCGCAGCGGCGCGCGCTCCTGCGTCGTCAGATCCATGACCGTCCCGCTCTCCTTGTTTGTCTCCACGGCGCCATCAGCCGACGAGACCGCCCGCCGACAGCCCCTCCACCAATCGCCGCTGGGCGAAGATGAAGGCGAGCAGCATCGGGACGATCGAGACGAAGGTGAGCGCCAGCAAGAGCGCGTCGTTCGTCGAGTACTGCCCGATGGCCGCGACGGAGATGCCGACGGTGATGGTCCGCATGTTGGCCGAGCTCGTCGACACGAGCGGCCAGAAGAAGTCGTTGTAGACCTGAATGAACGTCAAGATCCACAGCGTCGCGATCGCCGGCATGGCAAGCGGCATGGCGACGTGGCGCAAGATGCTGAGCCGCTGGGCGCCGTCCACGCGCGCCGCCTCCTCGAGCTCGAGCGGCAACTGGCGGAAGAACTGGAACAACAAGAAGACCCCGAACGCGTTCCCCGAGACGGGCAGGATCAGCGCCCAGTACGTATCGAGCAGGTTGAAGTGGTCGAACTCGAGATAGAGCGGGACGAGGGTCGCCACAAAGGGCACGACGAGCGAGACGAGCACCGCTGAGAACACGACGCGCCGCCCCGCGAAGCGAAGGCGTGCCAGGCCGTACGCGGCCAGGGTGTCCACCACGACCACGAGCGTCGCCGCCGCCACCGAGACGAAGACCGAGTTGGCCAGCCAGCGCCACACGGGTCCCACCGTGCCGTCGAAGACGCCGGTGAAGTTCGAAAGCACGGGATGGCTCGGGAAGATGCCGCCCGTGAGCGAGGAGTAGGCGGGTGACAGCGAGCCGCCGATCGCCCACAGCCACGGCATCAACATGATCACCGCACCGACGATGAGGATCATCAGCAAGACGAAGCGCGCCCGCGCGGTCAGTCTCATCGTAGCGACCCTCTCCGGATGTAGGCGTACTCGGCGACGCCGATCACGAGCAGGATGACCCCCATGACAAAGGCCATGGCGCTCGCGCTGCCGAGGTTGAAGATGTCGAAGCCCGTCCGCCAGATCCACATGCTGAGCGTCTCGGTGGAGGTCCCGGGGCCACCACCGGTCATGATGTAGGACTGCGCGAAGAGGTTGAACGAAGCGATCGTCGCCAGCACGATCACCACGAGGGAGACCGGCTTCACCTGCGGCAGAACGATCCGTCGGAACAAGCCGAGGTGGCTCGCCCCATCGAGGGTCGCCGCCTCGACCGACGACGTCGGGATCTGGGAGATGGCGGCGTACATGATCACCATGTTCACCCCGAGGGTCCACCACAGCGTGGCGACGTCGATCGAGATCCAGGCATAGGGCTGAGAGACGAGCCACGTCACGTGCAGCCCCAACAAGGTGTTGACCGCACCGGTGTTGCCGAGCAAGAAGGCCCACAGCACCCCGACGGCGGTCGGCGAGAGCATCACGGGAGCGAAGAAGATGACCCGGAAGACTCCCTTGAGCGGGGCGAGGAAGATGAGGTAGGCGATCGCCGTCGGCACGGCCCACAGCAGCGGCACGCTGATGCCGACGAACAGCGCCGTGTGCCCGAGGTCCGCCCAGAAGCGCTGCGCGTCCGGCGTCGAGTCTTTGAACAGCCGCGCGTACTGCAGCCCGCCGGCAAATGGCTCGGCCCCGGTGATGCCGTTCCAGTGATGCAGGCTGATGTCGACGCCGAAGATGATCGGCGCGGCCACGAACGCGCAAAAGCAGAGGAAATATGGGAGCACAAACGCCCACCCCTGCAGGTGCTCGCGATAGCCGCGGCGTCGACGCAGCGCGCGGGCCGCCCCGATGCCGACTGTCATGCGCGCCGATGCGGCGGTGGCGCCCTCGGCGGCGAGCTGGGCTTGTTGAGTTGCCGGTGCCATTGCTGCTCCTCGTGACAGAGACGGGAGCGCCCCCGCCCGCAACATGACGGGCAGGGGCGCTCACCGGAGCTCATGCGCCAGCGTTGCCGTTCTGGATCCCCGACTGGACGCCGGCCGCCGCCTGCGCGACCGCCTGGCTCGAGGACGTCTTGTTGAGCAGCGCCCCTTCGATCGCCGGGAAGAAGTACTGGTGCATGTAGTCCGCGTACCCCGAGATCGGAGGGTGTGGAAGGCCCTCGGCCACTGCCTTCGCCTGGGTCGCATAGGTCGGGATCCGCACGAACGACGGGTTCGACCAGGTCGGCGTCCAGGTCGGGATCTGACCTTGCTGCGCGATGTACAGGCTGTGCGCGTAGTAGAACTCCATGAACCGGCTGATCGCCGTCCGCATCCCCGAGTTGAGCGTCGGCTGGAAGGCGCCCCAGTAGTTCTGGCCGAGGAAGTTCAGCGGGCGCGGCCCGATCTTCGGCATCAGCGCGACCCCGAGGTTCTTGCCAAGCGCCGCCTTGTAGATGGCGTAGTCATAGGTGCCCGTCATCTCCATGGCGTTCTGGCCCTTGACGAAGAGGTCGTGGGCCTCGTTCGGCGACGCGTTCGTCGGCGAGACGTGGTCCTTCCAGATGAGGTTCCGGAAGAAGTTCACGGCCGCCACGCTGCCGCTCTTGTCGAAGGTGACCTTGCCGGTGCTCGCGTTGGCGAGCTGCACCCCATACTGGAACATCGCCGACTGGATCGAGTAGTTCATCCCGGCGCCCGTGGGCTCTTCGACATAGCCCCACTGGCCCTTCGAGGCGTTCGTCAGCTTCTTGGCATCAGCGATCAGCTGCTTGCCGTTGACCGGGGGATCGTTCGGGTTGAGACCCGCCTTGCGGAACAGCGCCTTGTTGTAGAAGAGCACCGTCGGGATGGCGCCGTTCGGAGCAAGGTAGTGCTGGCCGTGGATCTGCGAGGCGTCCCACAGCCCCTTCGGGAAGTCCTTCGTCGGGTTCACGTGTGCCCCGTTGAGCAACGATCCGATCGGCGCGAACAGGTGGTCGAGCGCGTAGGGCGTCATGATCGTCAGCGACATCTCGAGCAGGTTGGGCTCTTTGTGCGACGAGAGCGCGGCGTTCACCAGTGCCGTCTCGTTCGCGTAGGGAATCGTCGTCAGCTTGACCTGATAGCGCCCCTTGAACCGGTAGTTGAAGGCATCGATGACGTGCTGGACACCGGCCGTCGGCCCGGAGCTCCAGAACTGGATCACCTCGGCCTTGCGGGACCGCTGCACCTGGCCCCCAGCGGGCATCGCACCCGCAATTGCGGTCAACGAGAGACCGACGCCGAGCGCCGCTCCCCCATACCACGCGCGTTTCCTCATGTTCCCCCCTTGTTGGTCGGGTTGTATTCGCTAGGTGTCGACCTCGGACAAGCTCACGTCGTAGGTCTTTTCCCCCACATCGCTCATCGAGCTCATCCAGTGGAAGAAGTTGTCCCCGCGGGTGCGCAGGCGCTCGTAGAGCGCGCGCTCCATGGTGCTGCGCAGTTCGTGGAACTGTCGGTTGCCGTACAGGTTCGTCAGCTCCGACGGGTCGCCCTGCAGGTCGTAGAGCTCGTTGACGCCGGCCGGATTGATGATGAGCTTCCAGTTATCGGTCCGCAGCATGCGCTGGGGATAGGGAAAGTGGTGCCCGTGGAACTCCGCGAGCACCTCGCGGGGCCCGGGCTCGCTCGCCGCGCCTTGGAGCATCGGAACGAGACTGTTGCCGTCCGAAAGCGGGAAGGGCGCCATGTTCGCGAGATCGAGATAGGTGGCCGGAAGGTCGGTCAGCGTGACGTACTCACCGCTTCGCGCCGGCGCGCTCCCGGGCAGGCGGATGATGAGCGGGATCCGGTAGATGTCGTCGTACATCGCCGGGCCCTTGTCGTTCAGGCGGTGCGCTCCGGTGAACTCGCCATGATCGGCGGTGAAGACGATCGCCGTGTCGTCCCACAGCTCGAGGTCGCGAAGCGCTTCGAGGATGAGGCCGATCTGGCGGTCGATGAGCGCGGTGTAGCCCCAGTAGATGGCGATCAGCTTCTGCCACTCCGCAGGAGAGAAGTCGTCACAGGACCAGTGCGCTGAGTAGTGGCGCTGGACGACCGGCTTGCCCGCGAACGTCTCGGCCATTGAGTGCGGCAGCGCGACCTGCTCGGGATCGAATCGGTCGTAGTCCTCCGGCGGGAGGAGGTAGGGCAGGTGCGGCCCGAAGAAGTGACACGAGAGGTGGAAGGGACGCCGATCGCGTCTCCACTCCTTGGCGTAGCGATGCAGCTGGTCGATCGTCTGGGTGGCAAGGAAGTGCTCGAAGGTCGCTCGGTCGGGCTGATCCAGGACCCCGGCGAGGAGATTGCCCGGCTCGCCGTTGGGGAAGGTGCCGCGGATCTCCGAGATGCGCCGGTGCGGACCGTAGTGATGATCCTCGAGCCAGGCCTGGTAGCTCGGATGGCGGACGGTGTTCCCCCATCCAGGAAAGTGCGTGCCCTCCAAACCGAAGGCATCCGGACCCTGCTCCTGGCCGACGTGCCATTTGCCGACGAGCCCGCAGTTGTAGCCCGCGTCGCGCAATGCCTCGCTGAAGGTCGCCACGCCGCTGAGCTCGGTGGCATAGCCGACGTTGCGCTCGTAGTTCGCGAGCAGCTTGTGGCGGAAGGGCAACAGCCCGGTGAGCATGGTGGCGCGCGCCGGGGTGCAGATCGCGGTCGGGGTGAAGGCGTTGTCGAACACGACGCCCTCCTCCGCGAGGGCGTCGATGTTCGGCGAGGTGCCGACGCCGTTGCCGTAGCAGCCGAGCGCATCGATGCGGTGCTGATCGGTGACGATCGAGAGCACGTTGAGCGGTGAGCTCCCCCGGTTGCGGCCAGTGTCCATCGGTCCTTCCTCAGGCCGCTTCGTCGACCGGCATGACGAGGTGCTCCTCTTCGCGCAGGACCAGCGCAACGCCGCCGATCGCCGCCGCCTCGGGGCCGTAGCGGGCCGTGACGACGTCCACGCACTCGCGCGGGAGGCGCAGGCTCTGCGCGCTGATCGCACCGGCGATCGCCGGGAGGAGGAGGTCGCCTGCTCGCGCGAGCTCGCCGGCGAGCACGACGAGCTCGGGATTCAACAAGTTGACGAGGTCGGCCGCCGCCGTCCCGACCAGCTGGCCGACCTCGACCAGGATCCGCTCGACGATCCGGTCACCGCTCGTCGCGAGCTGGAGCAGGTCGACAAGCTCGAGCTGGTAGCCGAGTGACTGATGGGCGGTCTCGAGCACGGCGGGGATCGAGGCGTACGCCTCGAGGCAGCCGCGCCGTCCGCAACGACACACCCGCCCTCCCGGCTCCACACAGGCGTGGCCGAGCTCGCCGGCCGCACCGGCGCGTCCGCGCAACAGCACCCCGTCGGACAACAGGCCACCGCCCACGCCAGAGGACAGCTTCAGGTAGACGACGTCACGACATCCGCTCGCCACGCCCCAGCGCGCCTCGGCGAGCAGCGAGAGGCGAGCGCTGTTGTCGAGCACGACGGGCAGCCCGAGGCGGTTGGCGAACTCCTCGGCCGGGACGGCCCCGAGCCAGGTGTCCGAGCTCGATGCGCTGGAGACACCGCTGCGGCCGTCGACGGGCCCGGGAACGCCGAGGCCGACTCCGAGCACTTGGGAGGGATCGGTCTGTGCGGCGATCAAGGCGCGCCGCACGAGTTCGGTGCCGATCTCGAGGTCGGACTGCCAGCTCTGATCGAGCGGAAGTGGTTCGGCGAGCTCGGCGAGGACGGTGTGGGCGTAGTTCGCCACGACCGCCCGGACCTCGTGATAGGTGAAGGCGAGCCCGACGACGCGACCGGCATCGGGATCGAGGGCCAGCACCTCGGCCGGGCGGCCCGGCGAGCGGACCGCGATCGCCGACGGGGCGGGCTTCGCGCTCTGCAGGGTTCCCTCGGCGACGAGCTGGTCCACCACGGACATCACCGTCGCCCGCGCCAAGCCGGTCTGGCGGACGAGTTCGGCACGATGCATCGGTCCGTGTTCGCGCAGCGCGCGCAGCACGGCGGCGGTGTTCGAGGGTCGAGGTGAGAACTTCTGCGTCCGCCGCATATGGGCAACTTAGTCAGAACATCGGCTCATAACAAGTCTAACTTGACCTGAATATGGATCGGGGGGCAAGCGGGCCGGGGAGGTCACGTGGCGAGGCGGCCGATCAGCCGGCTTCGTCCGGGCCCGACGTGTCGCGTCCTCGAGGACGCCGTGGGTCCCGACCTCGCGGGGCACAGGCGTACCGGGCGCCGTTGTGCTCGAGGACGACGGCATCCCCGCAGGTCTCGGCGAAGACGCAGAGTCCTGGGGTCACGTCGCGCGCTCCGGCGTGGGACTCGATCACCTGGTGGCTGCGGCGCCCCGCAACGGACCGCGCCCCTGCGGAAGCAGAAGAAAGGCGAGGGTCTGCCATCACCATTGAATGAAGGACGCCCGCACGCGGCCGACTCGAAAGAGCAAGTCGATGTCGGCCGGGCGCCGTGCGTGTTGGTCGGCGTGAGCGGCCACACCGCACACGGGTGGGTGAGATTTGGCCGTGCCCACGCGCTGACGCCCGCGCCCGAGTGAGCGCCCGCCGGCAAGCTCAAGGTGCGTTGAGTTCGGCAGCGAGCCTTGGGTCTGGGTGGGAAATCGACTCGAGAGCCTGTAACGCTTCCTGAGGCCCAGCCTGGCCGAGCGCAACGGGGTGCCAGCAGGGGAAACCGAGTGCGCTCGTCAGGATCTCGGGAAAGGGGCCGGCGACCCCCGACCTGCGAGAACGCGACGCGGCGGTCTCTGCCCGAGGGGGTGCGGCTTGGCGCGGAGCATTCCTGGCCCTCCCCGGACCGCCTGTTGCGAAACTACCTAATAAGTCAATGTCTTGGTATGATTGGTCTCATCATTTGGGGAGTTTGAGTGTTCTCTTTCGTCCAGCTCCAGCGCTCGATCGGGGCCGTCCCCGCCTCCGTCGTCGTGCGCCTGCGGCGCGTGGACACCGGGCGGGGTCGGGAGGAGCTGTACCGCAACCAGCTGCCTGCGCTGCTCACCGAGCTCGCCCACCGCGCTCGGGTCGAGTCCATCACAGCCTCGTCGGCGCTCGAGGGCGTCGTCGTACCCGACAAGATCCGCGCTGCCCAGATCATCGACAACAAAGTGCCGGTCCTCCGCAACCGTAGCGAGCAGGAGTTCGCCGGCTACCGCGCGGCGCTCGACTACTTGTTCACCGAAGACTGGCGACCGTTCAACGTCGGTCTACTCCTACACCTGCACAAGCTCCTCTTCGCACAGACCGCGGGCGGAGGTGGTGCGTTCAAGACGAGCGACAACCTCGTCGTCGACCGCTCACCTGATGGCCACATTGAAGTCCGCTTCGTCCCCGTGCCGGCGAAAGACACCGAGCGCATCACGGCGGAACTCATCGAGCGCTTCAACGAGGCGGTGGCCACCGACGAGCACCACCCCTTGCTGCTCATTGGTCTGTTCGTCCTCGACGTCTTGATTGTGCACCCTTTCGACGACGGGAACGGTCGGGTCGTTCGCGCGCTGACGAACGCCCTCCTCGAAGGCGCCGGCTACGGGGTCGCCAGGTACGTCTCGCCCGAGCAACTCATCGCAGCCTCCGCCGATGACTACTACGCGGCGTTGCTGGCCTCTACGCACGGCTGGCGCGACGAGGCGCACGACCCCTGGCCCTGGCTGAGGTACTTCGTCGAGCTGGTCGGGCGCGCCTACGACGTCTTTGAGTCAAGAGCGGCGTCGGTTCGCGCCAGCGGCACGAAGCAGGATCGCGTGCGCGACTATGTCCTTCACCACGCCCCGTCGCTGTTCCGAATCGCCGACATCCGCGTCGCACTACCGGGGATCTCGGACCAGACGATTCGCCTGGTGTTGGACGCGATGAAAGCAGAGCAGGTCATCGCACCCGACGGCACCGGACGAGCGGCGCTGTGGCGCCGCCTCCCGGGTCCGTAAACCCGAAACTCGTTCCGGGCGCCTCACTTCGGGGTCAGACGCGCATTTCCCCACCCGAATCAACGCTTGCTGCCGAACCCGGGGTGCCTTGAGCTCGGCGGCAAGGCGTGATCTGGGTGGGTAAATCGCCGCCGGCGAGCCGACGGGACCCGCGCTCGTTCGTCTTCTACCCGCTGGCGTGGCTCGACTACAGCGTCTCGCTCTCCCGTGGCCACCAGGTGGGCCGGTGTGTGACCCTCCGAGACCGGCTTCGTCGTTTCGCTGCGCGGTGGCGGCGGGAGGTGCCCTGAAGGGGCACGTACGAGGGCTCGACGGTGACCGTCACGATCCGCGCACCTGCCACGTGCCGCTCGGCAACCTGAATCTCATGCGAGACCAGCTGACGCACCCGATTCTGGAACCAGGCGATGTCGGCTTGAGTCCCTACGAACGCCGTCCAACCGGTCACCTTGTCGTTGACACCGACAATCACGACACCACCCGAGGCGTTGGCGAAGCACGCCGCAGGGTCGGCCACTGTCTTGGCGGGCAGCTCCGACTTCGGTTCGCCGGCGACAAGAACCCCGCGCGGGCCTCGTCGAGAGGGGTCCTCCTTACCGTCAACGAGGCTTCGCTCATGGGTATCGACGTCCTCAGCGAGAACACCGGTGAGCAACCTCGCGACAGCTGCTGCTCGGGCATCCGAACGTTCGACCATCAGCCGAAGAACTGATCGCTGGATCAGACCTGACGCAAGGATGAGTTTTCCGGGCCCGGCTGCGAAGTTCACCTCGGCGCGAGGCACTCAGCGACTCCGACGACGGTGTGCGAGCCGATCCCCGATTCGTGTGCGGGCGGCGCTGACCCAGCCGCGTTGACCCAATATCACCAGCGTCGACAGGTCGTAACCACCTCGCTCGTTCCGCAGTTGGCCGCTGTGCGCAGCGACATCCGCGTTCAGCTCGTTGACGATCGCCGACGCTTCCTGCGCAGGGCGGGTGGTGCCCCGGGTTCTGCAGCTTCCGCTCGACCTGGAGCGGCGCGCTGGCGCGGCGCACTCGAAGGCGGGAGCGCCGGGGTTAGGTCGCGCGTCAGGCCGGCGAACCGCCACCGCAAGCACCGCTCGCCAGAGCGCGACTCGCTGCGCGGCCCGGCGCGCGCATCGCTCGGTGACCCCACATCGGCGCAGCGCCCGCTCAGGTCGGCCGGAAACCGCGGCCAGTCAATCGCTCAGGTTGCCGGCGCTGATTTTCCCACCCAAATCCGAACTTGCTGCCGAACTCAGCGGACCTTGAGCTCGCTTCGATAGACGCGGGCGGGACCGAGCTCGACGATGCGCACGGCGAGGGCGGCAAAGGCCTCGGCCACCTCACCGTCGGGCGCCGCCACCGCCGCGGGCACCCCTTCGTCGGCTCCCTCGCGCACCGCGGACTCAAGCGGAAGCGACGCGAGGAGGGGTACGTCGAGGTCCGCGGCGAGCGCAGCGCCCCCGCCCTCGCCGAAGATCGCGTGGCGCTGGCCGTCGGGCGCCTTCCAGTACGCCATGTTCTCGATCACCCCACGTACGGGCAGGCGGACCTCCCGCGCGAGCGCGGCCGCCCGCTGGGCGACGCGCTGGGCCGCCGGCTGGGGGGTGGTGACGACGTAGCACTCCGCCCCGGGGAGCTGGTCGGCGACCGAGAGCGGGACGTCGCCGGTGCCGGGGGGCATGTCGACGAGCAGGAAGTCGAGGGGGCCCCACTGCACATCGACGAGGAACTGCTCGAGCGCCTTGTGCAGCATCGGGCCGCGCCAGGCAACCGCCTTGTCCTCGTCGACGAAAAAGCCCATCGAGGTCACGCGCACGCCGTGCGCGACGGGTGGGACCAAGGTGCGCCCGACGCTGAGCGGGGCGTAGTCGACGCCCAGCATCCGGGGCACCGAGAAGCCGTAGATGTCGGCGTCGAGGACACCGACACGCTGGCCGAGCCGGGCAAGGGCAACGGCGAGGTTGACGGTGACCGAGGACTTGCCGACCCCACCCTTGCCCGAACAGATGGCAAGCACGCGGGCCGCACCGCGGCGCGCGCCGAAGGGATTGGGCCGCACCCCGCCGTGGCTGTTCGCATCGGCTGGCGCGTCCGTGCCGTTCGCCTGGCGCAGGCGCTCGCCGACCTCGACGGCCTCTTCGTCGCTCAGGGGGAAGAAGGCCACCTCGAGCTCGACCTCACCGAGCGCCGCTTTCATCCGGTCGCGCAGCTCGTGGGCGGCGGACTCGGGATAGCCCGGCGCCGGCACCGCCACCTGCACCCGCACCCGCCGCCGGCCTGGACCGAGCTCTGCCTCGGGCACCGGTTCGACGCCGCGCAGCAGCCCGAGCTCGGACAGCGGCCAGAACAGCGCCGGGTCCTCGACCGCCCCGAGCAGGCTGAAGAGGGCCTCGGCGCCCTCGAGATTCCCGGTCACCGTGTGCACCGCTGCTCCTCGCGTCTGGCGCCCGGATTGCCCATCCGGCTCGCTCCTCGCGCCGCGCACCAGGGATGCTGCGACCGCAGCGGGCCTCCACAGACCGGGCGGCAGCGCCCGCAGGTACGATAGCCACGTGGCTGTAGTTGACGGTCCACCCGCCGCGGCGACGCTCGCGGCGGTCGTGGGCGACCTCGAGCGCTCTCTCGAGCGGCCCCCGAACGGCGCGATGGCGGCCGGCGAGGGGGACGCCGAGGAGTTCTCTGCGGCCGTGGCCGCGGTCACCGCGGCCTTCGGCGACGCCACGCGGCGAGAGATCTACCTGTTCGTGCGCGACCACGACGGGGCGACCGCCGCCGAGGTCGCCCGCCGCTTCGGCCTGCACCCCAACGTCGCCCGGCACCACCTCGACAAGCTGGCGGCCGGCGGCTACGTGGAGGTCTCCTTGGACCACAGCGGCGCGAGCGCCGGGCGACCCTCCAAGCGTTATCGCCGCGCTCGGCGTGTCGAGCCGCTCACCGTGCCCCCGCGCTCGGACGCCCTCGTCGTCGGCCTGCTCGCCAAGGCGCTCGGCGTGCTCCCGCCGGCGACCGCCGAAGCGCTCGCCATCGAGGTCGGCGAGGAGTACGGACGCAGCCTGGCGGCGCAGATGTCGCCGGGAGACTCCCAGCGCTCGATGCGCTCGGCGATGCTCGCGGTCGCCGACGCGCTCACCGCGCACGGCTTTGCGGCCCGGGCCGAGGAGCGAGACGCGAAGACCGCCGTCGTCCGCGACTGCTGCCCCTTCGGCGACCTCGTGACCAGCTACCCCGTGCTGTGCGCGCTCGACCGCGGAATGGTCCAGGGCCTCTTGAGCGGCCTGTGCGGCGACGCGGTGCCGGTGCAGCTGGCCTCCTCCTCGCGGGCGCTCGGCGACGCCGCCTGCGCGAGCGTCGCTGGCCAGCAGGCCGCTGCTCCCTGACCGCTCGGTCCCGCCCCACGCCGCACGTGTCCCATGGCCGGCTCCCCGGCACCACCTACCTGACGGCCGGTTGCTCGATCTGGCGGCGCGGGACCACCTACCGAAGCGCGCGCTGATTCGATTCGCGCCGGTCCGTTCAGCCCCCGGCGATCGCCCCGAGGACGATCAGCGGCTCGCGCCCTTGGCGCACGGCGTCGGGCAGCAACCCCTCGACCGGCTCGTGGGAGAGATCCTCCTCGCAGGCGAAGAACCGGATGAAGGGGCGGCGCGCCTTGCTCGCGTGGTCCCGGATGGTGCCGCGCAGCACCGGATAGCGGTCCTCGAGCGCGTCGAGCACGCCTTCGATCGTCTCGGCGAGCGGTGCGCAACAGACCTCGCCCTCGAGCCCCGCCAGGGTGCGCAGGTGCGCCGGCAAGACGACGCGGATCACCGCCACCTCACGCCAGGCTCTGGACCTCGACCGACAGCACCGCCGGCAGGTCGCGCACGATCGCCTGCCAGGTGTCGCCGCCGTCGGGCGAGCCGTAGACCTGGCCGCCCGTGGTGCCGAAGTAGATGCCGCACGGGTCCAGCTGGTCGACGGCCATCGCGTCGCGCAGCACGTCGACGTAGCAGTCCTTGTCCGGAAGGCCGCGGCCGAGCTCCTCCCACTCGTCGCCTGCGGTGCGCGAGCGCCAGACGCGCAGGCGCCCCTCGGGCGGGTAGTGCAGCGAGTCGCTCGTGATCGGCACGACGTAGATCGTCTCGGGGTCGTTGGCGTTGACGTCGATGCAAAAGCCGAAGTCGCTCGGCAGGTTCCCGCTCACCTCGTGCCAATGCTCGCCGCCGTCGTCTGAGCGCATCACGTCCCAGTGCTTTTGCATGTAGAGGACCTCGGGCCGGGCCGGGTGCTGGGCGATGCGGTGGACACAGTGGCCGATCTCGGCGTCGGGATCGGGGAGGTATTCCGAGGACAGGCCGACGTTCTTTGGCGCGAAGTGCGCGCCGCCGTCGTCGGAGCCAAAGACGCCGGCCGAGGAGATCGCGGTGAAGATCTTCTCGCCACCGGTCGGATCGAGCAGGATCGTGTGCAGGCACAGCCCGCCGGCGCCGGGCTGCCACGCCGACCCGGTGCGGTGCGCACGCAGCCCCGCCAGCTCGTTCCAGTGCTCGCCACCGTCGTCGGAGCGGAAGAGCGCGGCGTCCTGGACGCCGGCGTAGACGACCTCGGGATCGGCGAGACTCGGCTCGAGGTGCCAGACGCGGGTGAACTCCCACGGCCGCGGCGTGCCGTCATACCACTGATGGGTCTCCGGCCCGCCGACGTAGGCGAACTCGTTGCCGACGGCCTCCCAGTGCTTGCCGCCGTCGTCGCTGCGCTGGACGACCTGACCGAACCAGCCCGAGGACTGGGAGGCATAGATGCGGTTCGGGTCCGCCGGGGACCCCTTCAGGTGGTAGATCTCCCAGCCGCCAAAGTGCGGCCCATCGACGCTCCAGGCGTCGCGGGCACCGTCCGCGGTGAGGATGAAGGCGCCCTTCTTCGTCCCGACAAGGACCCGGACCCCGCTCACTGCCGCCCCTTCCTGCGGCCGACGCGCTGGCGCCACCCGCGTGTCGTGGCGGGATCCCGCCACGGCGAAACGCTAGGCGGTCGCGACGCCTCGTGCGCAACTTTCTTCGGGGTGTCCCTTTTTCCCTGGCCCAGCTTCCAAGACCCCCTGGTCGCCTGCCTGCGGAGGCCGCCCTGGCACGATGGAGGGCGTGGATGGGGATGCGGTGAGGGCCGGAAGGCTCGTGGTCATGGTCGGAATGGTCGGGGCAGGCAAGACGACCGTCGCCCGACGGATCGCCGCCGAGCGCCATGCGGTGCGCCTCACTCCTGATGAGTGGTTCGTCCCGCTCTTTGGTCAGGACTTTCGCGACCATCGCTCCCCGCGGCGTCGCGACATCCTCGAGGGCCGG
This sequence comes from Actinomycetes bacterium, assembly GCA_021798985.1. GTDB lineage: Bacteria > Actinomycetota > Acidimicrobiia > Acidimicrobiales > Bog-793 > JAKABX01. The sequence goes on from JAJZBI010000010.1 coordinate 90,516, forward strand.
CTGGTGTCGGTGGCACTCGAGATCTTGCGCGCCGGGGTGGACGTCGTCTTGGACTTCGGCTGCTGGTCGCGAGACGAGCGCAGCGCGCTGCGCTCCCTCGCCGCCTCGCTCGGCGCCGAGTGCGAGCTCGTCTATCTGCCGCTGTCGCCCGAGGAGCAGCGCCGTCGGGTCACGACCCGGTGGGCGGAGACTCCCCACACCACGTTTCCGATCACCGACGATGATCTGGCGGGATGGACCGACGCGTTCGAGGTTCCCGAGCCCGAAGAGCTCCAAGGGGCTCCGCCCGGCCCAGCACCGGACGGCTACACCGACTGGGGACACTGGGCCGTCGAGCGTTGGCCGTCCCTCGTCATCTGATCGGACACCCCTGGAGCCCATCGCGCCGCGAGGTGCCGTGCGCGCCACCGGCGCTTTGTCCGCGCGCAACGCTGGGTGCTGGCCCCTCGTCCACCCGCCCGCCGCCCGGCGCCAAGCCGAGGGACTGGGCAGGTCAACACGGCCAGTCAAGGGGCGGCGGTGCACGGCCGAGGTTCGACGACGAGCGACGCACTTGGCACGAAGCCGGAGCGAGCCGCCCTCGGAGCGCTTCGAGCCGGTGGGCTGGGCCATGGCGATCGCCCCGATGGCCCTTCTCGGTGCTAGATCCTGCGGTAGCGGGCCTCGATCGCGCTCGAGGTCGCGTACAGCACGAGCCCGGTCGCCAGCAGCCCGAGCGCCTCCCGGCCGCCGGGCAGGCCGACGAGGGACTGCAGGGCGGCGGCGAGGCTCTTCGCGTGGCGCGCCGAGCGCGTCAGCGCGGCGAGGAAGAGGTACGCAGCGACGAGGGCGAGGACGACGCCCCGGGCGAGGTCGCCGAGCATCCCCGACCAGCGCGCCGCGCGCAGGCTGGCACCGCTTGGGCGCTCGAGCACCTTGGCATAGTCGTGGCGGATGCCGAAGACGGCCAGGGCCACCGCGCCCACCGCCGCTCCGACCGACAGCGCGCCGAGCAGCTCGGGGCCGGCGGGCAAGACCAGGAGGCGATGGACCAGGGGGCGGGGTTGGCTCGAGGGGCTGCCCGAGCCGCCGCCAGCGATCAACGTCAGCGCCTCGGCGAACACGGCCACGTAAAGGAGGCCCGAGCCCATCCAGCCGACGCGGGTCCAGGCGGCGTTGCGCTGTGGGTCCGGGCTGCCGGCGAGCGCCTGCACGACGCGAAAGGTCGCATACGCGGCCAGTCCGGCCGCCAGCACGCCGAGCAGGACGTGGCCGGCGGGCAAGCGGTCGACGAGCGAGAGCGCCCCTTGGGTGTCCGCCGGTGCCGAGGAGTGCCCGGCGATGGCGATCTCCAGGACGAGGGCGCCGAGCATGAGGTAGACGAGGGCGCGCGCAGCGATGCCGGTGCGCGCCACGCGGCGGAACGCCGGCGTCGTCTCGGCTCGGCGCGTCTCGCGCTTGGCTCGATCGGTGACGCCATGGTCGGCACCGACCGCGGCGTGCTGGGGCGTGGACGCCACGTCCAAGCGCTACCCGCGCCCGGTCCTCCGCAACCGCCACGCGCCACATGCGCGACGCCGCTGGCGGAATGGCGACCCGCAGCGTCCTCCCACCGCCGCGCCACCACAGGCGCCTCGCTCAAACCCGGCTGTTCGCCGAGCGCGTCCGTTGACCTCAAGGGCCGAGGAGGCCGAGCGGCACAACGGCCACGCCGTCCTCGCGCCGGTAGGCGTACCCACCGGCGGTGATCACTGCGAGCTGGGCCGGGGCAGAGGCCGCTCGGCTCTCGGCAAGTCGTCGGAGCGAGATTGCCGCCTCCTCGATGGCGCGCTCTCCACCAAGCTTGACCTCGAGCCCGATCCATGCGCCGTCGCGGCGCTCCACGATCAGGTCGACCTCGAGCTCACCCGCGCGCTCGCGATAGTGGAACACCGCGGCGTCGTTGGCTTCGGCATAGACGCGCACGTCCCGCGTGACAAGCGACTCGAACAGGAAGCCGAAGGTCCGTAGGTCGCGGAGCAGGCGCTGGGGCGCACAGTCCATCAGCGCAGCAGCGAGCGACGGGTCAGCGAAGTGGCGCTTTGGGGTTTCCATCAGGCGCGCCCGACTGCGCAGCGCGATGTTCCAGGCGTCGACGTCCTCGACCACCATGAGCCGCCGGAGCGCGTCGAGATATGGCTCGGCTGTCCAGCGCGACGGCGTCTTTCCGTCGTCGGCCTCCCCCGCCGCGCGGTCAAGGATGCGCGCGATGGGAACCGGGTGCGCCGTCATCTGGGCATAGGCGCGCAAAAAGCGCCGCAGCATCGCCGGGTTGCGCTGACGGCCCGTTGCGGTCTGCACGTCGTGCTCGACAACGCCGTCGATCCAGCTCCGCACGAAGATGCTGGCATCTTCGACCGAGTGACCAAGCAGCGCCGGCCAGCCACCGATGACCGTGCGCTCGGCATAGCCGGACAGGTCGATGTCGCAGCGAAGGGGCGGCACCTCCGCGCCGTCCAGGAGCGCGCGCACCGACACCGCGCCCGGTGATGCTCCCAGCTCGAACAGGCTCATCGGACGCATCCGCACGACCGCGACCCGGCCGGCTCCCGAATGACGACGCACGTCGTCAATTGGAGCGGCGGAGCCCGTAAGAACGAATTGGCCAACGGCGCGACGAGCGTCGACGACACGGCGCACCGCGTCCCACACACGCGGCTCCAACTGCCACTCGTCGAGCAGGCGTGGCACCGGGCCCTCCAAGAGCAACGCCGGATCGATGTCCGCGGCGCTCCGCACCGCCGCGTCAACGTCGAGGAGCACCTCGCTCGCCGCATGGCGACGCGCCGTCTCGGTCTTGCCGCATGCCCGAGGCCCTTCGATGAGCACGGCGCCCAGCGCAGATAGCGCCCGCGCCAGCATCGAGTCAGCGATGCGTTCTCGATAGTGCTGCGACGGGATTCCCGAAGAGCTCACCTGGGTAATCTACAATTCGCAACCTCAATAATCCACAACTCGCAACCTCAGTAAGCAACAACTCGCAACCGGAGGAGAACGGGCGAAGCTGTCGGCGACGCCGCTGCTCAACGGGCGCGATGGGCGCCGTGGTGCTGGGTGACCGCCTGGGTGAGCACCGACGGCACGGCGTCGTGCACATGGCGGTAGGTGGCGATCATCTCCGGACCGAGCGCGGCGACGACGCTCTTGGAGATCCCATCGGAGAGCGCGGCGTTGAACTGGGTGATCCCCGCTCCGAGGCGCCCGGTGTCCTCGACGAGCGCCACGCCGTACAGCGCCCGGGCCGCGCCGTAGCCCGGGTACTGCTCGCAGATCTTGGAGAGCTCGGCGTCGCCCTCCAAGACGAGGCGGGTGTTCTTTGCCGCCACACCGGACATCCGCAACAGCCACGCCCGGTCCGACAGCGCCTCGGGGTCCTTCGGCGACAGGGCGATCGCCTCGTCGTCGAGGTTGAGCGCGTTGACGAGCTCGCCCTTTGCCGCCGCGGCGTTCGCCTCGGCGAGATCCTGGCGCGCCTGGGTGGCGGCCGGCAGGCTGGTCGAGCCGGTCGCCGTCTCGCCCGGCAGGCGGATCCCCGCGAAGCGAGCGGCGACGACGCCGGCCAGGCCGAAAACGCAGCAGAGCCCGACGGCCCCGAGTACGCGCCGCGTCGCCTTGCGGCCGAGGAAGACCCGGAAGGCCACCGTGCGCCCCGCCGTCACCACCGCGCTGGCCCGCCCCGGCGTGGCGCCCGACTCGAGGGCCTCGATGCGCCGCAGCGCCGCCGCGGCGCGCGCCACGTAGTCCTGGCGCAGCGCCGCGTAGTCGGCGGCCTCGACGTCGCCTGCGGCGTGCTCGCGCTCGAGGTCCGCGATCGAGGCGAGGAGGAAGTCCCGCTCGTCTTTGAGGCGCGCCAGCTCGCCCGGGTCGCGCTCGGGCAGCGCGGTGGTACTCATCGGGCCGGGCCTGGCTGGCCGCGCTGTCGGGCGGCGGCGACGAGCGCCTCGTCGTCCTCGCGCAGCCCACCCGGCGCGGGCAGGCGGCGCCGACGCCACAAGAAGGCGAGGAGGACGCCGCCCACGAGGACGACGGCGATCGCCGGGACGAGGAAGATCAGCGCGTCGATGCCCCGCGAGGGCGGGACCTCGAGCGCCGTCGTCCCGTACTGGGCGACGACGCGTGCTTTGATCTCGGCGTCGGTGGCGCCGGCGTCGACCATGTGGGTGACCTCGGCGCGCAGGTCGATGGCGGCCGCCGCGTCGGACTGGGCGATCGTCAGGTCCACGCAGCTCGGGCACTTGATCTCGGACTCGAGCGCGGCGATCCGGGCCTGGCGGCTCGGCGCGACGGGATGGATCGAGCCCACCGCCAAAAAGGCGATCGCCACGACGGCGAGCACCGCCCAGGCGATCCGGCTCGAGACGATGCGCCGGCGCAAGGCGCCAAGGGCAGCCAGGCTCATCTCGGCGCCGCCGCGATCAAGGCGTTGAGCTTGGCCGCGACGATCCCGCCCGGGATCCAGGCGATCACCTTGCCGTTCGGGGCGACGAGGAAGGACTGGGGCGGGCTGGCGACGCCGTAGGCGTTGGCGATCTTGCCGCCCGGGTCGCCGATCGCCGGGTAGGTGGCGCCGGTGCGGCGCAAGAACGCGGTGGCGTCGCCGACGGTGTCGGTCGTCGAGTCGACGCCGATCACCGCCACGTCGTGGGCCACGTGGTGGTCGAACAAGAAGGCCTCGATCTCGGGCGCCTCGCTCTGGCAGGCGCCGCACCAGCTGGCGAAGAAGTCGACGAGGACGTAGCGGCCGCGCAGCGCCGCCAGGCTGACTGGCTTGCCGGTGATGAGGTTGCGCCCAGCCACCGGAGGGGCCGGCTTGCCCCCAAGCGTGCTCTCGGTGACCGTGCCCGGAGCGACCGAGCGGGTGGCGAGCACCGCCAACAGGACGATCAGCACCAAGGCGACCACGCCCGAGGCGACAAGGGCGCGCCGCCGTCGCCGGCGCGGCGGCGCCGGCGGGGCGTCGTTCGGGGTGAGCTCGGCGCTCGCCATCAGCTCGGCCCCGCCGGGCTCGACAGCGCCGCCGGCTCGGCCGGCGAACGCGGGGCGATCAGCTCCTCGGCGAGGTCGGGCATCGCCAGCGAGGACGGGTCCGTCGCCCGGCGGCGGCGCCGGCCGGGGACCGCGGCCAACAGCGCGCCGGCACCGACCATCGCGCCACCCACCCACAGCCAGGAGATGAAGGGCTGGACGAAGACGTCGAGGGAGGCCGAGGGGTGCGCACCGGTGGTGAGCGAGCCGCCGGCGGAGAGGTAGACGTCGTCGATGAAGCCCGAGTCGACCGAGGGCGTGGCGACGGGCGTCGAGTTCCCGCGGAAGATGTCGATGGCGGGCCGGAAGGTGCCGTGGTCGACGCGCACGATCGCCTCGTCCCCATAGCGGCTCGGGGTGGAAAAGGCGCGCACCGCCTCGAGCTCGATGACGTGCCCGTCAAAGCGCACGATTTGGTGGGGCACCAAGGTGAGCCGGGCGGTGCGCCCGTAGCTGCTCGCGGCGGCCAAGGCGACGCCGATCACGACGATGCCGAGGTGCGTGACCATCCCGCCGTTCGCCCGCCCCATCACCCCGCGCCAGGCACCGAGGTGGTGGCGGTGGGCGGCGAGCGCGGCGAGGACGAGCTGGCGCAGCGCCGCCGCCCCGGCGAAGGCCCCGAGGCCGAAGGCCAAAAGCGGCGTCAGGCCGCGTACCCCGGCCAGCACGCAGCACACGATCGTCCCCACGCCCGCCCAGGCGGGGATCGCCAGGCGCTCGCGCAGCAGCTGCTCGCTCGCCTTGCGCCAGGGAAGCGCCGGGGCGACCGCCATGAAGAACAACAAGGCGAGGCCGAGCGGGACGGTGAAGGCGTCGAAGTAGGGCCGGCCGATCGTCACCGCCGAGTTGTCGAAGGCCTGCAGGAACAGCGGGAAGACCGTGCCGAGCAGCACGACGAGGGCGAAGGCCGCAAAGAGGAGGTTGTTCACCAAGAACGCGCCCTCGCGGCTGAGCGGCGAGTCGATCGAGCCGGGCGAGGCAAGCCGGTCCCCGCGCCAGCCGATCAGGCCCACGCCCGCGGCGACGATGGCGCCGAAGAAGCCGAGCAGGGCCGGGCCGACGCCCGAGGCGCTGAAGGAGTGGACCGACTGGGTCACCCCCGAGCGGGTGAGGAAGGTGGCGAGGATCGTGAGCGAGAAGGTCGCCACGATCAAAGAGAGGTTCCAGATCCGCAGCAGCCCGCGGCGCTCTTGGACGAGGACCGAGTGCAAGAACGCCGTGCCGGTGAGCCAGGGGATCAAGGCGGCGTTCTCGACGGGGTCCCAGGACCAATACCCGCCCCAGCCCGAGGTCTGGTACGACCACCACGCCCCGAGCACGATCCCGAGGCCGAGGCAGGCCCAGGCGAGGTAGGTGAAGCGCCGCGTCGCTAACAGCCAGCCCTCGCCGACCCGGCCGGTGATCAGCGAGGCGAGGGCGAAGGAGAAGGGCACCGTGAAGCCGACCAGGCCGGCGTAGAGCAGCACGGGGTGGAAGGCGATCAGCGTGTTGTCCTGCAACAGCGCGTTCGGCCCCGGGCCGTTGGCCGGCACCGCGCCGTGCGTCGGGGCGAAGGGATCGGCGGGGCCGAGCATCAAGGCGAAGAAGAAGACCACGACGACGAAGCAGATGAGCAGCGCCCAGCGCACGAGCGCGTCGTCGGCCTTGGCCCGGAAGCGCTGCGCGCAGGCGGCGACGTAGCCGCACAAGATGAGGCCCCAGAGCAGGATCGAGCCCTGCAGGGCCGACCACATGCCGGTGATGTCGTAGAGGGTGGGGGTCTGGCGGGAGTTGTTCTCGGCGACGAAGGCGAGCGAGAAGTCGTGGGTGAGCAGGGCGCGCTCCATGGCGATCGTCGCCAGGACCGCGCCGGCGAGCGAGAGCCAGGCGAAGTAGGTGGCCGGACGGGTGCGCCCGGGCGCCGGCACCTCACCGCTCGCGAGCGCCGGGCGCCGCCAGATCAGCGAGTGCGCCAGCGAGGCGATGCCGGCCAGCGCCGCCAAGAGCGCGAGGAGCACGCCGATGTGGCCGAGCAGGCCGTTCACCGCCCCGCCCCCGCCGCGTCGTGATCGGGGGCCATCAGCAGTGCTGGTTGTCGCCGTGCTGGACCCGCCCGGGGTGCGCGGCGACATAGGAGCTCGAGTGCTTGACGAGGATCTGGTCGGAGGAGAACAGGTTGCTCGTGCCGACGAAGTGGCCGACGAGCACGACGGCGACCCCCGAGGTGAACAGCTGGGGCGGAGTGCCGACGTTGTGGACCGGGATGCGCACCGGGCCGCTGCAGAGCGCGAAGGCCTGGTGGACCCCGGCGACGTGCAGGCTGTGCGGCACCACGACGCCCTCGATCTGGAAGGTGGCGTCACCGAGGCGTTGGCGCGCCGCGACCGCCTGGGCGACGGTCTTGAAGTAGACGACGCCCGAGGTGAGCGCCTTGTAGAGGAGGAAGCCGATCGCCGCCGCGAGCACGAGCGCGACGACACCGAGGCGGCGGCGCGTGGCCTTGGCGCGCGCCTCGCGCAGCGCGGCGGCCGCAGCGGCGAGTGCCGCGTCGCCCTCGAGCGCGGTGTCCGCCGGCGCCGAGGAGACGCTCACGAGCCCGCCGCTCCCCCCTCGTGCTCGCCACGGCGCTCGTCGGTGCGCACCGGGACGGGGACGGGGACGCGCCGGCGGGCGGCCCGCTCACGGGCGATGAGCGACGCCCCGTACAGCGCCAGGCCGCCGAGCGCCACCACGTAGCCCGCCTGGACGTACGCGAAGTCAGTCATGTCCACACCTCATTCTCCTCGACCGCACTCGCCGCCCCCTCGGCGCGGCGCTCGGCGAGCGCCAAGGCCAAGCCCTCGGCCTCCTCGCGGGCCTGCAGGCCCGCCAGGCGGTAGCGATGGGCGACGAACCACACATAGACCAGGCTGAAGGCGACGAAGCTCAACAGCATCGTCCAGGCCATCAGCCCGTGCACGTCGCTCTTTCCCGGCGAGATCGTCGGCGCCTGGTGGAGGCTCTTCCACCAGGTGACCGAGAAGTAGACGATCGGCACGTCGATGAAGGCGACGAGCGCCCCCACCGCCGTGCGCTTGGCGCGCACCTCTGGATCGCCAGGGACCTTGCGCAGCGCGAGATAGCCGAGGTAGAGGACGAACAACAGCGCCGTCGTCGTGAGCAGCGGATCCCACACCCACCACGTACCCCAGGTGGGGCGACCCCACAGCGACCCGGTCACCAAGGTGATCGCCGTGAAGACGACGCCGGCCTCCGCCGAGGCGCCCGCCAGGCGATCGAAGCGCAGGTCGCGGGTGCGGGGCCACAGATAGCAGGCGCTCGCCAGGAACGAGACGCCGTAGGCCAAAAAGGCGTCCCAGGCCATCGAGGGGTGGATGTAGAGCAGGCGCACGAGATTGCCCATGTAGGCGTCCGGCGGCGTCACCCACAGCCCGAGCCAGACGGTCAGCACCACGCCGAGCAGTCCGGTGACCCCGACGACGCGCAGCGCCAGCTGGGCACGGCGCTGGCGCGAGGCGGCCGCGGCGTCGCTCCTCGCGCCCTCGCCGAACAGGCCATGGTCGACCGGTGGGACCAGCGCGCTCATCCATCCTCCAACAGGGGTCCAAAGGCGATCGTGCCGATCGCCACATAGGCGACCGAGAAGATCGCCAGCAGGCCGAGCCAGCCGAGCCCGCCGCCGCTGTGGTGCGAGAGTGCGGCCGAGAAGGCCTTGGTCGCCGCCAGCACGACCGGTGCGACGACCGGGAAGAACAACAAGGGCAGGAGCGTCTCGCGCACCCGGGTGCCGGCCGACACCGCGCCGTAGAAGGTGCCGACGGCAGCCAGGCCGGCCGTCGCGAGGACGCAGGTGGCGGCCAGCAGGCCGATCCCCGAAAGCGGCGTGGCGTACAAGAGCGCCGCCACGACGGCGAGGACCACCTCGAGCACGAGGAGCTGGAGGGCGAGGGCGGCCGCCTTGCCGACGAAGATCCCGCCCGCGTCGAGGCCCGACAACCGCAAGCCGTCTCGGCCGGCGTCGGCCGTCTCGACCGCGACCGAGCGCTGCACCGCGAGCAGGCAGGCCAGCAGCACCGTCACCCAGAACAGTCCGGCGGCGGCCGCGCGCAACCGGCCGGCGTCGGGGCCAAGGGCCAGGCCGAAGAGCAGCAAGACGACGAGCGCGAACGGCACGACCTGGTTGAGGCCGACGCGCGAGCGCCACTCGATGCGCAGGTCCTTGCCGGCGACCACGACGGCGTCATGCCACATCGCAGCCCACCTCGCCTCCCGCCAGCGCGGCGATCGGGGCGCCGAGGGGCGCGTCGCCCCCCGGCTCGAGGACCCGGCCGCCGGCGATCGTGACCTGCCGGTCGCACAGCGCCGCGGCGCGCTCGAGCTCGTGCGAGGCGACGAGGACGGTCGCCCCCGAGCCGGCGGCCTCGCGCACGAGCTCGTCGACCACGGCGCGGGCCTCGTGGTCGAGGCCGGCGTGCGGCTCGTCCAAGAGCCACAGCCGCGGCGCGCGCGCCACCAGCACGGCGAGCGCGAGCCGGCGGCGCTGGCCAGCCGAGCAGGCGCCCACCGCCGTCTTGCGCACCCGCCCCACCAGGCCGAGGCGCTCGAGGGCGGCATCGGCCCGCTCCGCCGGGGCGCGCGCGGCGCGCAGCGCGAAGGCGAGGTTCTCCTCGACGCTCAGCTCCTCATAGGAAAAGCCGGCGTGGCCGAGCAGGCCGACCTCGCGGCGAAGCGACTGGCGATCGAGGCACAGGTCGTGGCCGAGCACGACCGCGGTGCCCCCGGCGATGGCGAGCAGCCCGGCACACGCGCGCAACAGGCTCGTCTTGCCGGCGCCATTCGCCCCGCGCAGATGCACGACCTCGCCCTCGGCCACCTCGAGGCTGAGGCCAGAGAGCAGGGGGAAGCGGCCGGCGAGCGCGACGGCCTCGCGGAAGCGAACGGCATGGGGCATGGGGCAGCGCCAATGCTACGGGCGCCGGCACCGCGCGGGCCAAGCGGGGCAAGCGCAGCACCGCTCGGGCCGCGACCTGGGCCGATGGGCTCGAGGCGTTTCACCCTTTCCTCCCCGGCCCGGGCGCGCCAGACTGGGTGCCACTGTGCGTGAGCCAGCGAGCACGCACCGCTTTTGCCGGGCGGCGTCAACGCTCCCGGCCCCGAGCGGGCGGCTCGCTCGGCTCCGAAGAGAAAGCCCAGGATGCCCCGCTTCAGCGCGAGTCAAGGAAGGTCCGTCGCGGTCCTCGTCGCGAGCAGCGACGCCGCGCGCCGCGGCGAGATCGCGGCGCGCCTTTCCGCGCTCTGGCGCGTGGCTGAGGCCACCGACCTCGCCTCCGCCCTCGCCGCCATGGCGGACGAGCCCCGGGTCGTCGTCGTGGACGTGCCCCTTCCGGGCAGCGAGGGCGCCGGCGTGATCGCCGACCTCCGGGCACGCGCGCCCTACTGCCCCGTCGTGGCGCTCGTCGGCGAGGAGGACGCCGCCCTTGCCGACGAGCTCGACGGCCGGGTGGGCATCCAGGTGCTCGAGCGCGCGGCGGTGCGCGGCGCGCTCGGCGGGGCGGTCGCGGCCGCGCTGTCCGGCGCGGGTGGCGACGCGCTCGCCGTGGCGGCGCGCGACGCGATCTTCGGCGCGCTGCGCGAGGGGGTGCTCGTGCACTCGCCCACCGGACGGCTGGTGCGCTGCAACCAGGTCGCCGCCGACCTGTTGGGCGTGCGCGAGGGCGACCGGTTCGCGGAGCACTTCGGCGGGCCCACGGCGGTGCTGATCGGCGAGGACGGGGCGTGGTTGCGGCCCGAGGACCTGCCGGTCCCGAGGGTCCTGGCGACGGGCCGGCCGAGCGGCGAACAGGTCTTCCAGGGCCCGTGGGGCGACGAGCAGCGCTGGCTGAACTTCGAGTCGCGCCCGCTTTGTGATGAGCAGGGCGAGGTCTACGCGGTGGTCTCCTCGGTGCGCGACGTCACCGAGCGCATGGAGGGCTCGGCCGCCCTGCTCGCCGCCGAGCGCCGCCAGTACCTGCTGTTGGAGCACACGAGCGAGGGCTACCTCGTGCTGGATGGCGCCGGGCGCATCATCGAGGCCAGCCCGCCCGCCGAGCGCGTGCTCCACGGCCCGATCGCGCTCGGCAGCGACGCGGCGCGCCTCATCCACCTCCCCGACCGGGCGCGCTTTCACGCCCTGCTGGCCGAGGTCCGCGGCGAGGGCGCCGGCCACCTCAGCGCCGAGCTGCGCGTCGGCGAGGACGAGGAGCGGCTGTGCTGGCTCGAGGTCACCCTCTCGAACCGCCTGGACGAGCCGACGGTCGCCGGCATCGTGGTCAACCTCCGCGACGTCACCGAGCGCCGGCGGGGGGACGAGTCGCTCGCCCGACTCTCCGCGATCGTCGAGGACTCGGGGGACGCGATCGTCTCCGAGACGCTTGAGGGGGCGGTCACCAGCTGGAACGCCGCCGCCGAGCGGCTCTTTGGCTATCGCGCCGAGGAGATGGTCGGCGAGAGCTCGCTCGTCGTCGTGCCCGAGGCGGCGCGCGCCGGGGCGATCGCGGTGCGCCGCAAGATCCGCGCCGGGGAGCCCTATGCCCCCACGATCGAGACCACCCGGCGGCGCAAGGACGGGCGCATCGTCGACGTGGCGGTGACGGCCTCGCCGGTGCGCGACCGGTGCGGGCAGCTGATCGGGATCTCCTGGATCATCCGCGACATCACCGAGCGCCGGCGCCTCGAGCGGGAGCGGCGCGAGGCCGTCGAGCGCTTCCGGCTCGGATTCCAGCGCGCCGCCATCGGCATGGCGATGATCGACCACGACGAGGTCGTGCGCCGCGTCAATCCGGCGCTGTGCAAGCTGCTCGGCCGCTCCCCGGGTGAGCTCGTCGGCCACCGCGCCGGCGAGTTCGTCCATCCCGGGGACCTCGCCCAGCGAGACGCCCAGCTCGCGCGGGTGCGAAGCGGCGAGCAGCACCACTACCGCAACGAGCGCCGGCTCGTGCGCGCCGACGGCCAGGTGACCTGGGTGCTCATCGACGTCGTCGACGTCGAGGGGGACGAGACGACCGCCCCCTACCTGTTCGCCCAGCTCCAGGACATCACGGACCGCAAGCACATGGAGGTCGAGCTCGCCCACCAGGCGCGCCACGACACCTTGACCGGCCTGCCGAATCGGATCCAGCTCACCGAGGCACTCGGCCAGGCGCTGCAGCGCGCCGAGGCCGAGCACCGGGCGATGGCGCTCGTCTTCGTCGACCTCGACGGCTTCAAGGTCGTCAACGACCGCTTCGGCCACCGCCGCGGCGACCGCCTCCTCGCAGAGATCGCCGAGCGCCTCGTCGAGGCGGCCCACCCAGACGACACCGTCGCCCGCCTCGGCGGGGACGAGTTCGTCGTCGTCTGCGAGCACGCCGAGGACGACGCCGGCGCGATCGGCCTCGGCGAGGCGATCGCCACCCGCTTCGACGCGCCCTTCGGCGAGGAGCAGCTCGTCGTGCGGGCCTCCTGCGGGGTGGTCGTGGCGTCGGGGATCCTGAGCGCCGACGAGGCGCTCGAGTGCGCCGACGCGGCGATGTATGAGGCCAAGGCGGACGGGGGTGGCAAGGCCCGCCTGTACGAGCGGCCCCTCGCCGTCCCCCAATCGCTGTTCGCCTCCGGGCTCGGCTCCTGAGGCCAACGGCCGCCGGCCCCGCGGCCGCTCCCCCCGGACCAGCAGGTCAGCGGGACAGCTGCGCGAGGTCCGAATCGACCATCATCTCGACGAGCTCGGCGAAGCCGACCTTGGGCTCCCAGTCGAGCGCCGTCTTGGCCTTGTCCGGATTGCCGATCAAGAGGTCGACCTCGGCGGGGCGGAAGAAGCGCTTGTCGACGACGACGTGGTCCTCCCAGTTAAGGCCGACGCGGCCGAAGGCGATCTCGCAGAACTCGCGCACCGAGTGGGTCTCCCCCGTCGCCACGACGTAGTCATCGGCGACCTCTTGCTGGAGCATCGCCCACATCGCCTTCACGTAGTCGCCGGCAAAGCCCCAGTCGCGCTTCGCGTCGAGGTTGCCGAGCGACAGCTTGTCCTCCAGGCCGAGCTTGATGCGCGCCACGCCGTGGCTGATCTTGCGGGTGACGAACTCGAGGCCGCGGCGCGGGCTCTCGTGGTTGAACAAGATCCCCGAGGAGGCGTGCAGCCCGTAGCTCTCGCGGTAATTCACCGTGATCCAGTGCCCGTAGACCTTGGCGACGCCGTAGGGGCTGCGGGGGTAGAACGGGGTGAGCTCGTTCTGGGGGGTCTCGCGCACCTTGCCGAACATCTCCGACGAGCTCGCCTGGTAGTAGCGGATCTCGGGATCGACGACCCGGATCGCATCGAGCATCCGGGTCACGCCGAGCGCCGTCGCCTCGCCGGTGAAGACCGCCTGGTCCCACGAGGTCGTGACGAAAGACTGCGCGGCGAGGTTGTAGACCTCGTTCGGGCGCCACTTGTTGAGCGCCGAGATGATCGACGCCTCATCAAGCAGGTCGCCCGAGGCGAGGTGGATCTTGTCCATGATCCCCGCCAGGCGCGACACGTTGAGGTTGCTGGTGCGGCGGACCATGCCGACCACCTCATAGCCCTGCTCGAGCAGCAGCTCGGCGAGGTAGGAGCCGTCCTGGCCCGTGATCCCGGTGATGAGGGCGCGCTTTGGCATCGCACCGTTTTAGTCCATCGAGCTGGGCCGAGCGCTCAAGGCGCGCGGCGATCGGCCTCCCCCGGCGCGCCGGCGGACGAGGACGACCACCGAGCGGCCGCTCGCCTCCAGCTGGCCACCGGCCGGGACGGGCGCGGCCGGCGCGTCGTCCGCCTCCCGGGCGGTGTCGATGGCGACCTCAAAGGGCCCCTCGAGCGCCTTTGGCAGCGTCCAGGTGAGCGGCTCCTCCTGGGCGTTGAAGAGCAACAGCAGCGAGTCGTCGACGATCGGCCGGCCGCGGCGGTCCACCCCGAGGATCGTCTCGCCGTTCAAAAAGCAGCCCACAGAGCGCACGAAGCTCTGCTCCCAGTCCTCCTCGCCCATCTCCTCGCCGTCGTGGCGGTACCAGGCGAGGTCGGCCACGCCCCGGAGCTCGTGGCCAGAGAACCAGTCCCGCCGCCGCAGCACCGGGTGCTCGGCACGGAAGGCCACGAGCGCCTTGGTCAGCGCCAACAGCCCGGCGTCCACCTGGTCCCAGTCGTAGTAGGAGAGCTCGTTGTCCTGGCAGTACGCGTTGTTGTTGCCGCGTTGGCTGCGGCCGAGCTCGTCCCCGCCGAGCAGCATCGGCACCCCTTGGGACAAGAACAAGGTGGCGAGGAAGTTGTGCTGGTTTCGGCGGCGCAGGGCGCGCACCGCGGCGTCGTCGCTCTCGCCCTCGGCCCCGCCGTTCCACGAGCGGTTGTCGTCGTTGCCGTCCTGGTTGTCCTCACCGTTCGCCTCGTTGTGCTTTTGGTTGTAGGCGACGAGGTCAGCCAGGGTGAAGCCGTCGTGGGCGGTGACGAGGTTCACCGAGGCGAGCGGTCGGCGGGTGTCGGCCTGGTAGAGGTCCGAGCTGCCCGTGAGGCGGTAGGCGAAATCCGCCATGCGCGCCGGCTCGCCTCGCCACAGGTCCCGCACCGTGTCGCGATAGCGGCCGTTCCACTCGAGCCACTGCGGCGGGAAGCCGCCGACCTGGTAGCCGCCCTCGCCGACGTCCCAGGGCTCGGCGATCAGCTTGACCCGCGAGACGACCGGGTCCTGCTGGACCAGCTCGAAGAAGGCCGCCAGCCGGTCGACCTCATAGAACTGCCGAGCGAGCGCGGCGGCGAGGTCGAAGCGGAAGCCGTCGACGTGGAACTCCTCGACGAAGTAGCGCAGCGAGTCCATGATCAGCTGCAAGGTGGCCGGATGCCCCACGTTCAAGCTGTTGCCCGTCCCGGTGGTGTCGAAGTAGTACTCCGGCGCCTCGGGCACGAGGCGGTAGTAGGCGGCGTTGTCGATGCCCTTGAAGGACAAGGTGGGGCCGAGGTGGTTGCCCTCGGCGGTGTGGTTGTAGACGACGTCCAAGATGACCTCGAGGCCCGCCGCATGCAGCGCCTTGATCGCGCCCTTCAGCTCGTTCACCTGGGCGCCGCGGTCGCCCCCCGCCGCGTAGGCGCCGTGGGGCGCGAAGAAGCCGATCGAGTTGTAGCCCCAGTAGTTGCAAAGGCCACGCTCGACGAGGTGCGCGTCGTGGACGAAGTGGTGCACGGGCAAGAGCTCGACGGCGGTGATGCCGAGTCCGGCGAGGTAGCCGACGACCTCGGGATGCCCGAGCGCAGCGAAGCTGCCGCGCTCGGCCGCAGCGACCGCCGGATGGCGCGCCGTCAGCCCCTTGACGTGGGTCTCGTAGATCACCGTCTCTTCGAGCGGCACGTTCGGCGGCTCGTCCTCGCCCCAGTCAAAGCTCGAGTCGACGACGATCGAGCGCGGCATGTTGGGCGCCGAGTCGCTCGCCTCGAGCTCGTGCGGCTCGCCGGGCACGTAGGAGAAGCACGCCGGGCTCCACGCGATGGTCCCGCTGATCGCGCGGGCGTAGGGATCGAGCAGCAGCTTGTTCGGGTTGAAACGCAGGCCGGCGGCCGGCTCCCAGGGACCGTGGACGCGATAGCCATAGGCCTGGCCCGCCCCGATGCCGACCAGCTTCGCGTGCCAGACGTAGGCGTCCACCTCGCGGAGCTCGATCCGGCGCTCGGCCTCCCCGTCGAACAGGCACAGCTCGACCGCCTCGGCCGCCTCGGAGAAGAGCGCGAAGTTCGTCCCCTCCCCATCGGGCGTCGCGCCGAGCGGCAGCGGCTCGCCGGGCCAGAGCTCACCGGGCGCCTCCGCGCTGCCCGCTGCGGCCTCCTCCACGCGTCCCTCCATCTCCTCGCCGAGGGCGCCGATGCAGCGCTCACCGTTTCACTCGCCCGGCCGCTCGCAGGGCGCGCGCGGCTGGCCGTTGGCAGTGGACTTCCCTGCCAGCACCTTGTCGAAACCGCCGCGGCGAGCGCTGCCTGCTCAAAGGGATGTGGTGCGCGCCCGGTGCGTGGCGGCCGCTAGCTTGGCCCCGGGTATGGCAGCGCACGTGCACGAGAAGGCAGCGCCGCGTTGAGCGCCCCGCGCCGGCGCGTGGCGCTGCCCCCGCCCCAGCCCTTCGCCGTGATCGAGGGCCTTTCGCCCCAGGTGGACGGCGGCGCCTTTCCGGCCAAGGCGATCGCCGGCGACCCGCTCACCATTACCGCCCGCGTCTTCGCGCACGGCCACGAGCACGTGCGCGCCTTCGTCCGCCACCGCGGCGCCGGGACCGCTCGGGCCGTCACGAGCGCCATGGCGCCGCTCGGCAACGACGCCTTCAGCGCCACGCTGTGCCCCGAGGTACCCGGGGCCTTGGTGGTCGAGGTGCTCGGGGAGGTCGACCACTTCGCCAACTGGCGCCACGACGCCGAGCGGCGGGTCGAGGCCGGTGTGTTCGAGCTGGACGACGCGCTCGTGGGCGCGGCGCTGGTGCGCGACATCGCCCGCAAGCTCGCGCCCCGCACCCGCTCGGGTGAGCCGGCAGCGAGCGCCACTGGTGAGACGCCAGCGAGCGCGACTGGCGAGCTGCGCGAGATCGCGGCCGTGCTGCGAAAGGCACGCGACGCCGCGGCGGTGGCCGCCGCCCTCTTGCGCCTCGAGGCGCTCGAGGAGCTGCTCGCCGCCCGCCCGCCCGACACGAGCGACCTCGCGAGCGTGCCGCTCAGCTTCGCCGTCCAGCGCGAGCTCGCCGCCTGCTCGGCATGGTACGAGTGCTTCCCGCGCTCGACGAGTCCCGATCCTGATCGCGCCGGCACCTTGCGCGACCTGATCGGCCGGCTCGACTACATCGCCGATCTCGGCTTCGACATCTGCTACCTCCCGCCCATCCACCCCATCGGCCGCCGCGCCCGCAAGGGCCGCAACAACTCACCGCACGCCGAGGCCGGCGACGTCGGCAGCCCCTGGGCGATCGGGGCCGAGGCGGGCGGCCACCTCGCGATCGCGCCCGAGCTCGGTACCTTGGAGGACTTCGACCTGCTCGTGCAAGAAGCCGCACGCCGCGGCATCGAGATCGCGCTCGACCTCGCCTTCCAGTGCTCCCCCGACCATCCTTGGGTCACCGAGCACCCCGAGTGGTTCCGCCACCGAGCCGACGGCACCATCGCCTGCGCGGAGAACCCGCCCAAGCGCTACGAGGACGTCTACCCGCTCGACTTCTCCACGCCCGACCGCGACGGCCTGTACCGGGCGCTGCTCGAGGTGGTGCGCTTCTGGCTCGACCGCGGGGTGCGCACCTTCCGGGTCGACAACCCGCACACCAAGCCCTTCGAGCTGTGGGAGTGGCTGATCACGGCGGTGCACGAGGAGGACCCCGGCGTGATCTTCCTCGCCGAGGCCTTCACGCGCCCCGCCGTCATGCATCGTCTCGCCAAGGTGGGCTTCGACCAGTCCTACACGTACTTCACCTGGCGCGACACCAAGTGGGAGCTGACCCAGTACCTGGGCGAGCTCGCGAACGGCCCGGGCGCGAGCTACTTCCGCGGCAATCTGTGGCCGAACACCCCCGACATCTTGGCCAAGAGCCTGCAACGCGGCGGGCGGCCGTCTTTTGTCGCCCGGCTCGTGCTGGCGGCGTGCAGCTCGGCGAACTACGGCATCTACGGCCCGGTCTTCGAGCTCTTGGAGGACCGCCCCGTCGCGCCGGGCAGCGAGGAGTACCTCGACTCGGAGAAGTACGAGGCCCACCACCACGACCTCGACGCCCCGCAGTCGATCGCCCCGATCATCCGCCGGGTCAACGGGGCGCGCCGGGTGCACCCGGCGCTGCGCCGCAACGCCTCGCTCAGCTTCCACGAGGTCGACAACGAGCAGCTCATCTGCTTCTCCAAGCGCGACGCCAGCACCGGCGACACGATCTTGGCGGTGGTCAACTTGGACCCGGCGTGGACCCAGTCGGGCTATGTCTCCTTGGACCTCCCCGCGCTCGGCCTCGAAGCCGACGGCGCCTTCGGGCTGCGCGACGTCCTCGAGGACCGCAGCTACCGCTGGGCCGGACCGCGCAACTTCGTGATGCTCGACCCGGCGCGCAACAACGCCCACCTGTTCGTCGTCGAAAGGGCCGGCCAATGAGCCCGCGGCGACGCCCGGCCAGCGAGGCGGTCACGCTCGGCAACGAGCCCGACTGGTACAAGGACGCGATCATCTACGAGCTGCACGTCCGCGCCTTCCAGGACTCCAACGGGGATGGGCTCGGCGACTTCCGCGGGCTGGCGAGCCGCCTCGACTACCTCCAACAGCTCGGCATCACGGCGCTCTGGCTGCTCCCCTTCTACCCCTCGCCGCTGCGCGACGACGGCTACGACATCGCCGACTACACGGCCATCCACCCCGACCTCGGCACGCTGGCGGACTTCCGCCGCTTCGTCGACGAGGCGCACCGCCGCCAGATCCGCGTCATCACCGAGCTCGTCTTGAACCACACCTCGGACCAGCACCCCTGGTTCCAGCGGGCGCGGCGCGCGGCCCCGGGCAGCTCGTGGCGCGACTTCTACGTCTGGAGCGAGAGCCCCGACCGCTACCAGGACGCGCGCATCATCTTCCAGGACTTCGAGCAGTCGAATTGGGCCTTCGACAACCTGGCGGGCGCGTACTACTGGCACCGCTTCTACTCCCACCAGCCCGACCTCAACTACCACAACCCCGCGGTGCGAAAGGCGATGCTGCGCGCCGTCGACTTTTGGTGCAACCTCGGCGTCGACGGGCTGCGCCTCGACGCCGTCCCCTATCTCTACGAGGCCGAGGGGACGAACTGCGAGAACCTCCCCGAGACCCATGCCTTCTTGCGCGAGCTGCGCACCCACATCGACGAGCGCTACCCCGGCCGGATGCTGCTCGCCGAGGCGAACCAGTGGCCCGAGGACGCGAGCGCCTACTTCGGCAAGGGCGACGAGTGCCACATGGCCTTCCACTTCCCGCTGATGCCGCGGCTGTTCATGTCGCTGCGGAT
Source organism: Actinomycetes bacterium (assembly GCA_021798985.1). Lineage (GTDB taxonomy): Bacteria > Actinomycetota > Acidimicrobiia > Acidimicrobiales > Bog-793 > JAKABX01. Next base: position 109,533 of record JAJZBI010000010.1, read on the forward strand.
GGAGGACCGCTTCCCGGTCATCGACATCTTGCAGCAGACCCCCGAGATTCCCGAGAACGCGCAGTGGGCGGTGTTCTTGCGCAACCACGACGAGCTCACCTTGGAGATGGTGACCGACGAGGAGCGCGACTACATGTACCACGCCTATGCCCGGGATCCCCAGATGCGGGTCAACCTCGGCATCCGGCGCCGCCTCGCCTCCTTGTTGCAGTTCCACCGCCAGAAGATCGAGCTGATGAACGGCTTGCTCTTGTCGCTTCCCGGCACCCCGGTTCTGTACTACGGGGACGAGATCGGCATGGGCGACAACGTCTTCCTCGGCGACCGCAACGGCGTGCGCACGCCGATGCAGTGGAGCGCGGACCGCAACGCCGGGTTCTCCGAGGCGAACCCGCACCGCATCTTCTTGCCGGTCAACATCGACCCGGAGTGCCACTACGAGTCGGTCAACGTCGAGACCCAGCTGAACAACCCCGACTCGCTGCTCCGCTGGATGCGCCGGCTGGTGGCGCTGCGGCGGCGCCACCACGTCTTTGGCCGGGGGACGACCGAGTTCGTCCGTTCGGACAACCCGAGCGTGCTCTCCTTTTTGCGCCGCGACGACAACGAGCAGATCCTCGTGGTCGCCAACCTCTCGCGCTTTGCCCAATACGTCGAGCTCGACCTGCACCAGCTGGCGGGGCTCCAGCCGCTCGAGCTCTTCGGGCGCACGCCCTTCCCGCTGATCGGCGAGCTGCCCTATCTCGTCACCTTGTCGCCGCACGCCTTCTACTGGTTCCAGCTGCGCTCGCCGGCCGCGGCCGAGCAGGTGATCGAGCACCCCCTCGTCGAGCTCAAGGTGCCCGCCCCGTGGTGGGGCGTCCTCGAGCCGAGGACGCGCCGTGGCCTCGAGGCGGCGCTGCCCGAGATGATGCGCAACCGCCGCTGGTTCGCGGCCAAGCACCGCCGGATCCAATCCGCGGGCATCGAGGACCGCTTCTCCATCTCCGCCCCCGAGCGCGTCGAGATCGCCGTCGTCAACGTCGAGTACTTCGAGGGCGAGTCCGAGCGCTACCTGCTCCCGCTCACCTCGCTCACCGATGAGCCGGCGCGCAACGTCGAGCGCGACCGCCCCGAGGCCCTGCTCGCCCGCACCAGCGCACCGAGCGGCGAGGGCGTCCTCGTCGACGGGAGCTACATCGGTGCCTTCGGCCAGGCCCTCCTCGAGCTCGTCGCCGAGCGCCGCCGCCGCAACGGCACCGCAGCGAGCCGCCTGGTCGGCTCGCTGCTGCCGGGCGCGCACGAGGTGCTGGCCGCGCTCGGTGCGCAGGCACCGATGCGGGTCGGCTCGGCCGAGCAGTCGAACACCACGATCGTGGCCGGCAGCCACGAAGAGACCCAGGTCGTGATGAAGGTCTTCCGGCGGCTCGAGCCGGGGGAGAACCCCGAGCTCGAGGTCGGGCGGCACCTGCGCGGCCGCCATGCACCCGTCGCCCGCCTCCTCGGGGCGGTCGAGCTCGAGCGGCCCGGGCTCGCGCCGACGACGGTCGCCGTGGTGCACGAGTACGTCGACCACGAGAGCGACGGTTGGAGCGCGACGGTGCGCTCGGCGGGGGCCTTCCTCGAACAGGTCCTCCCCTCCTCTGAGTCGCCCGTGCTGCCGCCGGTCCCCCGCCAGGGTCTCGCCGCGCTGCTCGAAGCCGAGCTGCCGGCCGAGGTCGTCGCGTGCCTGCCCGACCTCGTGCCGAGCGCCGAGCTGCTCGGCCTGCGCACCGCGGAGCTCCACCTCGCGCTCGCCTCGGGCACCGACGACGCCTTCCGTCCCGAAGCCATCACCGGCTTGACCCGGCGCTCGCTCTACCAGTCGATGCGCACCACGGCGCGCCGCTCGCTCGTGTTGTTGCGCCAGCGGCTGCGCCACCTGGACGCCGAGCAGGAGCCGCTCGCCCGCGAGGCGCTCGAGCGCGAGGAGGAGATCCTCGCCGTGCTCGGCGGGGTGCTCGACGTCGAGGGCGGGGTGCGCGCCCGCGTGCACGGGGACCTGCACCTCGGCCAGGTGCTGATGACCGGTCGCGACGTCGTCTTCGTCGACTTCGAGGGTGAGCCGGCGCGCAGCTTCGGCGAGCGGCGCCTCAAGCGCTCGGTGCTGAGCGACGTCGCCGGGATGCTGCGCTCCTACCACTACGCGGCGCACGCCGCGGTCGCCGACCTCGTGTCGCGCGGCGTCCTCGAGCCCGGCGCCGAGGTGGCGCCGGGCGCTACCTTCGGGGCGGTCGGCGGCGCCATCCCCGCCAGCACCCCGGGCGCGGAGTGGCTCGGGCCACTCTCGGCGCCCCAGTACCGGGAAGCCGCCGACCGCTTCGCCTTCTGGGTGGGGGCGGCCTACCTCGGCGGCTACCTCGAGCGCATCGCCGGCAGCCCGCTGCTGCCCGCCGATCCCGGCGAACTCTCCACCCTGCTCGTCGCGCACGTCCTCGACAAGGCCCTCTACGAACTGCGCTACGAGCTCGCCAACCGCCCCGAGTGGGTCCAGCTGCCGCTGTACGGGCTGCGCTTCTTGCTCGGAGCCCAGTGAGCCGGGCGCCGGGGTGGCCCGCGCCGATGGACCTCGCGCCGATGGACCTCGCGCCGATGGACCTCGCGCCGATGGACCTCGCGCCGATGGACCTCGCGCCGATGGACCTCGCGTCGATGTGGCCCGCTCCGAGCGGCGCGGCGCCGTGGGGAAGCGGGACGGCGTCGTCGCCATGGCGTTGACCGCCACCGACCCCCCCGTCGAAGATGCGCTCGTGCGCCTGGCGCGTGCCCGGGGAATCGAGGTCAGCTACGAGGGGGCCGACGGAGCGACCAAGGCGGTCGCCGAGGCCGGGCTCGTCAAGGTGCTCGGCGCCCTCGGCGAGCCGATCGCCAAGGCGAGCGAGGCCGCGGCGCTTTTCGCCGAGCACCGCCGGGCGCGCCGCGCCGAACAGGCCGGGCGCGGTGGCCTGCCGCCCGTGCTCGTCGCCTGGGACGGTGAGCTCGGCGCCCGCGCGCGACCTGCGGGGTCCGTGGCGGCGCGCCTCGTGCTCGAAGGCGGCGAGGAGCGCCCGATCGACGCGCCCGGTCGCCTCCCGCTCGGCTACCACGCCGTACGCGCGGGCGGGCGGCACCTCGCCCACGTGATCGCCGCGCCGGGGCGCCTGTCGGCACGCGAAGCGGTGGCGGACTGGGCCCTATTCGCCCCGACCTACGCGATCGTCGACGAGCGCGGCCGTCCCGCGGGGGATCTGAGCTCCCTCGAGCGCCTCGGCGAGTTCGCCGCGGCGCGCGGCGCCGCGGCGGTCGCCACCTTGCCGCTGCTCGCCGAGCCAGCGACCGCCGATGGCGGGGCACCGGGCCAACAGCCCTACCTCCCGCTCAGTCGGACCTATTGGAACGAGGCGGTGCTCGACGTCAGCCGGCTCCCCGAGCTCGACCCAGCGGACGCCGCCCTGATCGGCCGGCGCGGGTTCTGGCCCGCGGCGCGCCGCGACCACGACGGGCGCGAGCTCGCCGATCTCGCCGGCCTGGCGTCGCTGCTGCGGCCGGTGCTCGAGCGGGCCGCCGAGCGCCTGCTGTCCCGCCCGAGCCGCCGTCGCGACGCCTTTGCGGCCTACCGCCGCGAGCATCCCGACCTCGAGCGCTATGGCTGGTTCCGGGCGGCGATGGAGCGCTTCGGGCCGGACCCGTCGCGCTGGCCGGCGCGGGCGGCCGAGCCAGGCGCCGCCCCGGTAAACGCGACCGCCGCGGCGCGCCACGCCTACGCCCAGTTCGCCACGGACGCCCAGCTCGCCGAGGTCGCAACCGCCCTCGAGGCCAGGGGCACCGGCTTGCTCCTCGACCTCCCGATCGGCTGCGGGCCGAAGGGCTATGACCCCTTCGCCCACCCCGAGGCCTTCGCAACGGGCGCGAGCATCGGCGCGCCGCCCGATGCCTTCTTCGCAGCCGGCCAGAACTGGAGCTTTCCCCCACCAGACCCCGAGACCGACCGCCGCGCCGGCTACCCGATGGCCCGGGCGGTCCTCGCCCACCACCTGCGCCACGCCCGCTACCTGCGCATCGACCACGTCCTCGCCTGGCGCCGGCTCTGGTGGGTGCCAGTGGGGGCCGAGGCGACCGAGGGGGCCTATGTCCGCTACCCGACCGAGGAGCTGATGGCGCTCGCCTGCCTCGAGGCCGAGCGCGCCGGGGCGCGCCTTGTCGGCGAGGACCTCGGCACCGTGCCGCGGGGCCTGCGCCCGCGCCTGTCGCGCCGCGGGGTCTGGTCGATGCGCGTGGCGGTCTTCGACCTCGCCGCCCGCCCTGGCCGGCGCCTGTCGCCGGCGCCGGGCACCGCCGCCTACCTCGCCACCCACGACACGGCGACCTTTGCGGCCTTCGTCACCGGCGAGGAGATCGCCGGCCGCGAGCGCCTCGGCCTGCTCGCCCCGACCGCCGCGGCCACCGCGGCGGCCGAGCGCGAGGTGGTGCGCGCCCGGCTCTCGGCCCGCCTGGTGCGCGCCGGTCGCCTCGAGGCCGAGGGCCGCGGCGACCCCGCCGCGCTGTGCGCCGCGGTCGCCGAGGAGCTCGGCGCGTCGCCCGCCGGCCTCGTCGTCGTGAGCGTCGACGACCTGATCGGCGAGCGCGAGGCCCACAACGTGCCGGGGACGACGAGCGAGCACGCCAACTTCGCGCGCCGGCTCCCGCTCTCGCTCGCCGACCTCGCCCGCAACGAGCAGAGCGAACACGTGCTGTCGCGCCTCAAGGCCGCCCGATCGGCGCGCGGCGTGACCAAGATGACCGCCGGGTAAGGAGCTCAGCCATGCATGAGACCACGGGCAGCGCCGCGAGCCGGTCCGCCGCGCCGATCGGCGACCTCGACCGTCACCTGTTCAACGAGGGGCGCCACTTCGGCCTCTACGACGTGCTCGGCGCCCACCCCCTCGGGGACGTTGACGACGCCGGATGGCGCTTTGGCGTCTGGGCCCCGAACGCGCGCCGCGTCTTTGTGATCCACGACCACAACGGCTGGCGCGACGGGATCGACGCGCTCGAGCCCCAGGGCGTGAGCGGCATCTGGTCGGGCACGGTCACGGGCGTCGGCGCGGGGACGTGCTACAAGTTCGCCATCGAGGGGCCGACCGGGCGCCTCGAGAAGGCCGACCCGTTCGCCTTTGCCACCGAGGTCCCGCCGCGCACCGCCTCGGTGCTCACCCGCCTCGGCCACAGCTGGAACGACGGCGAGTGGGTCGCCTCGCGCCCCGAGCGCCAGCGCCTCGACGCCCCGATCAGCATCTATGAGGTCCACCTCGGCTCCTGGCGGCACCATCGCGATGGCACCTCGCTCAGCTACGCCGAGCTCGCCGACCAGCTCGTCGCGCACGTGCGCGACCTCGGCTTCACCCACGTCGAGTTCCTGCCGGTGATGGAGCACCCCTACTACGGCTCGTGGGGCTATCAGACCTCGAGCTTCTTCGCGCCGAGCTCGCGCTTTGGCCCCCCCGAGGAGTTCATGGGCCTCATCGACGCGCTGCATCGCGCCGGCATCGGCGTGGTGTTGGACTGGGTGCCCTCGCACTTTGCGACCGACGCCTTCTCCCTCGGCGAGTTCGACGGGACGCACCTGTACGAGCACGCCGATCCGCGCCGCGGGATCCACCCGGACTGGGGGAGCTTTGAGTTCAACTACAGCCGCCACGAGGTGCGCTCCTTTTTGATCTCGAGCGGCTGCTTTTGGCTCGAGCGCTACCACGCGGACGGGCTGCGGGTCGACGCCGTGGCCTCGATGCTCTACCTCGACTACTCGCGCGAGCCGGGCCAGTGGAGCCCGAACCGCTTCGGCGGCAACGAGGACCTCGAGGCGATCGACTTCTTGCGCCAGATGAACGAGGCGACCCACGAGCGCTTCCCGGGGACCTTGACGATCGCCGAGGAGTCGACCGCCTGGCCCGGCGTCACCCGCCCGGCGAGCGAGGGCGGCCTCGGCTTCGACCTCAAGTGGGACATGGGCTGGATGCACGACACCCTCGCGCACCTCGAGCGCGACCCGATCCACCGCCGCTACCACTACAACGAGCTCACCTTCCGGGCGCTGTACGCGAACAGCGAGCACTACGTGCTGCCGCTGTCGCACGACGAGGTCGTCTACGGCAAGGGCTCGCTCGCCACCAAGATGCCCGGGGACGACTGGCAGCGGCGGGCGAACCTGCGCCTGCTCTTTGCCTACCAGTGGCTGCTGCCCGGCAAGAAGCTCGTGATGATGGGGAGCGAGCTCGCCACCTGGCGCGAGTGGGACCACGACGGCGAGCTCGAGTGGTTCTTGTCGACCTACCCCGAGCACGCCGGGGTGGCCGCGCTGCTCAGCGAGGCCAACGCCACCTACCGCGCCCTTCCGGCGCTGCACGCCGGGGACTGCGTGCCCGAGGGCTTCGCCTGGACCGAGGCGAACGCGCCCGACGACGGTGTCCTCGCCTGGCTGCGCGTCGCCCCCGACAGCGACGCCGCGCCGGTCGCCGTCGCCATCAACCTCACCCCGGTCCCTCGCCCGTGGCGGCTCGCGCTCAGCGAGCCGGGCGAGTGGGTCGAGGTGCTGAACAGCGACGCCGGCCGCTTCGGCGGCAGCGACCTCGTCCTCACCGGGGCGCTCGTCGCCGACGGGCCGCCCCACAACGGCCAGCCGCACAGCGCCGAGTGCACCCTCCCGCCGCTCGCGGCGCTCGCGCTGACGCCGGCGCGCGGGCGCCGATGAGCGCGCCCGGGCCACACCCGCGCCACGGGGCGCGCTATCTCGGCGAGGGTCGCACCCACTTCTCGGTGTGGGCACCGAGCGCGCGCCACGTCGAGCTCGAGCTGAACGGCGCGCCGGCCGGCGCGCTCGGCGCCGAGCACGACGGCTACCACCTCGGCGTGTTCCCCGCCGAGGTGGGGGACCGCTACCGCTACGTCCTCGACGGTCGCGGCCCGTTCCCCGACCCCGCCTCGCGCGCCCAGCCCGAGGGCGTCTTCGGCCCCTCGATGGTGGTCGAGCCGCTCCCGGGCGAGACCGATCCGTCCTGGCGCGGCGTCCCGCCCGCTGGCCTGGTCATCTGCGAGGTGCACGTCGGCACCTTCTCCGAAGCGGGCACCTTCGCCGGGGTGGCCGAGGCGCTCGAGCACCTGGCGGCCGCCGGCTACAGCGCCATCGAGCTGATGCCGGTGGCGACCTTCGCCGGCGAGCGCAACTGGGGATACGACGGGGTGTTCCCCTTCGCGATCCACGAGGGCTACGGCGGTCGCGCCGGGCTCGCCGAGCTGTGCGCGGCGGCGCATCGCGTGGGGCTCGCCGTGCTGGTCGACGTGGTCGACAACCACTTCGGGCCCGAGGGCGCTGTCGTTGGCCACTACGGCCCCTACCTCACCGACGCCGCGAAGACGCCCTGGGGAGCCGCCGTCAACGTGGCGGGCCCGGGAAGCGACCCAGTGCGGCGCTTTTTCCTCGAGCACGCCCTGGAGCTCGTGCGCGAGCTCGGCGTCGACGGCCTGCGCCTCGACGCCGTGCACGAGATCGTCGACGACACCGCCCGCCCCTTCCTCGCCGAGCTCACCGCGGCGCTGCACGCCGAAGGGCGCCGGCTCGGGCGCTTTATCTGCGTCATCGCCGAGAGCCCGGCGAACGACCCCCGCCTGCTCGCTCCGCCCGAGGCGGGCGGCATCGGGATGGACGGCGTGTGGAACGACGACTTCCACCACGCGCTGCGCGTCGCGCTGACCGGCGAGCAGGACCGCTACTTCGGCGACTACCGCGGCGTCGCCGACCTCGCCAGCGCGTTCTGCGAGGGCTTCGTCGTCGCCGAGCGCCGCGCCCCCTCGCGAGGGCGCCACCACGGCCGGCGTACCACGATCTCGGCGGGCGAGCAGCTCGTCATCTTCGCCCAGAACCACGACCAGATCGGCAACGGCGGCTTCGGCACGCGCCTTTCCGCCGCCCTGCCGCTCGCCGCCCAGTTCCCGATCACCGCCGCCGTCTTGTGCTCGGGCGGCGTGCCATTGCGCTTCATGGGCGAGGAGTACGGCGAGACCGCCCCGTTCCACTTCTTCTGCGACTACCAAGACGCCGCGCTCGCCGACGCCGCGCGAGCAGGCCGGCGTGCTGAGATCGGGGAGCATGACGGACAGGAGGCGCCCGATCCGAGCGACCCCGCCACCTTCGCCGCCTGCCGGCCCGATCGCTCCCGTGCGGGCGACGGGCTGCATCGCGAGCTCTTGGCCTTCCAGCGCGACCTGCTCGCGCTGCGCCGCGCCGAGCCGGCGCTCGGCAGCCTTGAGCTCGCCCGCTCGTCGTGTGAGTACGACGAGACGGCTCAGGCCTTCGTGCTCATCCGCCGGGCCGACCCCGCCCTCGGGGCGCGGCCGATCGCCGTGGTCGCCAACCTGCGCGGCGAGCCCGCCGAGATCCACAGCCACCTGCTCGCCGACTGCCGCCTCGACGTGCTGTGCGCCCGTGACCCGGGCGGCATCGCCGCCGGGGAGCGGCTCACCCCCGCCGCCGACGGCGCGATGGCGATCCGGATCGGCGGCTACGGGGTCGTCGTGGCGGCCGTGCTGGTGCCGCCCGAGCTGCGCCGGCGAGACGACGGCGGCCTGCGCCTCGGCGCCCTCGCCCCCCGCCTTGGCTGAGCCGGCGCCCGACGTGCAAAGGCGAGGGGCTGAGGGAAGTACTGCGCCATGAGCCTTCGCCGCGGCATCGGTGCCACCTACCGCATCCAGCTCGGGCCGCGCCTTGGCTTCTTCCAGGCCGCCGCCATCGTCCCCTACCTCGCCGCGCTCGGCATCGAGACCCTGTACTGCTCGCCGATCGCCGAGGCCGTCCCCAAGAGCCCGCACGGCTACGACGGCATCGAGCCGACGATGCTGCGCCGCGAGCTCGGCGGCGAGGTCGGCTACGCCGCGCTCGTCGCGGCCTGCGAGGCGCACGGCCTCGGGATCCTTGTCGACCTCGTCCCCAACCACCTCGCCACCTACCCCATGGGGCCGTGGTGGCGCCGGCTGTTGGCCGAGGGCCCCGACAGCGAGATCGCCGAGGTCTTCGACGTCGACTGGGACTGGCCCGCCGCCAAGGCGAAGGTGACCCTGCCGCTCCTCGACCGCCCGCTCCCCGACGCGCTCGCCGCCGGGGCGGTGCGCCTCGGCGAGCGCGACGGCACCGTGGTACTGCTCGTCGGGAACGCGGACTTGCCCGTCGCCGGGGGTGCCGCCTCACTCGGCGACGACGTGGCCGAGGTCCTCGCCGCCCAGCACTACCGCCTCGTCGACTGGCACGACGCCGCGGACCGCAACTACCGGCGCTTTTTCGACATCGACGGCCTCGTCGGCGTGCGCGTCGAGATCCCCGAGGTCTTCGCCGCCACCCACGAGCTCGTGATCTCCCTCGCCCGCAGCGGCCGCCTCTCGGCACTGCGCGTCGACCACATCGACGGCCTGCGCGAGCCGACCGCCTATCTCGCCCGCCTCGCTGCGGCCTGCGACGTCCCGATCGTGGTGGAGAAGATCCTGAGCGGCGACGAGGTGCTGCGCGACGACTGGCCGGTGCTCGGCACGACCGGCTATGAGGTGATCGACGACCTCGCCGGGGCGCTCGTCGATCCGGCCGGCCTCGAGCGCCTGCGCCAGGCGGCCGCCGCCGAGGGCGAGACCGACCCCGGCCCGCTCAGCGTCGCCACGCGGCGCCTCGTCGCCGAGGCGAGCTTTCCCGGCGAGCTCGCCCGCTTTGCCGACGCGCTCGGGGTCGGCACCAAGGCGCTCGTCGACACCGTCGTCGCCCTGCCCCGCTACCGGACCTACCTCGATGCCACCGAGCGGCGCGAGGAGGACGTGGCGATCTGGCACGCCGCCGGGCAGGCGGCGGGGACCACCGCGGTCGCCGACGCGATCGTGCACCCCGCCTCGCTCAACGCCACGCTCGGCCTGCAGCAGCTGACCGGGGCGATCATGGCCAAAGGCGTCGAGGACACCGCGTGGTATCGCCTCGCGGGGCCGCTCGCGTTGTGCGAGGTCGGCGGCGACCCGGGCCGGCCGCGCCAGGACGGCCTCGAGCGGCTCGTCGCCCGCGCGCTCGATCGCCAGCAGCGCCACCAGGCCGGACTGATTCCCGGCACGACCCATGACACCAAGCGCTCCGAGGACGTCCGCTGCCGGCTGTACGCGCTGAGCGAGGTGGACGAGCGCTTCGGCAGCGGCCTGGCGCGCTTTCGCCGCGAGCTCAACCTGCCCGAGGACGGATCGAGCTTCGGCTTCGAGACGCGCCTTGTCGCCGAGCTCGCCCTCGGCGTGCTGCCCCCGCTCGAGGACGACCGCGTGGCCCATGGCTACGAGCCGATCGGGGACGCGGTGGACGGTGACGCCGCGCTGTGCGAGCGCTTCGCCTCGGTGCTGAGAAAGGCCGCCCGGGAGGCCAAGGAGCACTCGTCGTGGCGCGCGCCCGACGAGGACTACGAGGAACGCCTCATCGCCATCGGCACGCGTGCGCTCGAGCGGCGCGGCGAGCTCTTGCGGGCGTGCTTCGGCTCCCTCGTCGACGAGCTCTGCCGCCTCGGCGCCGTCAACTCCCTGTCCGCGGTGCTGCTGCGCCACGTGCTGCCCGGCATCCCCGACTGCTATGAGGGCGACGAGCGCTGGGACCTCTCCCTCGTCGACCCGGACAACCGCCGGGACATCAACTTCGAGGCCCTCGCGAACGCGCTCGCCCAGATGGCGGGCGCCGGCGCCGGGGTGGCCGATCTTCCCGCGATGCGGCGGCGCTGGCGCGACGGGCGGGTCAAGCTGCTCGTCACGAGCCGCTGCTTGGCGGCGCGCCAGCGCCACGCAGACGCCTTCGCGATCAAGGCGCGCCTCGAGCAGCTCGCGGCAAACGGCCCGGCCGCCCCGTCGGTGATCGCGGCGGCCCGCCACGGGGCGGCCGGCAGCTACGCCCTCGGCGTCGCCACCCGCCACGCCTCGGCGCTGTCCGCCGACGAGGGCGACCTGCCCGCCGGTCCCTCCTACGCCGGCACCTCGCTCGCACTGCCGCCGGGCGCCCCGCAGCGCTTCTTGGAGGTCCTCGGCGGCCGCAAGGTCGCCGCCAAGGACGGCGGGCTGCTGCTTGGCGAGGTGCTCGCGGAACTCCCCGTCGCCCTGCTCGTCGCGCTCGATCCCGAGGCGTAGCCCCCGGCCGATACCGAAGCGCCGGCGCGTCGCTCAACCGGCGCGCGCGACGACTCAGCGGCCCGGTGGCACGCGCACCGAGGTGTCTGTCCGCGCGCGGTGCAGCGGGGCGCGTTCTCCCATCCGTCTCGCCCGCGTGGCGGACAAGATCGCGGCGAGCGCCATGATCCCCATCGAGGCGTAGAAGGCGGCGTGCAAGCCGCTCGTGAAGGCCGCGGCGCGCTCCGCGCGCAGGCTCGTCGATCCCACGAAGATGGCGAAGGCGAGCGTGCGCGAGATGCTGCGCGACGCGATCAAGATCGCGAGTGAGAAGGAGAACACCATGCCCACGTTGGCGAAGGTGCGCAGCATCCCCGAGGAGATCCCAAAGGCGCGGGCGGGCGCCGCCTTCATCACCGCCGCGCTGTTCGCCGGGAAGAACGAGCTCGCACCGAGGCCGTTCACGACGCTGGCGAGGACCACGAGCCACAGCCCCGTCGTCGGCGACAGGTGGGCGTAGATGAAGAGCGCCACGACCTGTGCCGAGAGGCCGATCGTCGCCGGCAGCACCGGCGCGAAGCGATCAGCCAGCCGGCCCGCCGTCGGCCCGATGATCGCGCCGACGAGGTAGCCAGGGATGAGCAGCAGCGAGGCGTGGATCGGCGACAGCTGGCGGGCGCCTTGGAGGTACATGATCACGAGGAACAGCACCGCGTAGTTCGCCAGCCCCTGGAAGAACGCGGCGAGCAGGGAGGGGGTCATCGCCGGGACCTTGAACAGCGACAGATCGAGCATCGGCTCGCCGGCACGGCGCTCGACGAGCACGAAGGCCGCCAGCATCACGATGCCGCCGAGGAGGTAGCCGAGCAGCTCGGCATCGAGCGGCTTGGTGGCGAGCTTGGTCACCGCCCACAAGACGCCGAACAGGCCGAGGCCCAAGCTCGCCATGCCCACAAGGTCGAGGCGATGACGCTGGCGCTCGGTGGTCTCGTTGAGCACCCGCAGGGCGAGGCCCACGCCGAGCAGCCCGATCGGCACGTTGATCCAAAAGATCCATCGCCACGACACGTAGGTGACGATCGCCCCGCCGAGCAGGATCCCGGCCACGGCCCCGACGCTGAAGCCGACGCTGTTGTAGCCATAGGCGCGACCGCGCTGCTCGCGGGGGAAGAGGTCGGCAATGACGGCACCGCTGTTGGCGGTCACGAGCGCCCCGCCGACGCCCTGCAGGACGCGGAACACCACGATCGACGTCTCGTCCCACGAGAGCGCGCACAGCGCCGAGCCCACGATGAAGACGACGAAGCCCGCCTCGTACATGCGGACCCGGCCGAACATGTCGCCGAGCCGTCCCACCTGGGTCGCGAGCAAGGTGATGACGAGCAGGTAGCCGATGACCACCCAGATGACCGAGTCGAGCACGACGTGCAGCGATCGTTCGATCTCGGGCAGCGCGAGGACCACAATTGTCGTGTCGATCGCCGTGATCATCACGCCGATCATCACGACGACGATGCCGAGCCCCGAGTCCGGCCGGCTCGCCTGCTCGACCGGCATGGCGCGGCTCATCGTGTCTCGAAACAGACGATCGGGACGGCCACGATCGGGACGGCCACGATCGAGATCGCCGAGATGCCAGCGGATCGCTCGCCACCTTCGCGCGCGACCGCATCGCGAGACATCCACCCAACCATGCGCGGCTCCAGAACTCTGGTCCACGCTAGGCGGGTCGGGGCATCGCTGCCGGGAAAACACCCCCCACGCGACCAGCGCGTCCGGGGGCGGTCAGCGACCACCAAGAGCGGGCCGCACGTGCGCCCGCGTGGTGTTGGGCTCCGTCGTAACCCCGGGTGCCAGCACGCTCGTGCGCCCGGCCCCGAGCACGGCTTCACCATGTTCGTCGGCGGGTGCAGGTACCAGGTGGCGGGGGCGAGCTCGCCAGCGTGCCGCTTGGCGGCCGAGCGCTCGCGAAGGCGCGGTCGCCATAGCCTCAGCTGCCCGTGTAGCGACGCTCGAGGTCGATGAGCTCCACGTCCATGCGACCGCTCGCCTCCCTGCGGAGCGCTCCGTCGACATCGGGGCCGAACAGCAACAGCTTCGCGCCTTTCGCGCGGCCGCAAAGCTGCGCTCTCGCTCGTTCGAGCCCACGAAGGCGCGTCGCAGTCAACCGCTCGCCGGACTTGGCTTGCCCCAGGGCCGTAACGGGTCGATCGCCCGGGACATATCCTTCACCGGCGCACACCACATCGAGCTGCCAGTCCTTCCCGTCGTAGGAGACCGAGGAGGGACCGACGTGATCTTTCGACGCGACGGTCTTGGTGCTCGCCCACCGTCGCACCCAGGTACGCGCCATCTCCTCGAAGACCGGCCCGCGCACCGATGAGTCGAAGACGTGGCGCAGCCGCGCGTCCCACGCCTCGCGCGGACGCCGCTCGCGCCGGAGCGGGCCGTGGGGTTCGAGAACGCTCAAGTGGAACTGGAGGAAGGGATCAGCCAAGGCGTACAACGGACGCCTGGCGCGGACCGGGTCCTCGTGGCGAACGACGAACCCCGCTTCGACGAGGCGGTTCGGCGGCACCGCAACGTTGGACACCGGTCGTCCAAGCCGGCTCGCGATCTTTCCCGCCTCAACCGAACCGGATGTAATCGCGGCGAGCAGGCTGGAGGAGATGCGGGGGCTCTGGATCGTGACGGAGGGATCCTCGGCGAGCCGCGTCATCGCTTCGTGGTGCAGCGTGGCAGCTGGGTGGAGCACGCGTTGGGCCACCCAACGGTCGACGTCATCGAGCGAGTCGGGGAGGTCGAAGTCGACCATGTCGCTGGCGTAGCCAACGACACCGCCGATGACTGAGAAGGTGGCGACCGCCGTCAAGAGGCCCGACGGCAGGCAGCCCGGTCGCCGCAACCCGAAGTCGTCGCACCGCATGACCGGCTCGAGTGCCGTGCACACTGCCTGGCGCTGTGCTCCAGTGACCGACGCAGGCGCCTCGTTCGGCCAGGCGCCGGGACGATCAGTCCCGCGCGAGGGCGAGGAGCGCGCTCGCTGTTCGGTAATTGCGCGCGGTTGTGACCCCGAGCGCCGCCAGGCTCGTGAGCCCCGCCCCGAGCACGCTGCTCGCCATGGCCGTCGGCGTGTGCAGGTACAAGGTGTCACCGGCGACGACGACCTCGTCCAAACGGCCCCGTTCGGCCGAGCGCTGGACGAGACGCGCGATCGCCTCCTGCTCGAGCGGACCGACCGGTTCACGCCGAAACAGCAGATGGAGCCGAGTGGGATCGGACTCGTCGGGGAAAGGGTTGTCGGCGATCGCGGCGGCCAGGCGCTCGCGCGACAACACGACCACGCCACCACAACCAAGCGAGCGGGCCGCAAGCGCCGCCTCGAGCGCGCCGGCGAGGGCGACGGGCTCGCCCGCGTCGATGGTGAAGACGGCGTTGCCGCTCTGGAGGTAGGTGCGCACCGCGCTGGCGCCGATGGCGGCGACCGCCGCCCGCAAGTCCGCCATCGCCAGGCGGTTGCGCCCACCGACGTTGACGCCCTTCACCAGCGCGATGTACACGGCCATGGTCAATCATCGCCCAGCCGGGGACCTGGCGTGCGATCCCGTCCTGGCCACGAGCTCGGGACCTTCGGCTCTAGCTCGAGGCTCGAGCGGGCGCGCACGATGAGCAGCGCGGAGCCGCGCCGGATGGTCGGCCGGTCTCGACCACCACGGCGCGCGCTCCGGGGCAGAAGGGAGGCCCGCGGTGAAGCGCCTCGTCGTGCTTCTCATCCTGGCGGCGCTCGCGCTCGGCGCATGGTCGCCCCCAGACGCCGGGAGCGTCGCAGCGACCAGCCCACCGGGCGTGCCGCGCGTCCTCACCTGCGCGGGGACCACGGTGATCCGGCCGGCGCGCTACGTCCTTGCCTGTGCGGATGCCAACACCTACTTCATCGACATCACCTGGACCAGCTGGGGCGCGACCTCGGCGGCGGCGCGCGCCACCTTCGTGCAGAACAACTGCGCACCAACCTGTGCCGAGGGCAAGTTCGTGAGCTATCCGGCCACGCTGTCGCTGTCGGTGCCAAAGACGACCAAGTACGGCCGGCTCTTCAGCGTGATCCACTACCGCTACCTCGTCAGCGCCTCGACCACCCTCCCGCTGATGCCGCTCTCGGCCGTGGTGGTCCCCGGGACGCGGCCGGTCTGTTCGACCGACCCCATGATCGCCGCCCGCTTCGTCATCCCGCCGCCGCCCTTTTCGGTGCGCGACGTCACCGTGACGCGCCAGGCGCTGCCGGCGGGTGAGCCGGCGGGAGGCGGGGCAAACCTCAAGCGCCTCTACGCGGTGCGCTTCTTCGTCGTGAAGGGCAACGCCGTGCTCCCCGCCGGGCACACCTTCACCCAGTTCGCCTACGTCGCCCGGCAGGTGACGAGCGCGCCGTGGTGCTTTTTGAAGGGCGGGTCAGGACCGTAGGGCTCGGCGCGCCCGGGCCCGAGCGGGCCGGCTCAGCGCTCGGCGCGCACGAGCACGACGACGCTTCGGCCCTCGACGCGGCGCGCCGCGCCGGCGGGGACGAGCTCGGACTCTCCCGCCTCCACGAAGGGCTCCTCGAGCGCGGTGTCGAGGACGAGCCGCCAGCTCGAGGCGAAGCGGCCGTCGGGAAGGACCCAGTCGAGCCCCTCCTCCCAGGCGTTCAAGATCACGAAGAAGCTGTCGTCGATGCGATGTTCGCCAAGAGACTCCGGGGGGATCTCGTCGCCGTTCAAGAACATGCCGACCGACTTGGCGAAAGAGACCTGCCAGTCCTCCTCGGTCATCTCGCTGCCACCGTGGGAGAACCAGGCGATGTCGGAAACGCGCTCGCCGTGCAGCGGCCGCCCCTGGAACCAGCGCCGGCGGTGCAGGACCGGGTGCTGGGCGCGCAGCTCGGCGAGCTTTCCCACGAAGCGGCACAGCGCCTCGTCCGCCGTCTCCCACTCGAGCCAGGACAGCTCGTTGTCCTGGCAGTAGGCGTTGTTGTTGCCCTGCTGGGTGCGCCCGAGCTCGTCGCCGGCGAGCAGCATGGGCACGCCCTGGGAGAGCATCAAGGTGGCGAGCAGGTTGCGGGTCTGGCGGCGGCGCAGCTCGAGCACCTCGGGGTCCTCGCTCGGCCCCTCGACGCCGCAGTTCCACGAGCGGTTGTGGCTCTCGCCGTCGCGGTTCTCCTCGCCGTTCGCCTCGTTGTGCTTCTCGTTGTAGGAGACGAGATCCGCCAGGGTGAAGCCGTCATGGCAGGTGACGAAATTGATGCTCGCCCAGGGGCGCCGGCCGGTGTGCTCGTAAAGGTCCGAGCTGCCCGTCAATCTGGCGGCGAGTTCGGGCAGCGTCTGGTCCTCGCCACGCCAGTAGTCGCGCACGCAGTCGCGGTAGCGGCCGTTCCACTCCGACCACAAGGGCGGGAAGTTGCCGACCTGGTAGCCGCCTTCGGCGATGTCCCACGGCTCGGCGATCAGCTTCACCTGGTTGATCACTGGGTCCTGCTGGATGAGGTCGAAGAACGCCGACAGCCGGTCGACCTCGTGCAGGGTGCGGGCGAGACTGGCGGCGAGGTCGAAGCGAAAGCCGTCGACGTGCATGTCGAGGACCCAGTAGCGCAGCGAGTCCATCAACAGCTGCAAGGTGTGCGGCTGACGCACGTTCAAGGTGTTGCCGGTGCCCGTGTAGTCCACGTAGTAGCGGGGATCGGGGGCGAGCCGGTAGTAGTTGGGGTTGTCGATGCCCTTCAGCGAGAGCATCGGCCCGAGGTGGTTGCCTTCGGCCGTGTGGTTGTAGACGACGTCCAAGATGACCTCGATGCCCGCCGCGTGCATCACCTTGACGAGCTGCTTGAACTCCTGCACCTGCTCGCCGAGCGCGCCGGCCGAGCTGTAGCCATTGTGCGGCGCGAGGTAGCAGATGGAGTTGTAGCCCCAGTAGTTGCGCAACCCGCGCTCGACGAGCGCGTGGTCGTGGATGAACTGGTGCACGGGCTGGAGCTCAATGGCGGTCACCTGCAAGGACTTCAGGTGGTCGACCACGGCGGGGTGCGTGAGGCCCGCGTAGGTGCCGCGCAGCTCGCGGGGGACCTCGGGGTGGCGCGCCGTGAAGCCTTTGACGTGCATCTCATAGACGATCGTCTCGTGCCAGGGCGTGCCCGGCGGGCGGTCGTTGCCCCAGTCGAAGTACGGGCTGATGACGACGCTCTTTGGCATCGCGCTCGCCGAATCGGCGCGGCTCTGGCGCAGGTCGTCTTGGGCCTGGTGGCCAAAGACCGAGCGCTGCCAGCGCACCTCGCCGTGCACGGCCTTGCCGTAGGGATCGAGCAGCAGCTTGTCGGGATTGCAGCGCAGGCCCTCGGAGGGCCGCCAGGGACCGTGCACGCGAAAGCCATAACGCTGCCCGGGGCCGACGCCGATCAAATAGCCGTGGTGGATCTGCGCGGTCTCGTCAGGCAGCGTGTAGCGAGTCTCGCGGCCCCGGTCGTCGTAGAGGCAGACCTCGACGCGCTCAGCGAGGCCGGAGAAGAGCGAAAAGTTCGTCCCGATGCCGTCGTAGGTGGCACCGAGGGGATAGGGACGTCCCGGGGCGATCTTCGCTGGAGGGGCCATGGCGCAAGACGCTAACCCGGCACGCAAGGCCCTCGGGAACCCGGTGGTGGACCCCGGTGCCCCAAGGCACCGCAACGCGAGCAGCCGCCCGCGCCCGACGAGCGGGCGCGGGCGGCAATGACTCAGGCCGGGCGGACGTTCGCCGCCTGGAGGCCCTTCTGGCCCTCCTGGACCTCGAACTCGACTGCCTGGCCCTCTTCGAGGGTGCGGTAGCCGTTCATCTGAATCGCGGAGTGGTGGACGAAGACGTCCGCCCCTCCGGTCTGCGAGATGAAGCCGTAGCCCTTCTCGGCGTTAAACCACTTCACGGTGCCGGTCGCCACTTCGGCGATCCCCCTTCTCTCGGGTGTACAACGAGAGGGATCGAGCCGAGTCGACAAGTCGCCCGCAACGGCCTGAACGTCCGCCCGCAACGGGCCCTGCGATCCTGCCGGGCGAGCGGACACCTGCGAGGGCCCGCTTGCTCTCAACGCGCACGATAGCAGTCCAGAGCGCGCGCGTCACCAGGTCGAGTGCAAGACCCGCGGCGCACGTCAACGACTGCGCCAGCACAACTGGCTCGGAGCGTGCAGCCCGGCCAGGGCACCAGCGAGATCGTTGCCAGGCTAGCACCGCCCGCTCTCGTTGATCAGCGCGCCGGGGCCACGTCGCGGCGCAATCGGCTGCCCGCCGGGCCGTCCTCGACCCGCCAGCCGCGCGCCGCCAACTCGTCGCGGAGCCGGTCCGCGGTGGCGTAGTCGCCACCGGCGCGAGCCGCGTCGCGCGCCGCCAACAGCGCCTCCGCCTCGGCATCGGCACCGCCTGGCGCCACCGGCACGAGCCCGAGGATCTCGAGCCCCTCGATCACGGCGCGGCCGAGCGCGCCGCCGCCGACGTGGTCGCCGGCGTCCAACAGGGCGTTCGCGCGCCGCAGGCCGGAGAAGAGGGCGCCGAGGGCGCTCGGAGTGTCGAGGTCGTCGTCCATGGCCTCGGCCACCCGCTCACCGAGCGCCGCCGCCTCGCCAACCGCGGCGGGCGGCACCGCAGCGCTCGGGAGCTCGCCGAGGCGCTGTGCCAGCGCGTCGATGCGCTCGAGGGTGGCGCTCGCCTGGGCGATCACGTCCGCACCCGCCTCGAGCGGCGAGCGGTAGTGCGCCCGGCACACGACGAGGCGAAGGGCGCGGGCGTCCTCGGCCGCGAGCAGGTCGTCCAAGGTGACGTAGTTGTTCAGCGACTTCGACATCTTCTCCTGCTCGACGGTGAGCAGGCCGCTGTGCAGCCAGCGGCGGGCGAATGGCCGGCCGAGCGCGACCGCCTGGGCGCGCTCGTTCTCATGATGCGGGAAGATCAGGTCGGCACCACCGCCGTGTAGCTCGAACCCCTCGCCCAAGATGCCGAGCGACATCGCCACGCACTCGGTGTGCCAGCCCGGGCGGCCGGCACCAAAGGGCGCCTCCCAGCTCGGCTCGCCCGGCTTCGCCGCCTTCCACAGGGCGAAGTCGGCCGGGGCGCGCTTCTCCTCGTTCGGCGCCACGCGGGCGCCCGCCAGCAAGCGCTCGACGTCTTGGTGCTTGAGCAGGCCGTAGTCGGCGACTACTCGGGTGTCGAAGTAGACGCCGTCGCTCGTCGCATAGGCCGCCTGGCGCTCGAGCAGCTTGGCCACGAGCTCGACCATCTCAGCGATCCAGTCGGTGGCGTGCGGTGATTCGTGCGGCCGCAGCGCCCCGAGGCGGTCCATCGCCGCCCACCACTGCGCCTCGGCCTCCTCGGCGATCTCCTCGGGACGCCGGTGCTCGCGCATGGCCCGGTCGATGATCTTGTCGTCGACGTCGGTGATGTTCTCGACGTGGCGGACGCTGAGGCCGCGCGCCTGCATCCAACGGCGCAGCACGTCGAAGACGAGCACGAGGCGCCCGTGGCCGAGATGGGGCGGCCCGTAGACGGTCGGCCCGCACACGTACAGCCCCACGGTCGCACCCGGTGTTGGGGCGAGGGGCGCGACCTGTTCGCTCGCCAGGTCGTAGAGCCGGAGCATCCACCCAACTTACGCGACCGCCGGCTCCCGCCCGTCACGAGCTGGCAGGTGGAATGAGTACCGTAGCGGCAATATGGCAGCTGGAGACGAGGCAATGGCGCGCGAGCGCACCGACCGGGCGGGTCGCACGCGCCGCGCCGACGCGCGCCGCGCCGAGCTCCCCGAGCGCCCCACGCTCGAGGGGCTGGAGGACAGGTGGGGGCCGCGATGGGAAGCGGCGGGCACGTACCACTTCGCCGACCCGGGCCGGCGCGCCGCGGTCTACTCGATCGACACGCCGCCGCCGACCGTGTCGGGCTCGCTGCACATCGGCCACGTCTTCTCCTACACCCAGACCGACATCGTCGCCCGCTTCTGGCGCATGCAGGACAAGGCCGTCTTCTACCCGATCGGCTGGGACGACAACGGGCTCGCCACCGAGCGGCGCGTGCAGAACTACTACGGCGTGCGCTGCATCCCGGGCACACCGCCCCAGCCCGACCTCGTGCCACCGGGGGCGGGGACCAAGGCACCGGTCGCCATCTCGCGCCCCGAGTTCGTCGAGCTCTGCCGCAAGCTCACGGCCGAGGACGAGCGGGCCTTTGAGGACCTGTTCCGGCGCGTCGGCCTGTCGGTCGACTGGCGCCTCGCCTACACGACCATCAGCGAGCGGTCCCAGCGCATCTCCCAGCGTGGCTTCCTCGAGCTGCTCACAGCGGGGCACGTCTACCGCCGCGAGGCTCCGACGCTGTGGGACGTCGACTTCCGCACCGCCGTCGCCCAGGCCGAGCTCGTGGACAAAGAGGTGTCCGGCGCCTACCACCGCCTCGCCTTCGCCCGCGCAGATGGCCAGGGCCAGATCGAGATCGAGACGACGCGCCCTGAGCTCGTGCCGGCCTGCGTCGCGCTCGTCGCCCACCCCGACGACGCGCGCTACCAGCCGCTGTTCGGCACGCGCGTCCGCACGCCGCTGTTCGGCGTGGAGGTCCCGATCCTCGCCCACCGCCTCGCCGATCCCGACAAGGGCAGCGGCATCGCGATGGTCTGCACCTTCGGCGACCTGACCGACGTCACCTGGTGGCGAGAGCTCGACCTGCCGACGCGCACCGTGATCGGGCGCGACGGCCGATTCGCCGCGGCGCCCTTTGGCGAGGCGGGCTGGGAGAGCGCGGATGTCGAGGCAGCCCGGCGGGCCTATCGCGAGCTCGAGGGCAAGACGACGGCCGCCGCCCGGCGGCGCATCGTGGAGCTGCTCGCCGAGTCCGGGGCGCTCCGTGGCGAGCCGCGGACGATCACGCATCCGGTCAAGTACTACGAAAAGGGCGACCGCCCGCTCGAGATCGTCTCGTCCTCGCAGTGGTTCATCCGCACCATGGACTTAAAGGCCCAGCTCGTCGCCGACGGCCGGGCGATCGACTGGCACCCGGAGTACATGCGGGCGCGCTATGAGGACTGGGTCGAGGGCCTGAGCGGGGACTGGAACATCTCGCGCCAACGCTTCTTCGGTGTGCCCTTCCCGCTGTGGTACCCGATCGGCGAGGACGGGAGCATCGACCACGACCACCCGATCCTCGCCCCGATCGAGCGCCTGCCGGTCGACCCGTCGGCCGAGGTGCCCGAGGGCTACGTCGAGTCCCAGCGCAACCAGCCGGGCGGGTTCGTCGAGGATCCCGACGTCATGGACACCTGGGCCACCTCCTCGCTCACCCCCCAGATCGCGGCGGGCTGGGGCGAGGGCGACGAGGACCGCCTCGCCAGCGTCTTCCCGATGGACCTGCGCCCCCAGGCCCACGACATCATCCGCACCTGGCTCTTCTCCACCGTCGTCCGCTCCCGGCTCGGCTTCGGGGAGGTCCCCTGGCGCAATGCCGCGCTCTCAGGCTGGATCCTCGATCCGGACCGCAAGAAGATGTCGAAGTCGCTCGGCAACGTCGTGGTGCCGAGCGAGCCCCTCGAGGCCCACGGCGCGGATGCCGTGCGCTACTGGGCGGCCTCGGCGCGCCTCGCCGCCGACACCGCCTTCACCGACCAGCAGATGCGGATCGGTCGCCGGCTGGCGATCAAGCTGTTGAACGCCAGCCGCTTCGTCCTCTCCCGCCTCGGCGAGCCGAGCGGACTGGACGGCGCGATCCAGGCACCGCTCGACTGCTCGGTCGTCGGCGAGCTCGCCGACGTCCTCAAGGGGGCGAGCTCGGCGCTTTCGGGCTACGACCACGCCCGCGCGCTCGAGCTCATCGAGCAGTTCTTCTGGACTTTTTGTGACGACTACCTCGAGCTCGTCAAGGGGCGCGCGTACGCTGAGGGCGGCGGCGCCGACTCCGACTCGGCGCGCGCCACGCTCGCGCTCAGCCTCTCGGTACTGCTGCGTCTGTTCGCGCCCTTCCTTCCCTATGTCACCGAAGAGGTCTGGTCGTGGTGGCACGACGCCGCGAGCTCGGTGCACCTCGCGCCGTGGCCGGAGCCCGACGAGCTGGTCCGAGCCTGTGCGGTGGCGCCGAGCTCGGCGCGCGGGGACGGCGAGACGCCCGGCGTGCTGGCGGTCGCCGGGCACGTGCTGGGCGAGATCCGCCGCACGAAGACCGCCGCGAAGCGATCGATGCGCGCCCCGGTCCGCCGCGTTGAGGTGCGGGGCGACAAGGCGCTCCTCGCCCTCGTCGAGCAGGCCCGGCGCGAGCTCGTCGACGCCGGGGGCATCGCAACGCTCGAGCTCGTCGAGGAGCCCGGCGCAGCTGGCGCTGGCCCGCTGCCCCTCTCCTCCCTTGCCGTTCGCGTCGAGCTCGCCGAGGAGGCCGAGTAGCGGCACGCCACCGCCTGAAGGCGGTCAGGCACGCGCCGATCGCGCCCTTTTGGGACGTCGCGTGGCCGTCGCGGGTTCGGCCCGGCACCGCCGGGTAGGAGAGCGCCAGAGCGGGCCGGCGCCCGACGATCGGACCCCGGCAGCGCGGTCGGGCGCCGGTCCGCCCGCTCGTTGCGGCCTGCAAAAATGGGGAGATGAGCTCCCCCGCGGCCGCCGAGACCCACCACGCGCGCACCGGCCTCGCGCTCGCCGTGATCGTCATCGGCACGCTGATCGCGGCGGTCGACACCACGATCGTCGTGCTCGCACTGCCGAAGATCCAGGCGTCGCTGCATGCCGGGCTCGCCTCGCTCACCTGGGTGATCATCGGCTACCTACTCGTCATCACCCTGCTCGCGATCCAGGTCGGGCGCCTCGGCGACATGTTCGGGCGCGTGAGGATGTACGAGGCGGGCTTCCTCGTCTTCGTCGTGGGCTCGGCGCTGTGCGCGCTCTCCTTCAACGTCGCCTCGATGATCGCCTTCCGCGCCATCCAGGGGATCGGCGGCGCCCTCATCTCGGCGAACTCGGGAGCGGTGATCGCCGATACCTTCCCACCCGAGCGGCGCGGCCGTGCCTACGGTTTCACCGCGGTCGGCTGGAACCTCGGTGCCATCCTCGGCATCTTGCTCGGCGGCCTCATCACCACCTACATCTCCTGGCGCTGGGTCTTTGGCATCAACGTGCCGATCGGCCTCGTCGCCTTCGCCATCGGCCTGCGGGTGCTCGTCGACCGCGGGGAGCGCCAGCGCCGCAAGCTCGACCTCGTCGGCATGGCGGTGCTCGGCCTCGGCCTGTTCGGGATCTTGTGGGCGCTCGTGCAGCTCTCGACCACCCCCCTCGACGCCTCGATCACCGCCGCGCTCGTGTTCGGCTCGGCGCTGATCGTCGCCTTCGGCTTCGTCGAGAAGAAGGTCCGCGAGCCGATGGTCAATCTCTCGCTGCTGCGCGCCCCGACACTCACCCCGACGCTCTGCTCGTCGCTGCTCCAAGCGGTCGGGACCTTCGCGGTGCTGTTCTTGTTGACGATGTACCTCCAGGGCGTGCGCCAACTCTCGCCGATCCACGCCTCGGCGCTGCTCGTCCCCGGCTATCTGATCGGCGCCCTCGTCGCTCCGCTCGGCGGGCGCTTCGCC
Source organism: Actinomycetes bacterium (assembly GCA_021798985.1). Classification (GTDB taxonomy): domain Bacteria; phylum Actinomycetota; class Acidimicrobiia; order Acidimicrobiales; family Bog-793; genus JAKABX01. The sequence goes on from JAJZBI010000010.1 coordinate 133,242, forward strand.
GACCGGGTCGGCGCCGTGATCCCTCAGACGGTCGGCATCGTCGTGATGATGGCGGCACTCGGCTTCTACGTCGTGCTCGGCACCACGACGAGCCTCGTGATCCTCGTCGCCGGGACGGTCGTGAACGGGATCGGCAGCGGCCTGTTCTACCCCGCCAACAACGCCGCGGTGATGCGCGCCTCGCCACCGGGGTCCTTTGGGGTGACGGCGGGCATGCTGCGGACCTTCGCGAACACCGGGATGGTGTTCTCCTTCTCGGTCGCCGTCGTCGTGGCCTCGCGGACTATCCCCCGCCAGGTCGCCTTCGCCATCTTCGTCGGCACGACCAAGCTCGACGGCCGGACCGGGGCGCTGTTCACCCACGGGCTGCACGCCGCCTTCGCCGTCTCGATCGTGCTCCTCGTCGCCTCGGGGATCTTGTCAGCCACCGGCGTCCTCGCCCACCGGCGCCATCAGCGCTCCCTCGCGCTCGCCACGAGCGCCGAGCGCGAGCCCTCCGTCCCCGCCGGGCACTGAGCCAGCCGCGCACTGGGCGAGCCGCGCACTGGGCGAGCCGCGCACTGGGCGAGCCGCGCACTGGGCGAGCCGCGCACTGGGCGAGCCGCGCACTGGGCGAGCCGCGCACTGGGCGAGCCGCGCACTGGGCGAGCCGCGCACTGGGCGAGCCGCGCACTGGGC
>JAJZBI010000060.1 GCA_021798985.1 Actinomycetes bacterium
GTCGACGACGCGACCGGCCTCGTGGCCTATTAGGAGCTTGCCCGCCCGCGCGCGTGGCCCGTCCCTGTCCTGCCCGTGCCCGCTCGTCAGGTCGACCCCCTGCCCCTTGACACGCTTAGGAGCATCGCTCTCGGTCAAGGCCCGGCTCAGTGGTCGCCGAACCGAACATGCCGGCAACTCCCGCCCGTGCAACCTCACATCTGGGATCTCAGCACGTCGAACTCACAGCCTGGCGAGGACGGGTCGAAGCCGTGCTCGATCAGCCAGCGAGACGCCTGCAGGCTTCGCAACGACCACCAGCCGCGAATCACGTCGAGGTCGACGTCGGTGCCGTAGCCGGTGATCACGTCGCCGAGGCGCTCGGGGTGACCAAGCGTCAAGATGGCGAGGTCGTACAGGGCGTCACCCGCACCCGCCTCGGACCAGTCGACCACGCCGGTGATCTGGTCACCGTCGACGAAGACGTGGTCGGCCCGGAGATCGCCGTGGGTGAACACCGCTGTCCACGGCCGGAGTGCCGCCTCGGCGACCCGGCGGTTGCGCCTGACCAGCTCGAGGGGTAGGACACCGTTCTCGACGAGCCACTCGCACTCCCCATCGAGGCGCGATGCGATCTCGTCCAGCCTCCGACCGGACCATGGCGGCAGCGGCGCCTCGTGGAGCATCCGAGCAGCGGCACCCGCCGCAGCCCACGCCGCCGCCGACGCGGTCGACGCCTCGCCGAGGTGGCCGAGTGCTGTCCCTTTGAGGGCGGCAAGGCCGAGCACAGGCGGCTTCCGCCAAAGAACCTCCGGCGTCGGGATCGGCGCCATCGCCATCGCCTCGACCTCGATGTCGGTGCGCGTCTGATCTGCGTCGATCTTCAGAAACACGTCGCCGACGCGCAGCGTGGCGCGCTCGTTGTGGGCAACGACGACCTCGATCTCCTCCACGTCCCCATCATCGCGAGCTGACGCCGGCCGGTTGGATGCAACGCGTGCGACTAGGCGTCTGGTCGGGTCGCCGTGTCCTGGCGGTCCGTGGGCGACGGCGCCCTGCGGCGGGTCTGGCATGCCTCGGTCGGCCAGGGCTGGGAGTCGCTCCGAAGTGGCCGATCTGGACCTTACTCCGGAATGCCGCGCAAAAAGGAAGCCGCTCCGAGTCTGCGCTCTGGGGCACCACGTCGTTTTCGACCCAGCCATCAGCGCGCCGGCCCGAACGGCGCCTGATACAACCGTCACGGTCAGGTGTTCGGTGCCCATCGGGTTCCGTCCGATCCTGGCAACACGATGGTGGCGATTCCCTCTGAACGGCAGAGCTCCAGCAAAGGTGGGTCGCTCGTGGCGAGGCTGGTTGATCCCTGCCGGGCCGCTTCGGCGGCGGCGCAGTCGGCCATGCTCACCGCGCAGCGGCTGCGGTGGTAGCGACGAGCTCGTAGCCGTCCTGCGGCGATGCCGAGGTCGGCGTCGACGACGATGCCATCGAGCAGACCGAGTTGCGCGAGATCGAGGGCGGCGTCTTCCTCATTGGCACCGGCCAGCCGGACCAGGTGGTCGAGGACCTCGGCCACTCCGATGGCAGTCAGGGACGCTTCACCGCTATCAAGCAGGGGCCGGACCTCCCCGGCCGCTGGCTCCGCTCTCAGATAGGCGATGACCGCGTAGGCGTCGAGAACCGTCACCGCTCTCGGGACGCCTCGGCTCGGCGAGCCTGGCGGCGGGCGAGGTCGGACGTAGGTCCTCGCCCCTTGTACTTCCCCTTGAGCTCGGCGACCGGCTGATCAGACAGCGGACGCAGCACCACTCGGTCACCGAGGTCGACGACGATCACGTGGCGAGCGTTCCACCGAGCCCTGGTGGCAGCAGGAATCGACACCTGTCCGTTCTGGGAAACGGTCATGACGTGTTCGGTCGCAGACATGAGATAATTGTATGCCGACCCAGTCTCGCTGTATGCCGGGTGGCGCCCGATTATCCGAATAGGCGCTTCCGCGTCCGCCTCGTGCCGCACACATCGTCGGCGTTCCGTGCCTGGACGCCCGTCGCCGCGCGTGTTACCGGCTCACGCAGAACGACCCCGCCGGCGAGCGGAGAAGCTTCGTCAGGCGGAGTACAACACCGGCACGCCCAGCGTCGGGGCGTTGGCGAGACGACCGTCGCACGTGAGCAGCGAGGCATAGAGATGGGCAGCAAGCGCGACGTAAAGACCGTCGGTGAAGGTAACGTTCGCCCGCTTCGCCCAGGCATCGGCGAACAGGCCCCGGACCTGCACCACCCGGAGAGGCCAAGCGAGGAGCTCGTCGACGCCTCGCCGGGTTTGCTCGGCGGTGAGGACGCGGTTGAGATCCCAGCGGCGAAGCACTGCCCCGCACTCAACGAAGAAGTGATCGGGGACCCAGGGCACGGCGTCGTCGGGCAGCAGCCGCCGCAGGGCACGTCCACGCTCGGAGTCGACGATCAGCTCTACACCGGCGGAGGCGTCGATGACGACGGGGGTCACGCCTCGCCGGTGCTGCGCAGGTCCGAGAGTGTGTCAACAGCTCGGACCGGGAGGTGGAGGGGTTCCCCGCTCTGCCGCCGGTCCAGCCAGGCGCGAAACGCCTCGGGCGTCACGGCCTCGTCGGGGTTCGTGACCACGACGGCGGGGTCAGAGGGCGACGGCGCAGCCTGGCTCTCCACGCTCCAAGCCTACCGCTGACCCCCGACAGCATCTCGCGACAGAACGTTCCATCAGGTGCGGCGACCGCCGATCGGTGCTCCGCACCTACTCGGCGATCGGCGTGCAGCGACCGTCCGCGCCGCCAGTCACCGGACGCGACGCCCGAGTCGTCGATCGGTGCTGGACCGGCGGCGGAGCGCGGCGGCCTGTCACCGGGCCCAGATGAGCTGTTCGGTGGCCGAGAGCACAGAGGTGTCGCAGCGGAGCTTCGGCCCCGCCACTCCCGTGACGGCGCCGATCCTGACCTGTCTCGTCGTCGGCTCGACTCGTTCCCATCCGTCGGGCAGCGACAGGCGACGTGTGCGAGCGCACTCGCAGACTCGTTCGCGCCGATCCGGCTGGTCAACCGCCAAGTGCGTGCCGGAAACGCAGGAAGAAGGCCACGCAAATAAGGACAATGCCGACGTTCACAAGCAAGCGTGGCCAGAAGTAATGCCTGAAGAAGAGGATGTCTGTGCCGACGACTGTCACCACCAGAGCAAGGACAGCCGACGGTGAAGCTTGGCCGCCTCGTCCGCTTCGATCTTGCCGAGATTCGGCGGTGGCTCGACGAGCAGCGGCGGCCGAGGCAGGGAAGGTAGGAAACCGTCCCGTCGGTTAGCTTCTCGGTCAGCGAAGCGCGAGAAACTGGTCCACGGAGAGCCCAGCCTGCCGAATGATCGAACGGAACGTCCCCCGAGCAAGCGCATCGTGCAGCGGCACGATCACGACGCGGCCTTCGCCTCCTCGGAGCTTTACGTGGCTCTCGCGCTGGCCGGTACGGGTGAACCCGGCTCGCTCCAGCATCCGTACGACCTCGGCACCGGAGAGCACCGGCAGCGCCGGGCTCACGCAGGGATGCGGATCGTCGCGATGATCGGCGGCTCGAGGTCTTCGGGCGGCTCCACGTCCTCGAAGTACAGCTCGAGCGCCTCGCGCAGGTTCGCGAGCGCCGCTTCGACGCTGTGCCCCTGGCTCGTCACCTCGACGTCCAGACAGCGTGCGACGTACCAGTCCCCTTCATGGGTCAGCGCGGCGGTGAGCTGCACCCCGCCATCGTACCGCCACCGCCTGCGAGGTCTTCGGGCGCGGGTCCTCGGTTGCGGCGAGCATCCCGTGGGAGAATCCCCGGCGGCACCGAGGGGGCGTCTCTGTACCGCCGCCCGCCGTCACGGGGCGTGGCCCGCCCGCAAAGCCGGCGGACAGGTCGACGCGCTCGTCCGGACTCACGGCTGGGACCGCAGAGCGGTGGTCGACGTCAGCTTGCGCCAGCCCCCGGACCGCTTGGCCGTGGTTCCGTGCCGCGCCATGCGTCGCGTATCGTCGACCCATGGACGAGCGGGTCGCACTGAACCGCCGCCTCTGGGACGAGATGGCTCGTCTGCACACGCGCCAGAAGCGAGCTGCGCCTGCTGACCGGCATGTGCTGCGTCACTTCGAGCGGGACGAGATCGGCGACCTCAGCGGGCTGCGGGTCTGCCACCTGCAGTGCCATATCGGCGAGGATTCCATCGCTCTCGCCCAGCTGGGCCCCGCCGTCGTCGGCGTCGACTGCTCTGAGGGGGCCATCAGCACGGCTCGCCAGCTTGCTCACGAGCACGGTGTCGCTGACCGCTGTCGTTTCGTGGCCGCTTCGGTCGAGGATGCGCCGACCGCGCTCGGGAGGAGCTTCGACGTCGTCTACGCGTCCTGGGGCGTGCTCGTCTGGTTACCGGAACTCGCTGCGTGGGCAGCGGCGATCGAGACCCTGCTCGTACCGGGCGGCTTCCTCTACCTCGCAGAGAGCCACCCATACGCCGAGGCAACCCGCTGGAGCGACTGGCACTACGGCGGTGCGCGAGCACATTTTGACGACTCGCAGGGCGACTACACCGACGACGCTGCCGTATTCGAGCATCCCCAGAGCTGGGAGTGGAGTCACGGGCTCGGCGAAGTTGTGACCGCGCTTGCTCCTCGGCCACTCGCGATCACCCGTAGGGAGTCGGAAGGGAGGTAGGTGAGCAAGATGCGAGGGGGGGGTGCCGTATCGGATATGGCACCGAAATGTGCGCCGCGCCAAGCAAGACTGGCGCCGACTCGCCCAGGCCCAGCTAATTTGCTTCGGGCTCACCTCGCGACCGACCAAGTGAGGCGCCGATCGTTGCGCAGCGTCACGATCTCATCCCCCACCCCGGCGATGCCACTGGGATCGCGACGCCGTCTCGTTCCACGACCCCGCGGCGCACGAGCTCGGCGCGATAGCGCCAGGCGAGCTCGTCGGCCGTCGCGTTGTCGCCCGCCATGACGAGGAGCTGCTCGGCGCGATCGCGGGCCGCCGGCCACGCCCTGAACGCGGCGTCGCACATCGCGGATCGGCTGCCATCCGCGATGCGGCCGTGGGCGACGTAGGTGCCGAGCACCGCGGCATCCCCGGAGCGAAGCCGAAGCGACGCGGCCGCCTCAGAGGGATTGGTGAAGCGCCGCAGGATCTCGAGCTCGGCGGCGCCGTGCTCGGCAGCCAGGGTGCGGAAGAGTCCTCCGGGTCCGACCGCCCCGAGCTGGTGCGGGTCGCCGACGAGCACCAGCTGGCCGAGGTCGACATCTGGGAGGAGACACCCCGGGCCTCGATCCGATGAGCTGCCCTGATGCGCTGCGACAAGGCGAACTCCGCCCGGTCGCTGGAGCCGCATGCGAGATCAGAACGGCCATTCGCCCCTAGCGCCGACCTCGTTACCGGCGTGAGCTGTCAGACGACAGCTGGAATCTCTTCGCATCAACACCACAATGGACAAGAACGCATTCTCGGCAGGGGACTTGCGCGACTCAGCGTCGGTCGTATCCCCATTCATTGAGCCCGCAGAACGCGTCCTCAGGGCTCTCGGTAGCACTCGCCATGGACTCGGAGCCGCCGAAGCAGGCCGGCGACTCGCTGCAGTCGGTGCGAACGTCCTACCTGAGACTCCTCCACCGAGCGCCTTCACCGTCTTCGTTCGCCAGTTCGCGAGTCCGTTCATCTATGTGCTTCTGCTGGCGGCTGGACTCGCACTGCTGCTCAAGGAATGGGCCGATGCCGGATTCATCGGTGTGGTGGTCGTGCTCAACGCCGCCATCGGGACTTTGCAGGAGGCACGAGCGGAGCGCAGCGCTCATGCGCTCCGTCAGATGATGACGACGACCGCCCGCGTGGTGCGCGACGGTGACCTCGCCGAGGTCGACGCCGCCGAACTAGTTCCCGGCGACATCGTCGTCCTTGCGTCGGGTGACAAGGTACCGGCGGACCTCCGCCTCCTCGATGGCCAGGATCTGCAGATTGACGAGTCACTGCTGACCGGTGAATCACTGCCCGTTGTCAAAGACGCTCGAGCGGTCTTGCCCGCCGATGCGGCGCTCGCCGAGCGTACCAACATGGCCTTTGCCGGAGCCTTCGTGAACCGCGGTCGCGGGGAAGGTGTCGTCGTCGCCACCGGATTGTCGGTGCAGATCGGCGTGCTCGCCAGCGAACTCGCGGCCACAGCCCAGCAGGAGCCGCCACTGGTCATGCGCATGCGGCGCTTCACTCACTGGGTGGCAGCGGTGATGGTAGTCGTAGCCGCCACATTCGCAGCGCTTGAGGCGGCCCGAGGCACGCGACTCAGCCAAGTCGCACTCATCGCCATCGCTCTCGCGGTCTCTGCGATCCCCGAGGGTTTGCCGGTCGCGCTCACTGTGGCACTCGCAATAGCCACGCGGAAGATGGCCCAGCGCCACGTCATCGTCCGTCGAATGGCGGCAGTTGAGGCGCTGGGCTCCTGCACCACGATTGCCACTGACAAGACCGGTACGGTGACCGTGAACGAGCTCACCGCCACCGACGTTGTGCTTCCCGGAGGCTCGCTGTGGCGGGTAACCGGAGCCGGTGCCGCACCCGAAGGGGAGCTGATCCCTGCCCAAAGCGGCGACGCCGTACGACGGGACGACGTCGTTGCTCTCGCCCGAGCTGGGGCGCTGTGCAACGAGGCGGCGCTCATCCGCGGAGACTCGAACTGGGCAACCCACGGCGACGCCGTCGATGCGAGCCTGCTCGTCCTGGCCCACAAGCTCGGAATCACGCGCGCCGATGCGCTTGCTGAAGCTCCACAGGTCGCGCACCTTCCATTTGAGTCAGACCCTGATATTGCAGCGAAGTAGCGGCACGCGCCTGCTAATGACGCGACAAATGCTCCGCTACCTGGGAGAATGCAGCTGACGAAAGCGCATCGACAACCCAGGAGAGGAGCACCTGTCCGG
>JAJZBI010000061.1 GCA_021798985.1 Actinomycetes bacterium
TCTTCCAGCAGATATAGATGTTTTTGTGCAACGCTAGTGTGTAAGAACGTCGGGCGCTTAGCTCAGTTGGTTAGAGCGCAGCCTTCACACGGCTGAGGTCGGAGGTTCGAGTCCTCTAGCGCCCACCACATCGCCGTATTCGAACTTCGGCGAAGAGAAGAGCACGTCGAAGGGCTCCTTGTAGGCCGCGTCGACGACGTGGCCATCTCGTACGCGGACCTCGTCGAGCACTGCCGCGTTAAGGAGCCTCCTCGTCCGGTCCCCGGCACGCCGGTAGGCGGTGGCGCAGCGGATCGAGAACCGGACCGCAAGGTCCATGACCTCCTGCCAGTCGTCGAGACTCCCGTCGAGGATCCCCTCGCGTGACTCGATGCTGCGTAGCTCGGCACCGATGCGCTCCTGTTCGCGCCGGAGCATCGTGACGTCGATGGCGGTGGCGTAGTACGCCTCCATCAGCTTGTAACGTTCGGACTCCAAGCGTTCGCGTTGGGTGGCGAGCAGCTCGCGCTCGGCCGTCGTGTCGTCGTGACGGCTGGCGACCTCTTGGGCGATGGCCTCGCGTAGGCCGTCGGCCCAGTCGCTCGGCACCTCGATGCGGCCGTAGAGATCCTCGACCTCGGCTTCGAGGTGGTCGGCGGTGACGTAACGCTCCCGGCACCCGGTGCCGTTGCGTCGGTCCTTCTGGCCCAGGCAGTAGAAGTAGGTGTAGGTGCCCTTCGAGTGCTGGATCGACAGGCGCCTCCCGCACACGCCGCAGACGAGCAGGCCCTTCAGATAGTGGTGGTGCCGCCGTTCGCGCGTGCCTTGCATGGCGCGGGAGGCGAGCAACTCCTGGACCCTGTCGAACGTGGCCCGCTCCACGAGCGGTTCGTGGCTCCCCTCGTAGGCGACGCCGTCCCACTCGACGATGCCGACATAGGCACGATGGGCGAGGAGGTGCGCCATGCCCGAGACGGTCACCGCCTTGGCCGGGTAGCGACCGTCGCGTCCCCGGTTGCGAAGCCCCCGGTGGGCCATCTCCTCGGCCAGCCGCTCGATGGTCCACTCGCCCGTCGCGTAGAGCTCGAAGGCGATTCGCACGAGCGGGGCGCGCTCAGGGTCGGCGACGATGTGGGCGACCTGGCGGCCGCCGATCGGCTCTCGGACGTTCAGGTAGCCGAGGGGGGCCTTGTGGGGGTAGCCGCCGAGCTTCGCCTTCTGGCCCATGCCCTTTCGGACCTCGGCCGCCAGGTTGGCCGAGTAGAACTCGGCCATCAGCGCGTGGATGCCCTCCACGAGGCGGCCCGAGGCGGTCTCGTCCAGGTTCTCGGTTACCGAGACGAGCGCCACGCTCCGGCGGCGAAGCAGCGCCCGGATGGCGATGTGGTCCTCCATGTTCCGTGCCAGGCGATCGACCTTGTGGACGACGACGGCTTCGGCGTCGCCGTCCTCGGCGACCCGAGCCAGCATCGCCCGGAGCCGTGGTCGGTCGGCCGTACGCGCCGACTCGCCCTTGTCCACGTACTCGTCGACCAGCTCCCAGCCCTCGTCGCGGATGCGCCGCACGCAGGCCTCGCGTTGCGCGGCGATGGAGAAGCCCTCCTCGGCCAGGTCCTTCTCGGCCTGCTCCTTGGTCGAGACCCGCAGGTAGATCACGCAACGCACCGGGAACCTCCTTTGCCAAGCGGTCCATGAGACCTCCGAACGCCGGGGAGAGCAAGGCCCTCCGAGCGCACCTCCAGGGCGAGGGCGACGAGCGCCCGGGCGTAGGGCCGCAGCGCCTCTGCCGCAGGCACTTGACGTGCGGTCCCGCCATCCGCGAGGTCGTGGTGGCGGGACCTCGATGCGGGGACTCCCGCGACCGGGACTTGCCTCCTGCGTCGGGGTGGCGCACCTCGCGGATGGTGATGGACTCCCGAGCCGGGGTCTCCCGCGTGCGGGACCTCGACCCGCGCCCGCTCCCGAGCACCTCGCGGATGGTGGGGGAGGCTGCCCGAGTGGTCCCCCGCGCATGGAGGACTGCCGACCCGGCGGTCATCGGGACCTCGCGGATGGCGAGGAACCGCCGCGGCGCTCGACCCCGTTTCCTCGTGCTCGGCCGCATGGGGCCGTGCCCCGGTTCCCTGCTCCGTCGCCCTGCTCATTGGCGACCCCAGAGCCGGGTCCGGCGGGCGGCGATCCGTTCGAGCGATTGCTCCAGTGGCGGCGGGAGCTCGGGTGCGTCGACCAGTCGGACCAGCGCCCCGCCGCAGCATCGGCACGCCTGAACGTGGTAGCTGCGGCCAGGCGGCTCGTCGTCGTTGCACGGCACGGCGCAGCTCGGGCAGACGAGGAGGTGCTCGGCGTCGTAAGCGGCCTCGAGGTCCGCCCGCTCCGTCCGCAGGCGCCGGTGGAGCGGGAGGTCTTTGAGCGCCCGGGTCACGGCCGCCGATCGGCGCCGCTCGTGCTCGGCCATGGCCTCGTCCAAGACATCCCGCCCGTCGATCGGGGAGCCCGGCTGGAGTTCCCGGTCGTCGGCGAGTCCGCCGGCGGCGAGGGCAGCAGCCGGTTGGCAGAGCCGGGGGTCGGCGCGCCGTGCCGCCTCGTTGCCCGAGAGCAGCACGTCGGCCTGCGCCGTCCAGCACTCCCGGTAGAGGGCACGCCAGGCGTCGAGGACCGACGACGGTGCGGGGAGACCGGCGTCGGCCTTGGCCTGCGCCCACCAGCTGGCGGTCTGCTCCACGAGGTCGAGGTGGTCGAGTCCCCATTGCTCCCGAGGGTTGAGCACGTTGAGTGGTCCGGCGAAGAGGTAGCGGATCACCGCCGCCGCCGCCTCCTCGTCGCCGAGGGCGTCGGCCACCGCCCGGGCATTTCGGTGGAGGTCGTGGACCAGCTGGCGCCGCTGGTACTCGTCGTGCTGGCGCTGTGCGGCCTCGACGCGTGCCACCACTTGGCGGTACTGGCGCACGTCCGGCGCGAGCAGCGCCGAGAGCGACATCGGTGCGTCTCCCACGGATGCACGCCACACGGGCGCAACGACGGCGTCCTCGGGCGACGTGACGGCGGCGCACGCCGCCACCAGCTCCTCGTAGTGGGTGGGGTCCTCGCTCGGGTAGGGGGAGGGCCGGGGCCGGTCCTTCTCGACGCCAGCCAGGAACCGGTTCACCCGGGCCTCCGAGGTCGTCACCAGCAGCAGTGCCGGACAGCACGGGTGGCGGTCCCACCAGATCGTGTCGGTGCAGTAGCTGCGGTGCCGGGCCACCTTTGCCCGCAGGCGCGCCTGGTCCATGGTGGCGAAGTCGACCTCCACGAAGGCGCCGGCCACCCCGTCGTGGCCGTCGACGTCGAGGTGGACCTCGGCGTAGGCGTCGGGGCGGATGCGCCCGGCGCCCCGATGGCCCGACCAGTCCTCCCAGGCGTCCTCGTCCCGGCGCCACTCGCTGAGGGTGAGTCCGACCGAGGGGCCGGCGTCGCAGAGGGCGACGTGGAGGCCGGCGATGGCGGCCGCGTGGCGGAGGAACAGCGGGTTGGGCGTCCCCTTGCCCGGAGCGGGCGAGGTGCCCTCGACCAGGCGTGCGCCGGCCCGGGTCAGCCACCAGTAGAACGGCGCCGAGCCCGACGCCGCGTACGGGCGGGTCCGGTCGACGAGCGAGCGCTCCCGCAGCCGGGCGAGGCGGTAGTCGATGGTCCGCTCCGGACGCTGCGTGAGCGTGATGAGCTGTGGCGTCGTCAGCACCCGGTGGACCTGGAGCAGTCCGAGGATGTCGTGGTCGATGGCGCAGAGCCGATCGATCCTCGTCGCTACGCTGCGGCCCCCGTTCATCGCCGCCCGCCGAGTAGGCGGAGAAGCTTGACTGCCAACCTTCCCCTACAGTCGGGGTCCTTCGCGACCGCGGGACTGCTGGCCTGACCGGCGTCTTCGTACCCGCGAGGCTCGCGGATCGGAGGTAGAGCGATCCGCGAGGTCTCCCGCTTCCGACTGGTCCGGGACCTCCCCCGGGCGTGGTACCCGCTCCTGACCATCCGGTCCACCGCGGCGGTGGGCTCGACAGGACCGGGCGGCAGTGTGCTGGTGGCATCGGGGAGCGTGGCAACGGTGTCGCATGGACCTCCTTGGACGACGACCTCCATAGAAGAACAGGGGGGAATGCGCCGAAAACCAACAAAGTCGCTGAAACAGTCGCCTGACCAGCAGCTCTGCGCGCGAGCGGCGGGGAGCATGAGCAGGGCAGCCGTTCGGCGCGCCGGGCGCGACAGTGCGCGGTCGGACGACCGGTGGCATCGGGGAGTTCAGGTTCGTCATGGGCGTTGCCCACGACCGGACAAGCGTGCCAGGGAGCGGAGATGAGACCTCGATCCGCACGGGAAGTCAAGGGGTTTGGGAGAAATTTTCTTGAGCGGACGATCCCCCAGGTCACGTGGGGTTCTGACTCTCGCGGCCGCGGAGGTCAAAGACGTCGCGGCTTCCTCCTGCTCCAGCGCAAAGACTACCCGTAGTGCCGCCTGCCGTTCCCTCCCGCCGCTTGATCGAGCGCAGGAATGTGAGCGCCACGCACACCGCGGCGGCCCTTGACGGCTCTTAGGAATAGAACTATAATAACTAGCACTATGGACCGGGTGACGATCAACTTGGCAGAGGGCACCCCTCTCTACCAACAAGTGGCCGCCGAAATCCGCAGGGCGATCGCCGAAGGCGAGGCCAGGCCGGGCGAGCGCATGCCGCTCGCGAAGGACCTCGCCAAGGTTCTCGGTGTGAACACCAACACGGTGCTTCGAGCGCTACGTGAGCTGCGCGACGAGGGAATGCTCGAGTTTCGACGAGGTCGAGGGATCACCGTCGCGGGAACGCCGGAACGCGGCGTCGTCATGACACGCGTGAAGGAGCTCGTGATCTTCGCGCGTCAGCAGGGCTATCAGCCCGATGAGGTCATTGCCATGATCCAGGCCATCTCGTAGGGAGCAGCCGTGTTGGGATTGCACGAACGCGTGAAGACGACGGATCAGGTGCCTACGGACACCGACGTTCTGATCCGCGAGGCACGGCGCTTGCGTCGCCGACGCTGGGCGATTGGTGGCGTGCTGCTGCTCGCTAGCAGCGCAGGCATCGGGATCGGAGTCGGGGAATCGGGTAGTGGTGGTCGTGCGCCGGCTGTCAATTCCGGTTCGCACACTCCGGCGGACGCGGCGGCGCTCGCGCCCAACGTCAAGATGCTCGACCTCTCCAAGAGCGACAAGTACGGCGATATCGGTCGCGTTGGCGATCGCATCTTGCTATACGGTCCGGCGGTTCAAGAACGATTTCCGTCCGCGTCGGCGAAATGCAATTCGGCGGCCGTCAATCCAATGACGCTCGCGTTGAGTGACCTCAAGACGAGCAGCTGTGCGAACCCGTCGCTTCAGGGCGAGAAGGTCCTTCCGGTGGTGACGGTGCAGCCGAAGGTTCCCTTTGATGGTGGCGGAGTTGCTACGGTCACCGTCCGCATCTCTCACGTCATGCACGACCGGGCGGGCTATGCGCTCGGTCCGGTCGTGATGTCGTTCCCTCAGGAGTCTGACGGGTGGCCCGGTTGGACCTATGGAGACGGCGACCTTTGGCTGTTCGACGCACTCGCGAAGGGCGGCAGTCAGCTTCTCCGGGTTTCCGATACCACCGGCGCTGTCGAACAGCGAGTAGCGATGCCTGACATCTCTCGGCCGATCATGGCCGTCGACGCCGATGGGTTCTGGCTGGCACCGGCGGCGAACAGCGGTGGAGGAAAAGCTGACCTCGGTGCCGTCTATTTCGTAGCCGCAGGTGCGAGCACACCATCGCGGGTCCTGACGCTCCCGAACGGCGAGTACGTGCGCTGGATGGTGGCGTCTGGTCATTCGCTGTGGCTCGCCCCCGGACCGAACGCGACGACCGTGTGGAGTGTCAGCGGCACGAACGCGTCCGTGGTGCATCGGGTGACGCTTGCCCCAGCGATCCGGAGCGTCCTCATGGCTCAAGGCAGCAGCTCGGCGATGGTCGGCAACGCCACAGGCTTGTGGACCGCGGTGGCGAAGCCATCCGGGGTGCAGCAACAGGTGTTCCTTCTCAGTCCTTCGACGGGCGCAATCAGTTTGCAGGCGGAGTTGAAGCCTGCCTACTCCTCGCCGGGCGACCTTCTCTACGGCACCACCGAAGCAGTGGCGTTCGGGGGTTCGATGTACCTGCTCGACCCGCCGTCGGAATCCGGTCCCGCTTACCGCGGCGAGGGGTTCAGTGCCCTCTACCGGATTACGGCGAAGAATGCTTGACCATCCCGGCCCCCGTGACCGGATCCCGCTTGCTGGTCCATCGCCTGAGCGACGCGAGGCGCACGCTTCGATTACAGGCAGGATTCGAGCATGTCTAGTCGTTTCTGCACGTCACGCAGGTTCGAATAGGAGTGTCCACGGCCCACTATATAAATCGCACTCAGAGGGGCTGTTGAGCCAGAGAAAGTTCGGAGGCCGCCCTCGTGCGATGCAATCCAGACGCACTAGGTTTGGCCAAGCGCGAGCAGCGGTGGCATCTGGGGCCGGGGTACAGATGCATTGCTCTGCGATTCTTGGCGTCTGCAAAGCCCACGTGATGTCAAGAAAGGTCCGAAGGTGAAGATAATCGCCGTGGCTGCC
>JAJZBI010000034.1 GCA_021798985.1 Actinomycetes bacterium
TCGACCCCGAGGACCACGGCTTCGAGGAGATCGACCAGGCCACCGCCCCTCCGGCGAGCACCGGGCCACCGGCCGCCGCCTGAGCACTCGCAGCCCGCATCGCACCAGCCCGCCCGCCAGCGGGCTCCTCGTGTTGGTGCCGTGCGTGCGTATCCTCATGCGGAGCCGGTGTGATCCCTGGCTGCGCACTCCGCGGCGCCCGGACGAGTCGCCACCACACACCGTTGCGGCCACGATCTCCGGTCGGAAGGCCTGTAGGCACCTCCGACCGGGAGAATCGTCACTTCGAGGTCCCCGGTTTCGTAAGGACCCCGAAGCGGAGGAGGTGGGATTTGAACCCACGGTCGGTTGCCCGACACACGATTTCCAATCGTGCCGATTCGGCCGCTCTCGCACTCCTCCGAGCGACGGAACGCTATCGTGTTCTCTCCGGTAGCGGCGCCGCCGAGCGCAGCGGCCGGGTTCTGCGCAACGGGAACCCGTGAACCGAGTCAGGGTCGGAAGACAGCAGCTCTCAGCGGATCTTCTCGTGTGCCGCAGGGGACCTGGCTGCTGCGCCCGGCGGCGCCGCCGTCGCGTCACGCGTAGGCTCGAGAGGTGACTGAGCTGTCTTCGCCGTCGGCGGCCGCGTCCCGCGCTGAGGCCGACGCCTCGGTGCCGGTTGAGTCGGAACCTGCCTTCCACTCGCTCTACCGACGCTTCCGCCCCCAGCGCTTTGCCGAGGTCCGGGGCCAAGAACACGTCACGATGGCCCTGCGCAACGCGGTGCGCGACGGCCGAGTCGCGCACGCCTACCTGTTCTCGGGCCCCCGTGGCACCGGAAAGACCTCCACGGCGCGGATCCTCGCCAAGGCGCTCAACTGCGAGGCGCTGGAAGCGGGCGAGCCCTGCGGGCGTTGCGCCTCGTGTCGGGCGATCGCGCTCGGCACGTCCTTTGACGTCCACGAACTCGACGCGGCGTCGAGCAACGGCGTGGATGCCATGCGCGACCTCGTGGCCAGGGCGGCGCTCGCGTCTCCTGGGCGCTGGAAGGTCTACATCGTCGACGAGGTGCACATGCTCTCGACGGCGGCTTCCAACGCCCTTCTGAAGACGCTCGAAGAGCCGCCCGACCACGTCGTCTTCGTGCTCGCCACCACCGACCCGCAGAAGGTGCTCCCGACGGTGCGGAGCCGCACGCAGCACTATGAGTTCCGCCTGCTCGCCGAGGACGTGCTCGGTGAGCTCCTCGAGAACGTGGCGGAGCGCGCCCAGCTCGAGCTACCCGAGGGCGCGCTCGGCGCGGCGATGCGCAAGGGCCGTGGTTCGGCGCGCGACGCGCTGTCGGCGCTTGACCAGGTCGCCGCCGCCGGGATCCTTGACGACGAGGGCGACCTGCTCGAGGCGATGGTCACGGCGATCGCCGCCGAGGACAGCACCGCGGCACTCGTGGCGATCGCCGCCGCCATGCGCCGCGGCCGCGACCCTCAACAGGTTGCGGTCGAGCTCATCGAGCTGCTGCGCCGAGCCTTCTTCGGGCTCGTCGCGCCTGCACTGCTCGCGGGAGCCCCCCCCGGGGCTGCCCGCGACCTCGGCACGGCGAAGACGGTGCGCGCCATGGAGGTGCTCGGTACGGCGATCGTCGCGATGCGTGAGGCTCCCGAGCCCCGCGTTACCCTCGAGACCGCGCTGATCCGACTCGCGAACCCGGCGGCCGACGACTCGCCCGCCGCCCTTGCCGAGCGCGTGGAGCGCCTCGAGCGGCGCCTGGCGGCGCTGGAGGGGGGAATCGCCACGCGCCCGGGCACGCCGAGTGCGCCCGGGCCCGCACCGGGGCGCGCTGGCTCGCCGTTCCCGGCGCGCCCGGCTCCCGCTGAGCCTCCCGTGGCGACCGAGTCGCCCGCTGCCGAGTCGCCGGCAGCCGAGCCGCCGGCGGTCCCGCCGTCACCGGCCGGCCGGCCGGCGCTCGGGGCGTTCCGCCGCCGCAGCGAGTCGCCCGCGGCACCCGGTGGCGCTGCAGCGCCTCCGCCGGGCCCTGACCCAGCCCGTTCCCGCCCGTCCGGCGCGCCGGCTCCGCGCCTCGCGCCGACCGAGCCCGCTGCCGTGCCGAGTCGGGACGAGATCGTCACCGCCTGGGGCGACCACGTGTTCCCGCGCCTTCGCCCGAAGGTGCGAGCGGTCTTCGGAGCCGGTCGTTTTGTCGAGGCCAGCGGCGAGGTCGTCTTCGCGGTGCCGAACCAGGCGCACCTCAACCACGCTGCCGCACTGACCGAAGAGGTGCGGGCTGCGCTCTCGACGCACTTTGGTCGCGAGCTCCCGTTGCGCCTCGCCGTCGACGCCGCACCAGCGGACCGCGATCGCCCGGCGGCTTCCCCGCAGGCGGGGGCGCCGGTCGCGCCCGAGGACAGCGCGGCTCCCCTCGAGGAGGAGGTGGACGAGCTCGCTGAGCTCGACGAGAACGACCCGGGCGCACCGCCGCCGACGGCACCCGGGGTGAGCTGGGCAGAGGAAAGCCTCTTGCGGGCGTTCCCCGGCACGGAGGAGGTCACGCCATGACGTTCGGGACCGGTGGCGCGGGAGATCTCTTCGCGCGCCTGCAGTCGTTGCAGGGCGAGCTCGCCTCGGCGCAGGAGGCGGCGGGAAGTCGGGTCGTCGCCGGCTCTTCTGCTGATGGGGCGGTCCGCATCGAGGCGACCGGGGAGCTCAGCTTCACCGCGGTGCACCTCGATGCCTCGGTGATCGATCCCGCCGACCCGAGCCTCCTCGAGGACCTGCTGCTGGCCGCGTTGCGCGACCTCGCGACCAAGCTCGAGGTCGTCCGGCGCGACGCCATGGGCAGCGCAGTCACCAGCGCGCTCGGCGGCCTCTTCGGTTCGCTCGCCGACCTCGATGAGGCGACCGACCTCGAGGACGAAGACGCCGACGAGGCCGATGACGTGGCAGAGGACGACCTTCCCCCCGAGCTCGGCCGATGAGGGCGCCGACGACCCAAGGAGGCCGTCCTGCCGCTCTTTGACGGCCCAATCCAAGATCTCGTCGATGAGCTGGGCCGCCTGCCGGGGATCGGTCCAAAGTCGGCGCAGCGCATTGCGTTCCACCTGCTCAAAGCGGCGAAAGAGGATGCGCTGCGCCTCGCGCGGGTGATCGTCGAGGTCAAAGAGAAGACGGTGTTGTGTTCGGCGTGCTTCAACGTCACCGTGTCGCCGTTGTGCCCGATCTGCGCCGACCCGCGACGCGACGCGACCCAGCTCTGCGTCGTCGAAGATCCCCGCGACATCGTCGCCGTGGAGCGCACCCGTGAGTTTCGTGGCCGCTACCACGTGCTGGGCGGTGCGCTGAGCCCAATCGAGGGCGTCGGACCCGAGCAGCTGCGCGTGCGCGAGCTGCTGGCGCGGATCGAGGCCGACGAGGTGGCCGAGGTGATCTTGTGCACAAACCCCAACCTCGAGGGTGACGCCACCGCGATGTACCTGGCGCGTCTCCTGCGGCCGCTCGGGGTCAAGGTGACGAGGATTGCGAGCGGGCTGCCGGTCGGGGGAGACCTCGAGTACGCCGACGAGCTGACGCTCGGCCGGGCGCTCGAGGGCCGGCGCGAGGTCGATGCCTGACCCGCTACGGCCCCAGAACGACGCGCGACCGCGGTGCGTCGCTCCCAACTGCACGCTGCCGAGCCATTAGCCTTCCCCGTCATGGTTGAGACGTCCCGCCTGGACATGCAGGCTCGCCTCGAGGACCTCGCCCGCAAGCAGGAGCAGGCGCGCAGCGCCGGCACGGAGCGGGCGATCGAGGCCCAGCGGGCGAAGGGGAAGCTGACGGCCCGCGAGCGCCTGGAGCTTCTGCTCGACGAGGGGTCATTCCAAGAGCTCGACGCGCTCGTGCGCCACCACGCCTACGGCAGCGGGCTCGACCACAACCGCCCCTACACCGACGGTGTCGTCACGGGGTTTGGCACGATCGACGGTCGTGGGGTGTGGGTGTACAGCCAGGACTTCACCGTGATCGGCGGGTCGCTCGGCGAGGCGCACGCGGCCAAGATCCACAAGGTTCAAGACCACGCCCTGAAGACCGGCAAGCCGCTCATCGGCCTGTGCGATGGCGGCGGGGCCCGGATCCAAGAGGGGGTGGTCGCCCTCAACGGCTTCGGCGGGATCTTCCTGCGCAACACCAAGGCGTCCGGCGTGATCCCGCAGATCAGCGTGATCCTCGGGCCATCGGCGGGCGGAGCCGTGTACTCGCCCGCACTGACCGACTTCGTCTTCATGGTCCAGGGGACGAGCCACATGTACATCACGGGGCCGGACGTGGTGAAGACCGTGACCGGCGAAGAGGTCGACCACGAGCAGCTCGGTGGGGCAATGACGCACGCGACCCGCTCGGGGGTGGCGAGCTTCGTGGCGCCCGACGAGAAGAGCTGCCTCGAGGACGTCCGCTACCTGCTCTCGTTCCTGCCCTCGAACAACATCGAAGAGCCGCCGAGCGCGCTGTCGAGCGACGCGACGGATCGCTCGTGCCCGGAGCTGCGCGAGCTCGTGCCCACGCGGCCGAACCAGCCCTATGACATGAAGCAGCTCATCGCCGCGGTCGTCGATGACGGCGAGTACCTCGAGTACTTCACGCACTGGGCGGCCAACCTCACCTGTGGCTTCGCGAGGATCGGCGGGCGGGTCGTCGGGATCGTCGGCAACCAGCCATCGGTGCTCGCCGGGGTGCTCAACATCGACGCCTCGGAGAAGGGTGCACGGTTCGTGCGCACCTGCGACGCCTTCAACATCCCGCTCGTGACCTTCGTCGATGTCCCCGGCTTCATGCCGGGCACCGACCAGGAGTTCGGCGGCATCATCCGCCATGGGGCCAAGCTCCTCTATGCCTACTGCGAGGCGACCGTGCCGCGGATCCAAGTCGTCGTCCGCAAGGCTTACGGCGGCGCCTACCTCGTCATGGACTCGAAGTCGATCGGGACGGACCTCTCCTTCGCCTGGCCCTCGGCCGAGCTCGCCGTCATGGGCCCGGACGGAGCGGTCGAGATCGTGCACCGCCGCGAGCTCGCGGCTGCCGAGGATCCCGTGGCGCGCCGCGCCGAGCTCGTCGCCGCCTATACCGAGCGCTTCTCGAACCCCTACATCGCAGCCGAGCGCGGCTATGTCGACGAGGTCATCGATCCGGCGGACACCCGTGCCGTGCTCGCCCGCAACCTCGAGATGCTCGCCGCAAAGCGCGAGGACCTGCCCAAGCGCAAGCACGGCAACATCCCGCTATGAGTGAGCGCGCCGCTCTCGGAGAGCTGCTGGACGGCGCCGGGCCAGCGGATCGCTACGGCCGCCTCGCCCCGGCGCCGGAAGTGCTCGTGGCCATCGCGCTCGCGGTGGAGGAGTGCTGGCCGCGCCCCGAGCCGCGCCCGGCACCGGCGAGCGGCTGGCGGCGCGCCGCGCCGAGCTGGCGCTTCTCGGGACGGTGGTGGTCAGGCGCGGTCGCGCTGCGACGCGAGCGCCCGGGCAGCTGAGCAGGACGGTGGTCGCGACAGCGCGCCGGGGGCGCTGATACAGCGCGGCGGTACGCTCTCGAGGTGACAACGTCGGCTCCGTCGGCCAGCGCGCACGACCGTGAGCTGGGAGGGATCGCCCTCGCCGGCAGCGAGGGCGAAGCGGTCCTCGCCTCGTTCCATCCCGCGATCGGGAGATGGTTTCGCGCCCGCTTTCCCGCCGGGCCGACCGAGGCACAGGCGCTCGGGTGGCGATCCATCGCGGGGGGCCAGGACACCTTGGTCGCAGCGCCGACGGGCTCGGGCAAGACGCTCGCCGCCTTCTTGGTGGCGATCGACCGCTGCGCGCGGCGCGATCCCAGCGAGGAGCGGTGTGGCACCTCGGTGCTGTACGTCTCGCCGCTGCGGGCGCTCACCGTCGACGTCGCCCAGAACCTCGAGACGCCGCTCACCGAGATCGCTGCGGCCGCCGAGGCGCTCGGGCGCCCCGTCCCCGAGGTGCGGGTCGCGGTGCGAAACGGCGACACGCCCGCATCGGCGCGCGCCGCCATGGTGAGGGACCGTCCCGACATCGTCGTCACGACGCCCGAGTCGCTCTACTTGCTGCTGACGTCGGTGCGGGGACGGGCGATGCTCGAGACCGTCGAGACGGTGATCGTGGACGAGATCCACGCGCTCGCCCGCGACAAGCGCGGCGCGCACCTCGCGCTCAGCCTCGAGCGCCTCGAGGCGGGTGTCGTGGCGGCGGGCGGTCGGCGGCCGATCCGGATCGGCCTGTCGGCCACCCAGCGCCCGATCGAGGACATCGCGCGGCTGCTGGTCGGGGGAGGGCCAGATCGCACCGAACAGAATGGCACGGCACGCTGCGCCGTCGTCGATGTCGGCCACCGGCGCCCCATGGAGGTGGCGATCGAACTGCCGAGCGAGGAGCTCGGCGCGGTCTCGACCACCGAGCAGCTGCAGGACGTGGTCGCGCGCCTCGCCGAGCACGTGCGCGCGCATCGCACCACGCTGGTGTTTGTCAACACGCGCCGCATGGCCGAACGGCTTGCCCATCTCCTCGGCGAGGTCGTGGGAGAGGACCTCGTCGCCGCGCACCACGGCAGCTTGTCGACGGCGCGGCGCCTGCGGGTGGAACAACGCCTGCGCTCAGGAGAGCTGCGGGGCGTCGTCGCCACCGCATCGCTCGAGCTCGGCATCGACGTCGGTCCGGTGGACCTCGTCTGCCAGCTCGGCTCGCCGCGCTCCATCGCGACCTTCTTGCAACGCATCGGCCGGGCCGAGCACCGCCTGGGCGGGATCCCGCGGGGACGGCTCTACCCGCTCACCCGGGACGAGCTCGTCGAGTGCCTGGCGCTCCTCGGGGCCGTCGCCGAGGGCCGCCTCGATGCGATCGTCATGCCGAAGGCCCCGCTCGACATCTTGGCCCAGCAGATCGTCGCCGAGTGCGCCTCGGCGGGCGAGGAAGGGATCGCCGAGGAGGCGCTTGCGGCACTGGTGCGCCGCGCCGCTCCCTACCGCGACCTCTCCGACAAGGATCTCGAGGACGTGGTGGAGCTCCTCGCCGAAGGGGTCACCACCGGCCGCGGTCGGCGCGGCGCCTATTTGCACCACGACCGAGTGAACAAGGTGCTGCGTCCGCGTCGTGGCGCTCGCCTCGTCGCCACAACCTCGGGCGGGGCGATTCCCGAGCTCGCGGACTACAAGGTCATCACCGAGCCGGACGAGGTGCTCGTCGGGACCGTGCACGAGGACTTCGCCGTTGAGTCGATGGCCGGGGACGTCTTCCTGCTCGGCACCAACTCTTGGCGGGTGCGGCGCGTCGAGACCGGCGTGGTCCGGGTCGTCGACGCCGAGGGCGCGGCGCCGACCCTGCCCTTTTGGCTCGGTGAGGCCCCGGCGCGCACCGACGAGCTCGCGGACGCAGTGTCCGAGCTGCGCGCGCTCGTCGAAGGCCAGCTCCACGCCGGCGGCCCACCCGCGGCCTGCCGCGCGCTCGAGGCCTGGACCGGCCAGAGCGGGCGGGCGGTCGAAGAAGCCGTCGCCTACCTCGCGACCGGGCTCGCCCAGCTTGGCGTGCTGCCGACTAAGGAGCGGCTCGTCCTCGAGCGCTTCTTCGACGAGACCGGCGGGATGCAGCTCGTCGTGCATTCGCCCTACGGCGGGCGGATCAACCGCGGGCTCGGCCTCGCGCTGCGCAAGCGCTTCTGCCGGAGCTTCGACTTCGAGCTCCAGGCCGCCGCGGGCGACGACGCCGCGGTGCTGTCGCTCGGGCCGCAGCACGCCTTCCCGCTCGAGGAGGTGGGGCGCTACCTGTCGCCTGGGACCGTCGGCGACGTGCTCGTCCAGGCGGTGCTGCCGACGCCGATCTTCACCTCGCGCTGGCGCTGGAACCTGTCCCGGTCCCTCGTCTCCCCGCGCTTTCGCGGAAGCCGTCACCTCCCCCCGGCGATCCAGCGGATGGAGGCCGATGATCTGATGGCGGCGATCTTCCCCATGCTCGCCGCCTGCCAGGAGAACGTCACCGGCCCGATCGAGCCCCCCGACCATCCGATCGTCAACCAGACGATCGCAGACTGCTGCAGCGAGGCGATGGACCTCGACGGGCTGCGCCAGCTCGTCGCCGGGCTGCGGTCGGGATCGGTCGCGCTCCACTGCGTGGACACGACCGAGCCATCGGTGCTCGCGCACGAGATCTTGAACGGACGCCCCTACACCTTCCTCGACGACGCGCCGCTCGAGGAGCGCCGCACCCGGGCGGTCGCCACGCGCCGCGGACTGCCCCTTGAGGCGCGGGATTTGTCGGTGCTCGATCCCGACATCGTCGCCGAGGTCGCCGCTCAGGCGGCGATCGCCCCTCGAGACGCCGACGAGCTCCACGAGGCCCTCGTTTCCTGCATCGTCGTCGCGCCGCTGCCGGCCTACGAGGCGCTGTTCGCCAAGCTGGTCGAGGCGGGTCGGGCGATGGTGGTGCACCTCGACGGGGCGCCCCGCTGGGCCGCTGCCGAGCGGCGCCGCGCGGTGGACGCGCTCTTCCCCGACGCGCGCGTCGCGCCCGAGCCGGTCTTGCCACGGGTCCTGGCGACGGTGGAGGTGACGCCCGAGGAGGCGCTCGCGGACGCGGTGCGCGGCCATCTCGAACGGATGGGGCCGACCACTCCTGCCGAGCTCGCCGCCCGCATCGGGCCGCTGAGCCCGGCAGCGCTCGAGGTGGCGCTCGTCACCATCGAGGCGACGGGCGGGGCGCTACGGGTGATGGGCGATCGCTGGTGTGCGCGGCGCCTGGTGGCGCGCATCCACGCCCGCATGCGAGACCGCGAGCGGCGGGCATTCGCGCCCGTCAGCGTGCAAGATCTCATGCGCTTTTTCTGCCGCTGGCAGCACGTCGCCACGAACACGCGCCTGCTCGGTGCCCGTGGTCTGCTCGAAGTGGTCGACCAGCTGCAGGGCTACGAGCTCCCGGTCGGCGCGTGGGAAGACGCGGTGCTGGCGGCTCGCGTGGCCCAGTACTCGCCCCGCCTGCTGGACGAGGCCTGCGCGAACGGCGAGATTGCGTGGGGCCGTCTGTCAACTCGAGCGGAGGACCCTGAGACGGCTCCCCGCCGCTCGGGGGCGGCGCCTTCGCGAGCGACCCCGCTCAGCATCGTGCGCCGGAGCGACCTCGCCTTCTTGCTGGCGGCGTCCCGGGGTTCCAGCCGACCCGCCGAACCGGGACCCGGCGCGACCGGCGAGGTGCTCGAGGCGCTGCGCGAGCGTGGCGCGCTCTTCTTCGCCGATCTGTGCCGGATCACGGGCCGGTTGCCACTCGAGATCGCCGAGGCGCTCTGGGATGGCGCGGCGCGCGGCTGGCTCACGGCCGACGGGTTTGCCGCGGTGCGCGGCTTGCTGGCAGGCCGCTACCGCTCGGTGAGCCGGAGCGGCCCTCGCCGCCCCCTGCGCCGCCTCGGCCGGCCGAGCGCGACGACCCCGGCGCTCTCGCCGGCACTCGCCGGCGGCCGATGGTCCGTGCTCGAGGACGCCGAGCCCGAGGGTTTCGATCCCGACGAGCTCGCCGAGGCGGTCGCCACCCAGCTGCTCACCCGCTGGGGGGTGGTCTTCCGGGACCTCGTGTTACGCGAGCTCGGGGCCACGCCCTGGCGGGAGGTCCTCTGGGCGCTACGGCGGCTCGAGGCCCGCGGCCTCATCCGGGGTGGCCGCTTCGTCGGCGGACCGACGGGCGAGCAGTTCGCGCTGCCCGAGGCGCTCGAGCAGCTGCGTGCGGTCGCCGCCAGCCCTCCTGATGGGGAGGTCATCCGGCTCTCGGCGGCCGACCCCCTCAACCTCACCGGCATCCTTCTCCCCGGGCCCCGCATCCCAGCTCTCCGCGGCCGGTCGATCGTGCTGCGCGACGGGCTCGTGCTCGAGGATGCCGAGCCTGCGCCCTCGACCGCCGCCTCCTAGCGGTCGCAAGAGGACACACCCGATCAGCACGGCGCGCTCGACCGATTAGCGATATATCGCGATATGCTTGTACGAGACGCTCGCACACGCAGCGCAGCGTCGTGAGGAGGCTGTGATGTCCCATCGCCGAACTGGCCATCCGCTCGGACCGGCGCGCTTTGCGGCGCGCTCTGAAGCGCGCGCACACCGCCCCCGCCACCGCCTTGATCCGGCCGGCTTCGGCTCGTGGGCTGGTCCGCCTTTTGCGGGTCCCTTCGGTGGCCGCGGGGGATTCGGGCGCGGACGGGCCCGTCGAGGCGACGTGCGGGCGGCGATCTTGGCGCTTTTGTCGGAGCGGCCGATGCACGGCTACGAGATGATCCAAGAGCTCGAGGAGCGCACGGAGGGGATGTGGCGGCCCTCGCCCGGCTCGGTGTACCCGACCCTGTCCTTGCTCGAGGACGAAGGCCTCGTCGAGCACGAAGAGGACCAGGGCAAGCGGAGCTTCCGGCTGACCGACGCGGGGAGCGAGGCGGCCGCCGACGAGCTAGCGGCACGGGGCGCCCCGTGGCAAGACCTCGGTGCCGGGGCGCCGGCGGGGATCGCTCAGCTGCGCAAGTCGGCCGGTCAGTTCATGGCGGCCTTCGCGCAGGTGATGCGCAACGGCACGCCCGAACAGCTCGAAGCCGCCGAGAAGGTCTTGAGCGAGGCCCGTCGCAAGCTCTACTTGCTGCTCGCAGAGGAGGACTGAGCTGGCGCGGGCCAGTAGCGTCATGGCGTGGAGGCCGACCACGATCTGGCTGTCGTCCCCAGGCTGAGCGAGCGGCAGGCGATCGGTGGGTCGAGCCCGACGGGGCCGCGCCTCATGGTGAGCCCGTTGTGCCTTGGGATGATCGCCCTGCCGGAGACGGTGCTCGCGGCCGCTCAGCACGGGGTGAACTTCTTCTTCGTGAGCGCCGATCTCCACTGGCCCCGCTACGAGGCCATGCGGGTCGCGGTGCGCGAGTTGGTCCGCGCCGGGGTACGGCCACGCGAGTCGATCGTGGTAGCGGTCGCGACCTACGTTCCCCATCCCGACATGGTGGCGGCAGCGCTCGCCGAAGCCGTCGAGGCGCTCGGCCCCGAGATCGGCCACATCGATGTGGCGGTTGCCGGTGCGGCGACGGCGGCCGACTTCGCGCCGCGCCTCGAGGTCCTGCGCCGGCTGCGGGCGCGCGGTGCCTTTGGAATCGGTGCCATCGCGATGTCGTTCCACGACGACGTCGCCACCGCCCGCGGGCTCGCCACCGCCGATCTCGATCTCGCGCTCGTCCGCTGCAACGCGCGTCGCCCCGGTGCGCAGTCGCTCCTGGCGGGAGGGACCGGCACCCAGCGGCGCTTTGTCTTCAAGGCCGCCGCGTCGGTGAGCGCCGCCCAGCGCGCCGCGGCGCTGGCGGAAGGCCGGGAGGTGGGCGAGCTGTATCGCGACGCCTACCACTTCGCACTGAGCACGCCGGGGGTACACGGCGTGTTGGCTGCGCCCGAGACGCCCGGCGAACTCGCCGAGATCGCGAGCCTCGCGGGACGCCCGCTGCTCGACCAGCGTGCCTGCCAGCAGATGATCGACCGATCAAGCTGACCCTTGTGGCGCCCCCGGCGCTCTGCCATCATGAGCGCCGCTATGCAAAGGCCGCGCCGGGGAGCGCAAAGGCTGGGCGCATTCGTCGCCACCGCGGCCCTCGGCCTCGCGCTCGCCGGCTGCTCCGCGCAGAGCGCCGCGTCGGTGCCCCAATCGATCACTGTTGGCACGCTGTATGCGAGCGTGGGGCCGTACGCCCCCTCGTCGCTTGCGCAGTACCGCGGGCTGCGCTTTTGGGCGAAGCGGGTGAATGAACATGGAGGCACGTACGTCAAGGCATACGGTCGCAAGGTCAAGGTGCGCCTGATCGCCTACAACGACCAGAGCTCGACCTCCCAGGCGAGCGCGCTCGCTGCCAAGCTCATCGAGCAGGACCACGTCAACATCCTCGTTTCCGACTTCGGCTCGGTGCTGACCTCGGTCGTCGTGCCGCTCGCCCAGGAGAACGGGGTGCTGCTCTTTGACCCGACGGCCACGGCCCCGGGGTTCTTCACCGAGAGCATCTTTGGAAACGGCGACCCCGATCTCGTGCTCACCTCCCTGCCGAGCTCGGCGCTGTGGCCGCGGGTGATCTCGACCTACCTGCTGCGCCGGCATCTCGACAAGGTTGGCATCGTCTATGACGCCAACGACTTCTCCCAGGCCCAGGCGACGACGGTCGAGAACGCGCTCGGTCAGGCGGACGTCATCCCCTCAGTGGTGACCGCCGTGCCGACGAGCACCAGCTCCTACGCCCAGGTGATCACCTCGATGCGCCAAGCAGGGGTGCAAGCCGTCCTCGAGTTCGGCTACGGCTCCAACGACCTCGCTTTCCTCGGCGACCTCGCCGCAGCCAACGTGCACTTCCCCTTCGTGTTCACGGCCTTCCCCGGACTGACGCTGCCGACGTTCCTCGACAGCCTCGGTGCCAAGTCATTGAACGGCATCTACACCTACCTCGGGCCGCCGCTCATCGCCTTCAAGGCGAACTACGGCATGAGCACGGCGCAGTTCCTGCGGGCCTACGCGCCAGGTCGTGAGTCGACGGTGAGCGACCTCGACGTCGCGGGCTACGTGGCCGGTCTCGTCGTGCAGGCGACGCTCGCGCACGCCACCGGCCTGACCACGGCTGACCTGCGCGCCGCGGCGCACGCGCTCTCGGGCAAGGTCACGACGCTCGCCGGACCGTTCGCGCTCGACACCGCCGGCTCGCAGGTCGGCGAGATGATGCCGCTCGCCCGCCTGGTCGCGACGCCGGGCGGCGGCGTGCGCGAGGCCGTGGTGCAACGCGCACCCCAGCAGTCCTAGGCACCGGGAGGGGGCGATGAGCGAGGAGCACGAGCCAGCGGGGGGCGCGCCGAGCGCCACGCGCGAGGCCGAGGCGCCGGCGCCGAGCGCCCCTGTGGGCGGCCCGGGCGGCGCCGGCCTCTTCCGCCAACAGGCACTGCAGAAGCTGAGCGTCCGTGAGGCACTCGACAGCGCGCTGCGGATCACCTCGGGCCCACTTTGGGTCGCGCTCGCAGCGTGCCTGCTCGCGGTGGGGGCGGCGCTGGCTTGGGCGATCGCCGGCCAGGCACCGACGACGGTGAGCGCGGTGGGGGTCCTCTTGCCCTCGGCCGGCGTGATCGAGGTGCACTCCACGGCGACCGGCGTGGTGAGCAACATGGCGGTCGGCGTGGGGGTCCAGGTCGCCGCCGGCCAGGAGATCGCCACGGTCATCGGCCCGAACGGCAAGGCGATGGACGTCGACAGCGCCGTCGCCGGTACGATCGACGAGCAGTTCGTCTCCCAGGGCTCCTTTGTCGGCATCGGGACGCCGATCGCCGAGCTCCTGCCGTCTGACTCACCGCTTTCCGGCGTGATGTTCGTGAGCGGGGCGGCGGGCAAGGTCGTGCAGGTCGGGATGCGCGTCGATGTCTCGCCCTCGACCGCCCCGGCCTCGCAGTACGGGACGATCAAGGGCATCGTGAACTTCGTGTCGCCGCTGCCGGTGACCCAGCAGAACGTCGTCTCGCTCGTCGGCGAGCGACAGGGGTTGGTGGGCCTCGTCTCCAAGCTCGGCACGGCACTCGAGGTCGACGTGACCTTGGAGCGCAACCCCAACACGGCGAGCGGCTATGAGTGGAGCTCGGGATCTGGGCCGGACTTCCCGATCACGCCTGGCACGATCCTGTCCGGCTCGGTGCGGGTGGCGAGCGAAGCGCCGATCAAGTCGGCGTTCTGAGCCATGCGTCGAGCGCCGAAGCCCTCTCTTGGTGCACGTCGATGAGCACCGCGCTCGCCGAGCCGGCGGTCAATCGGCGCGTCAAGACGCCGACGCTCTTGCAGATGGAGGCCACCGAGTGCGGCGCCGCCTCGCTCGGCATGGTGCTCGGCTGCTTCGGCCGCATCGTCCCCTTGGAGGAGCTGCGCGAGGCGTGCGGGATCTCCCGGGACGGGAGCAAGGCCGCCAACATCATGAAGGCGGCGCGGCGCTACGGCCTCGTCCCGCACGGCTGGCGCAAAGAGCCGTCCCAGCTTCGGGCCATGGACCTGCCGATGATCGTCTTCTGGCAGTTCAACCACTTCTTGGTGGTCGAAGGCTTCCGCAACGGCAAGGTCTACCTGAACGACCCGGCAACCGGGCCGCGCACGGTTCCAGACGAGGAGTTCGACGTGAACTTCACGGGCATCGCCCTTACCTTTGAGAAGGGCGAGGGCTTCGTGCGGGGCGGCAAGCGGCCTTCGCTGATCGCCAGTCTTCTCAGCCGGATCGGACGCGCCAAGTCGGCGGTCGCCTTTGCGGTGTTCGCGGGACTCCTGCTCGTGGCACCGGGCGTGGCGGTCCCGGCGCTGTCGCGGGCGTTCATGGACAGCTTCCTCGTCGGCCAGCGCACCAACTGGCTACCCGTGATCGTGATCGGCATGGCGATCGCCGCGTTCGTGCAGCTCGTGTTGTCGTGGCTGCAGCAGCTGACGATGCTGCGACTGTCGACCAAGCTCTCGGTGCGCATGTCGGCCGAGACGATCGACCATCTGCTGAAGCTGCCGGCGTCCTTCTTCGCCCAGCGCGCCCCCGGCGAGCTGGCATTCCGCTCGACCCTCAATGACCAAGTCGCCCAGGCGCTGTCCGGCCCGTTCACCCAGGCCGTGCTCGGCGTGCTGACCGCGTCGTTCTACTTCGTCTTGATGGCGATCTACGACTGGCAGCTGGCGCTCGTCGTCATCGTCATCGCCCTTGCCAACGTGATGCTCTTGTCGGTCTCCTCGAAGGCGCGCACGGACCTGTCCCAGCGCTTGACGCGCTCGACCTCCAGCATGTCCGGATCGGTCGCCGGTGGCATCGCGCTGATCGAGTCCGTGAAGGCGAGCGGTGGCGAGGACGACCTGTTCCGCAGCTGGCTCGGCAAGCTCGCCGACCTCATCGAGTCCCGCCAGCAATACGAGCGGGTGAGCATCTGGCTCACGGCCGCCCCGACCGTGCTGACCTCGCTGTCGTCCGCGGCAATGCTCGGGATCGGCGCGGTCCAGGTGATGGACGGCCGGATCACCCTTGGCACGCTGGTCGCCTTCCAAGCGCTGATGGGCGGCTTCCTCTCTCCGATCGGCCTGTTGGTGTCGAGCTATGGCACCGTGCAGTCCATGGCGGGCAACCTGGCGCGCCTCGATGACGTGCTGCGGACCCCGCCCGATCCCGAGCTTGACGGCGGCGGGTCTCGCCGTCCTTCCGCACCCCTGCGCTCGGGCCGGTCCGAGCCCGAGCCTTCCCTCGCCACGCCCCGAGCGGTCGCGGCCAGCCCGGCGGCGCCGCTTCGCGGGGAGCTCGAGCTCGTATCGGTCACCTTTGGCTACAACCCGCTCGAGGCGCCCCTCATCGAGGAGCTCAGCCTGCACGTCCAGCCGGGCCAGCGCGTCGCCCTCGTCGGCGCGAGCGGGAGCGGCAAGTCGACCGTGTCCCGGCTCGTCGCCGGGCTGTACAAACCGTGGTCGGGCGAGGTGCGCTTCGACGGGAAGACTCGCAGCGCCATCGACCGGACGGTTCTCGCCGAAGCCGTTGCGATGGTCGACCAGGACATCTTGCTCTTCGACGGCAGCATCCAGGACAACCTCAGCCTCTGGGACGACGATCTCGGCGAGCTCGACCTGCTCGCTGCGCTCGAGGACGCGAGCGTCCTCGAGGACGTGCTGGCGCGCCCGGGCGGGCTGCGCAGCCGGGTCGCGGAGGGAGGCAGCAACTTCTCGGGCGGCCAGCGCCAGCGCCTCGAGATCGCCCGGGCGCTCGCCCGCAACCCGGCGCTGCTCGTGCTCGACGAGGCGACGAGCGCCCTTGATCCCCTCTCAGAAGAGCTCGTTGACGCCGCGATCCGCCGTCGCGGGTGCACCTGCTTGATCGTTGCCCACCGCCTGTCGACGATCCGCGACAGCGACGAGATCATCGTCCTCGAGCGCGGCAAGGTCGTCGAGCGCGGGATCCACGACGAGCTCGTCGCCGCCGACGGTGCCTACGCCCGACTGATCGAGAGCTGACGATGACGGTCGGTCAGCGCTTGACGGTGCCGCTCGGAGCCAACCGCTCCGTTGTCCTCGACGACGCGGCGAGCGCGCATGTCGTCGAGTCGGGCCACGTGCTCGTCTTTGCGGTCGAGGGCGCAGACGGGCTCGGCCAGCGCCACCTCCTCGCCACGCTCGAGCCTGGGGATCTCGTCCTCGGTGCCCCCGCCACCGCCGAGCGCCCGCTCTCGTTGCTCGTGACCGGGGCCGGCGCCGCCGCGCTCGCGCCCGTGCGCCTCGCCGACCTGCTCGCCGGCGCCCTCGAGGGCCTTGATCCCGCCGCCGCCATCGAATCGTGGGTGACGGCGATCTCCGCCCGCCTTGCCCGGAACCGACAGGTGCCGACGGGTCTTGGCCTGCTCGTCCCCGGCGGACAGGAGATGGCGGCGGGAGCGTCGCTCCATCTGGAGAGCGGGGTGCGTTTCGTCCGCTGCACCGCCGGGTTGCTCGCCCTCGTCGGAGCCGAGTCGGCGGCGATCGGGCCCGGCGACGCCCCGCTCCCCCTCGCCGACGAGGCATGGGTGCGCGCGCTCGACGAGAGCCGCGTCGAGGTGCTCGATGCGGCGGCCCTGGAGGGACCCGCGTGTGCGGAGAGCCTGCGTCGCTTCAATGAGCTCGCGTTGACGGTGCTCGCCGACGAGGTGGCGGCGCTCCGCCACCGCCGATCGAGTGAGGCGTTGCGGCTCCAAGACGCCGACGTGGCCAGCCAGGAACGAGCGGTCGACGAGCTCGCCCGCGTGCTGTCGGCGCCGAGCCGCGTCGACGTGCGCCCGCGCAGCAGTGATCCGGCGGCCGTCGCGGTGAGCGTGGTCCTCGCCGAGCTCGGCTCGGACCTCGCTGAGGACGAGCCGGCGCTGGCGCGCCTCGATCGTTCGCTGCCCGCCGACGAGCGCGTGCGCGCCGCGGCGCGTATCGGCGGCGCGCGGACCCGCACGGTCGGGCTGCCGCCGGATTGGTGGCGCCAGGAGCTCGGCCCGATCATCGGCTACCGGCGCATCGACGGCGAGCCGGTCGCGCTCGTGCGCGGCCCGCGCCGCTACCGGGTGTGCGACCCGATCCGCCGGGAGATGTACGACGTCGACGCGGCAGTCGCCGCCGGGCTTGGCGACGAGGCGGTCTCGCTCTACCGGCCGCTCGCCGAGGAGGCGCGCAGCATCGGCGCCCTGATCCGCCAGGGCCTCTCTGGCTCGGGCTGGGATCTCGCCTGGCTGCTCGTCTTCGGATCCTTCGCCGGGATCGCCAGCCTGATCACGCCGATCCTCACGGGGAAGATCTTCAACGAGATGATCCCGGGCGACGAGCGCGGGAGGCTCGGGATCGCCGTGCTGACCCTTGGGCTGGTCGCCGTCTCGGTCGCCTTCGGGTCGCTCGCCCGCGGCGTGGCCTTCATCCGCATCCGCGCCCGCTTCTCCAACCGCGCGACGAGCGCGCTGTGGGACCGATTGCTGCGTCTCCCGGCCGGTTTCTTCGGCAAGCACCTCGTCGGCGCGCTCTCCAACCGGGCGCGCTCAGTGGAGATGGCCCAGCAGATCCTCTCCGACGGCATCGTCGCCACGGTGCTGAACGGCATCTTCTCGCTCTTCAACATCTACCTGCTCGCCGCGGCGGGCGGAGCCCTGTTCTGGGTCGGCACGGGGCTCGTCGTGTTCCAACTCGCCGCGATCGTCCTCGTCACTTTGTTCCAGACCCGTCTCACGCGGCGCCAGATCGCCGCGCAGAACCGCGCCCAGTCCCTCAGCCTCCAGCTGATCCGGGGGATCAACAAGCTGCGCGTCGCGGCGGCCGAGCGCCGCGGATTCGCCACCTGGGCCCGGCGCTTCACCGACCAGAGCCGCGCCGCCTACCGCTCCGGACGTCTTGGCGCGGGGCTGTCGGTCTTCACCACGGCCTGGCCGTCGCTCACCACCTTGGCCGTCACCGGAGTGGTCGCCACCACCGGGCTCGGCGCCGTCTCGGTGGGCAGCTACATCGAGTTCACCACGGCGCTCGCCCAGGTGACCGGGGCATTGATCGCGATGGTCGCCGGCCTCAGCACGATCGCCGTCGTCGTTCCGCTGCTCGAGCTGCCCCGGCCGATCCTCGAGGCGAAGGTGGAAGTCGGCGGGGGCCGCGAGCAGCCGGGCGTGCTGAGCGGGAGTGTCGAGGTCAGCCACGTCAGCTTCCGCTACAGCCCCGATGGCCCCTTCGTCCTCGACGACGTCTCGATCGAGGCGGCGCCGGGCGAGTTCATCGCCATCGTCGGCCCGTCTGGGGCGGGCAAGTCCTCGCTCGTCCGCCTGCTGCTCGGCTTCGAGACGCCCGAGCTGGGCTCGGTCGTCTACGACGGCAGCGACCTCGGCACGCTCGACACCGCCGCGGTCCGCCGCCAGATCGGCACGGTGATCCAGTCGGCCCGGCTCTTGCCCGGGACGATCTTCTCCAACATCGCCGGCGGCCTGCCGATCACCCGAGACGAGGCGTGGGCGGCCGCCGAGGCGGCCGGGGTCGCCGCGGACATCCGTGCGATGCCGATGGGCATGGAGACCGTGATCGTCGAGGGCGGCGGCGTCGTCTCGGGGGGCCAGCGCCAGCGCATCTTGATCGCTCGGGCGCTCGCGCTGAAGCCGAGGATCCTGCTCTTCGACGAGGCCACGAGCGCGCTCGACAACATCACCCAGGCGATCGTGACCGAGAGCGTCTCGCGCCTGCAGGTGACCCGGGTCGTGATCGCGCACCGACTCTCGACAGTCCAAGGCGCGGACCGCATCTACGTGCTCGAGCGAGGGCGCCTCGTGGAGTCGGGCAGCTACGACGCCTTGATGGCCCGCGACGGCGTCTTTCGTCGCCTGGCCCTTCGCCAGCTCGTCTGATCCGGTGGGGCTCATGGCAAGATCGCCCGAGCGGTCACCGATCTGCGTGCTGTGCCCACCCCGCTCGTTCTCCTCGGTGACCGTCGCCATGCTCGGTCAGCACCCCGAGCTCTTTGGCTTCCCTGAGCTCGAGCTGTTTGCGGCCGAGCGCGTCGCCGACGCGCTCGCCAGCGCCGACGCGCTCGCCGGGCACGATCCCTCTCGCGGCATGCCAGGGCTGATGCGAACGATCGCCTACCTGCACGACGGGCGCGACGACCCCGCAGCGCGCGCCGCGGCGCGCGCCTATGTCGAGGAGCGGGCGGCCTGGGCGACGACCGATCTGTATCGTGCGATGCTCGCCGAGGTGGCGCCACGGCGTGGCATCGAGAAGTCGCCGGTCACCCTGGCGAGCGACCGATCCCTCGAGCGCTTTTGCGAGGCCTTCCCCGACGCGCAGTTCTTGCATCTGACGCGGCACCCCGCGACGAGCCTCGGCTCCTTGCAGCGCCAGATCCGTCACTGGCACGAGGTGGGTGGCGCCCCGTGGTCCGAAGCCAGCGAGCAAGCCTCGTGGACCTACGCCGCGTTCTTGTGGTGCCGGGCGCATCGCCGCGCGCTCGCTTTTGCGGCTCGACGGCCCGAGGCGGTCTTACAGGTGCGGGGGGAGGAACTCGTCAGCGCTCCGCGGAGCATGGCCGCGAGGATCGCTGACTTCCTCGAGATCCGAAGCGATGCCGACGCGCTCGCAGGTGTCGAGCACCCCGAAAGCTCCTGGCTCGCCGATCGCCCTGAGGCGACTGGCAGCGGGATGGACCGCTTGTTCACCGCGGCGCCGTCGCTGCGCTGCCCACCAGCGCCGCCGGCCGAGTTGGTCCCGGCCGCGGCGCGCCTTTCGGGATCCTGGAGATCCAAACTCCAAGAGCTTGCCGAACAGCTCGGCTACTCGAGCGAACTTGACGCATAATAACTGCAACTAACGAGCTTGATCGCCGCCAAAGAAAACGACGGCTGGCTTGCGCCCAGGCCATTGACAGTGCAGGGTACCGCCGGTAATGTCACGGCGCCTGGCGTTGGCGGGGGCCAAATGAACAGCCGACTACAGCACGCGACGTGTCGTCGACTGTCACTAGTCGCCGTCGGGTGGGCCTGTTGACAACGACGCCGGCGTGCAGACGTCAATCGGCGCGATCCGCCCTTTAGAAAAGGAGCAGCAGCATGTCGAGCGCATCCGAGGTGCTGGCAACTGTCGAGAATAACGCTGAGCTGCGCCAGCAGCTCAGCGCGGCGAGCAACGCCGACGAGGCCCGCAAGATCCTCTCGTCGGCCGGTGTCTCCATGAGCGACGAGCAGTTCGACACCTTCAAGGCCAAGTTCGACTCGGGCGAGGTCTCCGAGGACGACCTCGAGCGCGTGGCGGGCGGTGGCGCCGGCACGTGGATCTCAGCGACGGGCTCGGCCGTGGGCGCTTCGGCTGCCGCTGCGGCCGCCTTCTAGGCCCTCTCGGCTCGTGGTCTCGCGGCGCGAGCTCTGCGCGCCGAAGACCGCAGCAATCGAGTTCCGGGGGCACGCCCACCGCAGTGCGAAGCAGTGGCGGAGCACTACGCATCGGGCGTGCCCCCCGGAACAGACCTTCGAACGGATCCAGCCACTACTGGCGCGCGCGGGGGTGACCCGCGTGGCCGATATCACGGGCCTCGACCGCATCGGCGTGACGGTCGTGTCCGCGCAGCGGCCCAACGCGCGCAGCCTCGCTGCCGCCGCCGGCAAGGGGTTCGACCGGATCGCCGCCACCGTCTCGGCCTGTATGGAGGCGATCGAGCTGCACCACGCCGAGCATGCCGAGCTCCCCGTCGAGCTTGGCTCGCTGCGGGCGATGGCCGCACGCGGCCCGGTCGTGGCAGCGGACCGGCTCCCGCTCGTGCGCGACAGCGTGTACACCGACGACGTCGTCCTGCCCTGGACGATCGGGTTCGACCTCGTGGCGCAGGCGGAGACTCGCCTGCCGCTCGAGCTCGTCTGCCTCCCGAACCAGGAGGTGCCGGCGCTTCGCATGGGCGGCCAGCTCTTTCAGGCTGGCTCGAACGGCCTCGCTTCAGGCAACAGCTTTCTCGAGGCGCTGTGCGCGGGCCTCTATGAGGTCATCGAGCGCGATGCACATGCGCTCGCCCAGCTCGCCGACCGCCAGCTCGGCCGCACGGCGCCCCGCGTCGACGCCATCAACAGCCCGTACCCGCTCGTCCGCGATCTCGCCGAGCGCCTGGATGCCGCGGGCCAGCTCCTCGTCGTCTGCGACGTCACCTCCGACGTCGACGTGCCATGCCACACGGCGACGATCCTTGACCGACACGAGCGAAACGTCGGGGCGCACGCTGGCTACGGCTCGCACCTCGATCCCCAGATCTCGATGGTGCGCGCGATCACCGAGGCCGTGCAGGGCCGGGCGATCTACATCAGCGGATCGCGCGACGACCTGTACGTGAGCGAGTTCCGGCGCTGGAAGCGCGGGGACCTCGCCTCGAACGTGCGGCGCTTTCTCGAGGCCCCCGCGCCGATCGCCCCCGAGCGCGCCGACTGCTCCGGGGCGAGCTTTGAGGCCGACGTCGCGACCTTGCTCGCACGCCTGTCGGCGGTCGGCTGCGACGAGGTCGTCGTGGTCGACCTGACCGATCCCTCCTTCGGCGTTCCCGTGGTCAAGGTCGTGGTCCCCGGGCTCGAGGGCTATGCGGACTTCGCCAACTATGCGCCCGGACCGCGGGGCGCGGCGCTGCTCGCCGCATGAGCGTGGGAAAGCTCCTCGCTCCACCCAGCCTGGCGGGAGCAGTCCTCGACGCCCCCAAGCGCCGGCTCGAGGGCGCCCAGCGAGCGAGCGACCCCGCCGAGCTGCTGGCGCGCCTTGCCGGGCCGCTCGCAAAGAGCGGCGTGACGCGACTGTGCAACCTGACGGGCCTCGACCGGCTCGGCATCCCGGTGGCGGCGGCCATCCGGCCGAACAGCTCGTGGTACGCGTGCGACGCCGGCAAGGGCGTGACCGTGGAGGCGGCGCTCGTCTCGGCCGCGATGGAGGCCATCGAGCGGGCCCGGCTCGAGTCCGTGCGCCCCGCCGGTGTGCGGGCGAGCTACGCCGCGCTCGCCCGCGACGGCCTCGTCGCCGAGCTCTCGGCCTATCCGGCGGCGTCCGCGGCCATCTTCCATCCCGAGGTCGAGGCCGAGTGGCACCTCGCCCCGCTCCTTGGCGGCGGCTCGCTCGCCTTGCCCTATGAGATGGTAGGCGCGATGGCGCCGCGCGCTGGCGGCGACGGTTGCCTGTACGGCTTCCAGGCGGGATCGAATGGCCTGTCCGCCGGTTCGGTGCTCGCCGAGGCGGTGCTGGCGGGCCTGTACGAGGTGATCGAGCGGGACGCGCTCGCTTGCTGGGAAGCGGCCGCCGGCGCCGGCCGCCGGCGCCTCGCGCTCGGCGAGGTGCTGGGCGACCTCGCAGATCCCTGGCCAGGGATGCTGGTCGAGCGCTGTCATGCCGCCGGCGTGGTCCCGCTGGTCTTTGAGTGCACGAGCGATGTCGCGGTGCCGACCTATGCCTGCTTCCTCGCCGGTGACGGCCAGGATGGGGCGAGCGCGCACGCCGGATACGGCGCCCACCTCGACCCCGCGGTGGCCCTCGTGCGGGCGATCACCGAGGCGGCCCAGTCCCGCGCGGTGCTCTTCGCCGCGGCGCGCGACGACCAGTTCTGGAGCGCCTTTCGCCATCATCGCCGGGTGACGGGCGGGCAAGGGATCGCCGCGCTGTGCTCGGAGGAGGCGACGGTGCACGAGCTCCCCGACGATTCGAGCGGGGCGAGCTTTGGGGCGGACCTCGCCCGCGTGCTCCTCGCCCTCGACGGGGTGGGGTGCCCCGACGTCGCGGTCGTCGAGCTCGGTGGGGAAGGGGAATTTCCGGCGGTCGTGCGGGTGGTGGTCCCCGGCCTCGAGGGCTATCCCCACATCGAGAGCTACGCCGTGGGCCGGCGCGCTGGCGCTGCGGCTGGGAGAAGATAGGGCGCTGTGGCACCACCGACCGTCGTCTTCCTCGGGCCGACCATGCCGATCGCGCACGCCCGGGCGATCCTGCCCGAGGCCGAGTACCGCCCGCCCGCGCGCCAGTCAGACGTGATGTCGGCGGTCCGCATCGACGAGCCGGCGGTGATCGCGCTGATCGACGGCACCTTTGCCCAGAGCCTGTCGGTGTGGCACAAGGAGATCCTCTACGCGCTCGAGCGGGGTGTGCACGTGTACGGCGCGTCGAGCATGGGCGCGCTGCGCGCCGCGGAGTGTCATCGCTTCGGCATGGTGGGCGTCGGCAGGATCTTCGAGCGCTTTGCGTCCGGGGAGCTCATCGACGACGACGAGGTCGCCCTCGCGCACGGCGCGGCAGAGGAGGGCTATCGACCGCTCACCGAGGCGATGGTGAACGTGCGCGCCACCCTCGATGCTGCCCAATGCGCCGGGGCGATCGAGGCGTCCGAGGCGTCGGTGCTGCTGGCGAGCGCGAAGCGCACCTATTTCGCCGAGCGCACCTGGGCGGCGGTGATGGGGGCGGCCGTCGCCGACGGCCTGGCGCCCGAGCGCGCCGCCGAGCTCTCGAACGCGCTCATGGCCCACCGGGTCGACCAAAAGCGCGCCGATGCCGAGGAGCTGCTCGCCCGGCTGGCGACGCTCCCGGACACGCTCGAGCCCGCCGTGCTGAGCGAGCCCTTGGCGCGCTCGCACACCTTCCTCGCTTTGTTGGAGCGGGACCGGCGGGTGCGGCGCGATGCCGGTGAGGTCTCCCTCGAGGCGATCGCTCGACACGTCCTGTTGCACGACCCCGGCGCAACGGCGACCTTGGACCGAGCGCTCGGTCGCGAGCTGGCGAGCGCCTTTGCGGACTTCCTCGGCCTGTCGGTCTCCGACGAGCTGGTCGCCGACGAGCGGGCGCGCTTTTGCGCCGAGCGGAGGCTGCGCGACGAGCGGGCCGTCGCCGAGTGGCAGCGGCGCAACGACCTTGACGGGCAGGAGTTTGCCGCGCTCATCACCTCGCTCGCCACGGCTCGGCGCTTGCGCGCCTGGCTCGTCGCCCGGCGCTTCAAGCGCAAGGCGGTGCAGCCGCTGCTTGATCAGCTGCGCATCGAAGGCACCTACGAGAAGGCGGCCGACGCGGCCGCAGCGCGCGAGGCCGATCTCGCGGCGATCGAGCACGACGCCGGCACGAGCGGCGGCGAGCCGGTCGGAATCACGCGCAAGCAGCTGCTCGCCGAGCACGCCCGCCACACCGGCTGGCTCCCGGACACCTCGCTCGAGCAGTGGGCGCTCGAGGTCGGCTTCGAGGACGCCTTCGACGTCTACATCGAGCTCTTGCGCAGCCGGGCACTGCGGCGAAAGCACGGGGGGTGAATCGGCCGTCTCGGTCCGGAGCCGTCAGGCTCCTGCGGCTCGCGCCGGCCGCGCCGATGCTGTCGGCAGCGGTCTTTGAGTCCGCCTTCGCGAGCGTGCTCGCGCCGGTGGCCTCCACGCGCACCGAGCCGGCCGACCGCTTCCTCGAGGCGGTGCTCGGACCGCTCGGCGCGCCCATGGCCCCGAGCTTGGCCGCTCGAGCGCTCGCCGCGGCGACCGAAGGTATCGACGTGCTGTTCCCGAGCTACGCGGCGGGCACCCGGGTCGCCGAGCTCGTGAACGCCCGCAACCTCGCCGGGCTGGCGCTGCGGATCTTCGTCCGCGCCCACTCGCCGGGGGCCTCGCCGCTCGAGTGGGCGCTGCTCGCGCCGCTGCTCGCGACGGGCGACCAGATCCTTTGCCCGAGTGAGTCGGCGGCAGCGCTGCTCGCCACCTACGACCCCGGGCTCTCGCGCTTCGTGTCGGTGCTCCCGCCGCCGGTGGCACCGCCCGAGCCGGCGCCACCGACTCCCCGCAACGGGCGCCGCGGCCTGCTCAGCCTCTGCCGGCTCGATCCGACCAAGTTGATGCACCGGGTGCTCGACGCCCTCGCGCTGTTGCGTCACGAGCTCGGCGAGCCCGACCTGAGCCTCGCCGTGGCCGCGGCGCTCGATGCGACCGGCACGCCCCTTCCGGCTGCCCGGGCCCTCATGGCTCGCGCCGAGCGGCTGGACATCGTGCCGGCGCTGACCTGGCTCGGGCCGCTCGGGTCCGAGAAGTGGGCGCACCTTGCCAGCTCGGCGCTCCTCGTGAACTGCTCGGTGAGCCTCGAGGAGTCCTTCGGCATGGCGCCGCTCGAGGCCGCCGCCCTTGGCGTCCCTGTCGTTGCCACCGCCT
The DNA here is from genome assembly GCA_021798985.1 of Actinomycetes bacterium. GTDB lineage: Bacteria > Actinomycetota > Acidimicrobiia > Acidimicrobiales > Bog-793 > JAKABX01. Next base: position 25,118 of record JAJZBI010000034.1, read on the forward strand.
GGGACGGGCTCGTCGAGACCGTCGGCGCCGCGGGCCGCTGCGTCGGGGTGCATGCGCCGCTCGGGCGGTTGGCGAGTGATGTCGAGCCCCGCGCGCTCGCCGAGGCGATCGCAGCGACGCTCGCGGATCCCCCCGACGCCGCGACCTGCCACATGGAGGCCGCCAAAGCCGCCCCGGAGCGACTGCGCCAGCACTTTGGTGAGCTGCTCGGCGCCGCTGGCGAGTCCCGGGGCGTCGGAGCAAGCGCCGCGGACCTCGCTTGGGCCCCCGCTGCGGCACCGGGAGGACTGCTGGCGCGCTCGCTCCCGCTCGCCGGTCTCGACTACCACGCGCTCTACGAGGCGCTGTGTGGTGCCGGCGATCCCCGCCTCGGCCGCCTGCTGCGCGACGCCGTGCCCGCGGCGGTGGCGGTGCCCGTCAGCCGGCTGTTCGCCGGGCTGCCGCCCGCGCCGGGCGACGAGCCGCTGATGGCTGCGCCGAGCGCGCCGGTGGAGCCGTTTGCGTCGATCGGGAGCCCGGCGGTCACCCTTAGCTCCTCGATCGCCCTGGCCGCGGTGCTCGCCGCCACGGACGCCGAGGCCGAGTCAGCCCTTGACGCGGGACTCCTGCGCCTGGCCGGGACGGGCCTGGCAGGCGTGCGCGTCGCGCGCATGCTCGCGGCAGCGCGCCGGGGAGCCTCGGCCGTGGCGCTCGAGGACGCGACCGTGCTGGCGTGCCACGCCGCCGGCACCTGTGCGAAGGGCTGCGGCCATGACCTCGCGCCCTCGGGCGAAGCCTGGGGAGCCACGCTCGCCACCTGCCTCGCGGCGAGCCGCCGCAGTGGTGGGGCGCCGGAGGTTCAGGCCGCGGCGCAGCGCTGGCTCGACGCGCATCCCGACGGCCCGGACGCCGCGGACGTCGTCGCCGCGCTGGCGGCCGCGATGCTCGCCGACGATCGCTTCGACCTGTCTGGCGCAGCGGTGCTGATCGGACGCCTCGAGGTCCTCGAGGGTTCCCGGGCGCGCGCGCTCGCCTTGGGCGCAGCCCACCTCGCCAGGCTCCGCAGCGGTGCGCGCGCCCGCTGAGCCCGCCAAAGACCTGCTGGTCCACGAGATCGCGGCGAAGGCGGGCTTGTCACTGGCGCCGGCGGCCGCCGAGGCGGCCACCACCTATCTCGGCGCGCGCTGCGCCACCCTCGTCGCCCGCGGCGAGGTCGAGGCCACCGCGCGCCGGCGGGTGGTGGCGTCGCTCGCGGAGCTCTTCGGCCGTCTCTCGGCGGACTGGCCGCTGCTCGCTCCCCCCAGCGGCGCGCCCCGACGGGTCCTCGTCGGCGCCCGGTTCGGGGTCGGGGACCACCACGCCGGGCGCGCCGTCGCCCGCCTCGAGCTCGACGGCGCCGGCACCTGGTACGCCAAGCCGCGCGATGCGAGCCCCGAGGTGGCCTTCGCCGCGCTCGTCTCCTTCGTGGCCGACCAGGCGGGCGAAGAGCTGGCGGTGGCGCGCACCGTGGCGTGCGCCGAGCACTGCTACCAGCCGGCGATCGAGGGTGTGCCCTCAGTTGAGCCCGCCGACCGGCGCCAGCTCGCCCGCCGCCTCGGCATGCTGGCGCGCGTCGCGAGCTGGCTCGATGCCACCGACCTTGGAGCCGAGAACGTGGTGTTGCACGGTGCCCAGGCGACGGTCGTCGACGCCGAGGCGATCGGCGCCCCGGGACGGAGCCCGGGTCTTGCGGGGAGCGTTGCCCGGGTGGCCGGCATCGGCCTGTTCTCGTTGCCGGTGCGCGCCGGTGCCGGCCTGCCGGTGCTCGACCTCGGGATCGCCGCACCTTCGGCCGCCCCCTTCCTCGCGAGCTACGCCGAGGAGATCCGCGCCGGCTTTCGCCTCGCCCATCGTGTCGCAGCCGCGCGTTGCGCCGAGGCCGCCGAGCTCGCCGAGCACGTGCTGGCGGGGGTGCGTGCCCGCTGCATCGTCCGCGACACCGTCCTGTATGACGCCGTGCTCTCCAAGCGCCCGGCCGGCGGGCGCGACGGCGCGACGGCGCGGCGCGTGCTCGTCGAGCAACTTCGCCGCTTGCCCGCCAAGCTCGCGCTCGGCGAGGCGGTCGTCGAGGCCGAAGCGGCGGCGCTGCTCGCAGGTGACCACCCCCGCCTTGGCCTCGAGCTCGCGACTGGAGCCCTGTGCGACGAGGCGGGCCGGCCCCTCGCCCGGCTGGCTCCCGTGGTGCCGGTGGTGACGGCTCGCCTGCTCGCGCTCGACCCCGCCCCGCTTGGCGGCGAGGAGGACGCCCTCCTCGCCAGCCTGTTCGCCGCGGCGCCGGAGACTCTCGTCGCCGCCCCAGCCAGGCGGCGCCGACCACCGCCTCGGCGCGCTCTCGCGCAGGTGGCGGTCGAGCTCGCCGAGTCGCTCGCCGGCGACCTTGACCCCGAGCGCCGGCCCGCCGCGCTGTCGGTCGATCCAGACACCGCCGCGTTCTTGCTCGGCCCGCTCCCCGACGACTTCCTCTCGGGCCGGGCGGGCATCGCCGCGGTGCTCGAGAGCGCGGGCGCGACGGGGCCGGCACCGCACCGGCAGGCGCCCGGCGGGGGAGGACCCGCCGGAGCCCTCGGCGCGGGACCCTCCAGCGCCCGAGCACCGGGGGCGATCGTCCTCGACCGCCACGGCGGCTTCCTGCGGGCGATGGCGCCGCCGATCGTCGTGCGGGGCGTTTCTCAAAGCTCCCCCGAAGCGCTGCGCGTCGCCTTGGCGGACGAGCTCGCGCCGGGCGCGCTCGAAGCGGCGGTCCGCAGCCCGTGGGGCCCCGGGCGTGAGCTGTCGGCGCTCGCTGCCGCTGCCGGCGCGCTCGGTGTGCCGATTCCCTGGCAGCCGAGCCGGGCGAGTGCGCTCGCCAGCTGCGCCACGAGCCTCGGCCTGATCGGCCTGGCCGACCTGTGCGCGTCCTCGGCGGCGGGCGGTGTGGACGGCTTCGTCGAGGTGGCCGAGGCACTTGCTGGCGAGCTCTGCCGGCGCCGCAGCGCTACGGGCCGGTGCTTTGGCGAGCAGCTCGCTCCGGACTCGCTGCGTCGCTCGGCGCTGTGGGGGAGCGCTGCCTTCTGCCATGCCTTGTTGCGGGCGCTCGATCCAACAGTTCCATCGCTTCGCGCGATTCCCCGCTAGTCAAGGCAGATCCTCGAGATTTTGGCGCATCATAGGTATGCTTGTGCGATGCCTGCCTACCCCGCGATGGGAGCCCGCAAGTTCCGCCGACGCCGCGAGGCCGGCGAGTCCCCGGCGGCGCTGCGCGCCCGCCTGCTGATCGGCCTTGGGATCGGGGCGGTCGTGGTGCTCGTCGCCCTCGCGATCGGCGGCGTCTTGTAGCTCGGGCCCCGCCCGCCTCGCCTCCAGGCGTCCAGGGCTGGACGCAGTTGGGTCGCGCCCCGGCTCGCCCCTCGATCAGCCCTCGATCAGTCAGTCCTCGACGACTAGGCGGGGCGCCAGCGCGCCGGCCCGGCGAAGCCCGAGGAGCACGCTGCCGCCGAGCGCCACCACGGTGTTCAGCGCGAGCGCCGGGACCCCGATGTAGATCGGGTCGTTGATGCCGAGGAAGCCGAGCGGCGCGAGGGAGCTCGAAAAGTGGTGGGCGGCCAGCATGCCCGTGCCCCAGGCGAGGCCGGCGAGCAGGCCGGCGAGCACGGCGCGGTGGTCGAGGAAGCGCAGCGCCGGCGCGAGGAAGACGGCGGGGAGCACCTGGACGATCCAGACGCCCCCGGCGAGCTGGAAGTTGATGACAAAGGTCGTCGGCACGAGGACGATGAAGCCGACGGCAAGGAACTTGAGCACGAGCGAGGCGACCTTGGACGCCCGGGTCTGCTGCTTGGGGGAGGCGTCCGGCTTGAGTGGTCGAAAGACGTTGCGAGCGAACAGGTTGCCCGCGGCAATCGACATGACCGAGGCCGGGACGAGCGCCCCGATCGAGATTGCCGCCAGGGCAAAGCCAGCAAAGGCGGCAGGGAAGAGCTTCTGGAACAGGGCGGGGACGACAATATTGGCGCCATAGTGCGGATCAGGGTGGATACCGGCGACGATGCCCATGTAGCCGAGCAGCGCCAGCATGCCGAGCATGATCGTGTAGATGGGCAGCGTCACGGCGTTGGAACGCACCACCCGGGCGTTGCTGGCGCTGAGCGAGCCGGTGAAGGTGTGGGGATAGAGGGGCAGCGCCAAGCCGGAACCGATGGCGAGTGTGGTGAAGCCCCCGTAGAGCGCCGGGGAGAGGTCAAGCTTGGACCTCGGCACGCTGGCGAAGATGTGGTGGTAGCCGCCGAGCCGGATCGGGATGTAGACGACCGCGACCAGCACGGTCGTCCAGATCAAGACGTCCTTTGCCATCGAGATCAGCGCGGCCGCCCGCAGTCCGCTCACGTAGGTGATGCCCGCCAGCACGCAGAAGGCGATGAACAGCGAGGCCTCGACGGGAAAGCCGATCTCGTGCAGGCACATCTCGATCCCATAGACCTGGAGGGCGACGTAGGGGACCATCGAGGCGATGCCGGTGATGGCGACGGTCGTCGAAAGTGGCCGGCTGGAAAAGCGTGCCTGGACGTAGTCGGCGGCGGTGACGTGCCCGCCGGCACGCGCCTGGGACCAAAGGCGCGGCATCACCAAGAAGATGACCAAATAGGAGACGACCAGGTAGGGCAGGGCGTAGAAGCCGAGTGTGCCCTGGCCGTAGACGAGGGCCGGGACGGCGACGAAGGAGTACGTCGTGTAGATGCTGCCCCCCTGCAAGAACCAGGTGACGAAGCCGCCGAAGCGCCCCCCGGCGAGCCCCCACTCCTCGATCTCGTCGAGGTTGCCGCGCCGCCAGCGTGAGGCGAGGAAGCCGATCGTCGCGATCGCGACGAACAGGACGGCGAAGACGGCGAGCTCGGCGGGGCGGACCGGCATCGGCTCAGGTGTCCGCCGTAGGTGGCGCGACGCTTGGCGCGGCGGGCTCGGCCGGGTCGCTCGCCGGATCGGACCGGTGCATCCCCTCGACCGCCACGAAGGCGAGCGCGCTGGCGAGAAGGCCCACGACGACCAGGGCGAACTGGTACCAGACGACGAAAGGCAGCGAGATCAGCCGGGGCCCGCTGCGCGCGTACAGGGGCGGGTAGACAAGGCCCAAGAACGGGACCAGCAACATCCACTGCCAGTGCTTGCGCCGCCCCCGTGGCGTGGCCATCGGCGTCCAGTGTAGGTGGCTGGTTCCCTTCGGCCCAAGGGCTTTTTTCTTCACGTGCGCTTGCACGTGGCGCGGCGCGGCCCGAGCTCGGCCGGCCGCGGCCGCGAAGGCCCAAGTGACACGGTGGCCCGACCCTCGCGCGGGGCGGTGCCGAAGCTTCGATGAGACGGAGGCCGAGCGATCGCTGAGGGCCTCCGAGGTCCCGCCCGCGTCTGATACCCGCGCGAGGCGGCGACTCCCCCCGCGGGGGGACCGGGCGGTCCTCGGGTGTGGCGGCGGGGCGCGCAGCGCGTGCGGGCCGGGCGGCGCGCTCGGTCCGATACCCTCGGTTGGCGATGACGGCGCTCGAGCGCTCGCGGTGAGCGTGCCTGCACCCGGTGAGCCGGAAGTGCCCGCCCCGGAGTTGGGCTTCGACCTCCTCGCAAGCCTGCCTGCTGGGGTGGCTTATCTCGCCGGAGCGAGTCACGTCTTCCGCTTCGCCAACGATGCCTATCGCCTGTTGGTCGGCGGGCGCGAGATCCTCGGCAAGACGGTGCGCGAGGCGCTGCCCGAGCTCGAGGGCCAGGGCTACTTCGAGCTCCTCGACGACGTCTTCGCGCGCGGTGAGGCCGCCGGTGGGCGCGCAGCCGAGGTGCTGCTCGGCGCGCCGGACGAGGAGCGCACGCCGATCTTCGTCGACTTCTGCTACCAGCCGGTGCGCCAGCGCGGTGCCGTCGTCGGTATCTTGGTGCACGCCGCAGACGTGACCGCGCACGTTCGCGACCAGCGTCGCCTGGAGCAGGTCAGCAGCGAGCTGAGTGCCTCAGAAGAGCGCCATCGTGTCCTGTTCGCCACCATCCCCTACGGGGTGGTGCACCACGATGCGCAGGGTGGGATCGTCGCGGCCAACCCCGCCGCGACCGAGATCCTCGGCGTGGCCGAGGGCGACCTGCTCGGTTTGCGCCCCGACGATCGTCGCTGGCAGGCCGTCCGCGAGGACGGCGCATCGCTTTCCGGACGACAGCATCCGGCCATGGTGGCGCTGGCGACCGGGCGCGTCACTGCTCCCACGATCATGGGCATCGCGCACGGTCAGACCGCGCAGCGCCGCTGGCTCTCGGTCATCGGCGTTCCACTGGAGCGCGATGGCGCGGGCCGCGTACGGCGCGCCTACTCGGTGTTCAGCGACGTGACCGAGCAACGGCGCGCCGATGCGGCGCTGCGCGAGCGGGACAGCTTTCTCGGGCGGCTCCGAGACGCCAACGTGCTCGGTGTCGTGATCTCGGACGAGATCGGCGTTCGCGATGCCAATGACGCGTTCTTGGCCATGCTCGGTCGCGACCGCGCCGACCTGGCTGCCGGGCACCTCGATTGGCGCTCGCTCAGCCCGCCGGAGTGGTCCGTGCGCGACCGGCAAGCGCTCGAAGAGCTCCGGGCCAGCGGCGCCTGTCAACCCTTTGAGAAGGACTACCTGCACGCCAGCGGCGCGAGGATCCCCGTGCTGGTCGGAGCCGCGGTCATCGACCGCGATCCGTTGAGTTGGGTGACCTTCGTCGCCGACCTTTCCGCGCGCCAGCGCGCCGAGGACGAGCGCGCCCGCCTGCTCGCGAGTGCCCAGTCGGCTCGGGCCGAAGCCACTCGCGCCGAGGAAGGGCTGCAGCTGCTGCTGCGCGCTGGCGCGCTCGCGACGGCTCCTCGTGACGCCACCCAGCTCCTCGAGCACGCCACCCAGCTCCTCGTGCCGTCGCTTGCGGACTTCGCGCTCGTGCTCCTCGACGCTGGCGACGAGCGGCTGATTCCGATCGCGGCTGCCCACCGCGACGCAGGCCGCCTTACCACCGAGCGTCCGGCGCTCTCACCAACCAGCAGCGCGCTGGTTGCACCGTTCCTCACCCAACGAAGCGAGCTGGTCGTGGGCCTGAGGGACCCCGCTGTCCGCCAGTCGGTGCTCGATCCCTGGTCGGAACGCTTGGTCGAGGAGCTCGCGGCCGACAGCGTCGCGTCGATCCCGGTCCGCTCCGCAGAGCATGGCTGGGGCGTGCTGATCATCGGACGTGGCCAGGAGCGGCCGCCCCTTTCTGCCTCCGAGCTTGCCGTGGGCGAGGAGCTCGGGCGCCGCCTCGCCGACGGGCTCGCCAACGCCGAGGCGGTCGCACGAGAGCACCGCGTGGCCGAAACGCTCCAGCGTGCCCTGCTGCCCCAGCATCTTCCGAGCATCGACGGCGTCGACCTGGCCGTTGAGTACCTGCCGGCGACGGCGGGGGTCGAGGTCGGCGGCGACTGGTTCGACGTGGTCGCGCTCTCCGAGGACGCACTCGCCGTGGTGGTCGGAGACGTGATGGGGCACAGCATCGCGGCAGGGGCGATCATGGGGCAGCTGCGCACGATCTTGCGGACCTACGCGATCGACCGCGTGCCGCCCGGCGCCCTCTTGGAGCGGACGAATGCCGCAATGGCCCAGATGCTGTCCGGCGCGCTGGCCAGTGCCTTCTGCGCCACGTTCAACACGACGACGATGGAGCTCGTCTACGCGAACGCCGGGCATCCACCGCCCTTGCTCGCCGGAGCGGCCGAGGGATCTCGCTTCCTCGCCGAGCCGGCGGGGTTGATGCTCGGCGCGTTGCCCGACAGCGGCTATCTCGACGGTCGCGTGCAGCTGCGCGAGGGCGCCGTCCTGCTCGCCTACACCGACGGCCTCGTCGAGGCGCGAGGGCGGGGCCTTGATACGGGGCTCGCCGAGCTGGTGGCGGCGATCGGTCCCGAGAGTTGCTCGAGCGCCGCCCGGGCCTGTGCCACCGCGCTGGAACGCGTCCTGCGCTCCCAGCACCGCGGGGATGATGTGTGCGTGCTGGCGCTGCGGGCCGGAGCCTGACCAGCTCACCACTCTGCGTGGTAATGGGGATGCAATCAGTGACGAGAGGTGGGCACCCCTTCGCTGCGCCGCGCTCTCGTCCCGGGCGCTCGGCGATCTTTCGCCCGCCCCTGCTCTGGCCGAGTAAGCGCTCGATTCGAGGGCGAAGTCGAGCCACGCCCGTGCAGCAGCGGCTCGTGCGATCGCTGAGGGGGCGCGCCGCTCGAGGGGCGCTTCGGTGCCGTCAGGAGACCGTGCCGTGTCGTTGAGGGCGAGCGCTCGCCCTCAACTGGCGCCTCGGGCGGACCATCCGCCATCGGAGGCAATGGTCTGTCCCGTGATCCACTCGGCCTCTTCGCTGCAAAGCCACGCCACGAGGCGGGCGGCGTCCTCTGGCCTGCCCCAGCGACCCATGGGCATGGCGCCCTCGACGCGCCGGCGCAGCTCGCCGGTCGCGTACCCGGTGTCGTTCGGACCCGGGTTGATGCAGTTCACGGTGATACCGCGCGGCGCCAGTTCCACGGCCAGCGTGGCAGTCAGCTGCTGGATTACCGCCTTGGAGGCGATGTAGGGCAGCTCGGCCGGCATGGCGCCGTGGTATTGGCCGGACGTGAACGTCACGACACGGCCCCCGGGCCCGCCGACGTGCTGTTCGACGTAGTGGCGGACCAACAGCAGCGTCGCCCGCGCGTTCACCGCAAACGAACGGTCGAGCTCGTCTGCGGTCAGCTCGAGCAACGCCTGGTCGGCGGTCCGGGCGTGGTTGGCGACGAGGATGTCGAGCGGACCGATGCAGGCGACCGCTGCCCGGACCACCTCGCCGGGCACCGCCGGGTCCGAGAAGTCCGCTTGGAGGTACTCGGCGGTGTGACCGGCGGCGCGCAGCTCGTCGCGGATCCGCTCCCCGCCACCGGGATCCTCCCCCCAAGGATGGGACGCATCGTGGGCGGGCCAGCCCGTGAGGAACAACCGCGCCCCGCTCGCCGCGAGCACCCGAGCGATCGCCGCGCCGATGCCGCTTGCGCGGCTCACGCCCGTGACGAGGGCAGTCCGGCCCGTCAACATCGACACTGCCGGACGATACGCCATGTCACGGGTGCGGGTTCGGGCTTGGTTGGCCGCCTGCTGCGAGCTCATGCGGTCCCCCCTGCTAGGCAGCCCGGCGATTCACGAGTCACGCACCGCGTATGCCTCGGACTTACAGGGTCACCACGACCTTGCCGTGCACGTGTCGCCCCACCTGCAGCTTCACCGCTTCGTGGATCTGCTCGATCGGAAAGCGCGCGGCGATCGGGACCGCAAGATCGCCCGCCAGGATTGCGTCGGTGATTTGCTTCAGCGCACCGGGGGCTGCGTCGACGGCTCCGGTAGCGCGTACGCCGCCGGGGGGGGTTCGGTCCTGCGGCGATTGTTGAGATCCGCTCCGGCGTCACGCCGAGTGCGAGTGCCGCCTCGGCGGTCTCCGTGCCGAACAAGTCGGCCGCGGCGCTCACTCCATCGGGAGCCAGGGCACGGACCCGTTCGGCCAAGCCGGGCCCATACGCCACGGGTTCGGCGCCCAGTCGTCCAAGCAACTCGAATGTGCCCGACGAGGCGGTCCCGATGACGCGTGCGCCGGCGAGCCGCGCGAGTTGGACCGCGAACACGCCCACGCCGCCGCCGGCACCTCCGATCAATATCGTGTCTCCGGGTTGGAGGTCGACCGCCGCCAGTGCGGCGGACGCGGTGGAACCCGCCACAGCAAGGGTGCTCGCGACTTCGTCAGTGATGCCTTCCGGCGTTGTCCACAGCGGGTCCGCCGATGGTCGGGCTACCACGTAGTCGGCCACGGCCCGTCCCAGCGCGCCACCGTAGACGCGATCCCCCATAGTGAACCCGGTTGCTCCCTCGCCCACCTCGTCGACCACGCCAGCAAGGTCTGAACCGAACCCCGACGGCAGGCTGATGCCGAACATCGCCGCCAGCTCGGGTCGCGCTGAGATGCCCCAGTCCATTGGGTTCAACCCGGCCGCAGTCACGCGGATACGGACCTCTCCTGGACCGACGTGAGGCTCAGGAACCTCTCGCAGCTCCAGCGCGTCGGGGCCTCCGAAGCGCTCGAAGATCACGGCTCGGCTCATGGCGACCTCCAAGTGATAGGACTTAGTCTTGTCACCCTACCATACGATGAGACTGAGTCCCGTAAGCTGGGGCGCATGGCACGCTGGGAACCAAATGCCGCGGAGCGGCTTGCCCGAGCCGCTCTCGATCTGTTCTCCGAGCGGGGTTATGACGACACGACGGTGATCGACATCGCCCAGCGGGCGGGCTTAGCGAAGAGCAGCTTCTTTCGGCACTTCTCCGACAAGCGGGAGGTCCTCTTCGGCGGCGCCGCGATGGACGACTTGCTCACTGCGGCGATCGCCAGCGCCCCGCCGAGCTTCACGGCGCTCGAAGCTGTCGGCAGCGCCTTGGATGCAGCCGGCAAAGAGGTTTTCACCTCGGCGCGCCGTGAGACGGTCCTGCGGAGGCGGGCGGTCATCGCGGCCAATCCGGAGCTCCAAGAACGCGAGGCCTTGAAGCGGCTCAGCCTTACCGCCTCAATGACCAAGGCTCTCGAACGCCGTGGCGTTCCCGGCCTGACCGCCCGCGTCGCCGCCGAGCTCGGTGCGCTCGCGTCCGCCGTCGCGATTGAGCGTTGGAGCCAAACCACCAACCGGTCCGAGTTCGGCCTGCTAGTGCCGCGTCAGGCAACGTTTGCGCGTTTCACCAGCTCACGCAGTTGGACGTCGTGAGCGTGGCGGTTGCGCCAGGCGATGTAGCGGCGGATCATCGAGTTCTGCTCTCGGTGTGAGCGGT
>JAJZBI010000062.1 GCA_021798985.1 Actinomycetes bacterium
ACAACATCAACCGGCCCCACAGCGCGCACAACTGGCGCAGTCCAGCTGAGTTCGTCGAGGCCTGGCTTCACCAACAAGAACAGCTACAGCTCGCATAGCGAGTGGACCAGCTATTGGGGTCCGGTCACAGTGACCAGAAACGGCCCTTGCCGGCGGGATGCGAGGGGCAACCCGGCCTTCGCAACCCTCGTGATCGCGGTCCGCGCAAAGGTCGAGCTGGTGGGCCATCTCCCGTTGCCGTCCGGCCTCGCCGGTCACCAAGGTTCAATGGTGGTCGTCGGCCCGAGCACGCTCCCCCTCTTGCGCCAGCGTTCATGGCGGTAGTGAGTCCGCCTGCGCCGGTCCGAGCGGTCCGAGGGGAGAGGGCGCGCATGGCGCGATAGCGAGGCATGGCGTCAGCGGATGCGTTCGCGCCAACCGAACGGGAGCTGGCGCGCCGGTCCGCTGTGGCGCGGCGTCACCGCACCCAGCGATGGAAACATGACCGCTCACGGGATCCGGCGAGAATTGCACCCAGCGCGATGCGGAGCATCTGTGACCCGCCATGAAGATCGGCGAGACGCCCGAAGCTGGCAGTGGCCACGGTCGCCACCATCAAGGAGCTGCTCAGCAACCACGCCGCCCACGCCTGGGAGGCGGAATTGGCGTGACCGATCACCGACATGACGGAGACGACCCGGTCTGTTGCGGCGCGTAGGTGAACACCACGATCGCCAAGTCCGAAAGGACCGCCCTCGCCTGCGGGTCGGATCGAGGTCCGGCTTGACGAGGAGAACGAGTAGTTGTGCTGCCGCGGACCGTGTGCTCGACCTACCCGGTCCTCGCGGGGGAGACGTCCCACCGGTCACGGTCACGGCCGGCGGCTCCATGTGGGTCGCTGCAACGCCCTGTGTCGGCGTGGGTGGCGACGCGGTACGCGAACGGGCGATTTTCTCGATGTTTTGCATCGAGCGCTTCAGATGGGGCATGAAATCACTCAGCGATATGGACCAGACGCGCGCGTCCGCCCGTGCGGCGGGCATGGCGGCTGCAGCAGGGTTCCCGCTGCGACGGGGAGGGATATCCAACGGTTCTGGTAATTCTCGAGGGCTTAGCGGGAGCGATCGGCATCGCGATCGGCTTTGTCGTCCAACAGCACGCCGCTGCTCAAGAGCCTCCCGACGAGCGCCTGTCTTTGCGCTTGATCGCCAAGCTGTTGCGTCGACGCGTCTGGCTCGGCGGCATCGCCATCATGATCGTGGGCCAGCTCTTTGGTGCCGCGGCGCTCGGCCATGGCACGCTCGCGCTGGTCGAGCCGCTGCTCGCTTCGAACCTGCTCTTCGCGCTGCCACTCTCAGCTCGCTGGCATCACCGACGCCTTGGTCGCCGAGAGGCGCTCGGAGCGGTGGCGCTGATCGCCGGACTCGCCGCCTTCATCGCAGCCGGCAACCCCCACGGCGGGAGCACCGCCAAGTTGCCGTGGCCGAGCTGGGCGATCTCTGTCTGCACAATCGCGGCGATCTCTGCGGCCTTGGTGGCTCGTTCCAAGCGCCGCCCGGCCGCCACCCAAGCAACGATGTTGGCGAGCGCCGCCGGAATCCTCTATGGCCTGCAGGATGCCCTCACCCAGCGGACGATCCACGAGCTACCGAAAGGGGTGCTCGCCACCATGATCTCCTGGCCAGCGTTCCTGCTGGTCGTGGTCGCAGCCTTCGGATTGCTGTTGGCGCAGTCTGCCTTTGAGGCCGCGCCGATCGACGCCTCGCTCCCGGCGATGACCGCAGCCGAGCCCATCACCGGGATCGCCTTTGGAGTGGGCGTCTACGGCGAGCACCTCAACCTCGCGGCCGGAATGCTGACGGCGGAGATCGGTGGACTCGCCCTTACGGTGCTCGGCATCTTTGCCGTCGCTGGTTCGCCGATCGTCGCGGGGATCGCGGAGCACCAAGCCGAACAGCAAGCTGCATCGGAGCGGGCGGCTTGAGCGAGGAGTTGGAGCGAGCAAAGATCGCTGAACCGCTTCCGGTCAAGGGCGCGCCGCGAGGCCGCCGCCGAGACGCGCCAAGAGCGCGAAGCGGCGGCGACCAATTACCCCGCTGATGCGGGATCGCGAGCAGATTGTTGGCTCAGGTGAGCTCTTCGACCACCCAGTCGACCATGACCGCCAACAGACAGGCAGTCGCACCAAGCAACAGGCCGATTCGTGCTTCTGTACCCATGGGCCCTCCTTCGCCGGCAATCCGGCACGAGTGAACACGTGACGGGACCCCGGATAAGCGCGCTGGACCCCGACCAATGAGATGCCTCATTGGCGGCAGGCTCAAACGGCGCACGGGCGAACGAGCCCTTGCGCAACCGATCGGACGACGACCTGGGGTTGCCGAGGCAGATGGTGAGGCGCAGACCGTGGGGCGCGTTGCCCGATGGGGCGAAGTTGCCACGGACCGAGCGGCGATGCGATGCCAGAGCGCGTCAAGGGGAAGGCATTTGCGGAGCGTGCGCTCGCTGACTGGCCCGGGATGTGTCCATGACTTTGACTGCTGCTGCCCGAATCGCGAATACCGACCCACGTGAGTGACGTCCAGCGCTTGGTGCGCTCTGGTGCCGAGCGGGTCGACGGGGTGCTGGAGCAGGGGATCGAGCGGCTGAGCGCTGCCGCCGGCGGTTCGGCGCGCCTGCGCGTGATCATCGTGCTGGCGAGCGTGCTCGGTCTCGATTCGGCAGACCAGGGTGCGATCGGCGCCGTGGCGCCCGCCCTCGAGCGAAGCCTTCGGATCTCCAACGTCGAGCTCGGACTGCTCGTCACCGTCACGTCACTCGTCGGGGCGATCGCCACCATTCCACTCGGGAGCCGCGTCGACCACACGAACCGCGTCCGGCTCTTGATGGCCGCGGTCATCACGTGGGCGATTGCCGAGGCGGCGAGCGCCGCCTCGGTCGACTACGCCATGCTGCTCGCCACGAGGGTCGCGCTCGGCGCGGTGACGGCCGCCGCTGCACCGGCGGTCGCCTCGCTCACCGGCGACCTCTTCCCTGCGGCCGAGCGGGGTCGCATCTACGGCGTGATCATCACGGGGGAGCTGCTCGGCGCCGGCTTCGGCGTCCTCGTGTCGGGCCTCGTGGCGGGGTGGTTCGGGTGGCGTCCGGCGCTCGCGATCCTTGCGCTACCGAGCTTCCTCGTGGCGGCCGCGCTCTGGCGCTACCTGCCCGAACCCGCTCGCGGCGGCAAGAGTTGGATCGTCGAAGGCGCCGAACACATCCCGGGCACCCCAGAGCATCCTGAGGGCTCGACGGCTTCGACAGCGGCGCCCAAGCCGGCTGCGGGGGAAGCGCCGGCGTCGATCGCCGAGGTCGTGCGCGCCGAGGGCGTGAAGCCCGAAGAGGAGATCGTGGTCGACGGGGGCGCCCATAACTGGGGCCTGCGCGAGGCGGTTCGCTACGTGCTGCGGGTGCGCACGAACGTCGTGATGATCGTCGCCTCGTCGCTCGGCTATTTCTTCTTCGCCGGGCTGAAGACCTTCGCCGTCTTGTTCGTCCGCGGCCACTTCGGCATCAGCCAGGGCCTGACGATCATGCTCGTGCTCATCGTCGGGGGCGGCGCCGCGCTCGGGGTCATCTTTGGCGGTCGCCTCACCGACAAGATGATCGCTCGCCATCACCTCACGGCTCGGGTCGACCTCGGCATCGTCGGCTACGCCGTGGCCGCCCTGCTCCTCGCGCCGGCGATGGTCACGACCTTCTTGCCGTTCGCCGCGCCGCTCATGGTGATCGCCGCGGCGGGGATTGCTGCGCCGAACGCGACCCTCGACGCGGCGCGACTCGATGTCGTCCCCGCTCAGCTCTGGGGGCGGGCCGAAGCGGTGCGCACGGTCATGCGGACCGTGCTCGAGGCGTTCGCCCCGTTGATCTTCGGCGCGCTGTCCGAGCTCTTCGGCTCCTCATCTGGCGGCTTCGGGGTGGTCGGCGGCGGACTGCACTCCGCCCCGGGGTCGGCCCCTGAGCTGAACGGGCTCGCCGACGCGTTCTTGTTGATGCTCATCCCCCTTGCGGCGAGCGGCATCATGCTGATCGCCGCGCGCCGCAGCTATCCGACCGACGTGGCGTCGGCTGCGGCCTCACAACGCCGCATCGACGCTGCGATGCGACCCAAGCGTCCTGCCAATGCCTAGTGCCGACACCTCACCTGGTGACCTCGTGGCCCGGAGGGCGACATGAGTCGGCTCGTTGCGTACGCTGCTGCGCTGATCGCCGCCCTGACCTTCGCCATCTCGGCCGTGCTCCAACAGCGCAGTGCCCGGGAGGTCCCAGAAGACGAGTCGTTGCGCCCGGCGATGGTTCTCGACCTGCTGCGGCGCAGGGCCTGGCTGGCCGGAGTGGCTTCAATGGTGCTGGCCTATGTCCTCCAGGCGGTGGCGCTCGGCTTCGGGCCGGTCGCGGTGGTCGAGCCGATTGTCGCCAGTGAGCTCATCTTCGCGGTGCCGATCGCAGTGCACCGGGCGGGGCGCCACCCGGGCCGGCGCGAGTGGGCTGGCATGGTCAGCGCCGCGCTCGGCGTGGCGATCTTCTTGATTGCCGCCTCACCGAAGGGGGGAACGAGCGAGCCGGACGTTGCGCACTGGCTGATCGGCTTTGTCCCCTCGGCCTCGCTCGGCGGAGCCCTCGTCGTTTTCGCCCGCCGGACCGATGGCCCCCTTCGGGCCGGCCTGCTTGCGGCCGCCGCCGGGCTGTCCTTCGGGCTGCTCTCGCTGCTCACCAAGAGCGCGCTCGGCGTCCTTTCGAGCAGCGGCGTGGTCGGGCTGGTCGAGAGCTGGCACCCCTGGGCGCTCTTCGCGCTCGGCGCGCTCGGCTTTTTCATCGGCCAGAGCGGCTTCCAAGCGGCGCCACTCGCGAGCTCGCTCCCCGTGATGGACACGATCGAGCCGATCAGCGCCGTCGTTCTGTCCGGGCTCGTCCTCGGCGAGCAGATCCAGCTCGCGCCGATCCATCTTGTGGGCGAGCTCCTTGGTGCCGCGGGGGTCGTGGTCGGCCTGTTCTTGCTCGGCCGATCCCCGCTCGTGCTCGCGATCTATGAGTCGACCGAACGCGAGAAGCGCCGCGATCGCGGTCGCGGCGACCGCTCGCCGGCCAAGGTCCAGTGAGCCGGGAAGTCCGGACAATCGAAGAGGCTGACGTCGAGCAGGTTCGCGAGACGCGACAACCGCTCCGGGACCCCGCGAAACACGAGCGCCTGTCGGCGCCGCTCGAGGCGCTGTTGCGCCGCCACGAGTGCGGCGAGGCCGACCACGTCACAAAAGCTGACGCCACCGAGCTCGAGCACCACCATCCGCGCGCGCTGCGCAGCGATCAGCGCCTCTAGGCCGACCACGGCGCTCAGGTCGAGCTCGCCGCGCAACCAGATGACCTGCTCATTGTTCTCGTGTCGCGCCTCGGCGAGAAGCCACCGTGACAGCTCCATCGCGCCTCCTCGCCGTTCCGCAGGAGCCGGCCGGGGGGGCTCGCGCACCAGAGGAACATCGTCCACCTCCGCCCACTGGCAGACAACCCCTGGGGAGCGCCAGCAGGCGCCCTGAACTGCAGCCCACAGGACATCACGCGGTCATCTCGGGGCGCGAACAAGGTTGCGCTTAACATGCACATAGTTGGCCACAAGCGAGAACAACGCTTGCTGGCGCCGATTTGTCACGACCCAGTGGAGATGCCGGAGATCGCCGTGCCCGGGTGACCGAGTGGCAGCCGCGCGCCAATTCGAGGCGAGAGAAGTCTGCCCGATGGCGCAAGCTAGAGCGGCTCGCCAGCGGCCTGCTCGACGTCGCGCAGCCGGCGCACGAGCACCTCGAGCATCGCCCAGGCGACGTCGGGATGGTCCTTCAAGAAGGGCCGGAACGTCCACTGCGTGAACACCAGGCAGCGCAGCGGCGTGGCCGCGACGACATTGGCCGACCGGGGGGAACGGTCGATGATCGACATCTCGCCGAAGTAGTCGCCCGTCCCGAGGCGGCGCCTGACCTTTCCCCCGACGACGACCTCGGCCTCGCCCTCGGCCACGACGAAGAACATCGTGCCGATCTCGTCCTGCTCGGCGAGATGGCGTCCGGCGTCGTAGTGCTGTTCATGGGCAACGCGCGCGAGCGCAGCGAGGTCGCGCCGTGCGAGTGTTGAGAAGAGGGGAATGGTTGCCAGCAGCTCGGTCGCATCCGCCATGGCGCGAGAGCGTAATGCGCCGAGTCGGCAGCGGTCCGGAAATCCAATCAAGGCCGCTGCGCTAGTGTCCTGAGCCAGAGATTCGCAAGAAATATCCTGAATCCGGGAATTTCTTCCTCGCCCGCGCGTTCTCCCCATCGTTCCTGCGACGATGGGAGGCGACATGGCAGCGAGGGGACGGCCGAAG
>JAJZBI010000001.1 GCA_021798985.1 Actinomycetes bacterium
TCGGCGAGCTTGCGGATGATCTGCTCGGGGCTGTGCTGTCGGCGCTTCATTCCGTGCTGTCCTCCATCCCCACATCGTGGGTCTCGGACTCGCACAACGGGTGGATCAGCTCACGGGGGCCCGGTCAACTGCATAGCATGCTCGGCGTGGCTGTTCCCCTCGAGCCGAGCGAGTTCGGCTACCTCGATGTTGGCGACGGGCACCTCGTCTACTGGGAGACCGTCGGCTCCCCCGGTGGGCTGCCGGCCGTTTGGCTGCATGGTGGCCCCGGCGCGCCGCCGTCTCCTCGCACCAGGGGGAACGTCGACCCCTCCCGCTACCGGCTCGTCATCTTCGACCAGCGGGGCTGTGGTCGCAGCCGACCGCTCGCGAGCGAGCCTGACGTTGATCTCGCGACCAATACCACCCACCACCTGATCGCCGATATCGAGCGATTACGCGTCCACCTCGGTATCGACCGGTGGGTCGTCATCGGCGGCTCATGGGGTGTCACGCTCGGCCTCGCGTACGCGCAGCGCTACCCCCAGCAGGTTCTCGGGTTGGTGCTCGCCGCGATCACGTCGGGGCGCTGGAGGGAGACGCAATGGATCACTCGTGACATGGGGCGGGTCTTCCCGCGCGAGTGGGATCGCTTCGTCGACCTCGTACCAGAATCCGAGCGCGCCGGTGATCTCGCCGCCGCCTATGCCCGCCTCCTCGCGAACCCGAATGTGGCGGTGCGGGAGGAAGCGGCTCGCCGATGGTGCGAATGGGAGGACACCCACACGTCGCTCGCCCCAGGATACGAGCCGCATCTCAGCATCCGAGAGCTCTCCTGGCAGCTGGTCTTCGCCCGCTTGGTCACTCACTACTGGGGGCACGGCTGCTTTTTGGCCGACAACGAGGTGCAGACCAACGTCGAGAAGATCGCCCACCTCCCGGCCACGCTCATCCACGGGGCCTACGACATCTCCGGACCCCTCGACACCGCCTGGGAGCTTCACAAGGCATGGCCAGCCAGCCGGCTCATCGTGGTCGATGATGCCGGCCACTTCGGCGGAAGCATGGGCGAGCAGTTCACCGCTGCGATCACCGCCATGGCGGACGCGCTTCGTCCGACCTAGGACGGTGCCGCTTGCGGCCGCTGAGGAAGACCCCCAGCATCGGCATCGGGATGCTCCAGTCGGGAAAGCGCGTGCTGCTCATCGTCCAACCTCACAACACCTTGAACCTGCGTTCACCCCGGGGAGCGCGATCGCTTCGGCCCCGGCGGTTCTCCAAGGCGTTGCTAGTTTGATCACATGGCAGCGCCAACGGGATTAGGGCGTGCCCCTGAGTCGCGTTCTCCCAGTTCAGACGGAGTACGGCGCCCGTGCGGTTGTGTCAAATTGCACCCTTCGCGCCAGAATAGATGGACAAAACGATGAACAAGATCGGCCGCGCTTGCCCCGGTCAGTTGCCCCGCGCACCATACTCGTGCGGCGCGCGACGGCCGGGCGTCCGGCTCGCGGGCGATCAGGCACCCGGGGGAGGTCGGAGCGGACCATGCGTGCGGCGAGGGTGACGAGCCGCTCGACTGCCGTCACGGCGCCGAGCCTCGGCTTCGGTCATCGGCGTCGGGTCGCAGTCGGCTTTGTGCTTGAGAGGAAGGAGCTGGCGGAGCTGGCGCGCCGCTGCTCGTCCATCGCCGCCGATTGCCTCGAGATGCCGGCGGCATCCACATGCTCGCCCTGAGAAACAGCGCCGACGAGGGCCGCCGAAACCGCGTCGCTCGCCGAGATGCCCGCGTGCACGGCATTGCCGGTGGCCGCGGGTTCGATTGCCGATCTCCAGCGCATCGTGCGCTGCCTTGAGGAACTCCTTCGCCTTGGCGAGGTAGGCGAGCGCGTCGGCCGCCGTGGCTGTTCTCCTCTTCGCCCGGCCGCGCGGCACCTTCAAGCCGCTGCTGCAAGCTCGGCGAGCGAGGAGCCCGCGAGGATAACGCCGTCTGATTCGATCGAGCGGAAGAGGCCGCCTTGGACGCGATCTCGGAGCAGCAACGGGAGCTCCTCCATGCCAACAACGAGCAACTCGACGGGGTTGCCCGTTACGTGGCGTGCGGCGCGCTCCCAGACGCCGAGCGCATCGAGCCATGCCTCCGCGTCAGCCGCCACCCCCGCACCCCTGACCGCGAGCACGTCAAGATCGCTCTTGGCGTTGGCCTCGCCCCGTGCGAAGGAGCCGAAGACGATGAGGCTCGCAGGCGCCGGCGTGATCGCCCGCGCCAACGCCCCAAGGCGGTCCAGCGTCGATCGGCGCAGGTCCGCTAGCTCGAGCACCGCCCTCGCGGCATCGCTCTCCCGGTCGAGCGCCACGAGCGCCGCAGAGCCGGCCTCCCGCCGCGTGACGAGACCGAGGGCCACCAGACGGTTGACGACCACCGTTGCCTGCTGCGCACTTACACCCGCGAGGCGAGCCGCGGTCCTGATCGTCATCTCCGCCTCGGTGCGCGCCAGCACGCCCAGGACGCGCCCCTGCACCCCTGGGATCACCGCCTCGATCGGCTGCGCGTAGTCCACCAAGAGAGCGTATCCGCTTTACCGGACACGTGTCCGGTATATCAGGCCGACTCGGGAAGGCACGGGAAAGGCAAACCTCCGTCGAAGGACGCGACCGGCTTGATCAGTTGTAGAGCCTGGTCGAGCAAGCTTGTCGGGGCTGGAACCTCGTGATCATGGGCGTGCCGTATCACGGAGGGGTCTGCGGTTGGGTCGCGCCAGTTGAGTGTCCGAGCGGCGATGCCGTTCTCAAGATCACTTGGCTACACGCTGAAGCAGCGACCGAGACCATCGCGCTGCGCTGGTGGGATGGTACCGGCGCAGTCTGGCTCCTGGCCGAGAACCCCGACACCTGGACGATGTTGGTCGAGCGCTGCCAGCTGCGCGGGAGATCGATGGACAAAGGATGGACAATCCCACAACCTTTGTCACCTTGCTGCCAGAATAAAGTGCCGCTTAACTGCGCTTTTAGTGGCAGCCCCAACGGGATTCGAACCCGTGTCTCCACCTTGAGAGGGTGGTGTCCTTGGCCTCTAGACGATGGGGCCGTGCTGCCGGCGAGCCGGCGAGCAGCGCCGGGGCGATGCCGACCAGACGAGACGCGCTCGCCTAGTCTGCTCGCTCCGAACTTCGCTCGGGGGGGAGGACTCGAACCCCCAATAACAGGGCCAGAACCTGTCGTGTTGCCGATTACACCACCCCCGAAAGATGGCCACGACATGCTAGCCGCTCGCGAGGCCGCCCCACCAACAGCCCGGCAGGGCAGCGCTCAGAGGCTGCCCAGCCGCCCGAGCGCCACCTTGAGGCGCTCAAGGGTGCGCTCGCGGCCGAGTGCCTCAAGGGACTCGAACAGCGGCAGCCCAGTCGCTCGGCCCATGGTGGCGACGCGAATCGGCGCCTGCGCCTTGCCGAGCTTGCGGCCGGCCCGCTCGGCAACCTCCTCGATCGCCTGGCGGAGCGCGGCAGGGGAGAACTCGACGGACTCGAGCGCAGCGATCGTCGCCTGGAGGATCGGGCCGGCCCCGACGTCGGAACTGATGGCCTTGGCGAAGGCGTCCGCGTCCGGCTCGAAGGGCTCGACGAACAGGAACGCGACGAGCCCGGGAACCTCGCCGAGCGTGCCGGCGCGCTCTTGGACCAGCGGCGCCAACGCCGCGAAAACGGACGCGTCGAAGCGCCCAGGCGCCCAGGGCACGTGCTCGCCTTGAAGGAAGGGGCGGGCGTGCTCGATGAACTCGGCTTGGCTGAGTCCCCGCAGGTAGAGGCCATTGAAGTGGAGCAGCCGCCGCTCGTCGAAGAAGGCGGGCGAGCGGAGCACGTCCTCGAGGCGAAACTCCTCGATCATCTCCTCACGGCTCAGCACCTCGCGACCGTCCGCCGGCGACCAGCCGAGGAGCGCGAGGTAGTTCACCATCGCCTCGGGGAGGTAGCCGAGCGCCCGGTAGTCCTCCACCGCGACGCGGTCTCGGCGCTTGGAGAGCTTCTGGCGACGCTCGTTCACCAGCACCGGGACGTGGGCGAACGCTGGCAACGGGCGGCCGTCGGCGAGCGCATCCCACAACAGCACGGCCTTGGGCGTGGTGGGCAGGTGCTCCTCGGCGCGAATCACGTGGGTGATCGCCATGTCGAGGTCGTCCACGACGACGGCCAGGACGAAGAGCGGATCGCCGTTGGACTTGACGATGACGAAGTCCTCGATGGTGGCGTTCTGGAACTCGACGTCACCCCGCACGAGGTCGTGGACGACCGTCATCCCCTCGTCGGGCACGCGGTAGCGCAGCGCCCGGCCGCGCTCGAAGGCGAGGCCCCGGTCGCGACAAAAGCCGTCGTAACCGGGGGTGGCGCGCTGCTCGGTGCGGGCCCGCACCGCCTCGGGGGAGCAGTCGCAGGCATAAGCGCGGCCTTCGGCGAACAGCCGCTTGGCTGCCGCGTCGTAGAGGTGGCGGCGCTCGGACTGGAAGAAGGGACCCTCGTCCCAGGTGATGCCGAGCCAGGTGAGCGCCGACAAGATGCCTTCGGTCCATGCCGGGTCGCTGCGCTCTCGGTCGGTGTCTTCGATCCGCAGCACGAAGCGACCACCGAGGCGGCGGGCGAGGAGCCAGTTGAACAGCGCCGTCCGGGCGCCACCGACGTGGAAGTAGCCGGTCGGTGACGGGGCGAAGCGCACCCGCGGTGCGAGAGGGGCAGAGGGATCGCTGATGGCGCTCATCGGTGCCGGAAGCGTAGCCACCGGGCGCGGGCTCGGTGCCCGCAGCCGACCCAAGCGCGGCAAGGCGGCGCAGCGGCGAGCTTGTACGCTCCGGGATCGTGGCTGCACGCAAGCGGCGCATGCGCGCCCTCGTCGCCGCGCTCGTCGGGCTCATCGCGATCGGATTCGCAACAGCAGGCGGGCTCGGGGCCTTCAGCGGCCCCTCGCCTCAGCAGATCGCCGCCGAGCGGGCGGCGGCCCGAGCCGCCGCGGAGGCGCGCGCCCGGGCCCGGCTCCTCAAGCAGGAGAGTGCAATGGCGAGCCGCGCCGCCGCCTCGGTCGCCGTGGACCTCCCCGACCGCGTCGGCGCCCGCGCACCGAAAACGCCGCCGACGCTGTTCCGACGAGCGGTCCCCCGCCACCTCGTCCTCGGCTACGTGCCGTACTGGTCCCTCGGGGGCCTCACGCCGGCGGACTACGCGGACGCCACCGTGCTCGCCTACTACGGGGTCACGATCACCCCAAACGGCAGCCTGGAGACCGGCGACCCCGGCTGGAAGGGTTTCGCCAGCCCGAGCTTCGCGGCCTTCCTCGCCCGGGCGCATGCCGCCGGCGACCGGGTGCTCCTCACCGTGACCCAAGACACCCCCTCGCGCATCGCTGCGCTGCTCGCCTCCCCGCGGGCGCACGCCGCGAGGCTGGCTGGGGCACTCATCCCCTTGCTGCGCGCCGATCGGCTGGATGGCATCGATATCGACATCGAAGGCACGAAGACGAGCGAGCGCACCGCCTTCGTTCGCTTCGTCGGCGAGCTCGCGGCGGGCCTGAAGCGGGTGGATCCGCGCGGCGAACTCGTGCTCGACACCTACCCCCAGTCCGCGGTGGACCACGGCTTCTTCGCCATCGGCTCGCTCGCGCCCCTCGTCAGCCAGATGTTCGTGATGGGCTACGACATGCAGTCGAACGCTGCAGCGACGCCCGATGCCCCGCTCGCGAGCCCCTCGCTCGGCCTGAGCGACGTCCAGGCGCTGCTGCAGTACGAGGCCGTGGTGTCCCCCGCCAAGCTGATCTTGGGCGTGCCGTTCTACGGCTATGACTTCACGACGATCGACGAGACGCCTGGCGCGCCGACGGTGAAGCGCGATCCGGTGGCCGTGAACTACTCGGCAATCGTGAGCGCTGCCCACCCGGCGTACTGGGACCCGGGTTCGTCGACGCCGTACACGCGCTTTCACTACCAGGGAGGCGACCACCAGACCTGGTACGACAATCCGGTCTCGATCGCGCTGAAGACCGCTCTGGCAATGGACGAGCACCTCGCCGGCGTCGGGGCGTGGGCCTTTGGGGCCGAAGGCAGCCAGCAGGCCATGCTCCAGGCCCTCGACGGCACGCAGCCGCCGGCGAAGCTGGCCCTGGTGCCCGCCCCGTAGGGCGCTGCGCTAGCTCGCGCTCTTTGCGACCAGCTCGTTGATCCGCCGCATCAGGCGGGACTTGCGCCGGGCAGCCTGGTTCTTGTGGATGACGCCCTTGGTCGCCGCCTGGTCGATCCGGCGGACCGCCGCGCGCAGCAGCTCCGGCGTCTCCTCAGCGCTCGCCTGAGCGGAGCCGAGCACCCGCTTGGTGCGGGTCTTCAGCTCCGAGCGCACGGCCTTGTTGCGCTCGTGTCGCCGCTCGTTCTGGCGGTTCCGCTTGATCTGACTCTTGATGTTCGCCATGGGTCCTCACGGGCGCGATCGGTAACGAGTGCAGCATGCTAGCAGCGAGAGCAGTGCCTTCTGGCTGGACCGGACCGGCCTGGGGAGATGGCACGATGGTCAGGTGGTCGACGCCAGCAAGATTCGCAATTTCTCCATCATCAGCCACGTCGACCACGGCAAGTCGACGCTGTCGGACCGCATCTTGGAGCTCACCGGTGCGGTCGACCCCCGCGAGATGCGCGAACAGTACTTGGACTCGATGGACATCGAGCGCGAGCGTGGGATCACGATCAAGGCGCAGAACGTCCGCGTCCACTGGCGCGATCACGTCCTGCACCTGATCGACACCCCGGGCCACGTGGACTTCGGCTACGAGGTGAGCCGCAGCCTGGCGGCGTGCGAAGGCGTCGTGCTGCTGGTCGACGCCTCCCAGGGCATCGAGGCCCAGACGCTCGCCAACTGCTACCTCGCTCTCGAGAACGACCTCGAGATCGTCGCCGCGCTCAACAAGATCGACCTGCCCGCCGCCGACCCCGAGCGCTACGCGGCGGAGATCGAACGGGTCCTCGGCCTTCCCGCCAACCAGGTGCTGCGCATCTCGGCAAAGACCGGCGCCGGCGTCGACCGCCTGCTCGATGAGGTCGTCGCCCGCATCCCGGCGCCGTCGGCCGACCGGGACGCCGCGACCCGCGCACTCATCTTCGACTCCTACTACGACCAGTACCGGGGGGTGGTGAGCGCCGTTCGGGTCGTCGACGGCGTGCTGCGCCAGCACTCCAAGGTCCGCTTCTTCCAGGCAGGCTCGACCCATGAGGTCGAAGAGATCGGGGTGCGCACCCCGACCCCCGTGCCGGTTGCCGAGCTCGGCCCCGGCGAGGTGGGCTACCTGATCGCCAACGTGCGCAACGTCGGCGAGGCGCGCGTCGGCGAGACGGTGACCGATGCCGGCCGGCCGGCCGGCGAGCCGCTGCCCGGCTACCGGGACCCCAAGCCGATGGTCTACTGCGGGCTGTACCCCGTCGACGGCGACGAGTTCCCCGACCTGCGGGACGCGCTCGAAAAGCTGCAGCTCAACGACGCCAGCGTCACCTACGCGCCCGAGACGTCCTCGGCGCTCGGCTTCGGGTTCCGCTGCGGCTTCCTCGGCCTATTGCACATGGAGATCGTCCGCGAGCGCCTCGAGCGGGAGTTCGGCCTCAGCCTGATCGCGACGGCCCCCTCGGTCGAGTACGTCGCCCACCTCACCAACGGCGACACCGAGCTCGTCGACAACCCCTCGGCCCTCCCCGAGGCCCAACGCATCGAGCACATCGAAGAGCCGCTCTTGTCCGTCACGATCGTCACGCCGGCGGAGTACGTCGGCACCATCATCGATCTGTGCCAGACCCGCCGGGGCCGTCAGGAGAAGATGCAGTACCTGTCGGCCGAGCGGCTGGAGATGGTCTACGTGCTGCCCCTCGCTGAGGTCGTCGTCGACTTCTTCGACCAGCTGAAGAGCCGGACGAAGGGCTACGCCAGCCTCGACTACGAGCCGGCAGGCCTACAGGCCGCCGAGCTCGTCCGCGTCGATCTGCTCTTGAACGGCCAGCCCGTGGACGCCTTCTCGGCGATCGTGCACCGGGGGCGTGCCGACGAGTACGGGCGCAAGATGGCGGCCAAGCTGCGAGAGCTCATCCCGCGCCAGCTCTTCGACGTCCCCATCCAGGCCGCGGTCGGCGGGCGCATCATCGCCCGGGAGACGGTGAAGGCCAAGCGCAAGGACGTGCTCGCCAAGTGCTACGGCGGCGACATCACCCGTAAGCGCAAGCTGCTCGAGAAGCAGAAGGAGGGCAAGAAGCGCATGAAGTCGATCGGACGGGTCGAGGTCCCCCAGGAGGCCTTCGTGTCGGCGCTTCGCCTGGACGAATGAGGGCGGCCGGTTCGCCCTTCGCGGCCTTGCGCGACGCGGCCATCGTGGCGCTGCGCGAGGGGCTCGGGGTGGGGCCGAGCGACGCCGAGCTCGACGAGTACCGCGAGCCCGCCGGCGACCCCGGGCTGTTCGGGCCCGGCTCGCTCGTCTGGCGCGTGCACGCCGATCTCCCGGTCATGTTGATCGGGGGCTTCTCCGCCCTCATGCTGCAGACGCTGCACCCGCTCGCCATGGCGGGCGTCGCCGACCATTCCCGCTACCGCGAGGACCCACTCGGGCGCCTCCAGCGCACCGCGCGCTATGTCGCCGGCACCAGCTTCGGCGGGATGCCGCTCGTCGAGGAGTTGATCGGCACGGTCAAACGGGTGCACGTGCACGTGCACGGGGTGACGACCGACGGCCGGGTGTACACCGCGGCTGACCCGGACCTCCTGACCTGGGTCCACACGACCGAGATGTGGAGCATCCTGCGCTCCTACCAGCGCTACTCGCTGCACCCCCTGCTCGCTGAGGAGAAGGACCGCTACCTCGCCGAGGTCGCCGTGCTCGGCAAGCGCCTCGGCGGGCGGGGCATCCCCGAGCGCGTGGCGTCGGTGCGGGCCTATTTCGCCTCCGTCCAACCCGAGCTCGCGGCCACTCCTGCCGCAAAGGAGGCGGTCGCCTTCCTCCGCCAGCCGCTCGGCAGCTCCCTGTCGGACCTGGCGGCGCACCGCGTCATCACGGCCGCCGCGATCGAGCTCCTGCCGGCCTGGGCGCGGCGACTGCTCGGGCTGCGAGTGTGCCCGCCGAACTCCGCCGGCATCGTGCCGATCGCCGGGCCGCTGCTCACCCGCGCTGTCGCCCTCAGCCTCGGTGGGCTGCTGCGAGGCGTCGTCGGCCCCTCGCTCGTGCGCGCCGTGGCCACCGAGCGCGTGCGTACCCCCGCCGCGTGCGCACCCCGCCTGGCCAGGCCCGGGACTGGCCGGACCTGAGCGGACGGCTGGCACTTAGTAGAATCGAGTGCCAGCGATGACCACCCATCGGCGCGATCGGTGCCGCCAGGGGGCGGTGGCGTGCGTCGGAACGAGGAGCGACGTGGAACAGCTCGACCCAAGGAAGTCGGCGATTCTCCGACGAGTGGTCCGCGAGCACATCGAGACCGCCCAGCCCGTCGGCTCGGCGCACGTGGTCCAGGACCCCTCCATCGACGTCTCGCCCGCCACGGTGCGGGCGGACATGTCCGCGCTCGAGCGGGAGGGCTATCTCACCCACCCCCACACGAGCGCCGGCCGGATCCCCACCGAGAAGGGCTACCGTTACTTCGTCGACCACATCGGCGACCCTGAGGCGCTCGACCCCGCCCGCCAGATGCAGGTCTCGGACTTCTTCGCGCGAGCCCAGGGCGAGCTCGAGCGCATGCTGCGCGACACCACCCAGCTGCTCGCGCGCCTCACGGACTACGCCGCGGTCGTCGTCGCCCCCTCTCACGCCGGCTTCAGCGTGCGATCTTGCCTGCTCACCGGCCTGTCGCCGGGCGTGGCGCTCCTCGTGGTCGTGCTGTCGAACGGGGCCGTGGAAAAGCACGTCGTCCACATCGACGAGGACACCGAGGACGGCCAGATCGACGCGGCGAGCCGCCATCTGCGTTTGCACCTCGAGCACCAGATGATCGGCCAGATCTCCTCCCCGGCCCCAAGCGGCGACCCGGCGATCGACCGGATCGTCAATCGCTGCTGCCTGGCCCTGGCGGGCAGCGTCACCCCGCACCAGCGCGTCGGCGACGAGGTCTTCGTGGGGGGCACCGATCGGGTCGCCGAGCAGCTCGGTGCGGTCGAGAGCGTCCGCGCCGTGCTGTCGATCCTCGAGCAGTCCTTCGTCGTCGTCTCGCTGCTCCAGGGCGTACTCGGCCAGAGCCAGGGGGTCGCGATCGGCAGCGAGACCGGCCTCGACTCGCTCGCCGAGTGCTCGCTCGTGGTCGCGCCCTACAAGGTGAGCGACGCCGTGGTCGGCACGATCGGCCTGCTCGGGCCGACGAGGATGAACTACCCACAGGCGCTCGCGGCGGTCGCGGTGGTTGGCGAGCAGCTGAGCCAACGGCTGGCGGCCCAGTGAGCCCGGCACGCAGCTACTACGAGATCCTCGGCGTCCGTCCCGACGCCGATGAGCAGGAGCTCAAGCGCGCCTACCGCAAGCTCGCCCGAGAGCTGCACCCGGACGCGAACGGCGGCGATCCCGAGGCCGAGGCGCGATTTAAGGAGGTCACCGTCGCCTACGAGACGCTGCGCGACCCCGAACGGCGGCGCCGCTACGACCTGTTCGGCGCCGACGGGCCGCGGGCGGGCGCCGGGCCGAGCGATCCCTTCGGCGGCGGCCTCGGCGACATCTTCGAGGCCTTCTTCGGCGGCGGCGGCGGGTTCGGCCCGCCGCGGCGCAGCGGCCCCCGGCGCGGCGACGACATCGAGGTCGTCGTCGAGCTGCGCTTTGAGGAGGCGGTCTTTGGCGCCGAGCGCCCCGTCACCTTGCGCGGCCCGGTCGCCTGTGGCACCTGCTCGGGTAGCGGTGCCGCTCCGGGCACCCACCCCACCACCTGCGCGCAGTGCTCGGGCACCGGCCAGGTGCGCCGCGTCCGCCAGTCGATCCTCGGCCAGGTCGTCACCACGACCGACTGCCCGCGCTGCCAGGGCCTCGGCGAGGTCATCGAGCAGCCCTGCCCGAGCTGCCACGGCGACGGCCGCCTGCTCGATGAGCGCACCGTCGAGGTCGAGGTCCCCCCGGGCGTGGACGACGGCACGACGCTGCGCGTCACCGGCGCCGGCGGCGCCCCCGCCCGCGGCGGGGTGAACGGCGACCTCTACGTGCATCTGCGCGTCGCCCGCCACGAGCGCTTCGAGCGCTCGGGCTCCGACCTCGTCACCGTGCTCCACCTGTCGATGGCCCAGGCAGCGCTCGGCGCCGAGTGCACGATCGAGACCCTGGACGGCGCCGCCGAGACGATCGCCGTCCCCCCGGGCACCCAGAGCGGCAAGGTGGTCCGCCTGCGCGGCAAGGGGGTCCCCTTCGTGCGCGGCCGCGGGCGCGGCGACCTGCACGTGCAGCTGGTCGTCGACACGCCCACCGAGCTCACCAAGGAGCAAGAGCAGCTGCTACGCCAGCTCGCGGCGCTGCGGAGCGAGGAGGTGGCAGCGCCCAACGACGGCGGCTTCCTCTCGCGGCTGCGCTCCAGTCTCGGCTGAGGCCGTGGTCGACGATCGTCTGCGGCGCGCTGCGGCGCTCGTCTTCGTCGAGGACCTCGCCACCCCGCGCTGCTCGTCCGAAGACGAGCACCATCTGCGCCACGCCCTCCGGCTGAGAGACGGCGAGATCGTCGCCACGAGCGACGGCCACGGCGCCTGGCGCCTGTGCCGCGTGGTCGTTCCGGACCGCGCGGATCGCCACCGGAGCGACGGGGCGCTCGCGCTCGAGCCCGCCTCGGCGGTGATCACCGATCCGCCGCCACCCGAGCGCGCCGCGGTCGGCTTCTGTCTGCAAAAGGGCGATCGTGCCGACTGGACGGTGCAAAAGCTCACCGAGCTCGGGGTAGACGAGATCATCCCGCTGCTGAGCGAGCGCACCGTCGTCCGCCTCGACGACGACGACCGGCGCCGCCGCGGCGACCGGCTGCGGCGCATCGCCCGGGAGGCTGCCGGCCAGTCGCGCCGGACCAGGCTGCCCCTCGTCGGCGATCCCGTGCCGCTCGCCACGGCCCTCGTCGAGCTCGCCGCCCGCTACCCCGTGGCGCTCGCCGAGCCTGGAGGCGGCGCACTCGACGGCGCCCGGGCGGTCCTCGTCGGCCCCGAAGGCGGGTGGTCGGCCGCCGAGCTGGCGAGCGCGCCGCGCCAGGTCGACCTCGGTCGCCAGGTCCTACGCGCCGAGACCGCCGCGATCGTCGCTGGCGTCCTGCTCACGAGCGTGGCCTAGGGTCCGAGAACGGGGAAGCGAGTAGCCTGTGGGCCGCCAACTCGAAGGGGGAGTCGACGAGATGCCCGAGGAAGCTCCCGTGGTCTCGCCGGAGCAGCGCTCGACGTACGCCGCGGTCGTCGGCGCGCGGTTGCGCGCGGTCCGGCGCCAGAAGCGGATGTCCCTCCAGGCGGTCGAGGCTGCCTCGGGTCAGGAGTTCAAGGCCTCGGTCCTCGGCGCCTACGAGCGTGGCGAGCGGGCCATCTCGGTCCCCCGCCTGCAGCGCCTCGCCCGCCTCTACGACGTCCCCGTCGACCAGCTGCTGCCCGAGGACATGGCGGCGCAGGCCAACGGCCACCTCGCCGATGCCGGGGCGCGCGGTGCGCGCTCGGGGGCCATCCGCATCAACCTCACGGCGCTGCGCGAGGCGCCGGGCGAGCAGGCCGCCGCGCTGCGGCGCTTCTTGGCGGCGATCCAGGTCGAGCGCCAGGACTTCAACGGCGAGGTCCTCACGATCCGCGCCGACGACCTGCGGGTCATCGGCGCGACGTTCGGCCTGGGCACCGAGGAGATGCTCACCAGCCTCGACGACCTGGGCGTCGTCCAGCACCCCTAGGTGGACGCGACGCCCGGGCCGGGCGTGTACGTCCACGTCCCCTTCTGTGCCACGCGTTGCGACTACTGCGCGTTCGCGACCTGGACTGACAAGGTGCACCTCGTCGACGCGTACGTCGCAGCGGTGCTCGAGGAGATCGCCGCGGCGGCCGAGCAGGAGGACCTCGGCCCGGCCGCCACCGTCTATGTCGGCGGCGGCACGCCCTCGCTACTCCCGCCGAGCGCGCTCTGCACGATCATCGAGGCGATCGAGCGCCAGGACGGCGCCGAGGTCACCGTCGAGTGCAACCCGGAGTCCACGACCAACGAGCTGATGGCGGCGCTCGCCGACTGCGGCGTGGGTCGCATCTCGCTCGGCGTGCAATCCACCTCCCCCCGGGTGCTCGCCTCCCTCGGCCGGAGCCAGCACCCCGGATCGCTCCGCCGCGCCGTGTCGGCGATCGCCGACGCGGGGATCGGCCGCTACAACGTCGATCTCATCTACGGCGCCGCCGACGAGCACGACGCCGACTTCGCCGCCAGCCTCCGCGACGTCTTCGCCCTCGACCCCGCCCCGAGCCACCTCAGCGCCTACGCGCTCACGATCGAGGCGGGCACGCCGCTCGCGAGAGACCCCCACCGGCACCCCGACGACGACGCCCAGGCGCGTCGCTACATCCTCGCCGACGAGGCCGCCGAGGCCGCGGGCTTGTCGTGGTACGAGATCTCCAACTGGGCCGTGCCCGGTCACGAGAGCCGCCACAACCTGGACTGCTGGCGCCAGGGCGACTACCGGGGCTTTGGCTGCGCGGCGCACTCGCACCGCGGCGGCCGGCGCTTTTGGAACACCGTCTCTTTCGAGCGCTACCTCGCCGCGATTCGCGAGGGCAAGACGGCGGTCGCCGGCGAGGAGCGCCTCGACGCGTCGCGTTACGCCGAGGAGGCCCTCGAGCTCTCGCTGCGGACGCGCTGGGGCGTGCCCGAGGGGGCAGTATCGCCGGACGACCGTCGCCTGCTCGTCGAGGAGGCCCGACTGCTCGAGCCCCGCGACGATCGCCTCGTGCTCACCCGCAAGGGGCGCATTCTCGCCAATGAGGTCGCGGTGCGCCTGCGCGTGCCGGAGCCCGAGCACCTGAGCGCGCCAAAGGTGCCGAGTGTGACCAACAGGTGACGGGGTGCGCCGAAAGGGCGCCAACTGACTACCACGGCGCATCGGGGGTACGAGAAGTGCATGGAAGCAACGCCCCAGTGGATCAGCTCCAACGAGGCCGCTCGCTACCTCGGCGTCAACTTGAGGACGCTGTATCGCCTGATCGACGAGGGAGCGATCCCCGCCTACCGCTTCGGTCGGGTGATCCGCTTGCAGGCGCGCGACCTCGAGGGCTTCATCGAGCAGTCGAGGATCGTCCCGAGCGCCGCGCCCGCCGAGGCAGCCGGGCCGCCGCGCCTGCACGCCGCCAGCTGAGCGGCCCGCCCGTCCGGCGGACGGCGCGGTGAGCGCGTGCCTGTTCTGTGAGATCGTGGCGCGCCGGGCGCCGGCGCAGATCTGCGCCGAGGACGACGAGACACTCGCCTTCGCCGACCTCGCCCCGCAGGCGCCCGTGCACGTGCTCGTCGTCCCCAAGCGTCACATCGAGCACTTCGGGACGCTCCAGCCACAAGACGGCGAGCTGCTCGGCCGCCTCGCCCAGACCGTCCAGCTGGTCGCCGGCCAGGCGGGCCTGGCGCCACGCGGCTACCGGGTCGTCTGCAACGTCGGGAGCGATGCGGGCAACAGCGTCCCGCACCTGCACCTGCACGTGCTCGGTGGCCGGCGGCTCGCCTGGCCGCCCGGCTAGCCGAGCGCGCGCCGATGGGCCGCGGTGCTGGTAGCGTCACGAGGTCACCGTGACCGCCAACCACCTCGACTTCCACGTGCCGGGCAACGACTTGATGATCGGCTTGCTCGGGCAGCGGGACGAGCTGCTCCGCCTCATCGAGCGCGAGTTCTCCGACACGGCGATCCACGTCCGCGGCAACGCGATCACCATCGACGGTCCGAGCGCCGGCGAGGTGCGCCAGGTCTTCGCCGAGCTCGTCGTCTTGCTGGAGGCCGGTGAGAGCCTCGACGAGGCCGGGCTGCGGCGGGCGATCGAGATGGTGCGGGCGCACGAGCGCCCCTCCGAGGTCCTCACCGCCGAGGTCCTGCGGGGCGCGCGGGGCAAGGCGGTCCGCCCGAAGACGCCCGGCCAGAAGCGCTACGCGGAGGCGATCGCCAAGAACACCGTCACCTTCGGCATCGGGCCGGCGGGCACGGGCAAGTCCTACCTCGCGGTGGCGCTCGCGGTGCAGGCCCTGCAGGCCAAAGAGGTGAGCCGGATCCTGCTCACCCGCCCGGCCGTGGAGGCGGGCGAGCGCCTCGGCTTCCTCCCGGGGGACCTGATGGCCAAGGTCGACCCCTATCTCCGGCCGCTCTATGACGCCCTGTACGACATGCTCGAGCCCGAAGGCACCCAGCGGCTCCTCGAGCGGGGCACCATCGAGGTCGCGCCCCTGGCCTTCATGCGCGGCCGGACGCTCAACTCGAGCTTCGTCATCCTCGACGAGGCGCAGAACACGACGCCGGAGCAGATGAAGATGTTCCTCACGCGCATCGGCTTTGGCTCCAAGGCGGTGATCACCGGCGACGTCACCCAGATCGACGTGCCAGGCGGCCGTTCGGGGCTCGTCGGCCTCGAGTCGATCCTGTCGGGCATCGAGGGCCTGGCCTTCGTTCGCCTGCAGCGCGCCGACGTCGTCCGCAACCGCATCGTGCGCGACATCGTCTCGGCCTATGAGGTGCACGAAGCGAGCGCCTTCAGCGATCGCGAGGGCTGAGATGGCGGCCCGGGTCTTCGTCGCCAACGAGCAGTCGCAGCGGCCGGTCGACTGCGCCACCTGGGCGCGCCTCGCCGAGCAGGCGCTCGCCGCCGAAGGCGTCGAGGAGGGCGAGCTCAGCGTGCTCTTCGTCGACCGCGAGACCATCACCTCCCTCAACGAGCGCTTCCTCGGCCACGACGGGCCGACCGACGTCCTCTCCTTCCCGATCGACGAGGTCAACAGCGGCCCCGCCGCGCCCGAGCCGAGCGCGCCGGGCAGCCACCGCAGCCGCGACGCGGACGACGAGGATGGCGGTGATGCCCCGGTGCTCCTCGGCGACGTGGTGATCTGCCCCGACGTCGCGTTCGCCAATGCCCCCGAGCACGCCGGCACCTACGAGGACGAGCTCGCCCTTCTCCTCGTGCACGGCATCTTGCACGTGTTGGGGCGCGATCATGAGATCGAGGAGGAGGCAGAAGCGATGGAGGCCCGCGAGCGAGAGCTGCTGTCGGCCTTCCACCGACCTGGGCAAGCGCCCCTCGCCCCGTGATGCTCGCCGCCAGCCTCGGCGCCGCCGACGCCGGGCTGCTCATCGCCGTCGTCGTCCTGCTCGGCCTCTCGGCGATCCTGGCGCTCGCCGAGACGAGCCTCGTGCGCACGACGCGGGGCCGGGCCCGGGCGCTCGAGGAATCGCACCGCCACGGCGCGCGCAGCCTCGCCCGCCTCGTCGAGGACCCCGAGCGCTTCCTCGCCCCCGTGCTGCTGCTCGTCCTCGTCTGCCAGCTCGTCGCCGCCACCCTGGTCGGCGTCGTGGCCTCGCGCCTGTTCGGCGCGGCGGGGGTGGCGATCGCCACGGCGTTCGAGATCGTCGTCATCTTCGTAGTCGGCGAGGCGGTCCCCAAGCAGTGGGCGGTGCGCCACCCTGACCGGGCGGCGCTGTTCACCGCGCCGCTCGTCACCGCGCTCACCCGCTTCCCCCCGATCCGGGCCGTCTCGGCGCTGCTGATCGCGCTGGCGCGCCGGCTCACGCCCGGCGGCGCCGGCACCTCCAACGAGCCCGACGTGAGCGAGTCCGAGCTGCTCGCCTTGGCCTCGGTCGCCGTCGACGAGGAGGTCATCGAGCGCGAGGAGCGCCAGCTCATCTCGCAGGTCTTCGACTTCGGCGACACGATCGTGCGCGAGGTGATGCGCCCGCGCCCTGACGTGGTGGCGGTGGAGTCCTCGCTCCCCGCCGGCGCGGCGCTCGAGCGCGCCATGGCTGCCGGGCTCTCGCGCCTGCCCGTGTACGCCGGCAACGTCGACAACGTGCTCGGCATCGCCTACACCCGCGACCTCATGCGGGCGATCCGCGACGGCCACGAGCTCGTCGCCGTCGGCGAGCTGGCGCGGCCGGCCCACTATGTGCCCGAGACCAAGCGCGTCGCCCCCCTGCTGCGCGAGATGCAGCAGGGCAAGTTCCATCTCGCCGTCGTCGTCGACGAGTACGGCGGGACCGCCGGCCTCGTCACGCTGGAGGATCTGATCGAAGAGCTCGTGGGCGAGATCGCCGACGAGTACGACGTCGAGGAGCCCTTGATCGAGTCCCTCGGCGACGGCGCCTACCGGGTCTCGGCCAAGATGCCCGTCGATGAGGTGAACGAGCTGATCGCCGCCGACTTGCCGGTCGGGGACTGGGACACGATCGGCGGCTTGGTGCTGCATCTGCGCGGCCAGGTGCCACAAGAGGGGGAGGCGGTCCACTGGGACGGCTTCGAGCTCGTCGCCGAGCGCGTGCAGCGCCGCCGGATCGGCGCCGTGCGCATCACGCGCACCGCCGAGGAGGACGACGAGGGCGCAAGCCCCGAGGCCGCCAGTCGGCACGAGGACGAGCCGAGCTCGCCGGGTGCGGCGGTCTCGCCGGTGCGAGAGCTGCAGTGAGCGCGTTCCGCTCGGGCTTCGTCTCGGTCGTGGGTCGGCCAAACGTCGGCAAGTCGAGCCTCGTCAACCGCATCTGCGGCGCCAAGGTCTCGATCACCTCGGCGAGCCCGAACACGACGCGCACCCGCGTGCGCGGTGTGCGCACCGAGGCGGGCTACCAAGCGGTGTTCGTCGACACTCCCGGCATCCACAAGCCGCGCACCGCGCTCGGCGAGCGGCTCAACGACACCGCCGCCGAGACCCTCGAGGACGTGGACGTCTGCCTGCTCGTGGTCGACGCCACCCAGACCATCGGGCCCGGTGACCGCTTCGTCGCGGCGCGGGTGCCAAGCGACGCCGTCGTCGCGCTGAACAAGGTCGACGCCACTCGCCCCGCCCAGGTGCTCGAGCAGCTCAAGCGCGCCGAACGGGAGCTCGCGATCCCCAGGGCAGAGTACTTCCCGATCTCCGCGCGCACCGGCGCCGGGGTCGAGGACCTCGTCGCCCACCTGGCGAGCCGCCTGCCCGAAGGGCCCGCCTACTACCCCCAAACGACCGTGCGCGACCTCCCCGAGCCCTTCTTCGTCGCCGAGCTCGTGCGAGAACAGCTGCTGCGCCAGGCGCGCGAGGAGCTGCCCCACTCGATCGCGTGCACCGTGACCGAGTGGGAATGGCCCTACATTCGCTGCGAGATCCTCGTCGAGCGCGAGTCGCAAAAGGCGATCGTCGTCGGCAAGAAGGGAGCCGTGCTCAAGGCCGCCGGGTCGGCGGTGCGCGCCATGCTTCCTCCCGGCGCCTATCTCGACCTCCACGTGCGCGTCGAGCGCGACTGGCAGCGCCACCGAGAGATGATCGAGCGCCTCGGCTACTGAGACCATCGCGACCACACGCGCGATCGGTCCCCGCCGAGCTTTAAGACGGGGCGTCGCCGACGGCCGGCGCGCGCAGGGCGCGCAGGAAGTCCTCGGCCTCAGCGCGCACCTTGGTCCGCCGTAGCGGCGGCAGCGCGCGGACGAGGTCCCAGCGGTAGGTGGCGGTGGCGAGGCGCGAGTCCAAGACCGCGACGACGCCCCGGTCCTCGCCGTGGCGGATCAGCCGCCCCGCCCCCTGGGCGAGCAAGCTGGCCGCCCGCGGCAGGTCGACCGCCCCGAAAGCTGCCGTGCCGGCCCGCTCGCGCCGTGCGGCGATGAGCGGGTCGTCTGGACGGGGGAAGGGGATCCGGTCGATGATCACGCACGACAGGCTCGAGCCCGCCACGTCGACCCCCTGCCAAAAGCCCATGGTCGCGAACAGGCAGGTCTCGTCCTCGGAGGCAAAGCGGGCGAGCAGCGAGCCCTTCGGGCCTTCGCCTTGGCTCAAGATCGGCACCGACAGGCGCGCTCGCATCGCGGCGGCGGCGCGCTCCATCACCACCCTGCTGGTGAACAGCGCCAGGCTGCGGCCGCCAGCCGCCTCGATCAGCGCGGCGATCTCCTCGTGCACCGCCCGCTCGCTGTCGCTCCGGCGGCGATCGGGCAGGTGGGCCGCGCAGTAGAGGAGGCCGAGGCGCTCGTAGGCAAAGGGGCTGCCAACGTCGATCTCGTCGGTCTCGCCCGGCGGCGCACCGAGCCGGGCGGCGAGGCCGGGGGGGATCGTGGCGCTCGTCAGCACGACGGTCCGCTTGGCAAAGACCCGCTCGGCAAGGTACGGCGCGACGTCGATGGGCGCCCGGACGAGCGCCGGGCGCCCTCCACCGGCGATCCAGCAGACGTCGTTGTCGCCCCGGCCGAGCAGTTCGCCGACGTCCTCGCGCAGCCGTCCGGCGACGAGCAGCGCCCGGCTGAGGGCGCCCTGCACCGCGACGTCGCCGCCGCCCGCCGCCTTGGCCGCCTCGTTCGCCTGGCGCAGGCGGTCCTCGAGCGCGGCGATGCGCTGGCCGAGCAGCCCGAGCAGCTCCTCGAGCTCGGACTCGGTGCGGGAAAGGCGCGCCTCGCCCCGAGCGGCGAGCGCGGCCTCGAGCGCGTCCGCGCTCTTCAAGAGGTCGTCGGCCGCCGGCTCGGTGGCGCCGCGACGGCGGCGGCCTCCCGCCGCGGCCGCGCTGTTGGCGAGGGCAGCGGCTGCCCGGATGCGCCCGGGTGACAGGACCGCTCCCAAGCAGTCGGTGACGATGTCCTCGAGCGCGTGCGCCTCGTCCACCACGAGCGCGTCGTAGTCGTCGAGCACCGCGCCGAGGGCCGCGATGTCGGCACCGAGCAGGTGCAGGTTGGTGACGACGACATCGGCCGCCGCCGCCTCGGCGCGGGCGCGCTCGGCGAAGCAGGACTCCCCCGACGGGCAGCGGCTCGCCCCGGGACACTCCTCGGCCGACATGGCAAAGCTCGACCACACGGCGGCGTCGATCGGCTCGGTGAGCTCGGACTGGTCGCCGCTTGTGGTCGCCTCGGCCCACTCGAGCAGGACTCGCACCTGGCGCGCCCGCCAGGACGGCTCGCCTGCCGGCACGACCAGCTGGCCCTGCGCCCCGAGCGCACCCGACTCGGCGATCCGCTGACGGCAGAGATAGTTCGAGCGCCCCTTCAAGACGGCGAAGGAGAGGGTGCGCCCCATGGCCGTGGCGAGCAGCGGCAGGTCCTTTCCAGCGAGCTGGTCCTGGAGCGCCTTGGTCGCGGTGGCCACGACGACCCGCTTGCCCGAGCAGATCGCCGGCACGAGATAGCCAAGCGACTTGCCGGTCCCGGTTCCCGCCCGCACGATGAGGTGCCGCCCGGAGGCCAGCGCGGCCTCGACGGCGACGGCCATCTTGGTCTGGCCCTCACGTGGCTCGCCGCCTCGCGGCAGCCGGGAGACGACCTGCGCCAGGACGTCGGCTGCCGGCTCGCTCATGGCCACGATGGTGCCAGCCGCTCGCCCGCCGCCGCTCGCGCGCGCGCCGTGATCGCCGCCGTTGCGGTGGCCCGCGCCGACCCGAGGTCGCCGAGCTCGTGCTCGAGCGCGTTCGCCGGTGGCGTCAGGATGACGAGCACGGCCCGCGCCACCGCGCAGCCAAGCGCTGCTTCGAGCGCCAGCACGTAGGCACCGAGCTGGGCACGGGCTCGCTCGATCACCGCGGCCGTCGCGACCTCGCCGGTGAGCGCCTCGGTCTTGTAGTCAACCACAACCAGGCCCGCGGGCGTCACGAAGCACAGATCGACGACACCGTCGATCAGCGCGCCCTGCGAAGGGAGCGTGAAGGGCAGCTCGCGGCGCAGCGAGGCGGAGGTGGCCGCCTCACGCACGATCGGCGACGCCAAGGCGGCGGCCGCGAGGCTCGCGACCATGCCGGCAGCGTCCGGACAGCCATGCGCGACGGCGAAGGCCGTCGAGAGCTCGTCGAGATCGCCCGCGTTGGGGAGCTCGACCCGCTCGAGCACCTGGTGCACGGCCCGGCCAACCGCCGTCAGCTCTTCCCGTCGCCCCGCCGGCCGCGACGCGCCCCCCTCGGCCAGCTCGCTCGGATTGATGCGAACGGCGCGCCCAAGGCGAGCGAGCAGGGAGCGGCGGCGCGCCATCCACGCCTCGTAGGCGGCGAGGCCGCTGGTGCTCGACGTGTCAGCTTCCAGCGGCGGCGCCGGGTGGCGGCGCCGGGCGAGGCGAGGCGCCAGCACCTCGCTCGCCCCACCGGTCGGGCCGCACGCGGCGATCACCTCGGCGAGCGAGGCGCTCGCGGCGCTCGCGGCGGGCTGGTGGACCAGCGACACGATGAGGTGGTCCCGAGCGCGCGTGGCGCCGACGTAGGCCAATCGCAGCTGCTCGTCGCGCAAGGCCCGCTGCTCCTCGGCGAGCGCGGCCGCAAAGCCGGCGGTGGCGAGCCCGTCGCGCACCCGCGCCTCGAGGTGTCCGCCACCGTGGCGCAGCAGCGTCGGCCCCGCCGCCGGGCGCGGCCGGGCGCCGAGCTCGCCGAGCACGACGACGGGGAACTCGAGGCCCTTGGCCGCGTGCATCGTGAGGACGACGACCGCGTCCTCGTCATCTTCGAGCACCGCGACGTCAGCGGCGCGGCTCATCGCCCGGCGCTCCATCCAGTCCACGAACTCACGCACGCCTCCGCCGTCGGCAAGGCGGAACTCCACGGCTGCGGCGCGCGTCGCCTCGAGTCGCCGCCAGGCGTCCTCGCGTTGGTCGGCGAGCGCATACAGCTCGAACAGGTGCGTGCTCGCCAGGACGTCCTCGAGCACCTCGAGCGCCGGACGGCCCCGCGAGCGGGCGAACCACTCCGCCAGGCGATCGAGCGCCTGCTGGACCGCCTCGGCACCCGGCACGATCGGCGCGGTCGCGCCGGCGCGAAAGCGGCCCCCTGCCTGGCGGTACACGAGCAGCGCCGCATCATCGATCCCGAACGCCGCGCTGCGCAGCGCCGCGACCACCGCCCGCTCGTCGCCGGGATGGGCGACGGCCCGCAAGCAGGCGAGGAGATCGCGGACCTCCTCGGCGGCAAAGACCAGGCTGGCGGAGGCCAGACGGTAGGGAATCTGGGCGGCCTCGAGGGCTGACTCGAGCTCGCCGAGGCCGGTGCGGCGGGTGACCAACAGCGCGATGTCCCCGAAGCGGGCGGGACGCGCGTCCGGGCCGCTGCCGATGCTCCAGCCCTCCTCGACGACCCGGGCGATCGCGTCCGCGACCAGTCGCGCCTCCTCCTCGCGGCGCTCGCTCGCCGGCAGCTCGAGCGGGCCGCCGATGAGGTGGACGGCCGCCCCATCTGCCGCCGGGCGCGCCGCCACGAGCCCCAGGGCGCCACCGGCGCGTTGACCGTCGCGTTGGGCGGAGAACAGGGTGCCGAAGACCTCGTTCACATAGCTGAGCACCCCCGGCACCGATCGGAAGTTGGTGACCAGCCGACTCGGTGCGCCGGCGAGCTCGAGGCGGGCCCGCTCATACAGGGCGACGTCGGCGCCGCGGAAGCGGTAGATCGCCTGCTTGGGGTCGCCCACGAAAAACAGCCGCCCGGGGTCGGCCTCGCTCGCGCCGGGAGCGGCCGCAAGCAGCTGGAGGATCTCGTACTGCAGCTCGTCGGTGTCCTGGAACTCGTCGACGAGCACCCGCACGTAGCGCGCACGCGCCGCTCGACGCCGATCGGGGCGGTCCCGCAAGAGGTCGCGGCACCAGACCAACAGGTCGTGGAACACGAGCGTCCCAGCACGGCGTCGCTCGGCCGCCTGCGCCGCCGACCAGCCCTGCAGGCGGGCAAGGAGGTCGGCGAGGACGAGGTCGGCGAGGTGCGCGAGCGCCTCGCTCCGCAGCTCGCCGAGCGCGCCGAGCGCGGCGCGCGCCTCGTCGACCCCGCAGCCCTGCCACGCCGCCTTGCGACCGAGCTGGCCCGGGCGCGCCACCTCGAGCGCCGAGAGCCAGGCGAGCTCGTCCACCCAATCCCCGCCCGGGTGGATCGCCGGCGCCTCCCCGAGTCGTCCGATCGCCTCGAGGAGCCGGTCCTGCTCGTCGGCGCAGCAGCCCACGAGTGCCAGCACCGCCTGGAGTTGCTCGCGCACCGCCGACGCGAAGCGCCTGGCCGCCTCGGCGACCGCACCGGCCGGCGGTGCCGCCGGGACGCGAAGGTGCCAGCGCTCGTCCATCTGGCGGGCAAGGCCGCGCACGTTCGCCACGGTGATCCCGAGCGCGAGGGCGCCGCGCACGGTCTCGTGTGCCGTCTCATCCCCAAACAAGGCGTCGAGGAAGCCGGCGAAGCGCTCCTCGAAGGCGAGGTCCGCGCGCACCTCGTCGAGCACCTCGCTGCGCAGGGGCAACCCGGCCGCCAATGGGTCCTCAGCGAGCAGGCGCTGAGCGAAGCCGTGGATGGTGGTGATCGCGGCCTCGTCGAGGTCGTCGAGCGCCCCGAGCACCAACGGGTCGCCCGGGTCGCCCGCCGCCAGCTCCAACAGCCGTGATCGGATGCGGACGCGCAGCTCGCCCGCCGCCGCTTCGGTGAAGGTGATCGCGGCGATGCTCGAGAGCGGGCAGCCCGACCGCACGAGGGAGAGCACCCGCTCGACGAGGGCCCGCGTCTTGCCGGTCCCGGCACCCGCCTCGACGAACAGCGTCGCCCCGAGGTCGCGCGCCACCCGCTCGCGATCGGCGGCATCGGCGAGGTGATCGGCGCGCAACGGCGCAGCACTGCTCATGGCGCTTGACCCTCGACCATCGTCACGTACCCACCGAGACGTTCGTCGCGCCGCGCCGTCTCCCACTGGCGGCGGCGGTCGCTCGGGCAGACGCCGGTGTAATCGCAAAAGCGGCAGTTCTCGAAGTCCTCATTGCCGGGTGCCCCGGGGCGCATCGGGAAGACGCCGGCTTGGATGCCGCCGGTGATGACCTCGAGCACCTCGCCAAAGCGCGTGGTCGTGACGGAGTCCAAGCTGACCTCGAACTCGCCACGGCTGCGTCCGACCATGCGGTAGGCCGCGCGCACGGCGGTGGTGGGCGCGCCGAAGGCCGTCCGGGCGGCGAGCGCGTAGATCGGCAGCTGCAAGTGGCGTCCGCGGTTGACCGGATCCTGACGCAGGCCACGGTAGGGATCGGGCGAGCCGGTCTTGTAGTCGATGACGAGGAGCGTGCCGTCCGCAGACCGGTCGACGCGGTCGATGCGGCCCCGGAACTCCACCGGCGCGCTCGAGGAGGGCCAGCTGACCGGAGGGACGCCGCCGTAGCCGAACGCGTGCTCGACGGCAATCGGGACCGTTCCATCGCGCCGGCGCTCGGCGAGCGCCTCACGCTCGTCGTCGAGCCAGGAGAGGATCTGGCGCTGCTCGTGCTCCCACAAAAGCGCCTTGCCCGTGAGCCCTCGCCGCTCGAAGCGCCGGAACTGCTCGCGGGCGATGTCTGCGAGCCGCTCCTTCGAGCCTGGCGTGGCGGCGTCGCCATCGGCCTCAGAAGCGGCTTCAAGCTGCTCGGCGACGAATCGCTGCAAGATGTCGTGCACGAGCACGCCGCGGTCTTTGGGCTCGAGGGCGAGGCGCCGCTCGGGCTCCTCGAGCACCTCGCAGCCGAGCACCGAGCGCAAGAAGTAGCGGAAGGGGCAGGCCGCGTAGTGCTCGAGCGCGGTGGCCGAACCCAGCCGGGGCACGGGCGCACCGAGCGCGGCGACGTCGCCCGAGTAGCGGCCAAAGTGCCGGGCGGCGCGGGCGGCGAGCGCGTCCGCCTGCTCGGACAGGCCGAGCGCGGCGACGAGCGCCGCGCGGTCGGCCTCGGGGGCGGCGGGAGCGGCGAGCGCGAGCACCGCCGCCTCGCGCGCCGAGACGGGGCGCTGCTCGTCCGCGGCGGCGCCGAAGTCCCCGAGGGGCTGGAGGGGGGCTGGGGCGGGTCCGGCCAGCCAGCGGCAGGGCTGGCGGGCCCTGCCGTCGCTTTGGGGATAGCTGACGAGCGAGGTCGACGCACTCGCCAGCGCGAGCGCCAGCCGACGGCGCTCACGGGCGAGCAGGGGAAGGTCATCGGTCTCCAGCTGCTCTTGGATACCGCTGGCGAGCAGCGAGTGCCGCGCGCTCCGGGCCGGAAGGTTGCCCTCGGCGGCTCCGAGCACGACGACGAGCTCGAAGCTCCCACCCACGCCGGCATCGAGGTCCCCGATGAGCAGGCCGCAGCCCGGCCGCCCGCGCGAAGTCGTGCGGCGCCGCGCCGACCGGGAGAACGCGGCGGCGTACTCATCTGGGCTCGGGGATCGGTCGATCCCCTCGAGCGCCGCGAGCGTATCGAGCAGCTCCAGCACGCCCTCGTGCCCGACGGGCGGTTCGCCAGGTGGCATCGCCGAAGGGGCGAGGTAGCGCGCCAGGGCGCGTCGTGCCCACGCGCTCCGCTCCGCCCAGCCTACGTCGGCACGCCACCCGCCGGCGTCGGCGGCGAGCTGCTCGATGACGTCCGCAAGCGCCTCGCAGTCCGTCGCGAGCGACGGATCGCCGCGCTCGCGCGCCTCGGCGGCCGCTCCCTCGAGCTGCCAACGCCACTGGGCTGCCGGGCCGGCCACGATCCCCGCCAGCCGGCTGCAGCGCTCCCACGCACCGAGCACCGCCGCTCCCGGCGCCGTGCCGGGTGAGGCCGCCAGCAGCTCGAAGACGGCGCGGCGCTCGAGGACCTCGTCGCTTCCCAAGGCGAAGAGGCGCTCGAGCACGACGGCACTCGGCGAGCCGGACAGCGGCACGCCCGACGGCCCATGAGCCGGAACGCCCACGCCGTCGATGTCGAGCGCCGCGAGCTCGTTCCAGATGAGGCTGAGGTAGGGCTCCGGGCTCGCGTACAAGAGCGCGCAGCGTTCCGGCGCCGCCCCGCGCTCGAGCGCCGCGAGGACGCTGGCGAGCCCGGCGCGCACCTCGGCAGCGGGATCCTTGGCGACGCGGATCGCCGGGGCGCTAAGCGGCGCGGCGAGCGCCAGCGCGTCGGGGCGCACCGCGGCGAGCGGTGGCAGCCCGGCAAGACGCGCGGCGAGATGTTCGACAGCCATATCTCCGGCCACGTCGCCGCAGCGCGCGAGCACCACCACGACGTCGTCTCGCGTGCTCAGAGCCTCGAGCAGGGTCAGCTCCCGGGGGCGCAGCCGCTCGGGGAGATAGGCGATCACCTGGCCAGCACCCGCCCACGAGCCGCCGTCCAAGAGCCGCTCGCTCGCCGCGGCACAGATCTCCGCGTCGTCATAGAAGCCGTCGGCAAGCAGCGCTTCGGCGGCGCGGAACCACCGTGCCAGCTCGCCGCCGAGGCCGCGGGTCGCCGCGAGCTGCTCGAGGAGCGCGGCGCCTCCCCACCGCAGATCCTCATACGCATCGACGAGCGCGTCCTCCGTCGAGCCGTGCTCGGCGACAGCGGCCAGCGAGCCGGGGGTGCTGCGCAGCACGCGACGCAGCGCGCCAGCGAGCACGGGGCGGCTGAGGCGGCGGCGCCCCGTGGCCAGCAACGTCGGCTCGGCGAGGCGACGGGCGAGGTCGACCGCCGTCTCGAAGCTCACCCCGACCAGCGCGCGCCGCGCGGTGCCGACGAGCTGCTCGCGCACCAGCATCGCCGTCGCCCGGCTGCGGGTGAGCACGCGCACCGGCGCCGGCAGGCCGTCTGGTTCGGGCCGTCGCTCGAGGAGGGTGCCGAGCTGGGCGGGCGCGCGATCGATGCGCACGATGTCGATGCGGGCCGGCACGCCGGCGATGCTACGACCCGGCTGTTGCGTTCTTTGGCCCGAACGCCGCGATCCGGCGGCCCAGGCGTCCGGCGAGCGCCTCGGCGAAGTGCTCCCACGTCCGATCTCCCATGACCCACAGCCAGCTCTCGTAGGCGAGCTCGGAGAGCACCGTGGCGAGCAGGCACGGCGTCACCACCGCGCCATCAAGACGGCCGAGCGAGGGTCCCAGGCGATCGCAGAGGCAGCTCACGATCTGGCCTCGAGCGGCGATCGGATCCTCGCCGGCGAGGCGCCGCAGTGCGGCCCGCGCATCGGTCGGCTCTGGCGGCGACCACCCGAGCGCGCTCATCGGCCCGCCCAGCGCGGCGCCCGCTCGCCGCCCTCGTAGAAGGCGGCGTGCTCGGCGTAGTCGATGAACATCGGCCCGTCGACTTCAAAGGGGCGGGAGAGCGCGCCGTCGGCGACCCGGCGATCGAGCGCGTC
Source organism: Actinomycetes bacterium (assembly GCA_021798985.1). Taxonomy (GTDB): domain Bacteria; phylum Actinomycetota; class Acidimicrobiia; order Acidimicrobiales; family Bog-793; genus JAKABX01. Next base: position 27,140 of record JAJZBI010000001.1, read on the forward strand.
CAGCTTGGCGAGCGCCTCGGGCCGCGCGATCGGCTCGACCTCGACCTCGGCCGCGACCCGTGCGAACGCGGATGCTCCCCGCTCGGTCCGCACCAGCACGCTCGACCACCCCGTGGGACTACCGACGCTGCCGACCGAGAGATCGGCGGCCCGCCCGAGGAAGTCGGCGCACTCGTCGCAGCCCTTCAGCGCTGCGCCGTGGAAGCCCTTCACGGGCTCATCGAGGATCACCGATCCCTGTCGGTCGAGCACGACGAGGTGGCCATGGACGACGTCGACCTTGCCGATCGCCCCGAGGTCGATGCCGCGTTCGGTAGCAAGCGTCTGCACCATCAAGCGCTCGTAGTCGAAGCTCTTCGAGCACAGCAAGGCGACCGTCAGCACCACGGCGTCGACGCGAGAGCTCCCTCGCTGCCAGGCGCGGCGCTGCAGCGCCGTGATCCCTTGGATCTCGCACGGCGTCCCGACCAGCGCGATGCGCGCCCCGCTCGACAATCCGGCGCGCTCGAGGTCGAGAGCGCCGAGCGCGAGCGTCTGGTTGTAGAAGCTGCCGGCCGACTGGCGCAGCTCCTCGGCGCTCGTCGCCACGTAGGGCACACCGCGCCACGGTGTATCGGGGTCCTCTCTCGCGACGAGCGCGCCGTCGATTGCCCCACATTCGAGCGCGGCGATCAGCACCGCCGAGACGAAGCCGCCGTCTTGGGCTCCCGGCGCCCGCAGGCGCGAGCCCGCTCGCACCCGCACCGCCGCCTGCTCGCGAACCTCGCCGAAGTCGGCGGCAATCCCGCCGACGCGCCCGGCGTCGAAGCAGTCGGGCGCGGGAGGCGCCGGTGCGGACCGGTGCCACGTCGTCTCGTAGCGCAGACCACCACGGGGGCAGAAGTCCCAGCACAGCGAGCAGCCGGTGCACATCTTGACGAGGTAGGGCAGGTCCTTGCTCGACACGCCGATCGAGTCGGACGGGCACGCGGCGATGCATGCCCCGCAACGGACGCAACGATCGGCGTCGATCACGGCCGCCGCGAGCTCGAAGAACCAGGTCTTGCCGGGAGCCTCGGCAATCCCATTCATCGACTCGCGGATGCGAAACGGTGCCGGCGCGAGGTTGGTCATCGTGCTTGCCCCTCATCTCGTTGTCCTTCGAGCGCGGCGCGCAGCTCGAGGGGCGAGCGGCGACGCACCCAGGTGGTAAAGCGCTCGCCGCCGCGGCGCTCGGCGACGTGTCGCCCGACGAGCGCGTGCAGGGCAGCAGGCACGTCGTCGACCGGCAACGCCCCGACGATCCAGTCACCAAAAGCAGCCTCGGCGCCGAGGCTGCCGCCGAGGGCGATGTCGACCGCCTCGACGATCATGTCCCCGACGTGAGCCGTCTCCCCTCGAAAGCCGATGTCGGCGATCTGGGGCTGGGCGCAGGAGGCCGAGCAGCCCGAAAAGTGCATGCGCACCACGGACGTCTCGGGTCGGTCCACCGACCCGGCAGGGCCGCCGAAGTGCTCGGCGAACTCCGCGTCGAGGCGCTCGGCCCACTGCTGCGCCCGCGCCTTGGTCTCGACGATCGCGAAGCGGCAGAACTCGTTACCGGTGCAAGCCACGACGCCGCGCGAAAAAGGGCCCGGGAAGGGCGAGTGCCGGCTGAAGAGCTCCTCGCCGAGCGCGGCGTCGAGGTGCTCCTCGCCGATTCCCGTAAAGATCAGGTTCTGGTCCGTCGCGAGCCGCAGCCCGCCGTCTCCGTACGCCTCAGCGATCCGGGCCGCCTCGATCAGGTCCTCCCCGCGCAAGCGGCCCACGGTGACCGAGCAGCCGACCGACACGCGACCTGCTCGCCGCTCCGCGTGCACCCCGACGTGGTCGCCGCGGTACCTGCGGGTGAGGGACTCCCCGGCGGGCTCGAGCTCGCATCTCGCGCGCGCGACAAGCGCCGCGCGAAAGCCTTCTGGACCGAGCTCCTGGACGAGGTAACGCATCCGGCTGAGCCCACGGTTCTCCCGGTTACCGAGTTCGCCGAAGACCTGAGCGATCGCCCGAGTGCACTCGACCGCCTGATCGAGACCGACGAAAACGTCGATGTCGCTCGCCATGCGGGCACCGTCTGACAGGCCCCCGCCGACGAACAGGTTGAATCCGTAGCGCCCATCCCGCCCTCTCGCGGGCAGCATGCCGACGTCGTTGATCTCGGCCTGGGCGCAGTCCTCGAGACAACCCGTCACGCTCAGCTTGAACTTGCGGGGGAGGTTGGCATACTCCCGATTGCCGGTGAAATACGCCGAGATCGCGTCGGCCACTGGCGACGCGTCGAAGGCCTCCTCGGCGTCTAGGCCGGCGAGCGGACAGCACAAGACGTTGCGCGCCGAGTCACCGCACGCCTGGACGGAGGTGAGGCCGACGTCCTCGAGCTGATCCCAGATCCGTGGCACATCTTCGATTCGCACCCAGTGCAACTGGATGTCCTGACGGGTGGTGAGATCGCAGTAGCGGTCCCCCCACTTGGGATGGGCCGCAGGCCCTCTGGCATGGCGCTCGACGATCTCGCCGATGCGACGAGCCTGTGTCGCGCTCAGACGCCCTCCGGGGATCTTGACCCGGAGCATGAATGCATTTCCGCCCTGGCGCTGTGGGTATAGGCCCACCCACTTCAAGCGCTCCGCCTCTCCCTCGACCCGGGCAATGGCAGCAGCGCCCTCGATGGCGTAGACGCTGCGCACCGCCGCCTGGACCTCGAGGGGGTGCCGTTCGAGCTTCAGCCGCTCGATCGCGTTGAGCTCGCCGGTGTGGCGGAACGGGGAGACGAAGTCCATCGTGGCTCCCCGGCTCAACCGTGCAAGCCGCATTCGGTGCGGCTCGATCCGACCCAGCGCCCCGATCGCAGGTCTCCGCCGACAAGCGGCGGCGCGGTCGTCGGTGCGCAGCCGATCGAGGTGTAGCCAAGGGCGTTCAGGGGATGACGGGGCAGGCCCCTCGCGTCGACGTACGCGGCGACGTCATCCTCGCTCCACGCGACGATCGGGTTGACCTTGACGACGCCCTTGGCGTCGTCCCATGCGACGGTGCGGGCGGCGGCTCGCGTCGGGGCATCACACCGCTTGAGGCCAGTAACCCAGGCGGCCGCTCCGACGAGGCACCGCTGGAGCGGCCCCACCTTGCGCAGCTCGCAGCACGAGGCGGTGCCGCAGGGATGCTCGTCGTCGGGAAGGCCGGCGCTCACGACCTCGACGTCGATGGGCAACACGCGCTCGACCCGGCGGAGATAGGCGAGGGTCTCGGGGAAGTGGAAGCCCGTGTCGAGGAATACGACGCGCACCCCCGGGCGGACGCTCGCCGCCAGATCGGCGAGCACGCAGTCTTGGAACGAGGACGTCACGACCACGCCGTGGCCGAAGCGCTCGAAGACCCAGGAGAGCGCCGCGGCGGGATCGGCCCCTTCGAGGGCGGCGTCAGCGACAGCAAGCTCGTCTAGCAAGGCCTCGAGCTCCCGACCAGCGGGGCGGCTCCGTGGCGCGCGGGGCGCCAACGCGCCCGTCGCCTGCTCGATCATCGTGCGCACACGGCCTCGCTCTCGGGTCGTAACCTATATCTGACCATATCGGTCAACAATTTATACCTGACTGAATAAGTCAACAATTGGCACCGTCGAGAAAAGCTCCTGAACTGGGAAATTCCCCTCCGGAGCCGCGTGAGGAAGGCCAGATGGAGCGTCCCGAGCCCAGCTACCCCGTCGCCCTGCGACTGGCGGGGCGGCCCTGTCTCGTCGTCGGCGGGGGCGAGCTCGCGGCGCACAAGGCCGCCGGTCTCCTCGCCGCTCGAGCCGCGGTCACGGTGGTCGCCGAGGAGCCCGAAGCGGCGATGCGCGCGCTCGCGGTGCGCCTCCTCGAACGCCCCTATCGGCGCACGGACCTCGCGGGATGCTGGCTCGCCTTCGCCGCTTCGGGCAGCGCCGCGCTCGACCGCGCCATATTCGCCGACGCCGAGGCGGCGGGCGTCTTCTGCAACGTGCCCGACGATCTGAGCGCGTGCGCGTTCCATCTGCCGGCGATCGCGCGCGCCGGGTCGGTGAGCATCGCCGTGAGCAGCGACGGGACAAGCCCGGCGCTGTCCTCGCTGGTGCGCGACGAGCTCGCGCTCGGTCTCGGCGACGCGATCGCCCAGGTTGCGGACGTCCTCGGCGAGACCAGGGCGACGCTGCGCCAGGAGGGACACCCCCTGCACGGCCTGCCGTGGCGCGCGCTCGCCACCGAGCTGGTCAAACACGCGCGTCGGGGCAGCTCGCTCGCCGCGCTTATGCGGTGCGCCGAGCACTGGAAGGCACGAGCCAGCCCCCTCGGCGACCTGTCGGCCGAGTAGTTTCGCCGGTGTGGCAACCGGCGACATCGACCTCGGCCGAGTGCCGCGCCACATTGGCTGCGTCATGGACGGTAACGGCCGCTGGGCGCGCCAGCGCGGCCTGCCCCGGACCGAGGGGCACGCCGCCGGTGAGCTCGCCATGCTGGAGGCGATCGACGGCGCCCTCGAGGTTGGCGTCCAGTGGCTCTCGATGTACGCGTTCTCGACCGAGAACTGGCGCCGGCCGGCGGACGAGGTCCGCTACCTCATGCACTTCAACGAGTCGATCCTGCAACGCCACCGTGACCAGCTGAACGCCAAGGGCGTCCGGATCCGCTTCTCGGGTCGTCGAGATTGGCGCGTGCCCCGACGGCTGCTGCGGAACATGGACGAGGCAATCGCCCTCACCGCCCACAACCGCACGATGACGCTCACGATCTGCTTCAACTACGGGGGGCGAGCCGAGATCGTCGACGCGGTGCGGCGTCTCGTCGCCGAGGGGGTGCCGGCCCATCGGATCGACGAACGGGCGATCCACAGCCGCCTGTACTTTCCCGACATGCCCGACCCCGATCTCGTCGTCCGCACCTCAGGCGAGTACCGCATCTCGAACTTCTTGCTGTGGGAGCTCGCCTATTCCGAGCTCGTGTTCAGCGACGTCCTTTGGCCCGACTTCACTCGCGAACACCTGTTCGAAGCGATCCGGGAGTTCCAGCGCCGAGACCGCCGCTACGGCGGCGTGCAGACGCGATGAGCAGCTCGACGTCGAGCCCCGGCGCCGACGAGCAGCACCAGCCGCACGTCGAGCCGACCCCGGCAGCGGCGACCGAGTCGGCCGGCTCGCCACCAGCCAGCCCGGCCGTCGGCGCGCCGGAGCGTCCCGCCGCAGGCACGCCCGCAGCACCACCAGCACCCCCCGGCCCAACGGTTGGCGAGGTGTCAGGCGCGCGCCCCGCCGTCTCCACGCGCCGTTGGCTGTGGGACCACATCGGCAGGATCTCGGGGGTCGTCCTCGGGCTCATCGTCGTAGCCGTGCTCTGCCTGCTCATGGCCGCTGGCTACAGCGCGGCCGGATTCCTCCTCTTGCTCGTGCTCGGCGGCATGGTGATGATCGCCGTCGGGGGCCGCATCCACGGGAGGTAGCGGTGGCGCAGTATCGCGACGAGGGCGTCGTGATCCGCACGATCCGCCTCGGCGAGGCCGACCGCATCGTCACGATGGTCTCGCCCGAGCACGGCAAGATCCGCGCCGTTGCCAAGGGGGTGCGCAAGACCAAGAGCAGGATCGGCGCCCGGCTCGAGCCGCTCAGCCACGTCTCGCTGCTCTGCTGGCAAGGGCGCGAGCTCGACGTGGTCACCCAGGTGGAGCTGATCGACGCATTCCGCCCCGTGCGCGAGGACCTCCATCGCCTCGGGGCGGCGATGACGATGCTCGAGATCGTCGAGCAGTTCTCGCTCGAGCACCATCCGATGCCCGAGCTGTTCACGATGCTCGTCCGCGCGCTCGAGACGCTCGAGCGCACCGCTGCGCCGATGCTGCTCGGCGCCTTCTGCTGGAAGGTGCTCGCCCTCGAGGGCTTCGCTCCGGTCGTCGACAGCTGCGCCCGCTGTGGCGAAGACGGCGAGCTCGTCGCCTTCGATGCCGCCGATGGCGGCTTTTTGTGTCGGCGCTGCCGCCGCGGCCAAGCCGTCTCGCCCGGCGCCGTCGAGCTGGTGCGCCGGGTGCTCGGCGGCGGGCTCGCCGGGGTGCTCGGCGAGCCCGCAGGGCCCGCCGCCCAGGAGATGGAGCACCTCGCGACCAGCGCGGTCGAGCTGCACCTCGATCGCCGGTTGCGGACGACTCGCCATCACCTCGCCGAGCCGAGCGCCTCGTCGGCACCGGGCGGCCAGGGGGCCTGAACCGAGGGAGCACCGCCTCGATCGCCGAGCCGGGCACCGAGCAAGTGAGCCAGGCGGTACCTTGCCTGTCCATGGCGATCGCCGACGAGGACGTCGCCCAGGTGCGCGCCGCCACGGACCTCGCCGCGCTCATCGGCGAGCACACGGCCTTGAAGCGCGTCGGACGTCGCTATGTCGGCCTCTGTCCCTTCCATGCCGAGCGCTCGCCGTCCTTTTCGGTCAACGCCGAGGAAGGCCTCTACTACTGCTTCGGCTGCCAGGCATCTGGCGATGCGATCAGCTTCGTTCGCGCGACGGAGGGGTGCGATTTCGTCGAGGCGGTGGAGCGGCTCGCAGGACGTGCGGGCATCACCTTGCGCGAGACCAACGATCCCGCCGCCGCGCGCGAGCGGGGGCGGCGCCAGGAGCTGCTCGCCGTCATGGAGGCCGCGGCCAACCTCTACCACGAGCACCTGCTCTCCCACCCCGCTGCCGCCGCGGCACGCCAGTACCTGAGATCGCGGGGATATGACGGCGAGGTGGTCCGCCAGTTCAAGATCGGCTTCGCGGCGCCGAGCGGTGACATGCTCGTGCGAGCCCTTCGGCGGCCCTCGGCCCTCCTGCGCGAGGCGGGTCTCGCCTATGAGTCCACCCAGGGCGCGGTGCGCGACAGCTACCGCGAGCGCATCATCTTCCCGATCTATGACGCCTCTGGACGGGCGATCGCGCTCGGGGGCCGGGTGTTGCCCGAGGCGGCCCGCAAGCTGCGCGGCGATCCCGGGCCGAAGTACCGCAACTCCCCCGAGTCGCCCATCTACAAAAAGCGCCGCACCTTGTACGGCCTGAACTGGGCGAAAGGCGACATCGTGCGCACCGGCGAGGTCGTGATCTGCGAGGGCTACACCGACGTGATCGGCTTGTTTCGAGCCGGCGTGCCCCGGGCGGTGGCCACCTGTGGAACCTCGCTGACCGAGGACCACGTGCGGCTGCTCGGGCGCTTCGCCAAGCGCATCGTCCTCGCCTTCGACGCTGACGGCGCCGGACAGAATGCGGCCGCCCGCCTCTATGAGTGGGAGCGCCGCCACGAACTCGAGCTGCGCGTGGCACGGCTCCCGCCCGGTAGCGACCCGGCCGAGCTCGCGGGGCGCGACCCCGCCGCACTGGCGGTGGCGATCCGCGATGCCCGTCCCTACCTCGGCTTTGCGGTCGAGCGCGCCCTCGACGCCGCAGACCTGTCGACCCCCGAGGGCCGGGCGCGCGCGGCAGCGAGCGCCCTGGCCGTCATCGCCGAGCACCCCAACGAGCTCGTCCGAGACGAGTACCTGCTGGTCGTCGCCGACCGGACCCGTCAGGACCCCGATCGCCTCCGACCGCTCCTCGAGCGCCAGCGGGCGAACGGCACCAACGCCCCAGCGCCACCTTCGCACCGGGCGCGCCCCGAGGCGGGCGCGCGCAGCGCCGAGGCGGGCACGCGCAGCGCCGAGGAGCCTCCGCCCCTCGGCGACGACGGACGCTATGACGACGACAGCGACGAGCACGGCGACCCGAGCGCGCCAGCCCGGCGTCGCCCTGCCCGCCGCGACCAGCGCGCCGTTGGCCGACTCGATCCCGAAGGGCCGCGCCCGGGGCGCAACGCGCTGCTGCTCGCCGTGCACCGACCCGCCGAGGTCGCCGAGCTGCTGGACGCGGCGTGCTTCGTCGACTTGCGCCAGCGGGCGGCGTTCGAAGCGCTCGGCAGCGCCTCGCACCTGGCGGAGGCGATCGCCAGCGCGACGCCCGAAACGGGCGAGCTGCTGTCGCGCCTCGCCAACAGCGACGGCGCCGACGAGCTCGACGTCGGCGGGACCGTCGTCCAGCTCGTGCGATCGGCAGCCGAGGCGGCGCTGCGCGGCCTGATGGCCGAGCTGCGCGAGCAACAACGTGCCGAGCCGGCAGTCGAGCTTGGCGACCGGCTCGGGCCGCTCATCGAGACCACCACGTGGCTGACGAGCTCGCTGAAGAAAATGAACGAGCTAAGCGCCGCAGAAAGCGACGCGGCGGCCGCGCTCGCCGAGGCGGAGCGGTTGGTAGCGTGGCTGATACACAACGAGGCGCAGCAATCTCCGGGCGCCGGCCAGAGGGTGGAGGCCTGATGGCGCAGAGCATCGAGCCGCGCACGACGGCGGTCCGGCCGGCAGGCCGGTCGCGGCGTTCCGGCCATAGCGAAGAGCTCGAGGGCGACGAGGCGTTGCGTGAGCTACGGTCCGGCGCCGGTGTCCGCTCTGCCCCAGGTGCCGCAGATCCGGTGCGGTCCTACCTGCGTGAGATCGGCCGCGTCTCGCTCCTCTCAGCAGAGCTCGAGGTCCTGTGCGCAAAGCGCATCGAAGCCGGACACGAGGCCGCCGCTCGCCTCGAGCAATGGCGAGCGTCCGGCGAGCTCGCCAGCGTCGCACCCGCCGAGCGCCGTCGCGCCGAAGAGGAGATCGCCCGGGGCCAGGAGGCGAAAGACCTCCTCACCGAGGCGAATCTTCGCCTCGTCGTCTCGATCGCCAAGCGCTATCGCAACCGTGGAATGGCGTTCCTCGACCTGATCCAGGAGGGGAACCTCGGCTTGATGCGGGCGGTCGAGAAGTTCGACTATCGCCGCGGGTTCAAGTTCTCGACCTATGCAACCTGGTGGATCCGCCAGGCGATCACCCGGGCGGTGGCCGACCAGGCGCGCACGATCCGCATCCCGGTGCACGTCGTGGAGACGATCAACAAGGTGGTGCGCGTGCAGCGCCAGCTCTCCCAGCAGCTCGGCCGCGAGCCCACGGTCGAGGAGATCGCCGAGCGAATCGAATTCCCCGCCGAACGCGTGCGCGAGATCCAGCGGATCAGCCAGGACACGGTGTCCCTCGAGCAGCCGCTTGGCGAAGAGGACGACTTCACGCTCTCGGACCTGATCGAGGACCAGGGCGCCGAGGTGCCCGTGGACGCCGCCACGAGAGTGTTGTTGAACGAGGCGGTCCACCGTGTGCTGCGCGAGCTGTCCGAGCGCGAGCAAGAGGTCATGCGCTTACGCTTCGGGCTGGACGACGGCAGGATCCGCACGCTCGAAGAGGTCGGCAAAATCTTCGGGGTGACCCGCGAGCGAGTGCGCCAGATCGAGACCAAGACGCTCGCCAAGCTCCGCCAACCGACGCTCGCGCGACCGCTGCGCGACTACCTGGAGGCGGATTGAACCGCCCTTGTCGGGGCCCACGTCGCACTGCGATCCTTGTCCGAACGGCGGAACCGTCGTATAACTGCACTGAACGCGCGGCCAGCGCATCGCTCGATTGAGGGAGCGGGCGATGCCAATTGAATCTGCAGGGCACCGGCAGGCGGAGGACGCGCCGATCGGCGTTGAGTGAAGACAAGAGGGGGAGGCTGACGTGAGCCCATCGGACCACACGATCGAAGCGCTCTTTGACGAGGCACGCACCTTTGCACCACCCGATGCCGTGCGGGCGAACGCCGTCGTTGCATCGGAGGCCATCTACGACGAGGCCGCCGACTTCGAGGCCTTTTGGGCCAAGCAGGCGGAGCGTCTGGTGTGGCGGGAGCCCTATGATGCGGTGCTCGACTGGTCCAAGGCGCCGTTCGCCCGCTGGTTCGTGGGTGGCCGCTTGAACGTCACCGAGAGCTGCCTCGACCAGCATCTTGCCGAGCGAGGCGACCGGGTGGCGTACTACTGGGAAGGCGAGCCGGGTGACCGCAAGGTCATCACCTATCGCGAGCTGCATGCAGAGGTGTGCAAGCTGGCGAACGCCCTCGCCGAGCTCGGCGTCGAAAAGGGTGACCGCATCGCCATCTACATGGGGATGGTGCCCGAGCTGCCGGTCGCCTTGTTGGCGTGCGCGCGCCTTGGTGCGCCCCACTCGGTGGTTTTCGGGGGCTTCTCCGCGGACGCGCTCGCCGACCGCATCAACGACGCCCAGGCCAAGGTGCTCATCACCTGCGACGGCGCGTGGCGCGCCGGACAGGTCGTCCCCTTGAAGCAGATGGCCGATGAGGCGCTCGAGCGGACGCCGTCGATCTCGTCGGTGCTCGTCGTGCGGCGCACCGAGAACGAGGTCGGGATGAAGCCGGGACGAGACGTCTGGTACCACGAGATCGTGGCAGGACAGCCCGCCGGCCGACCCGCGACCGAGTGCGATTCCGAAGACCTGCTCTACCTCTTGTACACCTCGGGAACGACGGCCAAGCCAAAGGGAATTGTGCACACTTGTGCGGGATATCTCACCGGCGCGGCAGCGACGATGCGGATGGTCTTCGACCTGCACGAGACCGAGGACATCTTCTGGTGCACGGCCGACGTGGGCTGGGTCACCGGGCACAGCTACGTCGTCTACGGACCGCTCGCGAACGGAGCGACCTCGGTGCTCTACGAGGGCGCACCGCAGTACCCGGACAAGGACCGCTTCTGGGACATCGTCGAGCGCTACAAGGTGACGGTGCTGTACACGGCGCCCACCTCGATCCGGACCTTCATGAAGTGGGGCGACGAGTACCCCGCGCGCCACGACCTGTCGAGCTTGCGCATTCTCGGCACCGTCGGCGAGCCCATCAACCCCGAGGCGTGGATGTGGTACCGCGACGTCATCGGCGGAGGCGTGACCCCGGTCGTCGACACGTGGTGGCAGACCGAGACCGGTGCGCACATGATCGCCCCGTTGCCGGGCGTGACGACGACCAAACCCGGTTCGGCGACGTTGCCGCTCCCAGGCATCGGTGCCGACGTGGTCGACGACGAAGGGCACAGCGTGCCGCTCGGACAAGGGGGCTACCTCGTCCTCACGCGGCCCTGGCCGTCGATGCTGCGCGGCGTGTATGGCGACGACAACCGCTTCATCGAGACCTACTGGCGCCGCTTCTCTCGACCCGAGGAAGGCAAGTGGGTGTACTTCGCCGGCGACGGCGCGAAGCGCGACCATGATGGCTACTACTGGCTCCTCGGGCGGGTGGACGACGTGATGAACGTCTCCGGCCACCGGATCTCCACCCTCGAGGTCGAGTCCGCGCTCGTCGACCACCCAGCGGTCGCCGAGGCGGCCGTGATCGGCCGCAACGACGCGACCACCGGACAGGCGATCGCCGCCTTCGTCACCTTGCGCGGGACCCGCCAGGGCGACCAGGCGCTCATCGCCGAGCTGCGTGACCACGTCGCCAACAAGATCGGCAAGATCGCTCGCCCGGTGTCGATCGTCTTCACCGACGAGCTGCCCAAGACGCGCTCGGGCAAGATCATGCGCCGGCTCCTGCGCGACATCTCCGAAGAGCGTCAGCTCGGTGACATCACCACGCTCGCCAACTCGGCAGTCGTCGAGGAGATCGCCGAGCGCGCCCGCACACAACGCAAGAGCGCCGAGTCCGCAGAGGCTTGAGATCTGGCGGGAGCTGGGGACGACCGCCGTCAGGGCCGTCAGATGACGGCTGCGCACCGTGAACGTCGTCGGTGCGCAGAGAAAGGAGCAAGACAGGCAAGAGGCGGTACCCGACTGGCGAGCTCAGCGGGAGCTCGCGGTCGGCAGGCAAAGGAGGGGGAACCCCATTGTCACAGACACCAGCCGACGCCGAGCGAGTCGCGTCCGAGCCCGATGTACTGACGAGCTCGCCGCGATCGGTCACTGCGCTCGTCGAGTCACCGATCGGCGACCCGGCCCCACTCGGGCTCGCCGGATTCGCAATGACCACGGTGCTGCTGAGCCTCGTCAATGCCGGCGTGATCGGAGGCAGCGCGGTCAACGCGGTGCTTCCGCTCGCCCTGTGCTACGGCGGTGGTGCCCAGTTGCTCGCCGGGATGTGGGAATTCAGGAACCGCAACACCTTCGGAGGCCTGGCATTCAGCTCCTACGGGGCGTTTTGGATTTCCTTCTACGTCTTGATCCGCTGGTGGGCGCCGTCGACCGCGGGTGCGACCAACGACGCGCTCGGCTTCTTCCTGCTCATGTGGGGCATCTTCACGCTCTACATGTTCATCGCGTCCTTCGGGACGAACGTGGCCGTCATGCTCGTCTTCTTCTCCTTGACCGTGACCTTCTTCGTCCTCGCCGCCTCCTACTTCGGCGGTCAGACGGGCGGGTACTTCCAGGTGAAGGAGGTCGCCGGCTACTGCGGCCTCGTGACCGGTGCGCTGGCGTGGTACACGAGCTTCGCCGGGGTCCTCAACGCCACCTGGAAGCGCGTGGTGCTCCCTGTCGGGCCATTGACCAGGACGGCACCGCTGCCGGCGACGCGGCGCGCCGCGGCGTGAGTCGACCGGCAAGGATGGTCGCGGAATCGTAACGGGACCGATGGCAGGCTTTCTCGGTCAGCGGGGCAAACTACAGCTACGGCGATTCCGATACGCCCTGAATCACCGGCCGAGGCCGCCTGTCCCGGCCGCCAAGACCGCGGCCTGCCGACGAGCAGCCGAGAGTTCACCCACCAAGCGAGGAGCGGAAGGGGGTGATGCGACGAGATGCTGAGCACCCCGGAGCTCTCCGGACGGCACCCGTCACTGAGCAGCGACCATAGTTGGTCGCGTGGAGAGGAGCGGGCGCCTCCGGTCGCGGAGTCCCGCAGCAGGACTACGACAGCACAATGATCCGTCGGCGGGCGTGCCGGCGGGGAGTGGAGCTCAGCGAGCTGGTTCGCCGGCAGCCGGGCGCCCTACCCCGTTGGTGCGCCCGCCGAGGACCGTCTGGGGTGCCGTGACCCACCGGCCCAAAACCGGGCCCCAGGCGGCGTGGAACCGCGGTTCAGGCGGCGCGCCGGGCGCTCAGCACGAGCCGCAGCAGGTCCCGGCCCCGCTCTCGGCCGAGCACCGCGATCGCCCGGGCCTTTTCGATCACCTCACCAGGGTCGACGCGGCCGGCCTCGCCGTAGCCCCGGTCCGCGTCGCGCCGCCCGACGCCACGGAACGAGGCGAGCGAGCTCATCGAGTCCCGGGCGCGCCAGCCGATCCAGATACCGAGGCCGGTCGCCACGAGGACGCGGGTCTTGCGCATGGCGGACGTTCTAGCGCCCCGCACGCCAGCCCCACAAGGCGGACACGACACCTCGCCCGTTCGGCCACCTGCCGGCTCTGGGGGACCGCGCCGGGTCCTGAGCTGGGGCTCGTTACGACCCGCCGCGCTGGGATATAACATCGCCGCGACAACGCGTTCCGGGGTAGCTCAACTGGCAGAGCATGCGGCTGTTAACCGCAGGGTTGAGAGTTCGAGTCTCTCCCCCGGAGCTCTTTCTGCTCCCGACAGCGCGGGCGCGGGGTCGTAGCTCAGTGGTCAGAGCAGGGGACTCATAATCCCTGGGTCGCAGGTTCGATCCCTGCCGGCCCCACCCACGCGCCCAGCGGCCTGGCGCGTCCCCTCCTGCCGGCGTGCCCGTCGGGCGGCCTCGGGGCACCGCGGCACCCGTTTGCATCAATCAAGGCGCGCGGGCGCCACGCCTGATGCAGCTTCTTTTTCCGGGTTATTTCTCAGCGTTGTACGCGCGGTCGGCCCGATTCGTTTGCGCGGCATGGACGCGGCAATCAAACACCGCGTCAACTTGGAAACACGCGCCAATTGGGGCCGCGCTGTTGCAATTACCATTGCATGTATATTGGAAATGGCAATGCTGTTCAACGCGAGGAGCCCCCTTTGCCCGCAAAGATTGTTGTGACCCCCTATCGCGGTGGTAGCCGCGTTTCTCTCATTGGCGTGAGTGGCCGGGAATTGCTGACGTCCAAGGTGTTCCACGAGCCGCGCGCCAAAGGCGCGACCGTCCGTTCGCTGCGCGGCCTGCTCGGCGACAACGTCGAGGTGGACGACCGCACCGTCACCCCGCGGGCCCAGGCGACCAAGTCGACCACCGCGGCCACTCGGACCCCGAGGAAGCCTGCAGCCCGGACCCCAAGAAGGCCGGTGGCCCGCGCGGCGAGGCCCCGCGCGACCGCAAAGCCCTGAGGCCGCGCCCGGCGACCTCTTTGGCAGAACAGGCACCGATCGCAATCGACGTGCTGGCGCCCGGAAGGGGCCGCTAGGCTACTGATGACGGCGATGGGGCTCGCCGAAACCGCCTTGATGGGCTGATGGCTCCTGCCTTGCATCGACCAGTTCCTGCTGGCGACCACGGGAGGTAGGAGAGTTGAGCCTGAGTGCGGAACGATCGGCGGAGGTGGGCGCGCTCCCGGTCGATCCCGATGTCGGCGGCCGGGGGGTCGCCGCTGGCCGCCGCCACGGCGCGCAACGCACCATCCTGCTCGCCGTCGCGTTTGCCGGCGCGGCCGGCGCGCTGGCGCGCTATGGCATCGGGCTGCTCCTGCCCTGGGGCGCGGCAGCGGTTCCCTGGTCCGTCGTGTTGATCAACCTCACGGGGAGCTGCCTGCTCGGCGTCGTGCTCGTGCTCGTCACCGAGCGATTTCCCCGCGCCCGCCTCGCCCGTCCCCTCCTCGCGACGGGGTTCCTCGGCGCCTACACGACCTTTTCGACCTATGCGGTCGGGGTGGACCTGTTGCTGCGCCGCCATGACTTCGCGTCCGCTGGCCTGTACTGCGGCGTGAGCCTGGTCGGGGGAATGGTCGCCGCGATCCTCGGCATCGCCGCTGGCCGCTTCCTCGTGCACTTGGAGGCACGGGTCGACGACCAGCTGAGCAGCTGAGCGATGACGGCCGCCGTCGACGTGCTGTTCATCGCGCTCGGCGCGTTCGTCGGCGCGCCGGCGCGCTTTCTCGTGGACCGCTACGTCACGGACCGCACGCAGACCTCCTTTCCCCTCGGCACGCTGCTGATCAACCTCAGCGGGAGCCTGCTGCTCGGCGTGCTGACCGGCATCGAGCTGCGCGGGCACCTGCCCGCCGAGCTGACCGCGCTGCTGGCGACGGGCTTCTGCGGCGCCTTCACGACCTTTTCGACCTGGAGCTTTGAGACCGTCCGCCTCATCGAGCAGGGCGAGACCACCCACGCCCTCACCAATGCCCTCGGCAGCGTCGTCCTCGGGCTGCTCGCGGCGGGCGCCGGCCTGGCGCTCGTCTTGTCGCTCTAGGGCACCGGCACGGACGGGCGGCACGCCGTCAGAGCGGCGCGCCAGGGCCGATGGCCTTGTCGAGGACGACGAACTCGAGGTCGTCTCGACGGGGAATCCCGAAGCGTTCGTCGCCGTAGGGGAAAGGGAGGCGCTCGCCCGTGCGGCGATAGCCGCGCCGCTCGTACCACGCCACGAGCTCGGCGCGCTGGGCGATCACGGACATGCGCATGCGGCGCGCTCCGAAGCGGGAAGCGGCCAGGTCTTCGGCGTAGGCGAGCAGCCGTCGTCCGACCCCGCTCCCCTGGCGGTCCGGGCGCACCGCGAACATCCCGAAGTAGGCGAGGCCGGCACCCTCGTCGCTCAGCTGGCAGCAGGCGAGCAGCTCGGCCGCCCGGCTGGCGAGCACGACGATGGTGCGCGGGCCGGCGATCGCCTCGGCGACCGCCGCCGCGTCGGTCCGCTGGCCATCGAGCAGGTCGGCCTCCGTGGTCCATCCGGCCCGGCTCGGCTCGCCCCGGTAGGCAGACTCGACGAGCGCCACCACGGCCGGGGAATCGGCCGGCGAGGCGATCGCGAAGACGAGCGGGTCGTCGACCCGCTCCTGCTCAGCGGGCTCGTGCACGGCCGCAGGATAGCCACGCTGCCGGCTGGGGCAGTTCCCGCGCGATCCTGGTGGGGACGGCCCGCCCTCGGCCGACAGGAGGAGACGATGAGCGACACCGAGCTGCAGCGCGCCCCAGCCGTCGAGACGATCGAAGTCCTCGAACCGGTGCTCGACGGGGATCACGAGCGGATGAGTCACATCGTCCTCGAGGGCTTCACGCCAAAGGGCGGGGACTTCGTCTCGGTGGGGAACTCGGTCGTCGAGGGCATGGTGAACGGCACGCCCGTGAAGGCGCTCTGCGGCAAGATCTGGACCCCGGGGCGCGATCCCAAGCGCTATCCGCTGTGCCCGACGTGCGCCGAGATCGCCACGGCGAATGGCTGGAAGCTCCCCGCCCGTTGAGCCATGGCGGGGCGCACCGACGGGCAAAGCCATGAGAGGCGGGGCGCGCTCGCCCGCGCGCCCCGCCTCTCGACCCCGACGCCGCCGAAGCGGCGCCGCGCCGACCGCTACTTCGGCAGGCCGGTCAAGGTGACGCCGACCGTGTGGCTCGTGCCCGAGGTGTCGACGTAGGTGACCTTGATCCGCTGCCCGGGCTTGTCGGCCTGGATGATCTTGGTGAGCGACGACCAGCTCGGCGTGCGCGTGCCGTTCACGGCGGTGATGGTGTCGCCCGCCGCAAGCCCAGCCTTCTGCGCCGGGCTGCTCGTGACGACGTCATAGATCACGACGCCGGCGACCGAGGTGCCTGAGGTGCCCGAGGTGCCCGAGGTGCCCGAGGTGCCATAGCCGGGAAGGCCGCTGAAGCCGCCGCCAAAGGCGTTGGGCTGGCTCGCGCTCGGCACCTCGTAGATGCCAAGGAACGGCGACGTCCCCATGATCACCGTGCCCGAGGCCTTGCCCGCCTCGATCTGCTCGACGATGGCGCGGGCGGTGTTGATCGGGATGGCGAAGCCCAAGGTTCCGCCGTCGCCTGAGGCCGCGGCGGTGTCCATGCCGATCACCTGGCCGCTCGAATTCACGAGCGGGCCGCCCGAGTCGCCGGCAGCGATCGGGGCGTCGGTCTGCAACATGCCGTGCAAGGTCTCCGAGCTCGTCGTGGCGCTCGCGTCACTGGCCGTGATCGTCCGGTTGAGCGCCGACACGACACCGGTGGCGATCGAGGGCGAGCCACCGAGGCCGTACGCGTTGCCGATGGCGATCACCGAGTCGCCGAGGGCGACCTTGGAAGAGTCGCCGAGCGTCACGTAGGGCAGGTCCTTCGGGGCGTTCACGATCTGCAGCAGCGCCACGTCCTTGGTGGGGTCGACCCCGAGCACCCTCGCCGCGTACTGCCCGTGGTGGGGCACGTCGACGTGGATCGACATCGCGTTCTCGACCACGTGGTTGTTCGTCAGCACCTGGCCCGAGGAGGTCACGATCATGCCGGTCCCGGCGGCCTGCTCCTGGGCGCTGCCCGCGGCGCTCGCGACCGAGACGTTGATGTCGACCACCGAAGGCTCAACGGCTGCCGCGATCGCCCCGACGCTGTGCTTGGGGGAAACCGAGGCCACCCGCGACTTCGGCAGCCGGGCGATGCCGCCACCGCTCGCCTGGCCGCCACCGCTCGAGGAGTTGCCCGACAGCGCCACGCCGAGGCCGGCGCCGAGGCCTCCGGCGACGAGCGCCACGGCGGCGGCGCTGGCGAGCAGGGCGCGGCGGCCGCGGTGGCGTGGCGGGGCCGGCTCGGGGCTCGGGCCGCCGGAAGGCCACGCCCACCCATAGGGGGGGGAGTAGGGGGGCTGGCCTCCCGGCGGCATCCCGGCACCGGCGCCCGGGGGGGGCATGCTGGCGCCAGAACCGGTTGTTGGCTCTCCACTGCCTGGGGCCGGCGCCGGAGCGCCAGCCAGGTCAGGCGGGAGCGGCGGGTAGCTCGACGTCTCCGGGCGTCCCGGTGGCGTCCAAGCGAGGTCGGGGGGCAGCGGCGGCCACATCCGCGCCCCGGCGTCGTTCGGGTTGGGCACCGAAGGCGTCATGTCCTCGGCGCCAGCTGCGTCGGGCGCTCCGACCGCTCGGTCCTCAGGGCGCTGTTCCCTCGGCTCCATCTTGGCTCCTAACCCGGCTGCCTGCCGACAGCCATCGTCTCGACGCGGGTGAATGCCTCACCCGCCGGTGCCCGCTTCGCACCTGATGTGGTTCATCTTGACCCCGCTCGTTCGGACGGATCTGGACGAGCACTGAGCGTTCCCTGTGAATGTCGCGCACTGCCCGGCTGGCCGGGCGTCGCCTGGCGCCACATCCGATCAGGCGAGCGCGATCAGATCCGCGAACTCCTGGCTCCAGTGGTCCTCGACCCCGTCGGGCATGAGCAGCACCCGCTCAGGTGCGAGCGCCTCGACCGCCCCCGGGTCGTGGGTCACGAGCACCACGGCGCCGCGGTAGTTCCGCAGCGAGTTGAGCACCTCGGTGCGGCTCGCCGGGTCCAGGTTGTTCGTCGGCTCGTCGAGCAAGAGCACGTTCGCCGAGGAGACGACGAGGGCGGCGAGGGCGAGGCGCGTCTTCTCGCCACCCGACAGGGTGCCGGCGGGCTGGTCCATCCGGTCGCCGCCGAAGAGGAAGGCCCCGAGCACGCCGCGCAGCTCGGCGTCGGTCATCTGCGCCGGCGCGGCCAACCGCAGGTTGGCGAACACGCCGGCATGGGGATCGAGCGTCTCGTGCTCTTGGGCGTAGTAGCCGAGCTGCAGGCCATGGCCGTGGATGACCTCGCCCGTGTCGGGCGCATCCACGCCGGCGAGGATCCGCAGCAGGGTTGTCTTGCCGGCCCCGTTCAGGCCGAGGATGACGACGCGACTGGCGCGGTCGATCGAGAGGTCGACGTCGGAGAAGACCTCGAGCGAGCCGTAGTGGCGGCCAAGGCCGCGGGCCGAGAGCGGGGTGCGGCCGCACGGCGCCGGCTCGGGGAAGCGCAGCTTGGCGACCTTCTCCTTCTGGCGGACCTCGGCGAGGCCCTCGGCGAGGCGGCCGGCCCGGCGATCGAGCTGGTGGGCGGCGCGCGCCTTGGTGGCGGTGGCGCGCATGCGATCCGCCTGGGCGCGCAGCACGGCGATGCGCCGCTCGGCGTTCGTGCGCTCCCGGTGGCGCCGGCGATCGTCGGCCGCCTGCTGCTCGAGGTAGCGCGTCCAGCCGACGTTGTAGACGTCCAGCTCCTGGCGGTTGGCGTCGAGGTGGAAAACGCGGTTCACCGTCGCCTCGAGCAGCCCGGTGTCATGGCTGATCAGCATCAGGCCGCCCTCGTAGCCGCGCAGATAGGTCCGCAACCAGGCGATCGAGTCGGCGTCGAGGTGGTTCGTCGGCTCGTCGAGCAGCAGCGTCGCGGCGCCCGAGAACAGGACGCGGGCGAGCTCGACGCGACGGCGCTGGCCGCCCGAGAGCGTCCGCAGCGGCTGGTCGAGGACCCGCGTCTCGAGCCCGAGGCTCGAGGTGATGGACTCGGCCTCGGCCTGGGCGGCCCAGCCACCAAGGGCATCGAAGCGGTGCTCGGCGCGCTCGTAGCGGCGCATCGCCTCCTCCCGGCCGGCGTCGTCCGCCGTCCCCATCTTCGCCGCGGCGTCGGCCAGCTCGTCGGCGAGCCGGTCGAGGCCGCGCGCCGAGAGGACCCGGTCGCGGGCGAGGACGTCCAGGTCACCGGTGCGCGGATCCTGAGGCAGGTAGGCGACGGGCGCCGAGCGCCGCACCTCTCCGCCGCTCGCCATCGCCTCGCCCGCCAGCACCTTGGTCAGCGTGGTCTTGCCGGCGCCGTTGCGACCGACCAGGCCGACGCGTTCGCCCGGGCCGACGCGAAAGGACACCGGGGACACGAGCGTGCGGCCGCCGACGCTGATCTCGAGTTCATGGGCGCTCAACATCGCGGTTCACCAAGCCTGCCCGCGTGCGAGCGGGCTCAAGAGCGGGGCGGCCGGTCGCGCCCGGCGAGAGGCGGACCGCCTGCGCACCACCGTAGCGGGCACCCCGTCAGGGGCCGCGCTCAGGGCTCGGCGAGGGCGACGCGCGCGCGTTGTGCCGGCGTCGGGAGGCGCACGCTCGAGGCCAGGTGGCAGCGGGCGAGCAGCGCGATGACCATCCAGGAGATGTCGAGCTGGGCACGTTCGAGGCCGTGGCGCGCCGAGCGGGGGAAGGCGTGGTGGTTGTTGTGCCAGCCCTCACCGAAGGTCAAGAGCGCGACGACCCAGTTGTTCCGACTCTCATCGCGCGCCGCGTAGGGGCGCCGGCCGAAGGTGTGGCAGATCGAGTTGACCGAGAAGGTGGCGTGCTCGAAGGCGAAGATCCGCACCAGCCCGGCCCAGACCATCACCTCGAGCGCGCGTCCCGTGCTCCCCGTCGCCGCCAGGCCGACGAGGAAGGGGAGGCCGACCGAGGCCAGGACCCAGACCAGGTACAGGCGGTCGACGAGACGGATCGCCCGGTCCTCATAGAGGTCTCGCCCGTACAGCTCGCCGCGCTCCATGCCCTTTTTGGAGAAGAGCCAGCCGACGTGGGCGTGAGCGAGGCCCCGGATGGTGCCGAGCACGCCGGGACCCGACAGGTGTGGCGAGTGCGGGTCGCCCTCGGCGTCCGAGCGGGCGTGGTGCTTGCGGTGGTCGGTCACCCACTGGGTCACCGGACCCTGCAGCGTCATCGCCCCGAGGATCGCCAGTGCCACGCGGATCGGTTGTGGCGCGTCGAAGGAGCGGTGGGTGAACAGGCGGTGGTAGCCGACGGTGATCCCGAGCCCCGTCGCCACGTAGAAGCCGAGGAAGCACCACAAGTCGAGCGGCCGGAAGGCGACGCCCCAGGCCAGGCCGGCCGCCGAGAGCACGCCGCCGGCCGGCACGATCACCGCCACCAAGGTGATCAGCTGACTGAGCCGGCTGGTGCGGGCGCGCACCGTGCCGACGTCGAGCGCATCGGCGTCGAGGGCCGGGGCGCTCGCCTCCGCCTCGATCTCCGGCAGCACGGTGCTCATCGTCTTCGGCTCACTCCCTGGTTCGTCTCGTCCCGGCAGCCACACCACCGGGCCTCCCATCTTCGCAGGTCCGTCGGCGAGCAGTTCACGGCGCGGCGGGCCCCGGTTCCGGTCCCGCTGGCGCCGGCGGCTCACCGGGCGGCGGAGGCCGGTGGGGCGGTGGTTGCGGCGCGGGAGGGCCCGGCACGGCGGCGATGCCCTGGGGCGGGGTGAAGGGCGCGCCCGCGGCGCGCGCCGCATCCACCACCGAGCGGTCCTTGGCCGGGTACTGGCCCACCGCGGCAGCGAGCATCGCCGAGTTGGGGACCTTGAGCACGCCCCCTTCGACGAACAAGGTGACATAGGTCAGGCTCGTCCCGAGCACCACGCCGTCAAAGGGGCCGTTCAAGGCGCCGGCGCGCACCCGGACGTGGTCGCCGACCGCGAAGGGGCGGGCGACGGAGAGCACGAAGCCGGCGAAGACGTTCGAGAGGCTCTGCTGGGCGGCGATGCCGAGTACCACCCCGGCCACCGTGCCGCCGACGAGGAGGCGCCCGGCGTCGATGCCGATCAGGCCGAGGCTGCCGAAGAGGACGACAAGGTAGCCGACCGCCGTCACGAGGAGGCGCACCGCCGCCCCCGCGGCGCGCGCCGCCCGCACCGTCATCAGCGCGGCGGTTGCCTTGGCGATCCGCCGCGTGGCGAGCATGCCGAAGATCAAGAACGCGGCGAGACAGACCCCCGTGATGACGTTCTTTTCGACCTCGCCCTCATGAAAGCCGTGCTCGGTGGACCCGAGCGCCAGCCCGGCGATCGCAACGGCACCGTAGAACAAGGAGAAGGCGAGGTGCACGCGCCCGGCGCGCCGGTTCTCCTTGGAGAGGCCAAGGCGCGCCCCACGGCCCTCAGTCGGGCGCGCGCTCATCTGCCCTTGCCCTCTCCGCCGTCATCGTTCCTCCGGGAGCAGCGAGTCGCACGCGCCCGGTGGGCGCCACGACGCGCCCACCGGGCGTCGAGGCTAGCGCTCGACTCCCGCCACGGTGCTGATGGCGGCGGGGGGCCTGCCGCTAGGCGTCCGGGGGCGTCTCGCCGTCGGCGCCGTGGATCGGCTCGTCGAGCGATCCGTACTCCGCCTCGTACTGACGGAGCTGCTCAACGAGGTCGCTCATCTTGCGGTCGTCGCCCGGGGTCCCCTCCCCGGTCCGCGCCCGGTAGGTCAGCCGGCCGAGCTCCTCGCAGAGATGGTCAGCCTTGCGGCGAGCCTGGAGCGCCTCGAGCTTGGCCTGCCCGGCCTTGCCCGCCTCCTGGGCTCGCTCGGCAAACTGGCTCGCCTGCGCCTTGAGCTTGTCCATTACGCCCATCACTGCCTCCAAAGGGGCGCCACCACCCCGTGGCGTCGCCCAGGACCAAGGCTAGTGATCGCCGCGGCCTCGCGGGGCCGAAGTCCTAACTCAGCCGGTCGTCGCGGCGAGCTCTCGCCAGCGGCCCTTGCCCAGCGCGAGCTCGGCGGCGGGCAGCTTCAAGGTGTCGTCGGACAGGCTGGCGGCGACGGCCCGCTGGTCCCAGTAGTCGTGGCTCACCCCGGCAAAGAGCCGGCGACGCAGCTCGACCAGCTCGGTCGGGGCCGTGTCGAGGAAGCCGAAGAGCCCGAGGACGGCCTCGAGGTCGGTGGCGACCGGAGCGCGACCAAAGAGCGCGGCCCGGCGCATGGCGAGCATCACCGCCCCGACCAAGACGTCGTGCTCGCGCTCCCCCTCGCTCAGCACGAGGCGGTCGGCGAAGCGCCGGGCGAGACGGAGGGCGTAGCCCTGGTCCGGTCCCGGGGCTCCGGCCCCGGCACGCAGCGCGCGCCGTCCGGGGCGATGCTCGGCCGGCCGGTGCTCTGGCGTCCAGGCCCGCGACGTCGGCAGCTGGTAGCCGGGGCGGACATTGTCCTCGAGGGGAATGGGGACGTACTTGGGCTGCGTCATGACCGCTTGGAGATGCTAGTCGCCCCCACGGCGGCGGCCCGGAGGAGCCCGTAGACGATGCCGTCGACGAGCGCCTCCCAAGAGGACTCGATGACGTTCTCGGACACCCCGATCGTCGACCAGCTCCCATCGGCGTCGGTCACGTCGAGCAGCACCCTGGTCACCGCGCCCGTGCCCTTGGCCGTGTCGAGGACGCGCACTCGGTAGTCGGTGAGGCGCATGTGCTCGAGCTCGGGGAAGAATGCGCCGATCGCCTGGCGCAGCGCCTGGTCGAGGGCGTGGACCGGGCCGTTGCCCTCGGCGGTCGCCACGACCCGCTCGTCACCGACGCGCACCTTGACCGTGGCCTCGGTGACGAGCGCGCCCGGGGCTGACCAGGGATGAACCAGCTCGGCGGCCTCCTCGTTGCGATGCCCACGACCGGGCGGGTCCGCTCGCCAGTCGGTGGTCACGCGGTAGGACTCGATGGTAAAGAAGCGGTCGAGCGGGCCGTCCGAGCCGGCCGCCGCCCGCATCAACAGCTCGAGCGAGCCGTCGGCGACCTCGAAGTGGTAGCCCTCGTGCTCGAGGCGCTTCAGCGTCTCGACCACCTCGCCGGCAGCAGTGGAGTCGAGGTCGATGCCGAGCTCGGACGCCTTCAGGGAGATCGTCGACCGCCCCGACAGCTCGCTCACCACGACCCGGTTGCCGTTGCCGACGAGCTCGGGGCGGATGTGCTCGTAGGCCTCGGGCAGCCGGGCGATCGCCGAGGTGTGCAGGCCTGCCTTGTGGGCGAAGGCCGCGGTGCCCACGTAGGGTCGCTGCGGGTCGAGCGCGACGTTGACGACCTCGGCGACGTGGCGGGCGACCGGCGTGACGAGCTCGAGGCGCTCGCGCGGGATCGTCTCGACGCCCATCTTCAGGCTCAAGTTGGCGATGGTCGCCGACAAGTCGGCGTTGCCGGCGCGCTCGCCGTAGCCATTGACGCAGCCCTGGACCTGGGTTGCCCCGCGGCGCACCGCGATCAGGCTATTGGCGACGGCGCAGCCCGAGTCGTTGTGGAAGTGCACGCCGAGCCCGGCGCCGACACGGGCGCGCACCGCGCTCACCACCGCCTCGACCTCATCAGGCAGGGTGCCGCCGTTGGTGTCGCACAAGACGAGGGCCTCGGCCCCGGCGGCCTCGGCCGCTGCGAGCACCGCGAGGGAGAAATCCGGGTCCGCCCGGTAGCCGTCGAAGAAGTGCTCGGCGTCGAGCATCACCCGGCGACCCTCGGCGCGCAAGAACGCCACCGAGTCGGCGACCATCGCCACGGCCTCCTCGGGCGTCGTGCGCAGGGCCATCCGGACCTGCAGCGCGGAGGCCTTGGCCACCAGGCAGACGACGTCGGTCTGGGCGGCGAGCAGCGCACCAAGCCCGGCATCCGCGCCGGCGGTGATGCCCGCCCGGCGCGTCGATCCGAAGGCGACGAGGGTGGAGTGGGCGAGCTTCAGCTCATCGCGGGCCCGCTGGAAGAACTCGTCGTCCTTCGGGTTGGCGCCTGGCCACCCGCCTTCGATGTAGGCGACGCCGAGATGGTCCAGCTGCTCGGCGACCTTCAGCTTGTCGTCGACGGTGAGCGACATCCCCTCTTGCTGGGAGCCGTCGCGCAGCGTCGTGTCGTAGACCTCGACCGCACGGGGCAGCTCGGACGGCACCGTCGCGTCGTGGTGGCCGCCCGCAGCGCCGTGGTGGTGGCCAGGCGATGCCACGGGGGCGTCGTGGTGCTCGTGGGGCTCATGCGACATAGTCCAGCCAGTCCTTGTAGCGCTCCTGCTCGCCCCGCACTGCCGCCAGGTACACCTCCTGGATCGCCTTGGTCACCGGCCCGCGCTCGCCGGTACCGACCAGGTGGTCGTCGACCGAGGCGATCGGCACGACCTCGGCGGCCGTGCCGGTGAGGAAGGCCTCGTCGGCGACGTAGAGGTCCGCCCGACGCAACAGGCCCGGCTGGACCTCGAAGCCGAGGTCTCGAGCGATCCTCGTCACCGCATCGGCGGTGATGCCCTCGAGGGCGCCGACCGTCGAGGGGTTCGGCGTCGAGATCTTGCCGTCGCGCACGAGAAAGAGGTTCTCGCCCGTGCCCTCGGCGAGATAGCCGTCGGTCGTGCACATCAGCGCCTCGTCGTAGCCGGCACGCACGGCCTCCACCTTGGCGAGCGAGGAGTTGATATAAAAGCCCGTCGCCTTGGCGGCCGTCGGCAGCGCACGAGGGTCGTGGCGCGCCCACGAGCTGACCTTCAGGCGAATGCCCGAGCCGCTCGCGTGGTCGCCGAGGTAGGCACCCCAGGGCCACACCGCGACGGCGACGCGGGTCTCGCACGGCAGCGGGTTGAGCCCCATCTCGCCGTAGCCGAGGTAGGCGAGGGGACGGATGTAGCAGGCATCGAGCCCGCTCGCGCGCACCGTCTGCTTCACGGCGTCGGTCAGCTCGTCGAGCGAGTAGGGCATCTTCATGTCCAACAGGCGCGCCGAGCGGATGAAGCGCTCGAGGTGCTCGCGCAGGCGGAAGACCGCCGGGCCTGCGTCGGTGCGGTAGGCACGGATGCCCTCGAAGACGCCCGAGCCGTAGTGCAACGAGTGCGTGAGGACGTGCACGGTCGCTCGCTCCCAGTCGACGAGCTCGCCGTCCATCCAGATCTTGGCCGTCGGAGTGATCGGCATCTCACACCCTCCCTGCGACGGCGTCGCCGATCGCCGTCGTCGTCCACTCGCCGCCGGCAGCGGCGATCTCATCTTGCAGCGCCAGCACCGCCTGCTCCACCCGCTGCGCGGCGTCGTGCTCCCCGAGGTGCTCGAGCATCATCCCCGCCGAGCGGATCGCCGCCAGCGGGTTGGCCTTCCCGGTGCCGACGATGTCGTGCGCCGCGCCGTGCACCGGCTCGAACATCGACGGGCCCGTGCGCGCCGGGTTCAAGTTGGCGGAGGCGGCGAGGCCGATCCCGCCCGTTACGGCGCCGGCGAGATCGGTGAGGATGTCGCCGAAGAGGTTGTCGGTGACGATCACGTCGTAGCGCTCGGCCGCCGTGGCGAGGTAGATCGTGGCGGCGTCCACGTGGTGGTAGCCGGTGCTCACCTCGGGGTGCTCGGTGGCGACGTCGTTGAAGGTCCGCTGCCACAGATCACCGGAGAAGGTGAGGACGTTGGTCTTGTGCACCAAAGTCGCCGAGCGCCGCGGGCGGCGCTCGGCGAGCTCGAAGGCAAAGCGCACGCAGCGCTCGACCCCAAAGCGGGTGTTGACCGAACCCTGGGTGGCGACCTCGTTCGGCGTGCCTCGGCGCAACAGGCCGCCCTCGCCGACGTAGGGGCCCTCGGTGTTCTCGCGCACCACCGCAAAGTCGGCGCTCGGCGCGATCGCGCCCGGGACGCCGTTGAAGGGTCGCAGGTTGATGTACAGGTCGAGGCTGAAGCGCAGGCGCAACAGCAGCCCGCGCTCGAGCACGCCGGGGGGGACCTCACTCGAGCCGATCGCCGGGCCGATGGCACCGAGCAAGATCGCGTCGGTCGCCTGGAGCTCGTCGAGCACGCTGTCGGGCAGGACCTCGCCGGTCCGCACGTAGCGGGCAGCCCCGAGGTCGTAGTCGACCGTCGAGAGCCGCACCCCGGTCGCCTCCACGACCTTCAGCGCCTCGGCGGTGACCTCGGGACCGATCCCGTCCCCGCCGATCACCGCCACCTTGTAAGCCGCCACCGCTTGCTTCCTCCTCAGCGCCCTGGACCGCCTCCAGCGGTCCGCATCCGATCCTGTGTGCCGCCCCACCCGGCGCCCAGTCGCCTCCGGGTACAAAAAAAGCCGCCCCAGAGGGACGGCAAGCGACGCGACCCGAGACGGGCTGCGTCGCTCAGGGAATTACGAAGACCTGCGGGGGCGTCATACCTGGTCAGTCTCCCAAGTCCCTGCTGCGCCGTCAACTCGGGCGCGGGCCGGCGCCGCGCCGGGCGCGCGAACATGGACGGGTGACTCGGTTGCCGCCCGGTCGCCGCCAGCTTCGTGCCTCAGATGCCGAGCGGGACGCGGTCGTCCACCAGCTGCGCGACGCCAGCGCGGCCGGTCGGCTCGAGCTGTCCGAGACCACCGAGCGGATCGAACGGGCACTTGAGTCCAAGACGCTCGGCGAGCTCGACGACCTCGTCGCCGACCTGCCGCCCGCATCCGACTCGCCTGCTCCACCGAGCGCGCCCATCTCGGCGTGGCGCTCGCCCCGCCTGTGGTCGCGGGCCATCCAGCTCGTGATCTTGAACGCCTTCTGCCTGGCGATCTGGGCCCCGAAGGCCGGGCACGGCTTCTGGCCTGCCTGGGTGCTGCTCGCGAGCGCGCTGTGGTTCGCCCGCAGCGTGACGCGCCAGCTCGAGCGCGAGCGCCGTCGTCAGCGCCGGGCGCTGCGCCGGACGCTGCCGCCCCGCCTCGACCGCTAGGCGAACCGCGGGGCGCCCTTGTGCCGAGACGCGCCGGTTCGCCGAAGCGATAACTTCGAGCAATGAGCGAGACCCACCTCAGCCCCGAGGCGCACGGCCGCCTCGTCGCCGAGCTCGAGGACCTGACGACCCGGGGACGGATCGAGATCGCCAAGCAGATCGAGGCGGCACGCGCCCTCGGTGACCTCTCCGAGAACGGCGACTACCACGCCGCCAAGGACGCGCAGGGAAAGATGGAGGCACGTATCCGCCAGATCCAGGCGATGCTCGAATCGGCGGTGATCGTCGAGCAGGCGGGCTCGACCGACGGGACCGTCAAGGCGGGCGCGATCGTCGCGATCCGCTACGAGGGTGACGAAGACACCGAGCGCTACCTCGTCGGCTCGATCGAAGAGCGACGCGACGACGTCTCGGTGATCTCGCCCGGCTCGCCGCTCGGCCAGGCGCTGCTCGGCCACCGAGCCGGCGAGCTGGTGGAGTACGAGGCGCCGAACGGTCGGTTGCGCGTCGAGATCGCAACGGTCGAATAGCAGCGGGACAGGGGAACCGGGACATGGCAAAGACGCTGTCGGAGAAGATCTGGGAACGGCACCTCGTGCGCGCCGGCGACGGCGCCGCCGAACCCGACCTGCTCTACATCGATCTGCACCTCGTGCACGAGGTGACCTCGCCACAGGCCTTTGAGGGCCTGCGCATGGCGGGGCGTCGTGTGCGCCGCCCGGACCTCACCGTGGCGACCGCGGACCACAACGTGCCGACGCTCGACATCGACAAGCCAGTCGCGGATCCCGTCTCGCGGCGCCAGCTCGAGGCGCTCGCCACCAACTGCGAAGAGTTCGGCGTCACCTTGTTCCCGATGGGCCACCCCAACCAGGGCATCGTGCACGTCATCGGGCCCGAGCAAGGCCTCAGCCAGCCCGGCATGACGATCGTCTGCGGCGACAGCCACACCTCGACCCACGGCGCATTCGGCGCCTTGGCCTTCGGGATCGGCACGTCGGAGGTCGAGCACGTCCTCGCCACCCAGACCCTCCCCCAGCAGCGGCCAAAGACCATGGCGGTCGAGGTCGAAGGCGAGGTCAGCCCCGAGATCAGCCCGAAGGACATCGTCCTGGCCATCGTCGGCCGCCTCGGAACCGGGGGCGGCATCGGCCACGTCATCGAGTACCGCGGCTCAGCGATTCGGGCGCTGTCGATGGAGGGCCGGATGACGGTGTGCAACATGACCATCGAGGCCGGCGCGCGCGCCGGCCTCGTCGCGCCCGACGAGGTCACCTTCGCTTACCTCGAAGGCCGGGAGCACGCCCCCGGCGGCAAGGACTTCGACCGGGCGGTCGAGGCGTGGCGCTCGCTTGCGACCGACGAGGGCGCCCACTTCGACACGTTGGTGCGCCTCGACGCCGCCATGATCGTCCCCAACGTCACCTGGGGGACCAACCCCGGCCAGGTGGTGGCGCTCGACGGCGCGGTCCCCGACCCCGACAGCTTCAGCGAAGCGCGCGAGCGCGAAGCGGCCGCCCGCGCCCTTGCCTACATGGGCCTGTCGGCGGGGACGCCGATGCGCGACATCCCGCTCGACGCGGTCTTCATCGGCTCGTGCACCAACTCCCGCATCGAGGACCTGCGCGTCGTCGCCGGCGTCGTCGCCGGCCACAAGGTGGCGCCCGGCCTGCGGGCGATGGTCGTCCCGGGCTCGCGGCGCGTGAAGGCCCAAGCCGAGTCCGAGGGGCTGCACGAGATCTTCACCGCGGCGGGCTTTGAGTGGCGCGAGGCGGGCTGCTCGATGTGCCTCGGCATGAACCCCGACCAGCTCTCGCCCGGCGAGCGCTGCGCCTCAACGTCGAACCGCAACTTCGAGGGGCGCCAGGGCCGCGGCGGGCGCACCCACCTCGTCTCGCCGGCGATCGCCGCCGCGAGCGCCATCGCCGGGCACTTCGCGAGCCCCGACCGGCTCGACTGAGCATCGCCAAGCGTCAAGGAGCCCCATGGAACCCGTGCAGGCAGTGATCGGCCGGGCGGTCCCCCTGGACCGCTCGGACGTCGACACCGACCAGATCATCCCGAGCGAGTGGCTGAAGCGGATCGAGCGCACCGGCTTTGGTGCCGGGCTGTTCGCCGAGTGGCGCGACGCGCGCGACTTCGTGCTCAACCGCCCTGAGTACGCCGGCGCGACGGTCCTCGTCGCCGGGCCCAACTTCGGCACGGGCTCGTCGCGCGAGCACGCCGTGTGGGCACTCGTCGACTACGGCTTTCGCGCCGTCATCAGCCCGCGGATCGCCGACATCTTCCGCAACAACTCGACGCGCTCGGGCCTCGTGCCCGCCGAGGTCGACCCCGAGCTCGGCCGGGCGCTGCTCGAGGCCGTGCGCGCCGACCCGGACCTCGAGATCGTGGTCGACGTGGAGCGTCGCCTGGTCGAGGCGCCGGCGGCGGGCATCTCCGGGCCGTTCCGCCTGGACGACTCCGCACGTGAGCGCTTGCTGCGCGGCCTCGACGACATCGGCGTCACCTTGGCGCACGCCGAGGAGATCAGCGCCTTTGAGGCCGGACGGCCCGATTGGATGCCGGCGCTCAGCGCCTGAATCAGCGCGAGAAGCGAACCCGCGGCGTGCCGCCGCGGGTCACGTCGAACCAGTCCCACATCCCGTCGAGCTCGTGCGCAGTCACCAAGCAGGCGATGCGGTAGGTGCCGACACGCGAGGCGACGAAGGAGAAGGTCGAGGTCACCCCGTGGGCGAGGCCGTGGACCGGGTTCGCGCTGACCGAGCCGGGGAAGGCGAAGGGGGCGCCGCTCGTGCTCGGCGTGGCGTTGGTGACCACGGCGCACGAGTGCGTGAAGGTCGTCGACTCGTTCGTGCAGGTGACGTCGACCTTCCAGCCGACGGGCACGTCGATGGTCATCGCTCCGCTGCCGTAGCCGTCGAAGTTGAACCCCGAGTTCGCCGAGGTCAAGGCGGCGTCCAAGGTGAGATGGACGACGCGGGCATCCCTTGAGGACTTGAGGATCTGGCCGGCCGACAGCGGCGAGGACGCCGAGGACGAGCACGCCGAGGCGAGGGCGCCCGCTGCGAGCACGCCGGCGACGGCAACGCCGCGCCGGACGTGCCGCTCTGGCACCAGGCGCACCCGCGCTCAGCCGCGCCGGCGGCGGGCGTTCACCGCCGAGACCACCGCCCGCAGGCTCGCCTTCAAGATGCTCGAGTCGATCCCGACTCCCCACTGCGTGCTGCCGTCCGCGCCCACCGTCTCAACGTAGGCGACGGCACGCGATCCGGCACCCGCGGTGATGGCGTGCTCTTGGTAGTCGACCACGTCGAGGTCGATGCCGAGCGCGTCTCGCAGCCCGGCGACGAACGCCGCGATCGGGCCGTTGCCCTCGCCGGTCAAGGTGACCTTGCGGCCTGACACCATGAGCTCGGCCGTCACCTTGTCGGCGTCCCCCGAGCTCGCAGTCTCGTGGCCAACCAGCGCCAGTTCCTCGTCCTCTTCGAGGTACTGCGCGCTGAACAGCTCCCACATCCTCGCCGGAGAGATCTCAGTTCCGATGTCCTCGGTGACGTGCTGGACCGCCTGGGAGAATTCGATCTGCAGGCGCCGCGGGAGCACCATCTGGTGCTCCACCTCCATGATGTAGGCGACCCCACCCTTGCCGGACTGGGAGTTCACCCGGATCACGGCCTCGTAGCTGCGCCCGACGTGGTGCGGGTCGATCGGCAGGTAGGGGACCTCCCAGACCTCGTAGTCCTCCGCCAGGGCCGCCATCCCCTTCTTGATGGCGTCTTGGTGCGAGCCCGAGAAGGCGGTGTAGACGAGGTCGCCGACATAGGGGTGGCGAGGATGCACGGGCAGCCGGTTGCAGTACTCAGCGACCCGGCGCAGCCCGTCGATGTCGGACAGGTCGAGGCGGGGGTCGACGCCCTGGGAGAACAGGTTGAGGGCGAGCGTGACGAGGTCGACGTTGCCGGTGCGCTCGCCGTTGCCGAACAGGCAGCCCTCGACGCGATCCGCGCCGGCCATGACGCCGAGCTCGGCGGCCGCGACCGCCGTGCCACGGTCGTTGTGGGGGTGCAGGCTGAGTACGACCGAGTCTCGCCGGGGGATGTTGCGGTGGAACCACTCGATCAGGTCCGCGTAGACGTTCGGCGTCGACATCTCGACCGTCGCCGGGAGGTTCAAGATGATCGGCCGCTCCGGCGTCGGCTCGATGACCTCCATCACCGCCGCGCAGATCTCGGCGGCGTAGTCCACCTCGGTGCCGGTGAAGGACTCCGGGCTGTACTCATAGCGCAGCTCGGTGCCGGAAAGCGTGCCCTCGAGGTCCCGACAGATCCGGGCCGCGTCGGTGGCGATCCTGGTGATCCCCGCCGTGTCGAGGCCGAAGACGACGCGGCGCTGGAGCACCGACGTCGAGTTGTAGAAGTGCACGATCGCGTGGTGGGCGCCACGCAGGCTGGCGAAGGTGCGCTCGATCAGCTCGCGGCGGCACTGCACGAGGACCTGGATCGTGACGTCGTCGGGGACGAGGTCCTCTTCGATGAGCAGGCGCACGAAGTCGAAGTCCGGCTGGGAGGCCGCGGGGAAGCCGACCTCGATCTCCTTGAAGCCGCAGGCCACGAGGGCTTCGAACATCCGGCGCTTGCGGTGGGGGTCCATCGGGTCGATGAGCGCCTGGTTCCCGTCTCGAAGGTCGACGGCGCACCACAGCGGTGCCGCGGTCAAGGTCCGCGACGGCCAGCTGCGCTCGTCGAGGTGGACCGGCGCATAGGGCCGGTAGCGCTCGAAGGGCATCTTCGTTGGGATCACGCTCTCGGGTGGCATGGATTTCCTCAGTTCGCGTATCCAATGGGCTCAGTCAGGCAACAAAAAACCTCCTGGCCGAGGCGGCACAGGAGGTAGCGGCGAGCGCGGTGGCGCTCGCCGTCAGGTAAGGAGGAGCTGCTCGAAGGTGGGCTGGAACATCACCTAGCAGTGTGCGCGCGCCCACCGGCCGCCGTCAAGGCAGCCCCGCGTCCCAGCGCTCAGCTGGTCGGTAGCCTGCGGCCGAGGA
This sequence comes from Actinomycetes bacterium, assembly GCA_021798985.1. GTDB lineage: Bacteria > Actinomycetota > Acidimicrobiia > Acidimicrobiales > Bog-793 > JAKABX01. Next base: position 59,340 of record JAJZBI010000001.1, read on the forward strand.
GGTCATCACATGAAGCTGCCAATTCGGCATGCCCCATCGTCGAAGGTGAAGCTCGGGCTCGCAGCGGGCCTGGCGAGCGGTGCGATCGCCGGCGTGCTGGCAATCGTCCAGCGCCGCCGGAAAAAGCGCGCCGAGCGCAACAACGCCGCCTTTGCTCGTGCCAGCGAGGGCCTGTGGCCACGCGACCCAGGACCCGAGGGCGAAGCGGTCAAGATCGCCGCCACCCGCGTCGCCGGCACGCCGACCCCGGCGCCCGACCCGGACGCGCCGAGCGCCGCCTGAGCGCACCTCGCACCGCCGGGGCCGATCGGCCCCGGCGGTCGGAGGCTCAGTCGCGTGCTTGAGCGAAGAGGTCAGCGAGTCGCTCCACGCCACGGACGAGGTCCTCGTCGGAGAGCGCGTAGGAGAAGCGGGCATAGCCCGGCGCACCGAAGGCCTCGCCGGGCACGAAGGCGACCTTGGCCGCCTCGAGGGCAATCTCGGCGAGCTCGAGCGTCGAGGCGGGCCGGCGGCCGCACAGCTCCTTGCCGAGCAGGCCGGCCATCGAGGGAAAGGCGTAGAAGGCGCCCTCGGGTAGCAGGCACTGCACTCCGTCGATCGCGTCGAGCCCTGCGGTGATCGCTCGCCGGCGGCGGTCGAACGCGGCCCGCATCATCGCCACGGCCTCGAGGTCCCCGCTCACCGCCGCGAGCGCGGCGCGCTGGGCGACGTTGTTCACGTTCGAGGTCTCCTGACTCTGCAGGTTCGTGGCCGCCGCCACGACGTCGTTCGGCCCGATCAGCCACCCGACCCGCCACCCGGTCATCGCATAGGTCTTGGCGACGCCGTTGACCACGACGCAGCGGTCGGCGAGATCGGGCACGGCGACGGGGAGCGAGACGCTCTTCACACCGTCATAGACGAGGTGCTCATAGATCTCGTCGGTGAGCACCCACCAGCCGCGCTCGAGCGCCAGGCGGCCGATCGCCTCGGTCTCCTCGGCGCTGTAGACGGCGCCGGTGGGGTTGGAGGGCGAGACGAACAACAGCACCTTGGTCCGCTCCGTGGCGGCACGCGCGAGCTGTTCGGGGGTCGTCTTGAAGCCGGTGGACGCGTCGGTGTCCACCGCCACCGCGACGCCGCCGGCGAGCGCGATCGCCTCGGGATAGGTCGTCCAGTACGGGGCGGGGACGAGGACCTCGTCACCAGGGTCGAGCAAGGTGGCGAACGCGTTGGCGATCGCCTGCTTGCCCCCGTTGGTCACGAGCACCTGGGAGGAGCCGACGACATAGCCCGAGTCCCGTGCCGTCTTCTCCGCGATCGCCTGGCGCAGCTCGGGAAGCCCGGCGGTCGGCGTGTAGCGGTGGTTGCGTGGATCCCGGCAGGCGGCAACGGCCGCCTCGACGATCGCCTCGGGCGTCGGGAAGTCGGGCTCGCCGGCGCCATATCCGATGACGTCGATGCCCTCGGCCTTCATCGCCTTGGCCTTGGCATCGATCGCAAGCGTCGCCGAAGGCGCCACGCCGCCGATGCGACGGGAGATACGGGGGTGAGCGACGCCGCCGTTGGGCGGCACGGGGGAGCCGGTGGCAGTCATGGTGCAATGCTCCCACAGCCGGTCGGGGGGGTCGCCGGCGCCCCCCAGTAGCATCGGGCCTCACGGCGGCGAGACGAGGTGCGCATGGCAGCGATCGCGATCCCCAAGGCACTGCTCCCGAGCGACGGCCGCTTCGGCAGCGGGCCGTCCAAGGTACGCGCCGAGGCGCTCGCAGCGCTCTTGGAGCGGGGCGCGGGCATCATCGGCACCTCGCACCGCCAGGCGCCGGTGCGCGACCTCGTCGGGCGCGTCCGGGCGATGCTCGGCGAGCTGCTCTCGCTCCCCGAGGGCTATGAGATCGTGCTCGGCAACGGCGGGTCGGCCTGCTTTTGGGACATCGCTACGTTCTGTCTGATCCAAGAGCACAGCCAGCACTGCACCTTCGGGGAGTTCTCAGCCAAGTTCGCCGAAGCCGTCGAGCGCGCGCCGCACCTCGGCGCGCCGGTGATCCGCAGCGCCACCTACGGCGAGCGGGTCGAGCCCGAGGCCGATGCGCGCGTCGACGCCTACGCGCTCATCCAGAACGAGACCTCGACGGGCGTGGCGAGCACGCCGCGCCGGCCACGCCACGCGGACGGCTCGGCCGCCTCCGGGCTCGTGCTCGTCGATGGCACCTCGGCCGCCGGCGGGATGCGTATCTGCCTCGAGGAGGTGGACGCGTACTACTTCGCGCCGCAAAAGTGCTTCGGCTCCGACGGCGGGCTCTGGCTGGCGGCACTGTCGCCCGCCGCGATCGAGCGGGCCGAGCGCCTGGCGACCGAGCGCTACGTCCCCGCCTTCTTGGACCTCACCGTGGCGATCGACAACGCTCGGCTGAACCAGACCTACAACACCCCGGCGCTCGTCACCTTGCTGCTCCTCGCCGATCAGCTCGAGTGGATGCTCGAGCGCGGCGGGCTCGAGTGGGCGGCGCAGCGGGCCGAGCGCTCGGCCGCCCACCTCTACGGCTGGGCCGAGCGCTCCGACCTCGCCACGCCCTTTGTGGCCAAGGCCGACGACCGCAGCCCGGTCGTCGGCACGATCGACTTCGCTGCGGAGGTCGACGCCGCGGCCGTCGCCAAGGCGCTGCGCGACAACGGCGTCGTCGACACCGAGCCCTACCGCCGGCTCGGCCGCAACCAGCTGCGGATCGGCATGTACCCGACGGTCGATCCCGACGACGTCGCCGCGCTGACCGCCTGCATCGACCACGTCGTGGCGGCGCTCGCCTGACGGCGGCGTCCGTCAGCGGCGCGGGCTACGCGCCGCTGACGCGCACCAGCGGCTTCAAGATGGCCGGGTTGGCCTTGGCGGCGCCGAGCGCCTCCTCGGCGTGCTCGAGGTCGAAGGTCGCGTCCACGAGCTCGTCGAGATCGATGCGCCCCGACGCGATCAGCCCGATCGCCTCGGGGTAGGTGTGGGCGTAGCGGAAGGTCCCGGTCACCCAGATCTCTCGGTTCTGCACCCGCGCGACGGGCCAGGGGATCTCGGTCGCGGGGCACATCCCGACGAGCACCGCCGTGCCCGCCGGCCGCAGCGCGGCGATGCCGTCGGCGATCGCCTGGGGGTTGCCCGAGCAGTCGAGGAACACGTCCGCGTCCGCGCACGCCTCGGCGAGGCCACCCGCGGCCGGGTCGACGGCGCCGGTGGCGCCGAGGGCGCGCACCCGCTCTCGGCGCTCGGGGACCGGGTCGCTGACGATCACCTCGGCCGCGCCTGCCGCCATCGCGACGAGCGTGGCCACGGCGCCGATCGGCCCAGCCCCGGCGATCGCGACCCGGCTGCCGATGCCGACCGCGGCCTTGCGGCACGACCAGATGCCGACCGACAGCGGCTCGCACAGCGCCGCCGCCGCGTCCGAGACGTGCTCGGGCACGGGGAAGGCGAAGTCCTCGTGGATCGTCACAAAGCGCGCGAGTGCCCCGTCCACGGGCGGGGTCGCGAAGAAGGCGACGTCTCGGCACAGGTTGTAGCGCCCGGTGCGGCATTCGCGGCACTGGCCGCAGGGAACGCCCGGCTCGAGAGCGACCCGCTCGCCGAGGCGGTGCCGCGTCGCCTGCGCCCCGAGCCCGACGATCACGCCGGAGGATTCATGGCCGAGCACGAGCGGCGCGTTGACGACGAAGTCACCGATGCGGCCGTGCTCGAAATAGTGCACGTCCGAGCCACACACCCCGACGGCGCGGATCTCGACGAGCACCTCGTGCGGCCCGGGATCGGGCATGGGCCGGTCTTCGACGCGAAGGTCGCCGACGCCGTAGAGGACGGCGGCCCGATTGGCTGCCGTCCCCGGCGCGCACGGCTCGGAAGGCCGCTCAACCACCGGAGACCTCCTCGAGGCGCTGGCGGCCGGCCGTGATGAAGGGCATCATCGCCCGCAGCTCGGCGCCGATCTGCTCGATCTGGTGCGCCCGGCCCGCCGCGCGCAGCTCCTCGAAGTGCTTGCGTCCCGCCTCGTTCTCGGCGATCCACTCCTTGGCGAAGGCACCGTCACGGATCTCGCCGAGCACCTTGCGCATCTCCTCGCGCACGGCCGAGGAGATGATGCGCGGGCCGCGCGTGACGTCCCCGTACTCGGCGGTGTCCGAGATCGAAAAGCGCATCCCCGAGATGCCCTGCTCGTACATCAAGTCGACGATCAGCTTCAGCTCGTGCAGGCACTCGAAGTAGGCCGACTCGGGCGCGTAGCCCGCCTCGACCAGGGTGTCGAAGCCGGCCGTCACGAGCGCCGTCAGCCCGCCGCAGAGCACGACCTGCTCGCCGAACAGGTCGGTCTCGGTCTCTTCGGCAAAGGTCGTCTCCAGTACACCGGCGCGCGTCGCGCCGATCGCGTCGGCGTAGGCCAACGCGAGCCCCATCGCGCCGCCCGACGCGTCGGCGGCCACGGCGATCAGCGCCGGGACGCCGCCGCCCTCGGTGTAGGTGCGCCGCACGAGGTGGCCGGGCCCCTTCGGGGCGACCATCGCCACGTCGATGCCCTCGGCGGGCGTGATCGTGCCGTAGCGGATGTTGAAGCCGTGGGCGAAGAAGATCGCGTTGCCCTCGCTGAGGTGCGGCGCGATCTCCTCGCGGTAGATGCGCGGCTGCTCGGTGTCGGGCAGGAGGATCATGACGAGGTCGGCCTCGGCCGCCGCCTCGGCGATCGGCAGCACCCGCAGACCCGCCGCCTCGGCCTTGGCGCGCGAGCTCGATCCCTCCCGCAGCCCGACCCGGACGTCGACGCCGGAATCGAGCAGGTTCAGGGCGTGGGCGTGCCCCTGGGAGCCATAGCCGATGACCGCGACCTTGCGTCCGGCGATGAGCGAACGGTCTGCGTCGTTGGCGTAATACAGCGTGGGCATTGCCTACCTCTCTGTCGTGGACGGCCGGAGCCGGTCCGTGGGCGGTTCAAGACGGGCAGGCACCGGTAGAGCACGCCGGGCCGCAGGCCTCACGGAGCGTCACCGGCGGCGCCCAGCTTACGAAGCGCGATCCGCCCCGTGCGCTGGAGCTCCACGATGCCGTGCGGGCGCATCGCCTCCTCGAAGGAATCGAGCGCCGCCGGGTCCCCCGCGAGCAACGCCGTCACGGCGCGCTCGGTCGCCTCGAGCACGCGGGCGCCGTGCTGCGCGATCGCCGCCTCGAGCGCGGCGCGCGTCGGCTCGGGCGCCGACACCGTGATCAACAAAAGCTCGGCCTCGTGGGCGGCGTCGGGGTGCAGCTCGCTGATGTGCACGACGTTCACGAGCTTGTCGAGCTGGTCGAGGATCTGCTGGAGGGGTGCCGACTCGACGTCGACCACGATCGAGACCCGCGAGAAGCGCGGGTCCTCGGTGGGCGCCACGGCCAGGGAGAAGATGTTGAACCCGCGGCGCGAGAACAGCCCGGCGATCCGGGCGAGCACCCCCGCCTTGTTCTCCACCACGAGCGCCACCATGTGGTGGCGCGGCCGGACCGAGCCCGCCTCGGCTCCGGTGCTGTTGGCGAGCAGGCTCATCGGGGGAGACCCGCCTGGGAGGGGTGCACGACGATGTCGTCGTTCGACGCGCCGGCCGGCACCATTGGGTACACCTGCTCCATCGAGTCGATGCGGAAGTCGACGACGACGGGCCGGTCGTCGATCTCGTTCGCCTTCTCGATCGTCGGCTCGACCTCCTCGGGCGCGCTGACCCGGAAGGCCACGCATCCCATCGCCTCAGCCCAGCGCACGTAGTCCGGCAGATCGGGCGAGAGGTAGACCTCCGAGTAGCGCTCCTCGTAAAACATGTGCTGCCACTGGCGGACCATGCCGAGATACGCGTTGTTCAAGATCGCCACCTTCACGGGGATCCGCTCGGCGGTCGCCGTGACGAGCTCTTGCGCCGTCATCTGGAAGCACCCGTCGCCGTCGACGGCCCAGACCATCTTGTCGGGGCGACCGACCTTCGCGCCGAGCGCCGCAGGGACCGCGAAGCCCATCGTCCCGAGCCCGCCCGAGTTGACCCAGCTGCGCGGCTCCTCGAAGCGCCAGAACTGCGCCGCCCACATCTGGTGCTGGCCGACGCCGGAGACGAGCACGGTCTCGGGCGGCGTCAAGCGGCGCAGCTCCTCGAGGACGAACTGCGGCTTGACCGTGCCCGGCACGGCGGGCTGGCCCGAGTCGCTGCGGTCATAGGTGAGCGGGAAGCGCTCGCGCCACGCCGCGAGCGTTGCGATCCACTCCCCGAGGCGCTCGGCGGCAAGGCCGAGTGGCCCGAGGGCCTCGCACAGCGCATCGATGGCGGCGCAACAGTCGGCCGCGATCGGCACGTCGGGCCGGCGCACCTTGCCGAGCTCAGCACGATCGATGTCCACGTGGATGACCTTGGCCCTCGGGGCGAAGGCGTCGACCCGCCCGGTCACGCGGTCGTCAAAGCGCGTCCCGAGCGCGACGAGCAGATCGGCCTGCTGCATCGCGGTCACCGCCGTGTAGCTGCCGTGCATTCCCGGCATGCCGAGCCAGCGCGGATCGCTCTCAGGGAAGGCGCCCCGCCCCATCAGCGTCGTCACGACCGGGATACCGGTCAGATCCACGAAGCGGCGCAGCGCCTCGGTAGCGTTCGCCTTCAAGATGCCGCCACCGGCATAGATCACCGGGCGGCGCGCGGCGGCGATCAGCGCGGCGGCTGCCTGCACGGCCTCCTCGTCCGGCGCGCCCGGCGGGGCGTAGCCGGGCAGGTCCACCGGCCTGGGCTCGCGCCAGGCCGTGCGGGCATTCGCCACGTCCTTGGGGAAGTCGATCAGCACGGGGCCCGGGCGCCCGGTGGTTGCCAGGTGGAAGGCCTCGGCCACCACGTCGGCGATGTCGTCCGCGCTCGTGACCAGATAGTTGTGCTTGGTCACGCCCATCGTGATGCCCGTCGTGTCCACTTCTTGGAAGGCGTCGGTGCCGATCGCGGCGCTGGCGACCTGACCGGTGATCACGACGAGCGGGATCGAGTCCATCATCGCGTCGGCCAGCGGCGTCACGACGTTCGTCGCGCCCGGCCCCGAGGTCACCATCGCCACCCCGGCACGCCCGGTCACCTGCGCGTAGCCCTCCGCGGCGTGGCCCGCGCCCTGCTCGTGGCGCACGAGCACGTGGCGGATCGACGAGTCGATGATCGGGTCGTAGACCGGCAAGATGGCACCGCCGGGCAGCCCGAAGAGCACCTCGACGCCCTGGGCCTCGAGGCTCTTGATCAGTGCTTGCGCTCCCGTGAGCTCCATCGCTCCCCTTCTCCTCGCTGCGGCGGCGATCGGTCACCAGCGTCGGCCCCTGGTGCCTCGCCGCTCGCCGCACCCGGGAAATGCAACGACCTCCCTTGCGGGAGGTCGTGGGCGCACGAAGACGAGCTGTCGTCGTGCGCTAGGTGAGAAGTACGACGATCGATGCGGTGGCCATCGCCTCGATGATCGCAGCTTCGCCAGCGCCCGGCAAGTCCACCTCAGGCCTCGGTGACCGCCCCGCGCTCGGCGCCCGCCGCAAGGCGCGCGTACTTGGCGAGCACGCCACGGGTGTAGCGGGGCGGCAGGGGGGCGAACTCCTGGCGGCGCCGCTCGAGCTCGGGCCCCTCGACCAGCAGCTCGATGCTTCCCGTGGTGGCGTCGATGACGATGCGGTCGCCGTCGTGCACGAGCGCGATCGGGCCGCCGTCGGTCGCCTCCGGGGCGACGTGGCCCACGCAAAAGCCCCGCGTGCCGCCCGAGAATCGGCCGTCAGTCACGAGCGCGCAGTCCCCGCCGCGTCCGGCTCCCGTGAGCGCCCCGGTCACCGCCAGCATCTCGCGCATGCCCGGGCCGCCCTTCGGTCCCTCGTAGCGAATCACGAGCACGGTGCCCGGCTGCACCGAGCCGGAGACGATCGCCTCCATCGCGCCGTCCTCGCCGTCGAAGACGCGCGCCGTCCCCTCAAAGCGCGACAGCTCGGTCCCGGCGATCTTCACGACCGCGCCCTTGGGCGCGAGGCTGCCCCGCAAGATGACGATCCCGCCACGGTCGTGGATGGGCTGGTCGAGGGCGTGCACCACGACGCCGTCGGGCGCCGGCGGGTCGATCGCCGCGAGGTTCTCGGCCATCGTCTTGCCCGTGACGGTGAGGCAGTCGCCGTGCAGCAGGCCGGCGTCGAGCAAGCACTTCAAGACCACCGGGACGCCGCCCACCCGGTCGAGGTCGACCATGTGGAACTTGCCGTGCGGCTTCATGTCCGCAAGATGAGGAACCTTCGCTCCGATCCGGGCGAAGTCGTCGATGTCGAGCGCCACCTCGGCCTCGTGCGCGATGGCGAGCAGGTGCAGGACCGAGTTGGTCGAGCCGCCGAGGGCCATGGTGCAAGCGATGGCGTTCTCGAAGGCCGCCTTGGTCATGATGTCGCGGGGCAAGATCCCGAGCTCGAGCATCTGGACCACGGCCCGGCCCGAGTCGAAGGCGACGTCGTCGCGCCGGCGATCCACCGCCGGGGCGCTCGCGCCCGAGGGGAGGGACATGCCGAGCGCCTCGCCGATGGCGGCCATGGTGTTGGCCGTGAACATGCCGGCGCACGCGCCCTCGGTCGGGCAGGCGTTCCGCTCGATCTCGCGCAAGGTGGCGTCATCGATCTCGCCGGCCGAGTAGGCGCCGACGGCCTCGAAGACGCTGACGATGTCGAGCGTCTGGTCCCGGTAGTGGCCCGGAAGGATGCTCCCGGCGTAGACGAAGACGCTCGCGACGTTGAGCCGGGCGGCAGCCATCAACATGGCGGGCAGCGACTTGTCGCACCCGGCCAGGCCGACGAAGCCGTCGAAGCGCTCGGCATGCACCACGGTCTCGACCGAGTCGGTGATGACCTCCCGGCTGACGAGCGAGGCGCGCATGCCTTCGTGGCCCATCGAGATGCCGTCAGAGACCGTGATCGCGCCGAACTCGAAGGGGAAGCCGCCGGCGGCCCGCACCCCGTGCTTGGCGCGCTTCGCGAGGCGATCGAGGGACAGGTTGCACGGCGTGACCTCGTTCCAGGTCGACGCGATCCCGATCTGCGGCTTGTCGAAGTCCTCGTCGGTCATCCCGACGGCGCGCAGCATCGCCCGTGCCGGGGCGCGGCGCACCCCCTCGGTGACGTCCTTGCTGCGGATCTTGAGGTTCCGGCCGCCAGCCGGCACCGGGGAGGGATCGGGCGACATGGCCGACAGGCTACCCGCACGGCGGACGGGCACTCAGCTCCCAAGCATCACGCGTCGGCCGACGCGCCAGGAGGCGGCCCCAGACCGGGGCCGCCTCCCAGACGAGCTCGCTTGTCGCGGCCCTAGAACATCGGGGCGAAGGCTGCCACGCCTGAACCAAGGTTGGTGCCGGCCGAGGAGCCGAACCAGCGGGCATCACCGAAGCCGTAGATGTTGCCCGCCGAGGTCACGAGCCAGTAGCCATTGCCGTCACCGGTGGAGGCGATCGAGATCACCGGCGCCGGGGCGCGCCCGGCCAGCGAGCCGTAAAAGCGCGCATCGCCGTAGCTCAAGATGTTCCCGGCCGTCGTCGCGACCCAGTAGCCGTGGCCATCCGGCGTGACGGCGAAGCTCGTCACCGTCGGGATCCGCTGGCGGGCGGGCGAGCCGTAGAACGCCGCCGTGCCGTAGGTGTAGATGTTCCCGTGGATCGTCACGAGGTAGTAGCCCGTGCCGTTCGGCAACAGGCCGAAGGAGGCGATGGGCGGAAGGCCGCGACCCGCCGTCGAGCCGAGGAAATGGGCGTCGCCGTAGGTGAGGACGTTGCCCGCGCGCGTGACGATGTAGTAACCGTGGCCATCCGGCGTGACGGCGAAGCCGACCACGGTCGTGTGGAAGTGGAAGTGCGTCGCCGACCCGTACCACTGCGCCGTGCCGTAGCCGAAGACGCCGCCGTAAGAGCTGACGAGGTAGTAGCCCTTCTGGCCAGGAACGACCCCCATCGCCACGATGTCGGCGGGGTGCTGGGGCGTCCGGGCGGCGATCGGGCGGGCGGCGCCCTTGAACAGCACCTGGCCGGCCGCCGTCGCGTACCAGTAGCCGACGCCGCGCGGCGAGCTTGGCACCGGGCGGGCGGGGGGAACCGGGTTGATGACGATCAGGGTGAAGACCTGGCGCGCCGCCGTGCCGACGCCGTTGCTCGCCGTGATGACGAGGCGGAAGACGCCCTTTTGACCGGCAGCCGGGGTGCCCGACAGCGTCGCCGTCCCGTTCTGGTTGACGTACAGGCCAAGCCCGCGCGGCAAGCGCCCGGTGGCGTTGATCGTCGGCGTCGGGTTGCCCGAGGTGCGGACCACGAAGCGGACCGATCGGCCGTCCCGGACGGTGAGGCGGTTCCCCGTCGTGATCCTCGGGGCAACGGCGAGCGTCAGCTTGAGCGTCTGGGTCGCGGCGTTGCCGACGCCATTCGACGCGCTGATCGTCACGCTGTAGGCCTCCTGCGCCGAGGCGGTCGGGGTGCCCGAGATCGTGGCCGTGCCGTTGCCGTTGTCGTGGAAGCTCACGCCGGGCGGCAGGTTGCCGCTCTCGGTCAGCTTGGGCGTCGGGGTGCCCGAGGTCGTCACGGTGAAGTTGAAGGCGGCACCGGGGGTGAGCGACGCGCTCGAGGCGCTCGTGATCGCCGGAGCGGCCGAGAAGACGATGCTGAACTTCTGGCTCGTCGACGACACCGTGTTCTGTGCCGTGATCGTGAGCGCGTAGGTGCCGCTCGATCCGGCGACCGGGGTGCCCGAGATCGTGGCCGTGCCGTTGCCGTTGTCGTGGAAGCTCACGCCGGGCGGCAGGTTGCCGCTCTCGGTGAGCGAGGGCGCCGGGGTCCCCGAGGTCGTCACGGTGAAGTTGAGGGGCGTGTTGACCGAGGCGTTGACGCTCGCCGCGCTCGTGATCGCCGGGGCGGCGCTCGCCGGGTACAGCTCGGACTGGACCAGCACGCCGGCCGTGCCCTCGCCGCCGGCGACGAGCACGTCGCCGTCGGGCAGCACGGCAGCTCCCGCGTCCGCCCGGGGGCTCAGCATCGCGTTGGTGGACGCCCACTGGTTGCTCGTCAGGTTGTACAGCGCCGTGAGATTGGTCGGATTCCCCGCCGTCGTCGTCATCCCGCCGGCATAGAGCACCCCGCCGGCGCCGAGGCCGACCATCACCGCCCCGTGACTGGCAAAGGGCAGGAAGCCGGTCGGCGACCAGGCGTTGGTGGCGGGGTCGAACTGCTCGCTTGTCGAGGTCGGCGTTCCGCTCGCGTCGGTCTCGCCGCCAGCGATGAGCACGTTGCCGTTCGGCAGCGTGACGGCGCTGGTGTCGCTCACGCCATAGGGCATCGAGCCGACCGTCGCCCAGCTGTTGGTCGACACCTGGTAGCGCTCGCTCGAAGAGACGACGTTGGCGGCGGCACCAGAGGCCTTGGTCTGGCCACCCGCCAGCAGGACGTCGCCGTTGGACAACAGCGCGACCTGCCCGTCAGCGACGCCGACGGGAAGGTAGCCAGTCGCCGTCCAACCCCCGCCGGTCGGGTTGTAGAGCTCGACGGCGTTGGTGGTTGCCGCCGCAGTCCCCGATCCGGTCATGCCGCCGGCATACATCGCTTGGCCCGACTTCAGCAGCACCATCTGCGCCTGGTCGCTGGCGGTCGGCAGCGAGCCGGTCACCGACCAGCTGCCCGTCGCCGGGTTGTAGAGCTCGGCTGCGGCCGTGGGGGCGAGCGCCCCCGCCGCGCCGGTGAGGCCTCCGGCGACGAGCACCTCGCCGTTGGACAACATCGTGGCGCTGGCGTCGGTCACCGCGATCGGCATCGAGCCCGTGGTGACCCAAGTGCCCGACCCTTGCTGGTACAGCTCGGCGTTGGCCACCGGCGCGCCGGAGCTCGCCGTCCCTCCGGCAAAGAGCACCTCACCGTTGTTCAGCGCCACCGTGACCGGGTTGGAGGTGCCCGTGATCAAGTTCCCAGTGGTGATGAAGCTCGGCGCGGCGTCCGCCGGCGGGGCGGCAACCAGCGCCCCGCTCACCCCGGCCAGCGCGGCAAGCGTTGCGGCGAACGCCCCCCGTCTCGTCATCTTCTGATCGAGCAGCGCCTCGCGGCGCGTGCCTTGCTTGCGTTTCATGCGCTCTCCTCACCATAGGGTCGAGCTCGGGACCGGATGGGTTCACGATCTTCCTAGGCCACCAAGGTGCACGGTCGATGAGACCGAGATGAAGAAACCTTTAGGCCGGCCGGAACCAAGTCTACGGCGGCGCGCACCACCGCGTTCGTGTATGCGACAGTGCCTGATCAGCGCCGTGAAACGCCGCGCGCCACCACTTCGCGCCGCCCCGGCACTAGCATTGGCCCATTGCGGGCTCGGCCCGATGATTGCTGCACGGCCGTGTAGCTACATAGCTGTGCAGCTATACAGAGTTGTGGCACGCCACTGAGTGTGGCGTGCCAAGTCAGTGGTCGCGCCGTGACAGCAACGACGGCGCGCGCTGCGCGGTTCAGCCCCGCCGGCTGGCGAGCGCCTCGGCGACGAGCTTGCCGTTCGCCCGGCCCTTGGTCTCGCGCATCACCTTGCCGAGGAGGAACTGGGCCACCTTGTCGTCACCGCCCACATAACGGTCCCACTCGCCGGGGTTGGCGGCGATCACCGCGTCGATCACCGCGCCGAGCTCATCGCTCGCCAACGCCTTGAAGCCGAGCCGGTCGGCGATGTCGGCTGGGCGGCCCCCGTTGGTCAGCAGCTCGCCGAGCACCGCCTTGGCCTGGGTGGCGCTGAGCGTCCCGGCGGCCTCGAGGCCGATCAGCTCGCCGAAGCGCTCCGGATCGAGCTGGCGGGCGGCGTCGGGCTGCTGTGCCGCCTCGTTGGCCGCCCGGGCCATGACGAGTCGGGAGTCTGCGCCGCTCGCGATCGTGGCCACGACGAGATCGTCGAGGCCGAGATCGATCACCGTGGCGACCTGCTCCTCGATCGCCTCGCTCGACTCGCCGAGCAGCGAGGCGAGGCGCTCGCGGCGCTGGGCCGGCATCAAGCCGAGCTTGGCGACGACCTCGGCGATCCACTCGGCCGGCGGGGCGAGCGGCACGAGGTCGGGCTCGGGGAAGTAGCGGTAGTCATACGCCTCTTCTTTGGAGCGCATCGAGGAGGTCCGGCCCTCGACTTCGTTCCAGTGCCGGGTCTCTTGATCGACGCTGCCTCCCCTCTCGAGGAGCTCGACCTGACGTCTCGACTCATACTCGATAGCACGCACCAGCGAACGCAAGGAGTTGAGGTTCTTGATCTCACAGCGCGTACCGAATTCCTCGCCGCCAAAGCGGCGCACCGAGACGTTGGCGTCGACGCGCAGCGATCCTTCTTCCATGCGGCCGTCGGACGCGCCGGTGGCGACGAGGATCGCCCGCAGCTCGCTTACGTAGCTGCGCGCCTGCTCGGGGCTGCGTAGGTCGGGGGCCGAGACGATCTCGACGAGCGGCACGCCGGAGCGGTTGTAGTCGACAAGGGAGTAGTCGGCGCCGTGAATGCGGCCGTCGCCGCCCATGTGGGTCGTCTTGCCGGTGTCCTCTTCCATGTGCGCCCGCACGATCCCGATCGGCGTCCCGTCGACCAAGGTGAGCCTGCCCTCGACGTTGAGCGGCTCGTCGTACTGGGTGACCTGGTAGTCCTTGGGCATGTCGGGATAGAAGTAGTTCTTGCGGTGAAAGCTCGACGGGCGGATCTCGCAGCCGAGCGCCGTGCCGATCGCCATGGCCATCTCGACCGCCCTGCGGTTCAGTACCGGCAACGAGCCGGGCAGTCCGAGGCAGACCGGGCAGACGTTGGTGTTCGGCTCGTCGCCAAAGGCGTTCGGGCAACCGCAGAACAGCTTGGTCTTGGTCAACAGCTCGCAGTGCACCTCGAGGCCGACGACGATCTCCCACTCGCCTGTCTCGCCGGTGATCGTGTAGCGGCTCACCGGGCCACCCCCGCCAGCGGACCGCCGAGCTGTGGCCGCACCGGACCGCGGGCCCCGGGGGCGGCGACCGCCTCGAGCGCGGCGCCGGCGCGCAGCATCGGTCCCTCGCCGAGCGCCGGGGCGAGCACCTGGACGCCAACGGGCAGCCCCTCCTCGCCGAGGGCGAAGGGGACGCTGAGCGCCGGATGGCCGGCGAGATTGGTCGGGATCGTGAAGAGGTCCGAGAGGTACATCTCGAGCGGATCGGCCGTCTTCGCGCCGATCGGGAAGGCGACGGAGGGTGTCGTGGGCGCGAGCAGCACGTCGCAGTCCTCATAGGCACGAGCAAAGCTGCGCAAGATCACGGTGCGGACCCGCTGCGCCTGCGCGTAGTAGGCGTCGTAGTAACCAGCAGACAGCACGTAGGTGCCGAGCATGATGCGCCGCTTGACCTCGTCGCCAAAGCCAGCCGAGCGCGTTCGCGCGTTCATCTCCTGGACGTCGTCGCCGTCCACGCGCAGTCCGTAGCGCACGCCGTCGTAGCGGGCGAGGTTGGAGGACGCCTCCGCCGGGGCGATCAGGTAGTAGGCCGACAAGCCGTGCAAGAGCTCGGGGATCGCCACCTCCTTCACGAGCGCGCCGGCGTCGGCGAGCGCGTCGGCGGCCTGGCGCACCGCCGCGGCGCACGAGCCGCTCGCCTCGCTCAGGAAGTCGGCGACGACGCCGACGCGCAGGCCCTCGACGCCGCGCCTCAGCTCAGTGGCGAGATCGGCCACGGGATGGGCGAGCGAGGTCGAGTCCCGCTCGTCGTGGCCGGCGATGACCTGCAGCGTGGCGGCGGCATCCGCGAGCGTGAGGGCGAAGGGACCGATCTGGTCGAGGGAGCTGGCGAACGCCACCAGGCCGTAGCGCGAGACGAGGCCGTAGGTGGGCTTCAGCCCGACGACGCCGCACAGGGCCGCTGGCTGGCGGATCGAGCCGCCGGTGTCGGACCCGAGCGCGAGGGGCACGAGCCCGGCGGCGACGGCGGCCGCGCTGCCCCCCGAGGAGCCGCCGGGCACGCGAGCGGGATCCCAGGGGTTGCGGGTCGGCCCGGTCGCCGAGGTCTCCGTCGACGAGCCCATCGCGAACTCGTCCAAGTTGGTCTTGCCGACCGACACGGCCCCCGCAGCCGAGAGGCGGGCCACGACCGTCGCGTCGTAGGGAGGCCGCCAGCCCTCGAGGATGCGGGACGAGCAGGTCGTCGGCACCCCTCGGGTGCACAGGTTGTCCTTCAGCGCGACCGGCACCCCGGCGAGCGGGCCGGGATCCTCGCCGGCAAGCACCTTCGCGTCGACAGCGTCCGCGGCAGCGAGCGCGCGCTCGGCGGTGATCGTGTTGAAGCAGTGCAGCAGTGGCTCGCTGGCGGCGATCTCCTCGAGTGCTGCCTCGGTGACCACTCGGGCCGATAGCTCGCCCGAGCGCACCCGCGCGGCGATCGCGAGCGCGCCCCCGGCGAAGGCCTCCGTCTCGCTCACGGTGCCTCCCCCAAGATGCGGGGCACGCGGAACCGCCCGTCTTGGGCTGCCGGTGCGGCGGCGAGCACCGCCTCGCGGGGCAGGCACGCGCTGCGCTCATCGTCACGCAGCACGTTCACGAGCTCGAAGGGGTGCGACGTCGGGGGCACCTCGGCGGTGTCGAGTCTCTGGATCGCCTCGACGTGCTCGAGCACCGCGGAGAGCTGGCCGGCGAAGCGGGAGAGCTCCGCTTCGCCGAGCTCGAGGCGGGCGAGCCGGGCGATGTGCGCGACGGCGTCCTTGGAGAGCGGTTCGTTCATCAGCAGGCGACTTTCTGTGCGAAGGCCACGGCGCGGTGCTCGATCTCACCGGCGTCGTAGTCGAGCGTGGCGACGTGATAGCTGGACTCGAGCACGACGTGCTCGACCGGCCCGGACACCGCCGCCTGGACGAGCGCGCCCGACTCGGGCGCAACGACGTGATCCTCGCGCGAGGTGAGCAGCAGCACCGGGCAGTCGATCTCTTCGAGGTGCGAGGCGACCTCCTCGGTGGCCTCCAACAGCGACAGCAGCGGGGCGAGTGGGACCTGGTCGTAGCGGTCGGGCCGCTCCACCTCCCGGTGGACGTCCGAACTGCCCCCGGGCGCGTAGATCGCGCCTGCCGCGAGCCCCTGGCGCAGCTCGTCGAGGACCTCGGTCGCCGGCGGGGCGACCAAGGGGTTGATGAGCACGACGCCAGCGACGTCGTGGTGGCGCTCGGCGAGCCAGCACGCGAGCGTGCCGCCCATCGACAGCCCGGCGAGCACCGTCCGGTCGCAGCGCGCCGAGATCGAGAGATAGCTCGCCTCGGCGGCCTCCGCCCAGTCCGAAAAGCGCATCGGCACGAGATCTCGGGGGGCCGTGCCGTGGCCGGGATGCAGCGGGAGCTCGACGGAGAATCCGGCATCGGCGAAGGCCTCGGCGAGGGGGCGCATCTCGAAGGGCGAGCCCGTGAAGCCGTGCAGCACGAGCGCGCCCGAGCTGCCGTTCGAGGCGGAGAACGGCGCGGCACCCCTGAGGAGCTCGCCCGGCATGGGCCTCAATCTAGTCAGCGCCGCCGGGGACGCTCTCACGGTACGTTGAGCATGCATCACCACGCCGGGGCGCGCCTGCCCCACGTCCCGAGGGAGCTGCAGCAGTGAGCGAGAGGCATCGGTTCCTCAGCGATGACTGGATCACCGCAGCGCGCGCCGTGCGCGCCGGCCACGTGGGCCAGGCACCGGGTGCTCCCGTCAAGATGAACCTGCTCGTCGAGGAGGTCCCCTTCGGATCGGGGACCCTCGAGGCACACCTGGACACCACGGCCGGCGCCGTCGAGATCGAGCTCGGCCATCTCGAGCAGGTCGACGTCAAGGTGGCCCTCGACTACGAGACGGCTCGGGCCGTGCTCGTCGAAGGCGACGGCCAGGTGGCGATGCAGGCGTTCATGGCGGGCAAGATCCGCGTCGAGGGGGACCTCGCCAAGCTGTTGCAGTACCAGTCGGCACCGCCGAGCGCGACCCAGCTGGCGCTCGCCGAGGAGATCCGTGCGATCACCGAGTGACCGTGGCGCTCGCCACGAGCGCCGGTAGGGCGGACGCCAGCTCCCCGATGCTCCAGCGGCCTGGCTTGTCGATGCTCTCCCCGAGTGACCAGGGCACAAAGCGCTGCACCCAGCCGCCTTGGACCTGGAAGACCTCGCCGGTGATGGGGCAGTCCGCCGTCGCCAGGTAGGCGACGAGCGGCGACACATTGGCCGGGTCCCACGCGTCGAAGGCGGTCGCGTCCTTGGGCGGCTCGAGCAGCTGGGCGAGGCTCGGCAGGGTCTCCGTCATCCTCGTACGGGCTGCCGGCGAGATCGCGTTCACCCGCACGCCGTAGCGGCCGAGCTCTTGGGCGAGGATCAAGGTGAAGGCGGCGATCCCCGCCTTGGCCGTCCCGTAGTGGGCCTGGCCGGGATTGCCCTGCAGGCCCGAGGTCGAGGTGGTGTTGATGACCGCCGCCTGGACGGCGCCCTCCTCGCGCGCCTTCGCACGCCAGCGCGCCGCGGCAAAGCGCGTCGGCACGAAATGGCCCTTCAGGTGCACCTGCATCACCGCGTCCCAGTCCTGCTCGGTCATGTTGACGAGCGCACGGTCGCGCAAGATGCCGGCGTTATTGACGAGGACGTGGAGATCGCCGAACGCCTCGAGCGCGTGGGCGACGAGGCGCTCACCGCCCTCCCAGTCAGCGACGTCTTCGTGGTCGGCGACTGCCCGGCCACCAGCCGCCACGATCTCGGCGACGACGGCGTCGGCAGGTGGCGCCCCACCGCCAACCGCACCGTCGACGTCCACGCCGGCGTCGTTCACCACGACGCTCGCGCCCTCGCTCGCCAGCAATAAGGCGTGGGCGCGGCCGAGGCCGCGCCCGGCGCCAGTCACGATCGCCACCCGGCCTGTCAGGACCCCCACCAGTCCTCCCCCCCGCCGCAGTCGCGGCTCGTTGGAGGGACGTTGCCAGGGCGTGTCCCCTCCGTCAACCGCGGTGGCCGCCCGCTCGAGCGCTCAGCTCACGTAGAGGGTCACGGCGGTCCCGGGCCGGACTTTGGTCCCCGGGCTGGGGTCGGTCGTCACCGCCGTCGTGGCGAGCGGCGGGCCGACCTGCTCGGTGACGTTCAGCCCCTGCTGCTGGAGGGCCGCCAGCGCGCCGGCGATGGTGTCGCCCTTGACCTCGGGGACCGCGACGAGCAGCGGCCCGAGCGACACCACCACGCTGACCTTGGTGCCGACGGCGACGCCACCGGCGCCCTCGGCGGGCGAGGTCGAGATCACGTCGCCCGCTGGCACGTCGTTTGAGTACTGCTGCTGCTCGACCGGCGCCAAGCGCTCGGCGGAAAGCGCCGCGCTGGCGGTCGCCCAGGTGGTCCCCGCGGCGAAGTTGGGGATCTGGCGGGGAGCCGGACCCTGCGAAACGACGACGCTCACCGCGCTGCCATAGGGGCGCAGGCCGGACGGCGACGCCGAGATGACCTCGCCGCTCGGCACGGTCTCGCTGTAGGAGGGGTGCACACTCGCGCTGAAGTGGGCCGCGCCCAGCTTGGCGAGCGCCGTCTGCTCGGCGAGGTGCACGACCACAGGCACCCCCACCGGGGCGTGTCCGAGCGACACCGTGAGGTGGACGCGGGCGTGCGGGGCGACGTTGCCGCCCGCCGCGGGGTGCTGGGCGATCACCGCGCCGGCGGGGACCGAGGCCGAGTAGGCATGTGAGAGCGCGCCGAGGCGCAGCTCGGCACGGGCGATGCGGTGCTCTGCCGTGCTGAGGGACATCGCGGTGACCCCCGGCACGTCGACGTGCTTGGGCAAGTGGCGCACCACCACGACCCCGGCGGCGGCGAGCAGTGCCAGGACGAGGAGACCGGCGAGCACCCGGCGGCCACGGTGGCGCCGGCGCACCGACGGCTCGGCCGCTCCGGGCGCATCGGCGCCGCTTGCCGGAGGTGCCGCGAGCTCCTCGTCCTCGGCCCAGTCGAAATAGGGCGCCGGCGAGCGCTCGGCGACGAGCCCGGCCATGACCGTCGTCGGCTCGTCGGCGGGAAGCACCGCCAGCGCCGGCCCTGGGGTCGGCGTCGAGATGGGCGCCGGAGGCCGGCTGATCTCGGCGGCGACGAGGGGAATCGGCGGCGGGGTCGGCAGGGACTGGGCGAGCGCCTCGAGGTCCGCGGCGAGCTCTTCGGCATCGAGGCGCACGAGCGGCTCGCTGATCGCCGCCTGGGCGAGCACGGCGGCAAGCGGGCCGAGCTCGGGGGCTGGCGGCAAGGTGGCGCCGACGCGCGCCATCAAGGTGGCGACGGTGGTGTCGGCGCCGAAGGGGACCTTGCCGGTCACCGCCTCATAGAGGACGAGGGCGAGCGAGTAGACGTCGGACCGGCCGTCGAGCGCGACGCCCTCGGCCTGTTCGGGCGAGGCGTAGCGCGCCGTGCCGAGCACGGCGCCGGACGGCTCGGTCCACGCCGCCTCGGCGAGGGCCCGCGCCAGGCCGAAGTCCGCGATGTGGACCTCCCCCTCCTCGTCGAAGAGGAGGTTCTCCGGCTTGATGTCCCGGTGCACGAAGCCGCGCCGGTGCGCGTAGGCGAGCCCGCGAGCGGCCGCGGCGCCGACGCGGGCGGCCTGGGCGGGCCCGAGGCGGAAGCCGGCATCCAGCAGATCTCGCAGGCTGCCCCCGGCGAGGTACTCGAGCACGAGGAACGGGCCGTCGACCTCCTCGCCCCAGTCGTAGACCTGCACGACGCTCGGATGGTTCAGCGCCGCGACGGCCTGCGCCTCGGCCGTGAAGCGCCGGAGGAACTGCCGGTCACCGCTGAGGCCCGGGTGCAAGAGCTTGATCGCGACGCGTCGCGAGAGGCGACGGTCGAAGGCGAGGTAGACGTGCGCGGACGCGCCGGTTCCCAGCCCGCCCTCGAGTTGATAGCGGCCGGCGAGCTCCCGGCCGATCTGCTCGGTGATCGCTCCCATGGCTCCCGCGACTCCTCGGTACCCCAGCCTATGTTCTCAGAGAGGCTGATGTGGTTCGTGTGACACGATAGAGCCCTGAGCTGGAACGACGCGCCCCTAAGCCAGCTCCCCGGTCGCGAGGAGGCGGCGAAAGGCCGCCTCGTCGAGGATCGGGATGCCGAGCTGCTCGGCCTTGGACAGCTTGGCGGCCCCCGGCTCCGCACCGACGACGACCGCGAAGGTCTTTGCGGAGACCGAGCCGGGCGACTTGCCCCCGCGCTCGAGGATCGCCGCCTCCGCCTCCTCGCGGCTGAAGCCCTCGAGCGTGCCGGTGACGACGACGGAGCGACCAGCGAGGGGGAGCGGAGCGGCCTCCTCGCTCGTCGGTGACCGGTAGCGGTCCGAGCCGAAGGCCACGCCGGCCGAGCGCAGCTTCTCGATCACCTGGCGATTGCGCTCGGAGGCGAAGAAGGCCACGACGCTGGCGGCGATCGTTCCGCCCACCTGGTCGATCGCCGACAGCTGCTCCTCGCTCGCCGCGCCGAGTGCATCGAGGTCGACGATCGCCGCCGCGAGGGCGGCGGCGATCGTCGGCCCGACGTGGTGGATCGACAGCGCCACGAGCAGCCGCGTCATGCCCCGCGCCCGCGACGCGTCGATCGCCGCGAGCAGGTTGCGGGCCGAGACCTCGCCGAAACCTTCTAGGGCCGCCAACGCCTCGAGGTCGAGGCGGTAGAGGTCGGCGACGTCGTGCACCAGCCCCGCCCCGATCAGCTGGCCGACACGCATCTCGCCGAGTCCCTCGATGTCCATCGCCGAACGGGCGGCGAAGTGGGCGATGCGCTGCAGCTGCTGGGCCGGGCAGTCGACGTTGATGCAGAACGTGTCGCTCTCGCCCTCGAGCCGCACGAGCGGCCCGCCGCAACCCGGGCAGGTGGTGGGAAAGCGCCAGGGTGCGGCGTCGGGCGGACGGGCGGCGAGCACCGGGCCGACGACCTCAGGGATGACGTCGCCCGCCTTGCGGACGATCACGGTGTCGCCCTCGCGCAGGTCCTTCAGCGCGACCTGGTCCTCGTTGTGCAAGCTGGCGAGGCCGACCGTCGAGCCGGCGACCACCACCGGCTCGAGTGCGGCAAAGGGCGTCGCCCGGCCCGTCCGGCCGATCGAGACCAGGATCTGCTTGAGCAGCGTGGTGCGCTCCTCGGGCGGGAACTTGTAGGCGACGGCCCAGCGGGGGGCGTGCGAGGTGGCGCCGAGGCGCCGCTGCAGCGCGACATCGTCGACCTTCACGACGACGCCGTCGATCTCGTAGTCGAGGTCGTGGCGGCGCTCGAGGGCCTCGGCACAGTAGCGGGCGACGCCGTCGAGCTCGGCTTCTCGCCGGATCATCGGGTTCACCGGAAAGCCGGCACGAGCCAGCAGCTCGAGGGCGGCCGACTGGCGCTCCAGCGGTCCGCCGCGCCCGGCGAGCGGTCCGCCGCGCACCTCGCCGAGCCCGTAGGCGAAGAAGGCGAGCGGGCGCTCGGCTGTCACCGCCGGGTCCTTTTGGCGCAGCGAGCCAGCGGCGGAGTTGCGCGGGTTGGCAAAGGGGCGCAGGCCAGCCTCGAGCTGGCGGCGGTTCAGCTCCTCGAACGCGGCGAGCGGGAGGTACACCTCGCCGCGCACTTCCAGGACCTCGGGCAGGTCGGTGGCCGGGAGGGTGAGCTCGTGCGGGATGACGCCGATCGTGCGCACGTTCGCCGTGACGTCCTCACCCGTCGTCCCGTCCCCGCGCGTCGCCGCCCGCACGAGCGTGCCGCGCTCGTAGCGCAGCGACATCGCCAGGCCGTCGATCTTCGGCTCGCAGACGAAGGCCACCGCGCTCCTCGCCTCGGGCTCCCCGGCGAGGAGCCGCTCGAGGCGAACCCCCCACGCGGTGAGCTCATCGACCGAGAAGACGTTGTCGAGGCTCAACATGCGCAGCGCGTGCTGCACGGGTGCGAAGGCTGGCGAAGGCGGCGCCCCGACCGTCGCCGTCGGCGAGACCGCCGAGGCGAGCTCAGGATGGCTCGCCTCGAGCTCCGTGAGCTCGAGGACGAGCGCGTCGTACTCAAAGTCGGCAATCTCGGGCGCGTCATCTTGGTGATAGCGCGCCGAGTGGTAGGCGATCTGACGGCGGAGCTCGGCGACGCGATCGGCCGGGGCGGTCGCCGGCGCCTCGCTTGCTGCCCTGGCAGCGAGCGCTTCGACAGGGGGGCGGCCCGAGCTCATGGTCGGCTCAGGCATCGGCGCGCGGTCCGGCCGGCACCGCGGTGACCACCCCCGAGGCGACGACCTCGTCGCCGACGTAGCAGGCGACCAGTTGGCCGGGTGCGACCCGTCGGGCCGGCTCCTCGAGCCGCACTCCCCCGGCCTCGAGAACCCCGCGACGCGGCCGCCCGTGCGCGCTCGCCTGGGCTTCGATGACGGCGCCGAGTGGCAGGCTGCCGTCGAGCGAGGTCCACTGCGACAGCGGCCAGAAGCGCGTCGCCAGCTCTGCTTCCTCGCCCACGACGACCGTCCTCGTGGCGACGTCCACGCCGAGCGCGTAGCGCCGCGCCGCGCCGTCCTCGCCCGCCAGACCACCGCGCAGGCCGAGCCCGCGGCGCTGACCGATCGTGACGAGCTCGACCGCCGCGACGTCGCCCAGGTGCTCGCCGCTGCGCTGGTCAAGCACGCGACCGGGGTGCAGGGCGATCCGCTGCTCGAGGAAGCGCTGACGTCCCGCCGCTGAGCCATGGCGGGCGATGAAACAGACCTCTTGGGAGTCCGCCTTGGCGGCGGTCGGCAGGAGCAGGCGCTGTGCGATCGCCCGGATCTCGGACTTGTCGTAGTCGCCGACGGGGAGCAAGGTGCGCTCGAGCTGCTCCGCGCCGAGCATCGCGAGCACATAGGACTGGTCCTTTTTGCGGTCCTGCCCGCGCGCCAGGTGCGGCACGCCAGCCGCGTCCCGCACCACCTTGGCGTGATGCCCCGTCGCGATGGCGTCGAAACCAAGGCGCCGGGCGCGGTCAAGGAAGCGGCGGAACTTGAGGTGGCGGTTGCACTCGGCGCACGGGTTCGGCGTCCTGCCCTCGGCGTGCGCGCTCACGTAGGGATCGACGACCGCGGCCTCGAAGTACTCGGTGAAGTCGAAGGTGTGATGGTCGATGCCGAGCCGGTCGGCGACGCGCCGGGCGTCGGCAACGTCGGCGACCGAGCAGCAGCCCGAGTCCGAGACACCGCCCCACAGCTTCATGGTCGCACCGACGACCTCATGGCCCTGGTCGATCAGCAAGGCCGCGGCAACCGACGAGTCGACGCCGCCGGACATCGCAACGAGCACCCGCATGGGCCCATTCTCGCCTGCCGTGGCGCGTCTCGGGTCCAGCGCGCCGCGCCACGGTGTGGTGCCGCGTCAGGCTGCGCCGGGTGCCAGGCGAGCGAGGGCGGAGCTCACGACCTCGATCGCATGATCGATCTCGGCCGCCGTCGTGCTCGCGCCGAGGCTGAAGCGCACCGCCTGGCGGGCCTTCGCCTTGGTCCAGCCCATCGCCAACAAGACGTGGCTCGGCTCGCGGGCGCCGCTCGCGCAGGCCGACCCGACCGACCCGCACACGCCTCGCTCGTCACACAGCCACAACAGCTCCTCGCCATCGACGCCGTCGGGCAGCTGCAGGTGCGCATTGCCCGCGACCCGCAGGGGGCGCGGGACCGACTCGGCGAGGCCAGGCCAGGCGGCCGTCAGTGAGTCGACGAGGTGATCGCGCAGTGCGCCGACCCGGGCGACGGTCTCTGTCCGCTCGGCGGCCGTGATCTGCGCCGCGACGGCGGCTCCCACGATGCCGGCGACGTTCTCGGTCCCCGGCCGACGCCCTCGCTCCTGGCCGCCGCCGAGCATCAGCGGCCGCAGCCCTCGCGCACGGGCCCGCACCACGAGCGCGCCGACGCCCTTTGGTCCCCCGAACTTGTGAGCCGACACGCTGAGCAGATCACAGCCCGCGAGGCACTCGGTGAGATCCAGCCATGGCACCGCCTGCACGGCGTCACAGTGCACGAGCGCCCCGGGGGCGTGCGTGCGCACCAGGTCCACCACTTCCCTGACCGGCTGGATGACCCCGACCTCGCTGTTGACCGCCATCACCGAGACGAGCCGGACCGACGAGTCGAGCAGCTCGCCGAGCCGTTCGAGGTCGACACGTCCATCGGCGAGCACCGGGGCGAGCACTCCGCCGAGCGCGCCGATCGGAGCGAGTACCGCCTTGTGCTCGACGGCAGAGGCGACGGCGCGGCCGGCTGGCGCCACACCCTGGACGGCGAGGTTGTCGGCCTCCGAGCCGCTCGCCGTGAAGACGATCTCTCCGGGCTGACAGCCGAGGACCGAGGCGAGCTGCTCGCGCGCATCGTCGACCGCCCGGCGCGCCCGCCGAGCGCTGGCGTAGACGCCCGAAGGATTCGCATACTGCTCGGTCAGGTACGGCAGCATCGCCTCGAGGGCCTCGGGGCAAAGGGGGGTCGTCGCCGCATGATCGAGGTAGGCGGTCGGCGCAGTGGACTCGGTCATCAGCACACCTCACGTCGCGGGCGGCGGCGCTCAGTCAGGGATCACGTCGGTGTAGCAGGAGGCCTGGCTCGCCCGCAGGTACGGCAGGGAGATCGAGCCACCCTGGCTGAGGGTCGCGACGGCCGACTTCCCGGCGACCGCCTGGCGCAAGAACGCACCAGGCGACACGCCGGCGATCTCGGCCCGGAAGAAGGCCTCGGTCGCCTTCACCACGACATCGAAGGACTCGGCGTTGCGCCCGTTGTAGGGGCCGATGTGGGTCTTGGCCGTCAGGTCCAAGAACCACTTGTCGTTCTCGTTCACGGCGTTGTAGAGCTGAGCCGCATCCTCAGGGGTGTTGCAGGCATCGTTGCGGCTCTGGGTGAACAGCATCGGCGGCGACGAGGCGCTCGCCCCGTAGGCGCCGGGGGCCGTGTCGATCTCGGCGCCCGAGAGCACCGCCACGCCATGCACCTGCAGCCCGGAAAGCAAGCTGGCATTGGCATGCTCATACGCGAGGGCGGCCACCGTGTCGCCGCCGTCGGACTGGCCCGCGAGGACCACGGGCCCCGTCGACATCAAGCCCTTCACGAAGGCGCAGTTGGGGCTCTGGCCCCGCGCCGCCGCCTCGAGGCGCCGCGTCACGAACGCCACGTCGGCAGGCTGGTTGACGAGGTCGGACTCGGCGATGTTGCCCTGTGCGGCGACTGCCGCCGGATTGGTATCGGGAAAGACCGGCGCCGCAACGACATATCCGGCACGGACCCAGGCGTCGAGCAGCGCCCGATACTCAACGGGATAGACCTTGAAGCCGGGCGCGAAGACGATGAGCGGGAAAGGTCCCCGGCGGTAGGCGGGATGCGCGCGGGGCGTCTCGCGCGCCGCCACGCCGTTGGTGGTCGGGTACCGCACCTCGGTGAGCAGGCGCCGGCCCGGAGTCGAGACGCCCGTCGCCCAGTTCTTGGTCGGACGCGAGGTATCGACGAAGGTGCAGTCGATCAGCCCGACCCGCAGCGCGGCGGGCCCAGTTTTGGTGTGTCGGGCGGTCGTCTGCACCGTGATCGGCGCGTTCTTGTGGGCGAAGCGGTTCGCCCCCGCTGCGATGAGCACGATCAGCGCGACGATGCCGAACAGCGCGCTCGCCCGCCGGCGGCGCAGCGTCGAAGGGGGCAGGCGGCGAGCCTGCAATGACGCCGGGAGCGGCTGGCGCCCCCGATCAGCGGGCAGGGCACGCGGTGGCGGGAGCGGCCGCCCCCGGCGCGGTCCGCGCGCCGGTGGACGACGATTCGCAGGCATCGGTCCGCCAGGCTAGTTGAGCCACCTTTCGTCAACGGCGCGCACCGCCTCATCCCGGCTGCACCGCCATGAAGAACAGCGCCACGACAAAGCCGATGCTCGTGGCGAGCGCCGCGCGCTGGCAGCGGCGCGCGGCGACGGCGATCAGCCGGGGATCGGCACCGGCCGGCGCGGCGAGCGCCGCCTTGATCGCCCGTTCCGCCGGCCAGAGCCAGATGCTGGCGATTGCCGCCGAAGCCAACCAGACCCCGATCCCGACAAAGGGATAGGGGTGGCGCAGTGGGTGGAAGTGGTCGAGGACGAGCAGCACGACGCCGAGCACGGGGACGGCAAAGAGCGCCCACGCGGCGCGGTTGGCCCCTGGGGCGAAGTACCGCAGCACCGCCGGCGTCGGCGGGGACGACCGCGCCGGCCCGGCGTACGCGCCGGTCGCGGCGAGGGAGCCGAACCCGGCGAGCGCGGCGAGCACGTGCAGGACCATCACCGCGTCGTACAGCTCGTTCATCGCCCCGCCATGATGGCCGCTCGGGACGCGACCTGGCAGGTCGGCGTGGTTCGAGCGGCGCCGCCGTGACGCGCGCAGCACGCGGCCGACGGCTAGCTTGTGGGTGGGTCAGACTTGCAGGGGGAGGGCGAAGCCCCGATGAACCAGCTCCGACTCGACCCGCTCTCTGGGCGGTGGGTCGCCGTTTCCACGGAGCGCATCGAGCGCGGCACGGTCTTCGCGCCGCGCCAGCAGGTGCCCTTCCCGGACCGCCCGTGCCCGTTCTGCCCGGGCAACGAGGACGCCACGCCGCCGGCGCTTGAGACCTACGGCGCCGAAGGCCACTGGCTGGTGCGCGTCGTGCCGAACCGCTTCCCGGCCTTCGAGGGGATGGCCCCCTTCGTCGTCGAGCACCGCGGTCCGGTCTTCACCGAGGCGCCGGCGAGCGGCATCCACGAGGTCCTCGTGTTCTCCCCCAATCACGACTTGACGCTCGGCGAGCTCGATGACACCCAGTGCCAACTCGTGATGTCGGCGATCCGAGACCGCGTGGAGGAGCACCAGAGCACACCGGGTCTGCGCTACAGCCAGGTGATCGTGAACTCCGGGCGAGAGGCGGGGGCGTCGCTCGAGCACCCGCACGGCCAGCTGCTCGGCATCCCCTTCGTCCCCCGCGAGCTCGTGGACGAGCAGGGGAGCTTCGCTCGCTTCGCCGGCGGCTGCCTGCTGTGCACCGCGACGACCTCCGAAGAGCGAGCCGGCTACCGCATCGTCGACGCGGATGAGCACGCCGTCACCTTCGCCCCCTACTGGAGCGGCAGCCCCTATGAGCTGCTGGTGGTCCCCCGCGCCCATGAGCCCCACCTCCACCACACCGCCCCGGCGGACCTCGCTGGCTGCGGCATCGCCGTGCGCAACGCGATCGCCTCGCTGCAGCTGCTGCTCGGCGACATCGCCTACAACGTGATCTTCCATTCCGCCCCCTACCGGGCGAGCTCGCCGTACCACTGGCACGTCCACGTGTTGCCCAAGCTCACCACGCGAGCCGGCTTCGAGCTCGGCACCGGCGTCTACATCAACGTCGTCGCGCCCGAACGGGCAGCCGAGGAGCTGCGCGCAGCGGCCGGTCGGCGTCAGCGAGCCGAGGGCGTCGCCTCGTAGCGATGGGCGCGCACCGCCCCGAAGGCGGTGAGCAGGAGCTCGACGGTCTCCGACGATCCTGGCAACAAGACCTGCACCTCGGGGGACCGCAGGTAACCGGCGAGGAACGCCTCGCAGTTGCGCCGCTCCCAGGCCGCCGCGAGGTCCGCCGCCACCTCGGCTTCTGACGCCGGGCGCTGGGCGAGCGCCTCGGCGGCGACCCGATGCAGCGAGAAGCACATGTCGGCGAGATCCTCGATCGGCGAGCCCACCCGGGGCGCGAGCGACGGGTCGGGCTTGGCACTCGCATAGAGGGGGTCGTCGCCGAACCCGGCGACCAGCCAGCCGCGCTCGGCACGCATCACTCGGCGCAGGTGGTAATCGCCGTGCACGCGAATCGACGCGCCGAGCGACTCCGGCGCAGCGGCGCCGATCTGCTCCCCGAGGGCGGCGAGCCGGGGCGAGCCGCCCGCCGCGATGATCTTCGCCACGCGGGCCGGCTCGGCGGCCTGCGCGCCGAAGGCGGTGCTCATGGCGGCGTGCAGGCCAGCCGTCATCACCCCGAGGCGGCGCATCTCGGCGGAGAAGTCTCCCCCGGCGCTCGCGGTCTCCGCATCGGGGTCGATCTCGCCACCAAGCGAGCCGACGCCACCTTGCTCGTCGGTCCCCGACGCGTGTGCCAGCAGGTCGCGCAGCGAGGTGAGGGCGAGCAGGCGGCCCTCAAGGGCGCTCGGCAAAAACTCGCGCACGACCGCAAGGTCACAGCCATAACCGCGCCAGCGGGCGACTGGCTGCAACAGCGCCGCAAACCCAGCGGCCTCGAGGCGGAACATCATCTCGACCTCGGGTCGCTCACCTTCTTCGAGCACCCGGTAGCACTTCATGAACAGCCGCTCGTCGAACACGAGCGACGCGTGCGAGACCAAGGTGGCGACCCGGCGCACGCGCTCGGCGTGCTCGCGCCCCTCGGTGACGAGCGCGAGCAGCCGGGTCAGCAGGTCGTCGTCGGCGAGCGCGTCGTAGACGAGGACGCCCTGGGTGCCGTCGCCAGGGACCGGGGCCGAGCCGAGCAGCGCCGACTCGCGCCCTTTCAAGACCCCGCCGACGGCCGTCGCCTCGCGCCAACCAGCAAGCAGCTGGAAGCGCTGGCTCCCCCGCGCCACCAGCAACCGGGCGAGCCCGGGCTCGTCGTGTCTCAGCACGTCCGCCGCCACCAGGCTGAGCTCGCCCTCGGGCTTGCCGGCGATGGCGCGGTGGAACCACACCTGGCGCTCGAGGTAGGTCCGGGCGAGGTCGAAGAGCGAGGTGGCAAGAGGCGCCGTCATGTCGACTCCAGCTCGAGCCAGTAAAAGCCGTGCGGACCGAGCGTCAAGAAGTAGCCGCCCGATCCAACGACTGGGAACTGGGTGCGGCCGACCAGCTCGATCGGCACGCAACCCTCGAAGCGGCCGAGGCCGATCTCGGCCGCCTGGGCAAAGCGGCTGAGGTTGTTCACGCACAGCACCGGCGTCTCGCCGCTTTCCTCCTCGGGGATTCGCACGTACGCGAGCACCGAGGGGTTGTCGGCCGGCAGGATCTCGATCTCGCCTGTGGCGAACACCGGGTAGTGGCGCCTGATGGCCAGCATCCGCTGCAGCCAGTGCAAGAACGAGGAGGGGTCGCGCAGGCCCGCCTCGACGTTGACCGCCTGGAAGCCGTAGACCGGGTCCATCGACGGCGGGAGGAAGAGCTGCGCGAAGTCCGCCTGGGAGAAGCCACCGTTGCGGTCCGGGGTCCACTGCATCGGCGTCCGCACCCCGTCACGGTCGCCGAGGTAGATGTTGTCGCCCATCAAGAGCTCGTCGCCGTAGTACAGCACCGGGCTGCCCGGCAGCGAGAGCAAGAGCGCGTGCAGCAGCTCGGCGACCCGGCGGTTGTTCTCGACCAGGGGCGCGAGCCGCCTGCGAATCCCGAGGTTCTTACGCATCCGGGGATCGCTCGCGTACTCCGCGTACATATAGTCACGCTCTTCGTCAGTGACCATCTCCAAGGTGAGCTCGTCGTGGTTGCGCAAGAAGATGCCCCACTGGGCGCCGTCTGGGACATCTGGCGTGTGGGCCAAGATCTCGGTGATCGGGAAGCGCTGCTCGCGCCGCACCGCCATGAACATGCGGGGCATGAGCGGGAAGTGAAAGCACATGTGGCACTCGTCGCCCTGGCCGAAGTAGTCGACCACATCCGC
Organism: Actinomycetes bacterium; assembly: GCA_021798985.1. Classification (GTDB taxonomy): domain Bacteria; phylum Actinomycetota; class Acidimicrobiia; order Acidimicrobiales; family Bog-793; genus JAKABX01. The sequence goes on from JAJZBI010000001.1 coordinate 88,908, forward strand.
CGGCCACTGGTTCACCTCGGCGAGGAGCATCCGGTTGGGGAAGTCGCGGTCGATCTCCTTACGCATCCTCTGCAAGAACGCGTGGGTCTCGGGAAGGTTCTCGCCGCTCGTTCCTTCCCGCTGGTACAAGTAGGCCGCAGCGTCCAGCCGGAAGCCGTCAAGACCGAGGCCGAGCCAGAAGCGCACCACCTGCAGTATGGCTTCTTGGACCTCGGGGTTCTCGTAGTTGAGGTCCGGCTGGTGATGGAAGAAGCGGTGCCAATAGAACTGCTGGCGCGCGTTGTCCCAGGTCCAATTGGACGATTCGGTGTCGCAGAAGATGATGCGGATGTCCGACATCGCCTGGTCGTCGTCGCTCCAGACGTACCAGTCCGCCTTCGGGTTGTCGCGCGAGGCGCGCGACTCCTTGAACCAGGGGTGCTCGTCGCTCGTGTGGTTGATGACGAGGTCGGAGATCACCCGCATGCCGCGCCGGTGCGCCTCTTCGATCAGCTGGGCTAGGTCGTCGACCGTGCCGCACTCGGGCGCCACGCTGTAGAAGTCCGCGACGTCGTAGCCGCCGTCGCGCAGCGGCGACGGATAGTACGGCAGCAGCCAGATGCAGTCGACGCCGAGCCAACCGAGGTAGTCGAGCTTGGCGATGATCCCCTGCAGGTCGCCGATGCCGTCGGCATTGGAGTCGGCGAAGCCTCGCGGCAAGAGCTCGTAGAAGACCGCCTTTTGGTACCAGCGCGGGTCGTCGGCGAGCGAGCGCCACGTCGGCGCGGCGGGCAGCGAGAGATTGGCCGCCGGGGGAACAAGGAGCGGCGCTCCGTTCCTCGGAGTGGGGTCGGCGTCCATCACTACAAGACGACGGGCGCATCACCCGTCCGGGTGATGTCGGCACCGAGGGCGAGGAGCCGGCCGGCAAGGTCGTCATAGCCGCGGTCGATGTGCGCGGCCCCATGGATCACGGTCTCCCCATCCGCCACGAGGCCGGCGAGCACGAGCGCCGCGCCGGCGCGGATGTCGGGGGCGCGCACGGGCGCGCCAGACAGGCGGCCCACGCCCCGCACCACGGCGTGGTGGCCGTCGGTCGTGATGTCCGCGCCCATTCGCGCCAGCTCGTCGACGTAGCGAAAGCGCCCCGCGTAGAGGTTCTCGGTGACGATCGAGACCCCCTTCGCCAGGGAGAGCAGGGTCACGAGCATGGGCTTGTAGTCCGTGGCGACCCCCGGATAGGGCAGCGTGGCGATGTCGACTGGAGCGGGGCGGCCCTCGGCGCGCGCCCGGATCCCAGCCGGGCCCGCATCGAGCTCGAGCCCCGCCGCCGCGAGCTTCACGAGCAACATGTCCATGTGCTCGGGGCGCGCCCCCGCCACGAAGACGTCGCCCCCGGCGATGCCCGTCGCCGCGAGGAACGTGGCGGCGACGACCCGGTCGGCGAGGACCTCGTGGGTGGCGGGATGCAGCTCGTCGACCCCTTCGATCTCGATGCGCGACGTGCCGGCTCCCTCGATGCGCGCTCCCATCGAGCACAACAGCGCGGCGAGATCCTCCACCTCTGGCTCGCGAGCGGCATTCTCGATCACCGTCGTCCCCTTGGCGAGGACGGCGGCCATCACGACGTTGTCGGTGGTCGTGTGGCTCGGATACTCAAGGACGATGCGCCGGCCGGCGAGGCGGTCACAGCGGGCGGTGAGCTCGCCATGCTCCATGGAGAATTCGGCGCCGAGCTCTTCGAAGGCCCGCACGTGGAAGTCGATCGGGCGGCCGCCGAAGTCGTCGCCTCCTGGCAGGGAGATCTTCGCCCAGCCGAAGCGGGCGAGCAGCGGTCCAAGGACGACAATCGAGGCGCGCATCTTCTCGACGAGCTCATACGGAGCGATTGGCGTGCACTCAGCCGGGCAGTGCACGGCCAGGTCTCCCGCGCCATCGCGCTGCACGCTCAGCCCGAGCGCCGTCAAGATCTCACCCATGATCGCGACGTCGGTGATCCTCGGCACGTTGCGCAGCACCGTCGTCCCCTCGGCGAGCAGCGCCGCGGCCATCAGCTTGAGCGCCGAGTTCTTGGCCCCTTGGACCTGCACTTCGCCCCGCAGCGCTCCCGCGGGGCGCACGGTCAACCGCTCCTCCACCGCGCCGACCCTACTCGGCCGGGCGGGGCGGCCTCAGCCCGTGGCGCCGTTGGGCTCGTCCGGCCCGACGTCAATCAGGTGGTACTGACGCATCTTCTCGAGGCGGTGGTAGGCGGAGATGAAGCGCACCGTGCCCGACTGCGACCGGACGACGAGCGACTGGGTGATCGCCCCCACGTTGGTGTAGCGGACGCCGTGCAAGAGCTCGCCGTCGGTGATCCCCGTCGCCGCGAAGAAGCAGTTGTCGCTGGCAACGAGGTCGTCGATGCTCAACACCGCGTCCGGGTCGAGGCCGGCCGCGACCACGCGCCGCCGCTCGGCTTCGTCGCGGGGCGCAAGCTTTCCCTGCAGCTCACCGCCCATCCCCTTCAGCGCCGCCGCCGTGATCACCCCTTCGGGGGTCCCGCCGATGCCAAAGAGCACGTCGGCTCCCGACTCGGGCCAGGCCGTGGCGATAGCGCCGGCAACGTCTCCGTCCGGGATCAGGCGAATCCGCGCACCGGCCACGCGGATCTCCTCGATGAGCTCCTCGTGCCGGGGGCGGTCGAGCACGATCGCGGTCAGCTCGCCGACCGAGCTGCGCTTGGCCCGCGCGATCTCGCGCAGGTTCTCCTTCACGGTTGCCTCGATCGAGACGCGGCCGACGGCCTCGGCGCCGACGGCCAGCTTGTTCATGTAGAAGCAGGGCCCGGGGTCGAACATCGTCCCGCGCTCGGCGATCGCGATGACCGAGAGCGCGCCGCCGCGCCCAAAGGCCGTGGGACGAGTTCCGTCGATCGGGTCGACGGCGACGTCGACGGCGGGAAGCGAGCCGTCGCCGATTCGCTCGCCGTTGTAGAGCATGGGCGCCTCGTCCTTCTCGCCCTCGCCGATGACCACGATGCCGTCCATCGCCACCGTGGAGAGCGTGAAGCGCATGGCGTCGACGGCCGCACCGTCTGCCGCTTTGAGGTCGCCGCGGCCCATCCAGCGGCTGGCGGCGATCGCAGCGGACTCGGTGACCCTGGTCATCTCGAGCGCCAGGTTCCGGTCCGGGCGGATCCGGTCGCCGTTGTTCCCGAGGAGGTCGCCGCTCGTCATGGCTGCACGATAACGGGGCCCGACGCGCGGCGGTCTCCTCTCAGCCGGCGTCCGCCTCGACCTGGCACCGAGCCGCTGCACCTGTCAGCCAAGCCAGTGTCGCCAGCCTGCGGACCGGCGGTCGTCATCGCAGCCGCCGACCTCGACGCCAAACGGGGCGAGCGCGACCATCGGGCGGCGAAACCAACGACCCCGGCGCCCGGCGTCAGCGTTCCTGCAACGATCCATCAACAAACCTGGTCGATCGACAAGAACTCCCCGCCGGGCGCCACTGGTCCGTGTTCCCTGCTAGAGGTTGAAGACCGCCTTCGGGGTCTCGTACGCGTACCCCTTGGCGAGCGAGATCGCCTCGTCCTCGCCGATTCGGTGCTCGGCGACGAGGCGGGCGAGATACGCGGCGCACGATCGCCGAGCCACGTCGTGACGCGCCCCGATGCCACACAGAGAGCGTGTGTCGTCGACAAAGCCCGAGCAATTGGCGATCCCGGCAACCTCCCCGACGGCAGCAAAGGCGCGCGCCATGGCGTCGGGGGCATCGAGGAACCACCACGGCGCGCCCGCGTACAGCGAGGGGAAGTAGCTGACGAGCGGCCCGATCTCGCGCGAATACAGCGTCTCGTCGATCGTATAGAGCACGGAGCGGAAGCCCGGGTTGTCGCCAAAGCGCGACAGCAGCGGCCGCAACGTGCGCGTGTACTCGACACTGACCGGGAAGTCCTGGCCGACATCCTGGCCGAAGCGCTCGAAGACCGAGCGGCTGTAGTCCCGGGCGACGCCGAGGTGCAGCTGCATGACGAGCCCGTCATCGACCGCCATGCGCGCCAGCTCGCTCACCATATGGCCCTTGAAGGCCTCGATCTGTGCGGCATTCGCCTCTCCGGCGCGCACCGCCCGGTACAGGCGTGCGGCGTCGGCCTCAGGCAGGTGCTCGGTCGTGGTGATCTCGACGCCGTGGTCGCTCGCGGTCGCCCCGCGCTGGCGGAACGCGTCGCGGCGCTGTTCGAGCGCACGCACGAGCCCGGAATACTCACCGAGATCGACCCCGGTCGCCTGCTCGAGCGCGGCGAGGTTCTCGACGAAGTCCGCTCGGTTCGGGTCGACGACGCCGTCGGGGCGAAACGTCGGCAGCAGGCGCCCGGTGAAGCTCGAGTCCGCGAGCAAGGCGTCGTGCACGGCGAGGTCGGCGGCAGGCGGGTCGGTGGTCGTCAGCACCTCGAGGTTGAAGCGGCGATACAGCGAGCGCGGGCGGAGCTCGTCGCGCTGGAGCATCGCCACGCAGTGGTCATAGGAGGAATCCGCCGTCTCGGGCGAAGGGCGTTCCTTGAGCTCGAAGAGGTCGACAAGGATGTGCTCGAGCCAAAGGCGCGACGGTGTCCCGCCGAGTGCCTCCCAATGCGTACACAGCGCCCGCCAGATCTCCCGCCCCTCGAGCGGGTGGTCCTGCTCATTGCCGGGTGCGTCGGCGCGGCTGCGGGTCCCGAGCGCGTCGAGCGACAGACCCCGGGCATGCAGCAGGCGGACCACATAGTGGTCGCTCGACACCAGGAGGTGCGCCGGGTCGCTGAAGGGCTCGTTGTCGGAAAACAGGCGGGCATCGAGGTGCCCGTGCGGTGACAGCAGCGGCAGGCCCGAGATCTCGCCATAGATCGTGCGCGCAATGGCGCGCACTCCCGGCTCAGCAGGGAAGAGGCGATCGGGATTGAGGTTCAACGGCGTCATGGTTCTCCTTCCTCGGCCATCTGGCAAGCCCCGAAGCGGCGGCAACACACCGGCACCACGGGCGCGTCACCGACCGTCGATGTCGGCGAGCACCGCGAGCACCGGGGCGGATCCCAGGGCGGCGATCGATTCGGTAAGCAGTCCGCGAAGGCGTTCGTCGTCGCCGAGCTCGGTGCCAAAGAGCTCGCGCACCGACAGGAATCGCTCGGCTCGCTCGCCCGGGGTGTGCGCGCCGGCCAAGCGCTCGCGGATCGTGCCGGCGAGCGGGTCGCTCACCGAGAACGGCCGGTCGTTCTCGTCGCGCCCTTCGGTGATCGCCTTCAGGTAGGCGGCAAGCACGAGCGTCGATCGGCGCGGTGTCGCCCCGGCGGCCAAGCGCTCGGCCACCGTTCCAAGGATGCGCTGGGGGAGCTTTTGGGAGCCGTCCCCGGCCACCTGCAAGGTGCGGTAGCCGAGCAGCGGGTTGGCGAAGCGCTCGAGCACCTCGTCGCGATAGCTCGCGAAGTCGACGCCGGCAGGGAGCGCCAGCGTCGGCTCCACCTCCTCGTCGATGAAGGCGCGGGAAAAGCGCGCGATCGCCTCGTTGGCAAGCGCCGCTGCGATCTCGTCGTAGCCGGCGAGCAGGCCGAGGTAGGCGATCGCCGAGTGCGTGCCGTTCAACGCGCGCAGTTTGAGCGTCTCGTAGGGCGCGACGTCGCCGACGATCTCGACGCCGACGGCGGCGAGATCGGGCAGACCGGGCCCGAGCCGCTGCTCGAGAACCCACTGGGTGAAGGGCTCGGTCAGCACGGGGGCGCGATCGTCGACCCCGAGGACCTCGGCGACGAGACGGCGGTGCTCGTCGGTCGCCGCCGGCACGATGCGGTCCACCATCGAGCAGGGGAAGAAGACCTGCGTGTCGATGTAGTCGGCGAGCCCTTCGTCAAAGCGCCCAGGCAACTGCAGGAACTCCGCGATCAGGCCCGCCAGCACGGCGCCATTGGCGGGCAGGTTGTCGCACGACGCGATGGTGATCGGACCGGCATCGCGCCGTCGGCGGGCCTCGAGCCCGCGGACCAGCTGGCCAAGGACCGTCGCCGGTGGCGCCCCGGCGGCGTCGGCGAGCACCCCCTCGTCGTCACGACGCAGGCGGCGAGTGGCGGGATCGTGGCGGTAGCCCTTCTCGGTGACCGTCAAGGTCACCAGGCGCACGGCAGGGTCGCTCAGCTGCTCGATCAACCGGTCGTTGTCGCGCTGAGCAAAGTGCGCCTCGCGCAGCGAGGCGATGACGGTGATCGCGCTGTGCTCGGCGGTGGCCACCCGGAGCGAGTAGAGGCCGTCTTGCGCGGAAAGGACGTCGCTCGCGTCCGCGCTCCGCTCGCTGTAGGCCGAGACCCCGAAATGGTGCTGTCCACTCGCAGCCGCCGCGCGCTCGAGGTAGGCGAGCTGGTGGCCGCGGTTGAAGCCGCCGACGCCGAGGTGCACGACCCCGATGGTCAGCTCGCGGGGGTCGACCGGGCTTTGGTGCTCGCTCGCCAGGGTGTCGTAGGTCGACAGGCTGAGGCTCGCCATCAGGACTCCTTCTCTGCCGGGCGGCTCAACGGGCCACCATCGCTCGGGGACCGCGGCGCGCCTCGCGGTCCCGCCGCCCGCGCCAGTGCGAGTCGCGCAGCACGAGCTTGGAGGAGAGCACGACCCGGCCGGCCTCGGCAAGCGCCGCCTTGGAGACGAGCATCCGGGCGACGGTCTGGCCCATCTCGGCGGTGGGCTGCTCGACGACGGTGACGGCAGGCTCGACGAGCGAGGCGAAGATCCCGTCGCCGAAGCCGACGACGGCGAGGTCCTCGGGCCAGGCAAGGCCGCGCTCACGCAGGCCCATCAGCACCCCTGAGGTCAAGATCGCACTGGTCGAGAAGATGGCGTCGGGCCGGCGCTCGGCCCGCAGGAGCCACGCCACCGCGCGCCGGCCCTCGTCGTAGGTGAACTCGCCGTTGAACATGCGGGTCTCGTCGCGTGCCAGGCCGCCAGCGGCGAGCGCCGCCAGGTAGCCCTCGGTGCGCTCGCGCGCCGTTGAGACCCGCGCCGGCCCGTTGACGAGGGCGATGCGCTCGAAGCCCGCCTCGACGAGGACCATGGTCGCCCGGCGGGCGCTCTCGCGATTGTCCATCACGACGCACGGGTATTGGCCGCCCGCGTCGCGGTCCATGACGACGACCGGCAGGCCGCGTCGGGCGAGCGCATGGGTCGCCGGCGAGATCTCCCCGGCCGGGGTGATCGCTAGGGCGTCGATGCGCGAGGACAGTGCCGCCACAAGCTCGTCCTCGAGCTGCGCGTCCTCACCGCTCGGCGCGAGCAGGATGCGGTGGCCCTCGCGGCGCAGCGCCTCGTCAAGCGCCCCCACCACGGCGCCGAAGAAGCTGTTGGTGACGTCGGGTACGACCACGCCGATCGTGAGGGGCCGCGTCCGGCGACGGCCCCGGGGCCGCAGCTCGTAGCCGAGCTCGGCGGCGGCTCGCTCGACGCGCAGCCGCTTGGCGTCGCTCACGCCCCGGCGGCCCTGGCCGAGCGCGCAGGACGCCGTGGCGAGTGAGACGCCGGCGCGCGCAGCGACGTCTCGCAACGTCGGCAGGCCTCGCGCCGCACCATTGTTCGCGCTGTTGTTCGCGCTGTTGGCCATCGAGCCCCCCTCCGGACTCCCACCAGTTGGCACAATCTAGCGCGCTTCTGGCGGCAGGCTTGCGAACAATCCTTTCGATCAGCGCGTTGCGTTCAGCGCGCCGGCGGACCAGGCCGAGAAGAGCGCGGCATAGCTCCCGCCGAGCGCCATGAGTTCGGCGTGCGAGCCGAGCTCGACGATCCGCCCGTCCGCGACGACGGCAATGCGATCGGCGCGCTCGGCCGTGGTGAGGCGGTGGGCGACGGTCACCGTGGTGCGGTTGGCGCCGAGCACGCTGACCGCGTGCTCGACCTCGAGCTCGGTTCCCGGATCGAGGCTCGAGGTCGCCTCGTCGAGGACGAGCACAGCGGGGTCGGCGAGCGCGGCGCGGGCGAGCGAGACCAGCTGGCGCTCGCCGGCCGACAGCCTCGAGCCGCGCTCGCCGACGTCGCCGTGCAGGCCGCCCTGTAGCGAGAGCAGGTGGCGGTCGATCCCGAGCCGCGCCAGCACCGCCAACACCTCCGACTCGGTCGCCTCGCCATTGCCCATCTTGATGTTGTCGAGCACGCTCCCCCGGAACAAGAAGCCCTCCTGGGGGACCACCACGACCCGGCGGCGCAGCTCGGCGATCGTCGCCGACGCGAGCGGCACCCCGCCGAAGCGGACCTCCCCCTCGGTCGGGTCGTAGAGACGGCCGATCAACTTGGCGAGGGTCGACTTGCCCGCCCCGGTCGGCCCGACGAGCACGAGATGCTCGCCAGGTGCGATGAGGAGGTTGACGTCGACCAGAGCGCTCGGCGCTGCCGTGTGCTCCTTGCCGTCGTGAGCCCTTGGCGGGTAGGCGAAGCCGACATGGTCGAGCTCGAGCGCCCCGTGGCGCGGCAGGGCGACCGGATGCTGCGGATCCTGCATCGCCGGCTCGACGCCGAGCAGTGCGAAGACGGTCCCGAGCGCCGCTCCAGAGGACTGGAGCAGATCGAAGAGCTGGCTCACGCTCTGCACGGCGGCGAAGAGGTTGGTCGTATACAAGACGAAGGCCGCGACGGCACCCACCGAGGTGAGGCCGAGGTGAACGAACACGCCGCCGAGCAGGAGCAGGGCAGCTGCCGAGAGCACGCCGCTCCCCTCGACGAGCGGAAAGAAGCGGGCGCTCAGCCGAGCGGTCTCGAGCGTCGCCTCGAGCTGCTCTTTGTTGCGCACCCCGAACTGGCGCTCGAGACGCGGCTCTTGGCGGAAGGCCTGGACGACTCGGACGCCGGCGAGGCCCTCGTCCAAGGTGGCAAGGGTGTCGCCGATGCGGTGCCGCACCAAGGTGTAGGCGCGCGTGGAGGTGACGCGATAGCGCGCTGCCGCCAGCGTCACGGGGATGAGGCAGATCACGGTGACCCCAAAGAGCACGGGCGACATCACGACGAGCACGATGAGCGAGGTGAAGAACAAGCCGACGCTCGTGAGAAAGCTCCCGATCCCGCTCTGGACCAACGACTCCAGCACGTCAATGTCAGCGGTCATCCGCGAGAGCAGCTGCGCGGAACTCTCGCTGTCGAAAAAGGCGAGGGGTTGCGCGAGGAGATGGCGGAACACGCGCTTGCGGAGCTCGTTCAAGATCAGCTCGCCCGTGCCGGAAAGCATCCGGGTCTGGATGCGACTGAAGAAGAAGAAGCCCAGCGCCAAGCAGAGGTAGAGGATGCCCGCAACCTCGATCACCCGCGCATCGTGGTGGTGAACGAGGCCGTGGTTGATGGCGTAGCTGACGAGAGCCGGGCCGCCGAGCACACAGGCGAGCGAGCCGAGGAGCGTCGACAGCGCGATGGCGAGGTCCCGCCGGAACGGGCGCAGCAGCGCGAGCGACGGTCGCAGGATCGGCACTGCGGTGATCGGTTCGCTCCGAGCGTCAGCCATCGGCGGGCTCTGAGTCGTAGGGCCAGGTCGCTGGGGACGTGGCGTCGGGCTCGTCCTGCTCGTCGCTGAATCCCCCGCCCCCGAGCACTTCGACATAGCGGGGGCAGGACTCGAGCAGCTCGCGGTGCGGACCGCTTGCCACGAGGGTGCCGTCATCGATCAACAGCACGCGATCCGCGCTCGCGATGGTCGCCGGGCGGTGCGAGACGAGGATGGTGGTGCGACCCCGACGTGCCGTCGCCAAGGCGGCCACGATCGCCCGCTCATTGGCCGCGTCGATGGCAGAGGTCGCGTCGTCGAGCATGAGGACCCGCGGGTCGATGAGCAGCGCCCGTGCCAGGGCGAGGCGCTGGCGCTGTCCGCCCGACAGCCCGAGCCCCCGCTCGCCAACGGCCGTGTCGAGGCCCTCGGGAAGCTCGTGCACGAATTCCTCGGCACGCGCCAGGCGCAGCGCGGCGTAGAGCTCCTCGTCGCTCACGTCGCTGCGGCCGAGGCACAGGTTTGCCCGCACGCTGTCCTCGAAGAGGAAGTTCTCCTCGAAGACGACGGCGACCTGCGCGCGCAACTCGGCAAGAGAGAGCCGACGCAGATCGGTCCCGTCGAGACGGACGGTGCCCGCGTCGGGGTCATAGAGCCGCGAGATCAACGACAGCACCGTGCTCTTGCCGCTGCCCGTCGCGCCGACCAAGGCGACGACCTCGCCGGAGCGGATCGTGAGGTCGAGGCCCCGAAACACCGCAGCGGGGGCTTCGGCGTAGGAGAAGTCGACTCCCTCGAAGACGATCTCGCCACCCCCTAGGGCCAGATGGTCCGGGCGCTTCGGTTCGGCGATCGCCGGGACGCGCCGCATGACGGCGTCAATACGCCGTGCAGACACGACGGCTCGCTGGGCGAGGACGATGTAGCCGCCGATCGACTGCACGGGAGGAGCAATCAGGCCGACGTAGGCGTTGAAGGCGAGCAGCGTCCCGACGCTCAGGTGGTGGTGAAGGACGAGGAGGCCGCCGAACCAGTTGAGGACCACGAGCTCCAGCAGGGGCGCCACGGCCGCCACCGGGACAAAGCGCGTGCGCCGTTCGACGATGTCGATCGCCTCGTCGCGGACTCGGTCCGCCTGCGCTGCCAGCTGTTGTTCGAGGAGTGCCTCGGCACCAAAGCCCTTGACCGCGCGCACCCCGCTCACGGTCTCCTCGACGACCCCGGCGAGGTTGCCCCGCTCGATCTGCAACTGGGTGAGCGACGGGCGGATGCCGGTCGAGAAGACCTTGGAGGCGACTCCGACGAAGGGGAGGCCCACCAAGGTGAGCAGGCCGAGCATCGGGCTCGTCGCGAGCAGTACGACCGCCACGGCGACGACGGTGATGACATTCGCGCTCCAGGCGGGGCTGGAGGAGACGAACGCCTGGATCTGGAACAGGTCGCTCGTCACCCGAGAGAGCAGCTGCCCGCGGTTGATCTGGTCGTGGTAGGCGACCTCCAAGCGCAACAGCTTGGCGAAAAAGAGCTGACGGAGCTCGGCCTCAAGGCGCCGAGAGGCAAGCGCGTTCGTCCATCGCCGGAGCCCGCTCGCGACCGCTTGGATGCAGCCGAGGACCGCGATGAGGACCGTGAGCAGGACCAGGCGGCGGGTGTTGTGGCCGACGATGCCGGTGTTGACGGCGGTGCCGAGGAGCTCGGGGACCGTGACCACGACGGTGGTCCACACCAGCGCCACGCCGAACGAGGCGGTGAGGACCCGCCAATTTCCTCCGATCGACTGAAGGAGGAATCGCCAGCCCTCTCGCGCCTGGGCGCGCGCCGGCCGGGCAGCGACACCCTGCGCGGTGCCAACGGGCGAGACAATTTGGCGTTGCAACGCAACAAACTCCTGAGGGTCTTCCCCCACCGTAGCGTTTTTCAGCGACCTCGGGGCACGCACTTCCCACCTGTCCACCTGTGCCGCCGAAGGGGCAGCCAAGCTCAGGCGACGCGGCGGCTCAAGCAGACCGACTCGAGGGAATCTCCACTCCGCAGCACCCGCTCCACCGGCGAGAAACCCCGGGCCATCGCGAACGATTCAAGATCAGAGCCCGCATATGTTCGCAACATGAGCGTGGGGACGAGCGACTGGCGCGCCAGCCGCTCGCCCGCGACGAGGAGCTGGGCCCCGATCCCTTGGCGACGGTGCGGGGGCGCGACGCACAGCTGGTCGAGGTGGAGCGCGCCCGGCGTCATCCGGCACCGGGCGGCGGCCACGGCCTCGCTCTCGCGGCGGACGACGACGATGCGGGGTTCACCAGTCTCGCCCGCGAGGTGCCCCGGGTCCTCGCCGAGCAGCGCACGGGCGTCGCCGTCGGCGAGCGAGGACCAGGTGATCTCGACCTCCAGGCCGCCGCGCCCGAGCACGCTGGTGGCGCCGAGGAGGTAGTCGACCGCCGGTCGCCAGCGGCGCGCGCCACCCTCGTCCTGTTCGAGCAGCACGACGCGATCCACGATCGCCGAGGCGCGGAACCCCGAGAGCACCGCCGAGACGGCAGGGGCCATCGCCGGTGACAGGCGCGTCGTGAGCGTGCAGTGCGCGACAAAGGGGCGCTCGTCGCGCTCTGGAGGCGGCGCGAGCGGTCCGTTGGCAAGGCGCGACTGCAGCGACTCGAGCGCGCCCCCCTCCGCGCGGCAGGCGAGGTAGGCGACCGGGGTGCGCGGCAGAAACGTACCGACCGGCCCGAGGGCGAGCTCGAAGGCCGCGGCGCCACCCGCCGCCTCCCGCACTGTCGCCTCGACCATGGGCAGCTCAGCGATCCGCACGTTGCGCGGCGGGACGAGGGTGCAGTGCGGCGGGAGTCGTTCGGTCAGCTCCGGCGCGAGCGCCCGCCGCAAGCCGTCGATCTCAGCGGCCAGTCGCCCGCGAAAGACGATCGCCACGAAGACGCGCACCCGGCTGGAACGCTCCCTCGGCGCGCGAGCGCGCACGTCGCGGTCGGCGGCAGCATGTGGGCCGCCCACCGCACTCGCCAGATCAGGCGCTCTCGCTGGCGCCGGCCGCTTGGAGGCGCACCTCGGCGCGTCGCAGCGCCGCTGCCGCCGAGGCCGGGGCGAGCAGCGCGAGCCGCGCCCCGGTGAGCGGCGTGCCGCCGGCCTCGGGCTCGGCGGTCGACGGCTCGGCGCCACGGCGATCCGGCGCGCTCGGCGGACCCTCCCGTCCGAGCCGCTCCCGCGCCGCCTCGAGCGCGGTGCGCGCCCGTGCCACGTCGATCTCCTCGGCGCGCTCAGCCACGCCGGCGAGCACGGACAGGCGGTTGTTGGCCATGTGCACGAAGCCACCATGCACAGCAAAGCGCTGTTGTTCGCCCGAGGCCTCAGCCGGCGCACCGCCCGCGCCCTCCTCGCCCGAGGCGGCGCGCACCGTCACCACCGTGATGTCGAGGGCGCCGACGAACTCGGTGTGGTGCGCCAAGAACGCGATCTCACCGACGTCGGTGCGCATGAGCACCTCGTCGACCTCCCCGGCAAAGAGCACTCGCTCGGGGGTCACGACCTCGGCGTGAAAAGGGGTCGCCATCAGTGCCGCGCCGGGACCGTCACGCGCCCTGGAGCTGCTTGGCCTTGGCGTGGACGTCGTCGACGCTGCCCACGTTCAAGAACGCCTGCTCGGGAACGTCATCCAGGTCGCCCCCGACGAGCGCCTCGAAGCTGCGCACGGTGTCGTCGATCGACACGTAGACGCCGGGCTGGCCGGTGAAGATCTCGGCGACGAACATCGGCTGGGACAAGAAGCGCTGGATCTTGCGCGCCCGCGTGACCGTGAGGCGGTCCTCTTCCGACAGCTCGTCGAGGCCGAGGATGGCGATGATGTCCTGGAGCTCGCCGTAGCGCTGCAGCACCTGCTTCACCGCCTGGGCGCACCGGTAGTGACGCTCCCCGACGACCTCGGGCGCCAAGATGTTGCTGGTCGAGGCGAGCGGGTCAACGGCCGGGTAGATGCCGAGCGCCGCGATCTGACGGGAGAGCTCGGTCGTCGCGTCGAGGTGGGTGAAGGTCGTGAAGGGCGCCGGGTCGGTGTAGTCGTCCGCCGGCACGTAGACCGCCTGCATCGAGGTGATCGAGCGGCCCTTGGTCGAGGTGATCCGCTCTTGGAGCGCGCCCATCTCGTCGGCGAGCGTCGGCTGGTAACCGACGGCCGAGGGCATACGGCCAAGCAGCGTCGAGACCTCCGAGCCTGCCTGGACGAAGCGGAAGATGTTGTCGATGAACAACAAGACGTCCTGGTTCTTCACGTCGCGGAAGTACTCCGCCATCGTGAGCGCCGACAGGCCGACGCGCAGGCGCACGCCCGGCGGCTCGTCCATCTGGCCGTAGACGAGCGCGGTCTTGTCGATGACACCGGATTCCTGCATCTCGAGCCACAGGTCCGTGCCCTCACGGGTGCGCTCGCCGACGCCGGCGAAGACCGAGACGCCGCCGTGCTCTTGGGCGACCCGGCGGATCATCTCCTGAATGAGGACCGTCTTGCCGACGCCCGCGCCGCCAAACAGGCCGATCTTGCCGCCCTGGACATACGGCTCAAGCAGGTCGATCACCTTGATGCCCGTCTCGAACATCTGCCGGCGCGCCTCGAGCTCGTCGAAGGGCGGAGGGTCCCGGTGGATCTCCCAGCGGTCGGCCACCTCGCCGATGTCATCGGTGTCGAGCGGCTCGCCGATGACGTTGAAGACGTGGCCGAGGACCGCGTCACCGACCGGCACCGTGATGCCACGGCCAGTGTTAACGACCCGAGCGCCGCGCACGAGCCCGTCCGTCGGCTTCAAGCAGATGCAGCGGACCCGGCCCTCGCCGATCTGCTGGGCAACCTCGGCGGTGATGACCGTACGCTCACCTTCGAGCTCGACCTCGACCTGCAAGGCGATGTTGATGCCGGGCAGGGCGTGGGGCGGGAATTCGACATCGATGACCGGACCGGAGATTGCCACGACCCGGCCGTCTTGGAACCCCGCACCGTCGGCTGGGGGGCGCGCGGTGTTCTCATGCCCCTCCGAGGAGGAATGCACAGCCTCGGTGGCCTTCGCCGCCGCCTCTTGCGCCGCCTCGGCGGCCCGCGTCGCCGCCTCACTCGCAGCCTGTGCTGCCTTCGCGGCGGCGTCGCCGTTTCCTGCGTGGGCGTCGTTGCTCATGCGGTGCGCTCCTCCAGGGCGTCACCGAGGTCAGATCGACCCCGGTCAGAACTTCCCGAGTGGCGCAGGGCCTCTGCGCCACCCACGATCTCCATGATCTCGGTCGTGATCGACTCCTGGCGGGCACGGTTCATCGCCCGCCGGTACGTCGTGATGAGCTCGTCGGCGTTCTCGGTGGCCGAGGCCATCGCCCGCTGGCGGGCGGTGTGCTCGGAGGCCGACGCCTCGAGCAGCGCCTGGTAGAGGACCGCCTCGGCGTACTGGGGCACGAGGAGCTGCAACAGCTCCTCCGGGCTCGGCTCGAACTCGTAGAGCGCGAGGTGCCCGGAGCTGTCCTCGTCGCCGCCCTCGCCGGCCGGCGCTGCGTCTCGATGGCTGGCGCCAGCAGTGCGCTCGCCCTCGGCGCGGTCGTCCTCGGCCGGGAGCGGCAACAGCTGGCGCGTCTCGACGCGCTGGGAGCCTGCGGAGAGAAAGCGGGTCGAGATCAGCTCGACCAGGCCGACCTCGCCGGCAAGGAACGGCCCGACGATCGATTCGGCAACCCGGCGGGCGTCAGCGAAGGTCGGCCGGTCGGTCATCTTCGTGTAGCTCTCGAGCACCTCGCGGCCATTGAAGGTGAAGAACGAGGTGGCCTTGCGGCCGACGGTCACCAGCCGGTACGTGGTGCCGTCACGCTCGTGCTCGCGGATGTGGCGGAGCGCCGTACGCAAGACGTTGTTGTTGTAGCCGCCGGCGAGCCCGCGGTCCGAGACGATCGCCACGAGAAGCGCCTGGTCGACCTGCTCGGGCCGGCCGAGGAAGCGCTCGGCGCCGACCGCCTCCGCAGCGGTGGCAGCGAGCACCTTCTCGATTCCCTGGACATAGGGGCGCGAGCCGGCGATCCGCCCCTGGGCGCGGGTCATCTCCGAGGCGGCGATCAGCTCCATCGCCCGAGTGATCTTGCGGGTGGCACCGACGCTGCGGATCCGCCGCCGGAGCTCCCGTTCCTCACCGCCCGCCATGGCTCAGCGGCCCTCGCTCCCAGTCGTCGCGAATCCGGACTTGACCTCGTTGATGGCCGCGATGATCTTGTCCTCGTCGGGCAGGGTGCCCTTGTCACGGATTTCGGCGAGCAGGTCGGAGCGCTCGGCCCGCAGGTGGGCGCGCAGCGCCTCCTCGAAGGCCCGGATGTCGCTCACCGCCACGTCGTCGAGGTGACCCCGCGTGCCCGCGTAGATCACGACCACCTGCTCCTCCACCGGCATCGTCTCATGCAGGCCTTGCTTCAAGAGCTCGGTGAGGCGGTAGCCGCGGTCGAGCTGGGCCTGCGAGGCCTTGTCGAGCTCGGAGCCGAAGGTGGCGAACGCTTCGAGGTCGCGGAACTGCGCGAGGTCGCTCCGCAAGGTCCCGACGACCGAGCGCATCGCCCGGATCTGGGCCGAGCCGCCGACGCGAGAGACCGAGTTGCCAGCGTTGATGGCGGGCCGGATGCCCGAGTTGAACAGGTCCGTCTCGAGGAAGATCTGCCCGTCGGTGATCGAGATCACGTTCGTCGGGATGTAGGCCGAGATGTCACCGGCCCGGGTCTCGACGATCGGCAGCGCGGTGAGGCTGCCGCCACCGAGCTCGTCGGAGAGCTTGGCGGCGCGCTCGAGCAGGCGGCTGTGGAGGTAGAAGACGTCGCCCGGATAGGCCTCACGACCTGGGGGGCGGCGCAGCAGCAGCGAGAGGGTGCGGTACGCCTCGGCCTGCTTGGACAGGTCGTCGTAAACGATCAGCGCATGCTCGCCGTTCTCCATCCAGTGCTGGCCCATCGCGCAGCCCGCGTAGGGGGCGATGTACTTGTAGGGGGCAGGCTCGGAGGCCGGGGCGGCGACGACCACGGTGTATTCGAGCGCCTCGTACTGCTCGAGGACCGAAACGATCTCGGCGATCGTCGAGCCCTTCTGGCCGATCGCGACGTAGATGCACTTCACGCCCTTGCCGCGTTGGTTGATGATCGTGTCGATGGCGAGCGTCGTCTTGCCGGTCTTGCGGTCGCCGATGATGAGCTCTCGCTGGCCGCGGCCGATCGGCGTCATCGTGTCGATGACCTTGATGCCGGTCTGGAGCGGCTCTTTCACCGGCTGGCGCCGCACGATGCCCGGGGCTTGGATCTCCATCCGCCGCAGCTGGGTGTCGCCGAGCGGGCCCTTGCCGTCGATCGGCAGGCCGAGCGGGCTCACGACCCGGCCGAGGAGCGCGTCGCCGACCGGCACCGACAAGATACGCCCCGTCGCGCGCACCGCCTGGCCCTCGTCGAGCCCTTCGACCTCGCCGAGCACGACGGCGCCGATCGTGTCCTCGTCCAGGTTGAGCGCGAGGGCGAGCGTCTGGTTCTCGAACTCGAGCAGCTCATTGACCGACGCGCCGGGCAGGCCTGTGACGCGCACGATCCCGTCGCCGACCTCGGCGATCCGGCCGACCTGCTCGGCGGCGACCTCGGTGCGCAGCTCGGTGAGGTGGCGCTGCAGCACCGCCTGGATGTCGTTGGCGTTGATGGTGAGCTCGGCCATGTGGCGCGGGATTCCTTTCAGCTCGACCGGGCGATCAGCTCGACCGATGGGATCAGCTCGACGGGGCCAGCGCGTCGCGCAGGCGCTCGAGACGCATGCGCACCGTGCCGTCGATGATGAGATCGCCGACGGTGACGAGGGCACCGCCGACGACAGAAGGGTCATTCACGACTCGGACCTCGACCGAGCGCTCGACGAGGCGACCGAGCGCAGTGGCCAGGCGGGCACGCTCGCTGTCGTCGATCTCCACCGCCGAGCGTACCTCGGCAAGGCGGCGACCTCGTTCTTCGGCCGCCAGACTCGCCAGCCACTCGAAGGTGCCGACGAGGTCCCGCTGCTGGCCCGAGCGGAGCACGTAGCGAGCGAGGCGCAACGTCGGCGCGCCGACCTTGCCGGACAAGAGGTCCTCGAGGACCGACAAGCGCGCCGCGAGCGGCAGCTGCGGGTCGGCGAGCGCCGCGCGGAGCGCTGGCTGCTCGTCGAGGATCCGGGCGAAGCGGAAGACGTCGTCTTCGACGGCGTCGACCTCGCCCGGACCGGCGAGCTCCTGGAAGATCCGCTCCGCGTAGCCGCGTAGGCGCTCGCGCCCCGCGCTGCGTCCGACGAGGTCTTCCTCGGGCTGCTGGGAGAGGTCGGCGATCAGCTGGCCGATCACGATCGCCAGCTCACCGGCGCGCTCCACCCGGATCGCGAAGGAGAGCAGGTCGATCGTCTCCGGGCGCGCCTTGTGCTCGAGCAGCTCGCGCAGCACGGTGCGCCGTGTCATGGCCGGGATCCCGGGATCGGTCAGCGTCGAGCGCAGGTCCTCGTAGCGCACGAGCGCGCCGGCAACGGCCTCGAGGTCGCGCACGATCCCAGCGGCATCGGCGGACTCAGCGACGGCGGCGCGGTATCCCGAGAGCAACTGGCGCATCAGCCGACGACCTCCGCCTCGGCGGCCCGGATGGCCTCTTCGAGCAGGCGCCGGTGGTTGACGCTGTCGAGCTCGCGCCGCACGACCTGATCGGTGGCCGCGAGCACGACCTCGCTCACCTGGGCGGCGACCTCCTCGGCGACGCGCGCCCGCTCGATCTCGCTTTCGATCTCGGCGCGCGCCACGATGCGCGAAGCGTCCTCTTCGGCCTGGCGGCGACCGTCCTCTTCGAGCTGCGCGGCGCTGCGTCGCGCCTGTTCGACGAGCTGCTCGGCCTCGCGCCGGGCGCTCTCGAGGCGCTCGCGCGCCCCGGTGACGAGTCGCTCGCCCTCCTGCTTCGCGCGCGCCCCGGACTCGAGCGCGTCCCGGATCGAGGCTTCCCGGCGGACCATCGCCGTCTTCACGAGCGGCCCGGGGAACTTGAAGATGGCGAACCACAAGAACAGGACGACGCCGACCCATTCGAGGCCATAGGACAGCGAGCCGAGATTGGCACCAAGCAGACCGGTCACGGTGCGACCTCCCGTCCGGCGGCAGCCGCCTCGCGGCCAGAGGAGCGAGCGACCACGGCCTCGATCAGCTCGCGGTGGCGCTCGATTTCCACCGGGACGCCGAGCACGCGGCTCGCGGCGTCAGCCACCAGCCGATCGATGTCCTGCATCGCCGCGATCCGCAGCAAGGGGCGCTCGGCGTCGAGCACCTGCTGGGCAGCGGCGAGGCGCCGGCCCCGCTCCGCCTCGGCGTCGGCACGCGCCGCCTCGCGCAGCTCTGCCGCGCGGCTGCGCGCCTGCTCGAGGAGACGGCGCGCCTCGCCGCGGGCACCGTCGAGCACGGCCTCGCGCTCCTGGTCGAGCTGGTGAGCCTCGTCCCGGTGCTCGTCCGCCGCCCGCAACGACCCGCGAACCGCCTGCTGCCGCTCGTCGAGGGCAGCTTGGATCGGCGGCAGGATCCACTTCGCGATCACCCCGAGGACGATCACGAACAGGATCAGCTCAGCGAAGAACGTCCAGTTCGGGACGATGAAGACGCCAGCGAGCACCAGGTCCTACTTCTTGTAGAGCACGAAGACGAAAAGGATCATGAAGACCAGGTTGATGAAGTACATCGCCTCAACCAGGCCGACGATGATGAACATGATGGTGAACAGCCGGCCCTGCGCTTCGGGCTGGCGGGCCACGCCGGCGATCGTCTGGCTACCGGCGAGACCGTCACCGATCGCGGCACCGATCGCGCCGCCGCCAAGCGCAAGCCCGCCGCCGACCATGGCGCCGGCGAGCTGAATCGCCTGCTGGGTGGTATCTGCCATCTTGCTGCTCCTGTGGTTGGTGGTCGATTAGTGGACGGACGGTGGCGCAATCGCGAGCGTCAGTGCTCTCCGGCGATCGCCGACTGGAAGTAGAGGATGGTCAACAACGTGAAGATGAAGGCTTGCACAGGCCCGACGAAGACCCCGTCGAACCACTTCCACACCGCACCCACGAGCGGGATCGGGATGATGAACTTCGCCGGGAAGAGGTCGGCGATCAGCACCAGCAAGATGCCGCCGGCGAAGATGTTGCCGAAGAGTCGCAGCGCCAGGGTCACCGGCTTCACGATCTCCTCGATCACATTGATCGGGAAGAGGAAGCCGTAGGGCTGGAAGTAGTGCCGGACGTAGCGGCGCAGGCCCTGGCGGCGGATCCACGTCGCGTGCACCAGCAAGATCACAAAGACCGCCATCGCGGCGACGAAGTTGATGTCGCCCGTCGGTGCCGGCAGGTACTGGGGGTTGTGCCCGGTCGGGATCAGTTCCAGCCAGTTCGCCAGCAAGATGAAGAAGAAGAGCGTCACCGCGAGCGGGATGATCGGCCGCCCCGCCTCGCCCATCGAGGATCCGACCTCGTTGCCGACCCACTCGACGATCGTCTCGAAGGCCAGCTGCAATTTGCCCGGCACGCCCGCGGTGACTTTGGCGCGCAGGTAGAAGCCGATGCCGAGGAGGATCCCCCCGGCAACGATGGTGGAGATGATGTCGTCGATGTTGAGGCCGATCGGCCCCAGGTGCACTGTGAGGTGATCGCCGACGGGGATCGTCGTCGTCGCAAGGGGGTGGATCATGCTGGCGCCTGTGCTCCCCGCAGCAACGTGGCGAGCAGGGAGGCCACGAGGAAGAGGTAGAAGACCGCGAGCCCGGCGGCGCTCGCCAGGCCAAGCTGGGTCGAGGCGAACATCATCCCGATGACGACGACGGTCGTGAGCGCGAGCCGCACCAGCGTGCGGCCAGCCAAGATGCGCTTGGGGTGCGCCGGCTGCAGCTCGTTCACCCGCGCCACCGAGCGCGTGATGAGGCGGAGGTTGACGATCCCGAGGAGGAGCCCGACCACCGCCCCGAGCCCCACGAGGGGATGATTGAGCAACACCGAGACGACGAGGGCGACGACGCCCACGCCGAGCGCGCTCAGCGCCGTCCGCCTGAGTAGGCGGGCGATCTCGGGCAGGGGGAGTTCTTCGAGAAGAGCTGCGAGGCGATCCATGTGTTTGGTCTCGTCGATCTGGTCCGGTCAGGCGCACTCCGCGCCAGACCAGCGTGCAAGGCTACAGGTACTGCTTGATCTTGAAGTAAGTCGCCGCGAGGGCCGCCACGAGCCCGACAGCCAAGCCGCCGAAGACCGCCGCCACCCCGACACGGGACGCTGATCCTATCCAGTAACCCCCCACCACGCCGATGGCGATACAGCCGGCAGCCGTCGCCCCGATGCCGAGCAGCTCGAAGGGGCTCGGCCCTCCTCCACCCGCCACGTTGGCGCCTATCTTCCCATTCCGGATTCGTCGGCGGCAAAATCAGGCGCTTCGCTGGGGCTTCGCGCCTGCTGGCGGCGTCGCAGGCCGCCAAAGCGCGAACGCGCGCGCCGGCGCGCCGCGCGCTTCGGGCTGGCGAGGTCTGGCTCGCCGGCGACGGCAACCCCGGCGGCCGCGCTCATGACGACGCTGATCGGCGCGGCGGGCGTGCCGCTCGCCTCCTCGGCCGCCGCCGGCGCCGACGTGCCCGAGGAGGCGGTGACCGTCGGGTCGAGCGCCGGCTGGGCCCGGCCGGCTGGGCGGAAGAAGGTGTAGAGCGCGACGCCGAGGATCGCAGCACCGAAGGGCACGATGGCGTTCGCTCGCTTGTCGAAGGTCGGTACGAGCACGAAGGCGCACAACAGCGCCGTCCATGCCCACAAGATCAGCACGGCCCGCCGGTGTCCGTGGCCGAGCCGGACGAGTCGGTGGTGCAGGTGGCCGAGGTCGCGCTCAGCGAAGCTTGAGCGACGCACCGTCCTGCGGATGATGGCAAAGACGGTGTCAAGCAGCGGCACACCAAGGATGAAGATCGGCACGAAGATCGGCGCGAAGCGGAAGAACGTCAGGCCACTCACGTCCTTGGCGACCCCCGTCTGGGTGCCGATCCGCCCGCCGACGAGCATCGTCGAGACCGCCATCAACAACCCCAGCAAGAGCGCGCCGCCATCGCCCATGAAGATGCGCGCCGGGTGGAAGTTGTGGGGCAGGAAGCCGATGCTGATCCCGCAGGTGATCACCGCGACGACCGGGCCGAGGCTGTCGGGCGGCAGCAGCTGCTGGGAGGAGAGGTGGATCGCGTACACCGCGAGCGAACCCGAGGCGATCGCCGTGATCCCCGCAGCGAGCCCGTCCAGGCCGTCAATCAAGTTGACGGCGTTCGTCATCCCGACCACCCACAGCGCCGTGATGAGGGGGAGGATCGACGCCGACAAGACGATCGGATCAGCGACGAAGGGGACCTTGAAGTAGTACATCGTGGCCCCGAGGAAGACGAGCACCATCGCCGCCAGCACCTCGCCGGCGACCTTGGCGGGCGCCGAGATGTCTCGGACGTCGTCGATCAGGCCGACGCCATAGATGACGAGCGCCGCGACCAGCACCCCGAGCGGCTGCGAGCTCCCGCGAAACGCGTCCTGGAAGGCGCCGATGCGCGAGGCGACGAGCATCGCCACCCCGAGGGCGGCCAGCATCGCGAGACCGCCGATCGTCGGCGTCGGGCGGCGGTGGACGTGCTGGTCGCCGACCGGCGCGAGCGCCCGGAAGCGCACGGCGAGCCGCCGGACCGGGTAGGTGAGCAGGTACGACGCGACCACCGCCACCGCAAAGATGGCGGCATAATCGCCGGTCCCGGCCACCTACCGCCTCACTGCCGGATGCTTCGGCCGCTCAGTTGGCGCCGAAGGAGGCGTAGGCGCCCGCCGCGCGCGGGGCGCCGGGAACCGGCGCCGGGTATGGGTCGAACTTGGCACACAGCGCCCGCACGTCCTCGCGCACCTCGGCGATGACGCGCTCGTCCTCGCGGTTGGCCAGCACCTTGGCGATGAGCTCACCGACGATCGCCATCTCGGCCTCCCCCATCCCCGCCGTCGTCTCGGCGGCAGACCCGAGCCGCAGTCCGCTCGTCACGAACGGCGAGCGCGGGTCGTCGGGGATCTGGTTGCGGTTGCAGGTGATCCCGGCCCGGTCGAGCACCTCTTGGGCGACCTTGCCGGTCAGCTCGGCATCAAAGGCGCGCAGGTCGACGAGAACGGTGTGGTTCTCCGTCCCGCCGGCGACGAGGCGGAAGCCTGCGGTGCCGAGCGCGCGCGCCAGGGCGGCGGCGTTGCGTAGCACCTGCTGCGCGTAGGTGCGGAATTCCGGCCGCGCCGCCTCGGCGAAGGCCACGGCCTTGGCGGCGATGACGTGCTCGAGCGGGCCACCTTGGAGGCCAGGGAAGACGGCAGAGTCGATCTGCTTGGCGAGATCCCCGCGGCACAGGATCGCCCCGCCGCGCGGTCCGCGCAGCGTCTTGTGCGTCGTGAAGGTGACGACGTCGGCGACGCCGACGGGACTGGGGTGCACGCCCGCCGCGATCAGGCCAGCGGGGTGGGCGGCGTCGAACAGGAAATAGGCCCCCACCTCGTCGGCGATCTCCCGGAAGGGCCGCGGGTCGATGAGGCGCGTGTAGGCCGTCGTACCGGCGACGATGAGGCGCGGCCGCTCACGCCGGGCGAGATCGCGCACGAGATCGAGATCGATGCGCTCGCCGCTGCCGTCTTCAGCGGCCGGCGTCACGCCATAGCTGACGAAGCGGTAGAGCTTGCCGGTGATGCTGACCGGCGAGCCGTGGGTCAGGTGCCCACCCTGGTCGAGGCGCATGGCGAGGATCGTGTCGCCGGGCTCGATCAGGGCCTGGTAGGCGGCGAGGTTCGCCGAGGCACCGGCGTGGGGCTGGACGTTGGCGTGCTCGGCACCGAACAGGCGCACCGCGCGCTCACGAGCCAGGTCCTCGACACGGTCGGCGACCGCGTTGCCGCCGTAGTAGCGCCGGCCGGGGTAGCCCTCGGAGTACTTGTTGGTCAGCACGGAGGCGCTCGCCGCGAGCACCGCCGGCGAGGTGAAATTCTCCGAGGCGATCAGCTGGAGGGTCGTGCGCTGGCGCTCGATCTCGTCGGCGAGCAGCGCGGCGACCTCCGGGTCGGATGAGAGCGGGTCGGTCGAGTGCAACGGCTGGTCGCTCATGCGCCAGATCCCTTCTCTTCGAGGCGGCGGATCTTGTCGATCCGCCGGGCGTGGCGGCCGCCTGCGAAGCTGGCCGAGAGGAAGGCCGTGACGGCCTCGCTGGCAACGAGCGGGCCGATCGTCCGGGCACCCAAGCAGAGCACGTTCGCGTCGTTGTGCTGGCGAGCCAGCCGAGCCGTCGTCACGTCGTGGGCGAGCGCGGCCCGCACGCCGGGCACCTTGTTCGCCGCGATCGAGACGCCGATGCCCGTGCCGCAGCAGCAGACGCCGAGCTCGGCCTCGCCCGACGCGACCGCCTCGCCGACCGCCGCCGCGTAGTCGGGGTAGTCGACCGAGCCCGGGCGGTCGGTACCGAAGTCCACGACATCGTGCCCGGCATCCGCGAGCTCTTTCGCCAGGGATTCCTTCAACGGGAGCCCGGCATGATCCGAGCCGACGGCGATGCGCACCCCTCGATGCTACCAACGATGGATTTTGCGCCTTGGGGCGGCTGTGGAGACCCGGGGCCGGCACATGGGGGTGGGGCTGGGCAAGCGGGACGGATCGGAGCGCGAACTAGGCTGCGCGCCGTGGTCAGCGCCGCGCAGGTCGCCGTCGAGGTCGATGGGCTCTCCAAGCGCTACGGGACGCTCGAGGCGGTGCGATCGGTGAGCTTTGCCGTCGAGCGCGGTGAGGTCTTCGCGCTGCTCGGGCCGAACGGGGCCGGCAAGACGACGACGGTCGAGATCTTGGAAGGCTTCCGCTCGAGGGACGCCGGCACGGTGTCCGTGCTCGGCCACGATCCCTCCGGACGCCCCCGGGCGCTGCGTGAGCGCCTCGGCATCGTGCTCCAAGAGCTCGCCGTCGAGCCGAACCTCACCGTGCGCGAGGTGCTGACGCGCAACGCCGGCTACTACCCCTCGCCCCGCCCCGTCGACGAGGTGATCGCGCTCGTCGGGCTCGAGGGCAAGGCCTCGAGCCGCATCGCTCGCCTGTCGGGGGGCCAGCAGCGCCGGCTAGACGTGGGGCTCGGAATCATCGGCCGCCCCGAGCTGATCTTCCTCGACGAGCCGACGACCGGATTCGACCCCTCGGCGCGGCGCGGGGCCTGGGATCTCGTGCGCGCGTTGCAGGAGGGGGGGACGACGATCATCCTCACCACCCACTACATGGACGAGGCCGAGGCGCTCGCCGACCGCGTGGCGGTCATCGCCCGCGGCCAGATCGTCGCGCTCGGCCCGCCCAGCTCGATCGGGGGGCGTGACGTCAGCGAGGCGACGATCCGCTTCCGCATGCCGCCGGGCGTCGCCGCGAGCGACCTCCCGGTCCCCGCCCGGGCCATCGGCGAGTTCGCCGAGCTGACGAGCGCGGACGAGATCGAGAGTCTGCACCGTCTCACCGGCTGGGCCCTCGAGCGTGCCCTGCCGCTCACCGGGCTCACGGTCGAGCGGCTCACGCTCGAAGACGTCTACTTGCGCCTCACCGCCGGGAGCGACGGTGCGGGCAGCATCGGGGCGCCCACCGAGCAGCTGAGTGCCTCGGTGGGTGGCCGGCGATGAGCGGCCTGGCGCTGCCGTCCAAGCGAGGCACCGTCGTCGCCGACGTGATGATGGTGGGGCGCCAGCTGCGCTATGAGCAGCTGAACTTCTGGCGCAACCGCTTCGGCGCGGTCTTCACCGTGGGCTTCTCGGTGATCTTCCTCGTCATGCTCGCGATGTCCGGGGCGACCCATCGTGCCGCGGCCATCGGCAACATCGCCTTGATCCAGTACTACGTGCCCGGGTTCGCCGCCTACGGCCTGATGTCGGCCTGCTACAACAACCTCGGCATCTCGATGGTGATCCGCCGCG
Organism: Actinomycetes bacterium; assembly: GCA_021798985.1. GTDB lineage: Bacteria > Actinomycetota > Acidimicrobiia > Acidimicrobiales > Bog-793 > JAKABX01. Next base: position 114,325 of record JAJZBI010000001.1, read on the forward strand.
AGACCGGCTTGTTGAAGCGGCTGCGGTTGAGCCCCATCCCGAGCTGGGCGCTCGTCGGCGCGATCCTCGCCAACGCCGCGGTCATCTCCATCGTGCAGGTCATCTTGCTGCTATTGATCGGCCGCTACGGCTACAACGTCGTGCTCCCCCACGTCTGGGCGCCCTTCGTCTTGGCAATCGCCGTCGGCGTCGTCGCCTTCACCGCGCTCGGCGCCGCGGTCTCGACCCTCGTCCGCAGCCAGGAGTCCGCCGGCCCGATCGTCAGCATCATCTTCTTCGTCTTGTTGTTCCTCTCAGGGCTGTGGTTCCCGCTCACGCCAGGCTCAGGGCTCGCCAAGCTGGCGAACTACTTCCCGATCCACCACCTGATCCTCGCCACCGCCGCGCCCTTCGACACCGCGCCGGGGGCCTCGCCCTATGCCTGGCACGACCTGCTCGTCGTCGCCATCTGGGGTGCCGCGGGCTTGATCGTGGCCATTCGCCGCTTCCAGTGGGAGCCCCACCGGCACTGATCCTGGCGAGTTTCAGGCGAGCGCCTCGCGCACGGCGGCGAGGCCGATCGGCCCGGCCCGCAAGAGCACCGGCTCGGGACCGAGCAAGGAGACGACGCTCGAGGGCGTGCCGTCGCGCGCGCCCCCGTCCAAGACGGCGAGGCGCTGGCCCGCAAAGCTCGCCGCCACTTCCGCCGCGCTGTGGCAGGGCGCCGCGCCGTGGGCATTGGCGCTCGTGGTGGCGAGCGGGCCCACCTCCCGGCACAAGGCCAGCGCGATCTCATCTCCTGGGCAGCGCAGACCGATCGAAAAAGGGTCCCCGCCGAGCTCGAGCTCGGTGTCCGGAGCGCGCCCGACGACAACGGTGAGCGGACCGGGCCAGAACGCCGCCGCCAGGCGCTCGAGCGCGACGGCCGCCCCCGGCGCGGCGAGGCGAGCTGCCGTGGCCACGTCGGCGACGAGCACCGGCAGCGCGACGGCCTCGGGACGGCCCTTCAACTGGAAGATGCGCCGGCATGCCGTCGGGTCCTCGGCGCGGGCCGAAAGGCCGTAGACGGTGTCGGTCGGGACAGCGACGACCTCCCCGCCGGCGAGCGCGGCGAGCGCGCCGTCGTGGTCGACGAGGCTCACCATCTGGCGCGAAGGACGCGGGGGCGACCGGCGAGGTCGGCGAGGATGGCGGCCTCGACCGCCCCGGCCGCACGCGCCAGCCGCTCGGCATCCTCCGCCTGGGCCGGTGCCAGCTCGACAAGCAGGGCGCCGGGCCGGCCGAGCGCGTCGGGCGCGCCGGCGATCACCGCCGTCAGCGCCTCGAGCCCGCTCGGTCCCGCGACGAGCGCGTCGTAGGGATCGTGGTCGCGCACGACCGGGTCGAGCCCGGCCCACTCGTCCGCCGCGAGGTAGGGGGGGTTGGCGGCGATCAGGGTGTAACTCCCGAGCTCGGCGGGGAAAAGCGCGCCGTACCACGAGCCTTCGCGCAGCTCGAGGCGCCGGCGCTGCGCCGGCGCCAGCAGCTCACGGTTCTCGGCCGCCAGCTCGAGCGCGCGGGCCGAGCGGTCGACCGCCACCACCTCGACCATCTCGTCCGCCACGACGAGTGCCGCGGCGATCGCCAAGGAGCCCGTGCCGAGATCGAGGGCGCGCCGGGCTCGAGGATCGCGACCGTCGAGCTCGGCGAGCGCGAGCTCGACGAGCAGCTCGGTCTCGGGCCGTGGGATGAGGGCGCGCGCATCACAGCGCAGCGTCAGACCGTAAAACCCCCACCGCCCGAGCACGTGCTGGAGCGGCTCGCCGTCGGCCAGGCGACCAAGCGCCCGGTCCATCTGCTCGATAGCCGGTTGGGGGGCGGGCGCGTCGAGCGCCGCCACCAGGCCGCTCGCCGAGAGGCCGGCGATCTCCTCCACGAGCCACCGGGCGGCCGGCGCACTCGCGGTCGTCGCGCGCGCCCGGTCGAGCAGGCTGCGCCACGTGACTCCTGCCGCCGAGCCGGTCGGCGGGCGCGTGCTGCTCGGCGCGCCCGCTGGGGTCACGAGGGGTCGCCGTCGGCGAGCTGGCGCGCCCGCTCGTCGGCCACGAGGCCGTCGGTCAACTCGTCGAGCTCTCCGCGCAGGACCCGATCGAGCTTGTGGAGGGTGAGGCCGATGCGGTGGTCGGTGACCCGGTTCTCGGGGAAGTTGTAGGTCCGGATCTTCTCCGAGCGCCCGCCGCTGCCGACCTGCTCGCGCCGCGCCCTTGAGAGCTCGGCGTGCTGGCGGTCCTGCTCGAGCTTCAACAGCCGCGCCCGTAGCACCTGCATCGCCTTGGCGCGGTTTTGGATCTGGCTCTTCTCGTCCTGCATCGCGACCACCACCCCCGTCGGCAGGTGGGTGATCCGCACGGCGGAGTCGGTGGTGTTCACCGACTGGCCGCCAGGGCCGGTCGATCGGTAGACGTCGATCTTCAAGTCGCCGGGGTCGATGTCCACCTCGACCTCGTCGGCCTCGGGCAGCACCGTGACGACGGCCGACGAGGTGTGGATGCGGCCCTGGGACTCGGTCACCGGGACGCGCTGGACGCGATGGGGACCGCCCTCGTGCTTGAGGCGCTGCCAGGCGTCCTCGCCGCGCACGAGGAAGGTCACCTCGTCGATGCCCTTCAGGTCCGACTCTTGCATGCCGAGCACCTCGAGGCGCCAGCGGCGCCGCTCGGCGTAGCGCTGGTACATCTCGAACAGGTCCTTGGCGAACAGGTTCGCCTCCTCGCCACCCTCGGCGCCGCGCACGGTCATGATGACGTTGCGGCCGTCGTTGGGGTCCCGGGGCACGAGCAGCTCGCGCACGTCCTGCTCGAGGCGCACCACGCGCTTGTCCGCCTCGGTGACCTCGCTGCGCGCGAGCTCGCGCTCATCGGCTGGCGCGTCGGCAAACAGCTCGCGCGCCGTGGCGAGGTCGTCCTGGGCGCTGCGCAGCTCGCGCATCGCCCGGACGATCGCCTCGAGGTCCTTATGGCGCCGCGACAGCGCCAGGAAGTTCTTGCGGTCGGCGGGCGCGTCGGGGTCCGCGAGGCGCTGGAGCACCTCTTCGTACTCGCGCTCGATCTCCTCGAGCCTCCCGAAGTCGTCCACCGTCGTGCCGATCAGGCCTTCGCGCCCCGCTTGCCGTAGCGGTCGCCATAGCGACGCTGGAAGCGCTCCACCCGACCGCCGGTGTCAACGAGCTTCTGCTTGCCCGTGTAGAAGGGGTGGCACTCGTTGCAGAGCTCGACGTGGAGCTCCTCTTTGGTCGAGCGGGTGGTGAAGGTGTTGCCACACGAGCACTTCACCGTCGCGGTGATGTAGGTGGGGTGGATGTCGGTCTTCACGGCTTCCTCCAGCGTTGCGGTCTAGGTAGTGGCTCAGGCGGTCGGCACGGGCGCCTTGGCGATCTCCGCCAAGAACTCGTCGTTCGACTTGGTCGAGCGGATCTTGTCGATCAACAGCTCGAGGCCGGCCGCTGCGTTGCCCTCGTTGGCAAGGGCGTTGAGCACCCGGCGCAGCTTCCAGACCTGCTGGAGCTGCGAGCGGTCAAAGAGCAGCTCCTCGTGGCGCGTGGAGCTGGCGTTGACGTCGATCGCCGGGTAGAGCCGGCGCTCGGCGAGCCGGCGATCGAGGCGGAGCTCCATGTTGCCGGTCCCCTTGAACTCCTCGAAGATCACCTCGTCCATCTTCGAGCCGGTCTCGACGAGCGCCGTCGCGAGGATCGTCAGCGAGCCGCCTTCTTCGATGTTGCGCGCCGCGCCGAAGAAGCGCTTCGGCGGGTACAGGGCGCCCGAGTCCACGCCACCGGACATGATCCGGCCGGTGGCCGGCTGGGCGAGGTTGTAGGCCCTGGCGAGGCGTGTGATGCCGTCCAAGATGATGACGACATCGCGCCCGAGCTCGACGAGACGCTTGGCTCGCTCGATCGTGAGCTCGGCAACCGTCGTGTGCTCGTCGGCGGGGCGGTCGAAGGTCGAGGCGATGACCTCGCCCTTGACCGAGCGCCGCATGTCGGTGACCTCTTCGGGGCGCTCGTCGACGAGGAGCACGATGAGGTGCACATCGGGGTTGTTCGCCTCGATCGAGTGCGCGATCTGCTTCATCACCGTTGTCTTGCCGGCCTTGGGCGGCGAGACGATCATGCCGCGCTGGCCCTTGCCGACCGGCGAGATGAGATCCACGATCCGGGCCGTGAGGTTCGCCGGGTCGCCGGGGAGCTCGAGGTGCAGCGGCTCATCGGGGAACAGTGGCGTCAGGTCCTCAAAGCGCGGCCGCTGGCGCGCCTCGTCGGGGCTCATGCCGCCGACGGTGTCGATCCGCACGAGCGCCGGGTACTTCTCGCTCGCCCCGGCGGGCCGGCAGGCCCCCTCGATCACGTCACCCTTGCGCAGCGCGAACCGCCGGGCCTGGCTGACCGAGACGTAGACGTCCTTCTGGCTCGGCAGATACCCGGTGGTGCGGAGGAAGCCGTAGCCCTCCTCTCGCAGATCGAGAAGCCCCTTGACCGAGACGAGCTCGCCCTGCCAGGGCTGCTCTTGACCAGAGACCGGCTCCCCGCGGTCGCGGTCGCGCCCGCGACGGCGACGCCCGCGGCGGTTGCCGAGCTCGGCCTGGCCGCCGTGCGCCTGTCCAGACCGGTCGCGGCTCGGCTGGGCGAGGTCGCGTCGGGGCGCCTCGCTCGGCGCCGCGCCGTCGCTGAGCGGGAGCTGCACCGCCTCGCCGTCGGTCGATGCGCGCGCCTCGGTCGCAGGCTCCGAGCCGTTGCGGCCCGCAGCGCCCTCGCCACGGGTGCGGTAACCGGCACGGCGTCCACGGCCGTTGCCCTCGATCGGCTCCGCGCTGGGCGCCTCCGACGCGACCGCCACCTCGGCGGCGGCCGCGTCGCTCGCCGGCGCCGCGACGTGCTCCTCGCGCTCGGCCACAGCCTCGCCCTCACCGGAGAGCTCGGCCGTGGCCTCGGCGACCGCCTCGGCGGCCGTCGCGGTCCGGCTCCGCCGGGTGCTCGTGCGTCGGCGCGGGCCGGCGGGAGCCTCGGGAGCCTCAACGGCGCCATGCGCTCCGTTGCCGTTCTCGTGGACCGCCCCGTTGCCGTTGCCGTTGCCGTTGCTCGCCTGGGCGGCCTCCTGGTCGGGGTCGACACCGGTGGCCCGCAAGATCAGGTCGATGATGTCCGCCTTCTTCGAGCGCGGGCGGGGCGCCAGCGACATCGCTGCCGCGATGGCATGGAGCTCATCTCGCTCCTTGCGTTCGAGGATCGAGCGCTCCAGCTGCTCTCCTGCCATCGGCTCCACTCCTGCTCTCCAATTCGTCCGGGTGCGTACTGAGGCCGGCCGGCACCCGGATCGCCGGTCGGCGCCGCCATGCATCGCCATCGATTGCCGACGTGCTCACCGTGGTGGTGGGCGCTTTCGGCTCGGGGCGCCAGCGGGCACTCGGGGATCATCCACCTAGCCCACCGGGCGGCTCGGGAGTCGTGGGCAGATCACCCGACGACTTCGAAGACCTCCCGGCTGCCCAGAGGGCGTAGCTCGTGCGCGTGGCGCTCGCGGGAGGTGGTGCACGCAGTGTACCGGCTCCTCCTCACCAGCACAACATTCGCCGCCCACCCGCCTCACGACGGCTTAGAGGCCGAGCGCCTCGTCCACCGCCGCCGGACTCGCATCTACGGCTTCGGGCACCGAGATCTGGCTGATCGCCAGGTCCGGGTCCTTCAGTCCATGCCCGGTCAGCACGCAGACGACTCGCGCGCCCTCAGGCACGCCCGTCTTCAACAGCCCGGCGACCGATGCCGCCGACGCCGCTTCACAGAACACGGACTCCTCGGTCGCAAGGAAGCGGTACGCCTCGAGGATCTCCTCGTCACTCACCGCGCCGATGGCGCCGCCGGACTCGCTCGCCGCCCCCGTCGCCCCATACCACGAGGCCGGATTGCCGATCCGGATCGCCGTGGCGATGGTCTCTGGGTGCTCGATCGGATGCCCGGCGACGATCGGGGCGGCTCCTGCCGCCTGGAAGCCGAACATCCTTGGCAGCGCGCTGGCCAGGCCGGCGCGCTGGTACTCGAGATAACCCTTCCAGTAGGCGGTGATATTCCCGGCGTTGCCAACCGGCATGAAGTGGTACTCGGGCGCGTCGCCGAGCGCGTCGACGACCTCGAAGGCACCGGTCTTTTGCCCCTCGATGCGGAACGGGTTCACGGAGTTGACCACGACCACGGGGGCGCGGTTTGGAAGGTCGCGGACGATCGCGAGGGCGGCGTCGAAGTTGCCGCGCACCTGGAGCACCCGCGCCCCGTGCACGAGCGCCTGGGCGAGCTTGCCGAGCGCGATGTAGCCCTCGGGAATGAGCACGATGCAGCTCATCCCCGCCCGCGCCGCATAGGCGGCTGCCGAGGCCGAGGTGTTGCCCGTCGAGGCGCAGACGACCGCCTTCGCGCCCTGTTCGAGCGCCTTGGACATCGCGAGCGTCATGCCGCGGTCTTTGAACGAGCCGGTGGGGTTCGCGCCCTCGATCTTCAAATAGACCTCCGCCCGCAGCCGCGCCGACAGCCGGGGTGCCGCGAGCAGCGGAGTCCCACCCTCGGACAAGGTGACGACCGGGGTCTCGGCGCTGACGGGCAGGTACTCGGCGTAAGCCCGGATGACGCCGGGCCAGGCACCGCCCCGGAGATCACGACCGGCGCTCACCGCTCCCCGCCGAGCACTCGGAGCAAGCCGCCGACGCGTTCGACGGCTTCGAGGGAGGTGAGCTCGGCGATGGTCGCCTGCACATCGGCCTCCTTGGCCACGTGGGTGATGAACACGAGGCGGGCCTTGCCGTCCCGCTCGATCTGTTCCATCGACTGGATCGAGACGTCGTGGTGACCGAAAACTGCCGCCACGGAGGCAAGGACGCCTGAGCGGTCCTGCACGTCGACGGTCAAGTAGTACTGCGTGCGCAGCTCGTCGATCGGGCTGATCGAGACCGCCGCGTTGCGGGGCACGGTCGCCTGGTGCGGCGCACCGAGGCGGCGCGCCGCGTCGAGCACGTCGCCGAGCACGGCGCTCGCCGTCGGCCGCCCGCCGGCGCCCCGGCCGTACAGCATGAGCTCACCGGCCGCCTCCCCCTCGACGAACACCGCGTTGAATGGACCCCGCACGCCCGCCAGCGGGTGGCTGGCCGGGAGCATCGTCGGGTGCACGCGCACCGCGATCTTTGCGTCGCCGGCGCCGACGCGCTCGGCCACCGCGAGCAGCTTGACCTCGTAGCCCAGGCGGTGGGCGAAGTCGATGTCGGCGAGCGTCACCTGCTCGATTCCCTCACGGTAGACGTCGCCCGCGACGATCTCGGCGTTGAAGGCGATCGAGGCGAGGATCGCTGCCTTAGAGGAGGCGTCGTAGCCCTCGACGTCGGCCGCCGGGTCCCGCTCGGCATAGCCGAGGCGCTGCGCCTCGGCGACCGCCTCGCCGTAGTCGATCCGCTCGAGCGCCATCTGGGAGAGCACGTAGTTGGTCGTGCCATTGACGATGCCGACGACGCGCCGGATCCGCTCGCCGGCCAGTGAGACCTGCAGCGCGCGCACGAGCGGGATCGCCCCAGCCACCGCCGCCTCGAACAAAAGCGGCACGCCGGCGTGATGGGCAAGCGCCTGGAGCTCGCCGCCGACGTTCGCCAGCAGCTCTTTGTTCGCGGTGACGACCGGCTTGGCGGCCTTCAGCGCTTCGGCCACCAAGCTGCGCGCCGGCTCGATCCCGCCGATGAGCTCCACCACGAGGTCGACCGAGGGGTCGGCGACCACACCATGGGCGTCGTGGGTCAACAGCCCGCCCGAGATCGCCACCGCGCGCTGCTTGGAGAGGTTGCGGACCGCGACCTTCACGATCTCGAGACGGATCCCGGTCGCGGCGGCGATCTGGTCGCCCTGCTCGCGCACCACCTCGACCAGGGCGCCACCGACGTGCCCGCAGCCGAGCAAGCCGACGCCAACGCGTCGTTCGGGAACAAAGGGGGAGGGCTCGGCAGGCACCGCCAAACGCTAGCCAATCCGCGCCCGGTTGCTCGGCCGTGCCGGCCTAGGGCTCGAGGGCCAAGAGGTCCTCGGCCGTCTCGCGCCGGACGACGACCCGGGCGCTCCCCGCGCGCACGAACACGACGGGCGGACGCCCGAGCCGGTTGTAGTTCGACGCCATCGAGTGCCCGTACGCACCCGTCACCGGCGTGGCGAGGATGTCGCCGACGCGCGTTGAGTCGGGGAGACGGGCGTCGGCGACGAGCACGTCGCCGCTCTCGCAGTGCTTGCCCACCACCCGCGCTCGATAGGGGCGCTCGGCATCGGCGGCCCGTGGCAAGAACGCCTCATAGCCGCTGCCGTAGAGCACCGGACGCGGGTTGTCGCTCATCCCGCCGTCAACGGCGACGTAGTTGCGAATCCCGGGGAGCGCCTTCATGGTCCCGACCCGATAGGCCGTGATCGCGGCCGAGGCGACGATCGCCCGGCCCGGCTCGGCGGTGAGGCGGACCCCCTCGGGCAGGCCGCAGGCCGCCGCGGCCGCCCGGAGGTGCGCCGCCCATTCGCCAAGTCGCGGCGTGTGCTCGCCATTGAGGTAGGCCACGCCGAGGCCGCCGCCGACACACAGCTCGGCGAGCCGGTGCCGGGCGACGAAGCGCGCCAGCACGGCCATCGCCCGCTCGTAGCCGTCCAGGCGAAAGATCTGGCTGCCGATGTGGGCATGGACCCCTTCGAGCGTGACGCCCTCGAGCTCGGCGAGCGCTCCGACCGCCGCGTCGGCGGCGCCCGAGGCGATGGAGAAGCCGAACTTGGTGTCCTCCTGACCGGTCATCACGTACTCATGAGTGTGGGCTTCGACCCCAGGGGTGACGCGGACCAGCACGGGGCGCGGGCCGAGCGGGTGCGGCGCCAGCGCGGCGAGCCGCGCGATCTCGTCGAAGGAGTCGACGACGATCCGCTTGTAGCGTCCGGGCACCGCGGCGCCGGCGAGCTCCAGCTCCTCGATCGACTTGTTGTTGCCGTGCAAGATGAGCCGGTCGGCCGGCGCCCCGGCAGCCAGCGCGACGGCACACTCCCCGGCCGTCGAGACGTCGAGGTCCATCCCGGCTTCCAGCGCGATCCCCGCCATCGCCTTGCACAAGAAGGCTTTGGTTGCATAGGCCACGCCGTCGGGGAACGCCGCGACCGCCTCGGCGCAGCGGCGACGCAGGTGGTCCTCGTCGTAGATGAACAGCGGCGTGCCGAAGCGCTCGGCGAGCTCGACGACGTCCAGCCCGGCCAAGGTGAGGCGGCCGTCGGACGAGATCGCTGCGTGGTCGGGCAAGAGGTGGCGCGCGAGCGGCGCCTCGCTCGCGGCGGGCGCGTCCTCGGTCATGGCGAGTGAGGATGGCCGACCGCGGGCTACCATGCAACCGGCAGCCGCCGACGCGGCTCGCGCTGGCCCTGCGCTGGCAAGATCGGCCCCCGTAGCTCAGGGGATAGAGCACCGGCCTCCGGAGCCGGGTGCGCAGGTTCGAATCCTGCCGGGGGCGCCGATTGCACACTGGTGAGGCGTCGGGCCTTGCTGGCCGCGTTCCTCATCCGGCCCAACCTGCCCGCGCCGTGCGAGCGTGCCGAGGAAAGGAGGCAGCCAATGGCAGAGCACCGCCACGAGGACGGACCGGCCGAGATCCACAGCATCGATGCGCGCACCGGCGAGCGCAGGGAGGCCGTCGCCCGTGCCACGGATCCTGCCGCGCTCGACGCAAGCTGCCGGCGCGCCGAGGCGCTCACCGGAGCGCTCGAGGCGCTCGGACGACAAGGGCGCGCACGGCTGCTCGAGGCCATGGCCGATGCGCTCGAGGCGCAACGGTCCGGCCTGGTACCGCTGGCCGACGCGGAGACCGCGCTCGGCGAGACCCGCCTCAACGGAGAACTGACCCGCACGGCCTTCCAGCTCCGCTTCTTCGCAGAGGTGCTCCGCGACGGCGCGTACCTCGAGGCGACCATCGACCACGCCGGTGACACGCCCATGGGGCCTCGCCCCGACCTGCGCCGCATGCTGCGGCCGCTCGGCCCGGTCGCCGTCTTCGGCGCGAGCAACTTCCCCTTCGCCTTCTCCGTGCCCGGCGGCGACACCGCCTCGGCGCTCGCGGCCGGCTGCCCCGTGCTCGTCAAGGCCCACGAAGCGCACCCCGCGACCTCCCTTGCCTGCCAGAACGCGCTGCGCTCGGGGGCCGAGGCCGCCGGCGTGTCACCCGACGTCGTCCAGCTCGTCTTCGGCGTCGAGGCCGGTGCCCGCCTCGTCCGCCACGACGCGATCCGCGCCGTCGGCTTCACGGGTTCGCTGCACGGCGGCCGGGCGCTGTTCGACCTCGCGAGCGCCCGAAGCGAGCCCATCCCCTTCTATGGCGAGCTCGGTGCCCTCAACGCGGTCGCCGTGCTGCCGGGGGCCGCCGCCCAGCGCGGGCTCGAGATCGCGAGCGGGCTCGCCGGCTCGTTCACCTTGGGGGTGGGGCAGTTCTGCACCAAGCCGGGGCTCGTCCTCGTGCCGTCAGGCGCCGCGGGGGACCGCCTCGTCAGCGCGCTCGCCGAGGCGGTCGGCGGCCTCCAGAGCGCCGTGATGCTCACCGCGCGCATTGCCGAGGCCTTCGCCAACGGGGCAGCCGCCTTGCGCTCGGCCGCCGGCGTGCGGGTCCTCGCCGAGGGAGGCGCACCCTCGCAGGCGACGGGGACCGCCGGACGCCCGCTGCTGCTCGAGGCGGACTCGGGGCAGTTCTCGGGTGTACTCACCGAGGAGTGCTTTGGGCCGGTGCTCGTGGTCGTTCGCTACGGCTCGGACGCCGAGCTGGCCGAGCTGATCGCCACCCTGCCTACCGCGCTCACCGCCACGGTGCACGCCGAGGAGAACGAGGTGGAAGGCGCCCGCCCGGTGCTCGCCGCCGTCGAGGCGCGCGCTGGGCGGATCGTGTGGAACGGCTACCCGACCGGCGTGGCAGTCGCCTGGGCGATGCACCATGGCGGCGCGTACCCGGCGACGACCGATCCGCTGCACACCTCGGTCGGCGCCACCGCGATCCGGCGCTGGCTGCGGCCGGTCGCCTACCAGTCGCTGCCCGCCGGTCTCCTGCCCGAGGAGTTGCGCGAGCCAATGCCCGGCGCGGCGATCCCGCGCCGAATCGACGGCAAGCTCTCCCTCGGCTGATCGGCGCACGCCCGCGCTCGGCCCGATCGCGCGCTGGCGCGGGCGGGTGCTGGGGGCCGCCGCCTCGCGCCGGGGACCGGTGCTCATCGCCCGGGGAGGCGTGCGAGCTCGAGGAGCCGGTCGACGGACACGGCTGCTTCGAGCGCGTCCGCGAGCCGATCGAGCGCCGCCGCGCGGGTGGCGGAGAACGAGCCGGACGAAGGCACGAAGCGCTTGTTGCGGCGGCGGGCGACCTCGCCGAGGAAGGCGGCGCGCAGCGCGTCGCCCTCGAAGATCCCGTGCAGGCTCGTCCCCCACCGCCCGGCCTCGCGGTCGGCCACCCCCTCGTCGACCTCGCGGCCCGCTTCTTCGAGGCGAAACCATGGCGGCACCCCGTTGCCGAGGGGGATGCCGTGGTGCAGCTCATAGCCAGCGACCGCGACGTCCCCCCACCGGCCGGTCCGCCGGCGAGTCACCTTCTTGCGGGCGAAGGTCGTCGTGACATCGAACAGGCCGAGCCCCGCGACCTCGCCAGCGGCGGACTCCACGGCGTCGACGATGCGGGTCCCGAGCATCTGATAGCCCGCGCACACACCGAGCAGGGTGCTGCCCCGTCCTCCAGCTCGAGCGAGCGCGTCGGCAAAGCCCACGGCGCGAAGCCACGACAGGTCGGCAACCGTCGCCTTCGAACCGGGGACGACGACGAGATCGGGGTCACCGAGCGCGCCGGGCTGGGTCACGAAGCGAACCTGCACGCCGGGCTCGAGCGACAGCGGGTCGAAATCGTTGAAGTTGGCGAGATGCGGGAGCGCGACCACGGCGACGTCGATCGGCGCGCCACCCGGTGCCGGCGCCGACCCGCCAAGGAGGAACCGCAGGCCGAGCGAGTCCTCTGCCGCGAGCCCGAGGTCACCCAGCATCGGCACGATCCCAAGGCATGGAAGGCCACTTCGCTCCGAGAGGACCTCGATCGCCGGGGCAAGGAGCGCCGGATCGCCTCGGAACTTGTTGATGACATAGCCACGAATGTGGCGGGAGAGCTCGTTGGGAAGCAGCGCCACCGTCCCGTACAGCGCAGCGAACACGCCGCCGCGATCGATGTCGCCGACGACGAGGGCGTCGACGTCCGCCGCGGCCGCCAGACCGAGGTTGACGAAGTCGTCCTCGAGCAAGTTGGGCTCGGCCGCCGCGCCCGCGCCTTCGATCACCACGACGTCGAACCGCGCGCGCAGGTCACTCAACGCATCGAGCACCAAGGGGCGCAGCCTCCGGCGGAGCGCCGTGAAGTCCGTCGCATCCGCGACCACATCGGGGCGGCCGAGGAGCACCAGCTGGCTCGCCCGCTCGCCCGCCGGCTTCAGCAATACCGGATTCATGACCCGCTCGGCCTCGACGCCGGACGCGAGCGCCTGGAGGAGCTGCGCCGTGGCGATCTCCCCACCGTCGACTGTCACGCCGCTGTTGAGCGACATGTTCATCGCCTTGAACGGCGCGACGCTCAGCCCGCGACGCGCGAACGCTCGGCAGATCGCCGTCGCCATCAGGCTCTTGCCGGCATCAGAAGAGGTGCCGCAGACGAGCAGCGCCCCGCCCAGAGAACTCACCGCGGCGCCCGGCGCGCCGGTCGCCTCACGATGCCACCTCTTGCCCGCCCGAGACACGGCGCCGCTGCGGGGTGACCAGCACCTCGCCCGACGCCGCTACGCGCACGTCGACCTGTGCCTCATAGTGCGTCGCGATCAGCTCTGGCGTCAGCACCTCGAACGGCGCACCGAGCGCGACGACCCGACCGTGGTCGATGAGCGCGAGCCGGTCGGCATACTGACCGGCGAGGCTGAGGTCGTGCATCGAGCTCACGACGGTCAGCCCGCGCTCGCGCCGGAGCGCGTCGACGAGCTCGAGCACCTGTTGTTGATGGCCGAGGTCGAGCGCCGACGTGGGCTCGTCGAGGACGAGAACCGGCGTCTCCTGCGCGATCGCCCGGGCGAGTGCGACGCGCTGTGCCTCACCGCCCGAAAGCGTCCCGAGCGCCCGGCCGGCGAGTCCTGAGAGGTCGAGGCGCTCCAGTGCGCTGCCGGCGATCCTGCGATCGGCGGGAGACTCCCAGCCGAGGTAGCCGACATGGGGGCTGCGGCCGAGCATCACGTAATCGACCACGGTCATCGCCGGAGGGAGCTGGGGGCGCTGGGGGACCACGGCGACGAGCCGCGCGAGGCGCCGGTGATCTCGATGGCGCACGACGACACCGGCGAGCTCGATCCGGCCGCTCGCCGGCACCAGTCCGGCGATCGCCCGCAACAGGGTGCTCTTGCCCGCACCGTTCGGCCCGATCGGTGCCAGCCACTCGCCCGCCTGGACGAGGAGGTCGATCGATGAGAGGACGGGCACACCGCTGCGGGCGACGCAGAGGTCGCGGACAACGACGCTCATGGCGCACGCCGCGCCTGGCGCAGGACCACGAGGAAGAACGGCGCACCGAGCATGGCCGTCACCACGCCGATCGGGATCTCGCCGGGCGCCGCCACCGTTCTTGCCAGAACGTCAGCGACGATCAAGAAACTTCCACCAAAGAGCAATGACAGTGGCACGATGCGCCGATAGCTCGTTCCCACGCAGAGCCGAACCGCATGGGGCACGACGATTCCGACGAAGCCAATCAGGCCGCTCACCGCGACCACCGCGGCCGTGGCGAGCGTGGCGGCGATCACCATCGCCAGGCGGACGCGCTCGGCGCGAACGCCGAGAGAGTCGGCCTCCTCGTCGCCAACGCTCATGACGTCGAGCAACCGGCTAGCAAAGAGGATCACGGCGACACCGATCGCCACATAGGGCGCGATCTCCCCGACCTGCTGCCAACTGGAGTTGGCGAGGCTGCCGAGGATCCAGCTGTAGACCTGCTGGAGCTCGGCGGTGTTGCGCTGCAACAGAAAGGTCTGCACCGCAGTGAAGAACGCCGCCACCGCCACGCCGGCGAGCACGAGCGTGGCAGAGCTGCGCGCCCGGCCGGCAGAGCGTCCGAGCACGTAGGTCGCCGCCACCGAGACGACCGCGCCGGCGAAGGCGGCCAGTGGCACCGGGTTCAGGGCGAGCGCCGCGGGGTGCTGGACGAGCACGATCGCGGCGGTCGCTCCAAGACCGGCGCCCGAGGCGACGCCGAGCAGGTAGGGATCGGCCAGCGCGTTTTGGAAGACCCCCTGGTACGCGGCACCCGAGACCGCCAAGGTCCCGCCAACCATCGCGCCGAGGACGACGCGGGGCAGGCGGATCTGGAACAGTGCCGCAGAGGCCAGCGGCCCGAGGCCGTCGTGGATCGTGACGAAGGGCAGGCGGCCGACGAGCGCCAGCGCGATCGCCCGAGGCGGCAGGTCGAACGGGCCGATCAGCACGGCCACCAGCATCGAGGCGGCGAGCGCGGCGATGCCGATCGCCAGCATCCACCAGGGCAGGTGCCGCTCTCCTCGCGCGTTGGCGCCGTGCGTAGCGGCGAGGACCTCGACCGGAAGGCGCGCCGGTCGAGGCGAACGGAGCAACGGCGCGCTCACGCGGCCGCGGGCACGCACGACCCCGCACCGGCTCGACCGCCGGGACCCCTCAACGCCGCTCCTTCCTGAGGGGGATCGACGGCAGCGGCGAGGGCCCTGCCGCACGAGCCGCTCTTCCTCGAGAGCCTCTTGTCCGTGCACCGTGGCCAGGCGATCTGGCTCGGCCTCTCGGCCTTACAGCTGCGGGACAGCGCCGGACTCGCACCGGACTTCGCTGACACCACGGTCGCGGCCAACTTAGCCCGGAGGCATCCGCTCTGCCAGGGGCGGCGCGTCGGATCACCCCCGCGGCGCGCCGGGCGAGATCGCTTGCCGACGCGCGCCGACGCGCCCTACGGTGACGGCGCAACCGATCCGCGAGCGAAGTCCGGTGCGAGTCCGGCGCTGTCCCGCAACTGTCGATCCCCGCCCGTTCGGGGACGAGCCAGGTCGCCTCGAGGACCGGTAGCGACCAGTGCACGTCGAGGAACGCGCGGTCGAACGGCAGTCCCCCTGTCGTCGAGCCTCACCACCCCTCGACCGACAGGAGGCCACCACATGCGAACTATCCGTCCCCTTGCCAGGCTCGTCAGGCTCGCGACGCTCCTCAGCGTGGCCGTCGCCAGCTCCACCCTGGCGGTGAGCGCCGCGGCAGCGAGCCGGCATCGAGGATTCCCGGTCACGATCCACGCCGCCAACGGCGCCGTCACCTTCACCGCTCCGCCGACGCGGATCATGTCCCTGTCCCCCTCGGCGACCGAGATGCTGTACGCCGACGGGGCGGGGCACCAGGTTGTCGCGGTCGACAAGTACTCGACGGTCCCCAAAGATGCCCCGCGCACCGATCTCACGGGCGGCGAGACGAGCGCAGAGTCCTACCTGCGCTACCGGCCCGATCTGGTCGTGCTCGGCTTTGAAGAGCCGGGGCTCGTCCACCAGCTCCAGCTCCTGCACATCCCGGTGCTCGTGATGCCGCCAGCGGCCAACCTTGCGGCCGCCTACCACCAGTTCGAGCAACTCGGCGCGGCCACCGGCCATCGCGCCCAGGCGGCAGGGGCGGTGGGACGGATCAAGGCGGCGCTCGCTCGCATCGTGGCGGGCCTCGGCAGCCGGGCGCGGGGCAAGACCTACTACATCGAGTTCAGCAGCGACCTGTACAGCGCGACGGCATCGACCTTCGTCGGCTCGCTGTTCGGCAAGCTCGGGATGGTCAATATCGCGAATGCCGCCGGCAAGGGCGGCGACGGCTTCCCGCAGCTGTCCGCCGAGTACCTGCTGCGCGCCAACCCCGACTACGTCTTCCTCGCCGACGACCAGTGCTGCGGTCAGTCCGCCGCGACCTTCGCGGCACGGCCCGGATTCTCGGCACTGCGCGCCGTACACCTGCACCACGTCTTCACGGTGCCCGACCCGATCGCCTCCCAGTGGGGTACCCAGGTCGTCCCCTTCCTGGCGATGGTTGCCGACGACGTGAAGGCGAGCCGCTGACGTAGCGACGTCGGCGCCGGGCCCCTAGCCTCGCGCGCATGGAGACGCGCGATGCACTGCGGGCCCGGCGCAACGTCCGCTCGTTCGCGGACCGGCCGATCCCCGAGGCCCAGCTGGTCGAGATCTTAGAGGCGGGGAGAAGAGCCCCCTCGGCCAACAACCGTCAGCATTGGGACTTCCTCGTGAGCACCGATCGCCAAGAGCTCGAGCAGCTCGCCACCTTGTGGCAGGGTGCGGGCCATGTCGCGAGCTCGGCGGCGACGATCACCTTGGTCCTGCCCGCGCCCGACGACGAGCGCCAAGCCATGATCGACCAGTTCGACCTCGGCCAGGCGGTGATGGCGATGGCGGTGGCGGCTGCCGACCTTGGGATCGGCAGCGGGCACGCCGCGATCGCCGATCAGGCGCGCTGCCGCGAGCTGCTCGGCCTGCCAGCCGACCGCTACGGCGCCTACTTCCTCGCGCTCGGCTATCCGGCGGATCGCCCGATCTCGCCGGTCGCCTCCCCCAAGCGCCGCCCCTTCGAGGAGGTCGTGCACCGCGGCCGCTGGTGAGCGGCGCGTCGGAGCGTCGGGCTCGGGTGCGAGAATGGGTCATGATCGACCTGCGCCGACTGCTCGAGTCGCGTCTGTCCACCGCCTTCGCGGTGCTCGACCCCGACGCCGACCCCGTGCTGCGCCCTTCGGATCGAGCCGACTTCCAGGCCAACGGGGCGCTCGCGCTCGCAAAGCGCCTGGGGCGCAACCCCCGTGAGGTCGCCGAGGAGATCCGCTCACATCTCGACCTTGATGGCGTCTGCTCGCTCGTCGAGGTGAGCGGACCGGGCTTTATCAACCTCTCGCTCGATCCGAGCTTCCTTGCCGCCGAGCTGGCGGCGGCCGCGACCGACGGCCTCGCCGTGCCGGCCGAGGGGCCGCCGCTTCGCGTCGTGGTGGACTACTCGCACCCCAATGTCGCAAAGGAGATGCACGTCGGCCATCTCCGCACCACGATCATCGGCGATGCGCTCTGTCGTATCTTGGCCTACTGCGGCCACGAGGTGATCCGCGAGAACCACATCGGCGACTGGGGGACGCCCTTTGGCATGCTGATCGAGCATCTGCTCGACATCGGAGAGAGCGAGGCGGCCCAGGAGCTGTCAGTCGGCGACCTCACGAGCTTCTACCGCCAGGCGCGCGCCTCGTTCGACGCGGACGAGGACTTCAAAGAGCGCAGCCGTCGCCGGGTCGTGCTCTTGCAGTCAGGTGACGAGGAGACGCTGCGGCTGTGGCGGATCCTCGTCGCCGAGAGCGTCGGGTACTTCAACGAGGTCTACCGCAAGCTCGGGGTGACCTTGAGCGACGACGACATCGTCGGGGAGAGCTTCTACAACGCCGATCTGCCCGCGCTGGTCGAAGAGCTCCGCCAAAAGGGGCTGCTCGTCGAGAGTGACGGCGCGCTGTGCGTCTTCCCTCCCGGGTTCGTCACCCGGGAAGAGACGCCGCTCCCGCTCATCGTGCAGAAGTCCGACGGCGGCTTCGGCTACGCCGCCACCGATCTGGCGGCCATTCGCGATCGCGTCGGTCGCCTCAAGGCCGACCTGATCTGGTACGTGGTCGGCGCGCCCCAAGAGCAGCACCTCGCGATGTGCTTCGCCGTCGCCAAGATGGCCGGCTGGCTCGGCGACGGCGTCATCGCCGACCACGTGGCCTTCGGCAGCGTCCTCGGGGCGGACCACAAGATGCTGAAGACCCGAGCCGGGGAGAGCATCAAGCTCGTGAGCTTGCTCGACGAAGCCGTCGCCCGCGCCCGGGAGGCGCTCGACGAGCGATCGAGCGAGCTCGGCGACGAGGAGCAGGCCGCCGTCGCGCGCGCCGTCGGCATCGGGGCGGTCAAGTACGCCGACCTGTCCACCGAGCGCACGCGCGACTACGTCTTCGACTGGGACCGCATGCTCGCCTTCGAGGGCAACACCGGGCCCTATCTCCAGTACGCGCACGCGCGCATCTGCTCGATCTTCCGGCGCAGTGCGTCGGCACGGCCGGCTGCCCGGCCACCGCGCCTCGATGCCCCCCAAGAGCGCGACCTCGCGGTCGCGCTCTTGGGGCTGCCCGAGGCGGTCCGGACGACGGTGCGCGACCGCGCCCCGAACCGGCTGTGCACCTACCTCTATGAGCTCGCGGCCGTCTTCACGACCTTCTACGAGCAGTGCCCGGTGCTGCGCGCCGAGTCCGCGGAGCTCCGCGAGGACCGCCTGCTGCTCTGTTCGTTGACCGCCGCGGTGCTCGCGACCGGCCTCGGGCTGCTCGGGATCGAGGCCCCCGAGCGCATGTAGCCGCTACCAGCGGTAGTGCACCGACGGGGCGACGCGGTCCCAGTACAGCTCGCGCAGCCGGGCGAGCGTGGCGCCGTCGAGCACGCCGGCGTCGCCCGCCGCCGCGTTCGCCTGGGCCTGGTCGGGGCGCTTGGCGCCAGGGATCACCGTCGTCACCGCCGGGTCGGAGTAGCAAAAGCGCAGCGCCATGGTCGCAAGGTCGCCGTCCTCGGGAACGAGCTTGCGGAGCTCGTCGACGACCTCGAGGCCGCGCTCGAAGTCGACACCGGCAAAGGTCTCGCCGACGTCGAAGGACTCGCCGTGGCGGTTGAAGTTGCGGTGGTCGTTCTCCGCGAAGGTGGTCGTGGCGGTGATCTTTCCAGTGAGCAGCCCCGAGGCGAGGGGGACCCGCACGATGATGCCGACATCGGCGTCGCGCGCCGCGGCAAAGAAGCGCTCGGCGGGGCGCTGGCGGAAGATGTTGTAGATGATCTGCACCGAGGCGACCCCGGGGTAGTCGATCGCCTTCAGCGCCTCTTCCACTCGCTCGACCGAGACGCCGTAATGGGCCACCTTGCCGGCCTCGACGAGGCGGTCGAGCGCCTCGAACACCTCGGGCCGGTAGTACAGGTCGGTCGGTGGGCAGTGCAGCTGGACGAGGTCGAGGCGCTCGGTGCGCAGGTTCGACAGGCTGCGGTCGATCCAGGACTCGAGGTGCTCGGCCGTGTACTCCTCCACCCGCTGGACCGGCGCGCGTCGCCCTGCCTTGGTGGCGATGACGATCGGCTCGTCCCGCTCGTCGCGAAGGCGCGCCACGAGCCGCTCGCTTCGACCGTCGCCATAGACGTCGGCCGTGTCGATGAAGTTCACCCCGGCATCGACCGCGGCGTGCAGCGCCGCCATCGACGTCTCATCGTCGACATCACCCCAGCTGCCGCCGATCGCCCACGCGCCAAAGCCAATGACGCTGATCTCGTAGTCCGTCTTTCCCAATCGTCGCTTTTCCACGGACCGCAGGCTAATGGCACGGCTGGGACCCCGGACCCACCGGGGTGCCGTGCTCACCAGCGCGGGCGCGCCCAGGCGAAATACCGGCCGTCATCGCGGCACTCGACGGAGAAGTCGATGCCGAAGGCGGCCGAGAGCGGCTCGGGCGCGAGCACCTCGCCGGCGCGGCCGCTCGCCACGATCTCGCCGTCGCGCAGCAGCATCGCGTGCGTCGTGCTCGCCGGAAGCTCCTCCAAGGTGTGCGCCACGTGCACCGTCGTCGGCGCCTCCGGCAGGGCCGCCAGGCGGTCAAGCGCGCCGACCAGCGCCTCTCGTCCCGGCAGGTCGACACCGACGGCCGGCTCGTCGAGCAGCAACACGGGATGGCCGCCGAGCAGTGAGCGGCCGAGCAAGATGCGCTGGCGCTCGCCCTGGGAGCAGCGGGCGAGCGGCTGGTCGGCGAGATGCGCGCAACCGAGCGACTCGAGCAGCGCCCTCGCCTGCGCGGTCTCGGCCGCGCTGAAACTCCCCCACCAGGGCGCGAGCAGGCCGCGCGCGCCGGTGAGGACGATCTCGAGGCCAGTGGCTGCCGGGGGCAACCGGTCGGCCACCCGGTGGCCGACGGTGCCAATGCGCGCTCGCAGCTCGCGCAGGTCGACATGGCCGAGACGACAACCGAGGACGTCGACGCTGCCCGAGGAAGGATGCCGCTCGGCGCCGGCGAGCGAGAGCAGGGTCGTCTTGCCCGAGCCATTCGGGCCGAGCAGCGCCCAGTGCTCGCCGGCTTGTACCGAGAGGCTCACCGGGCCGAGGATGCGCCGGCCGCCGGGCAGGTCGACCGTCGCCGCTACGAACTCGAGCACCGGGACGGCCGTCGACATGGCCGGCATGCAAGCACGCCCGGTGCAAGGTGCGCCAGGGCTCCTGGCCCCAGCGCTGTGGGGCCAGGAGCTGGTGCTCAGGCCTGAAGGGCGGCCTCGGCCTCGATCTCGATCTTCACCTTGGCACCGACGACGACACCGCCACCCTCGATCGCGGCGTTGTAGTCGACCCCGAAGTCGTGGCGGTCGATCTCGGTGCTCGCCGAGTAGCCGATGCGAATGCCACCCCAGGGATCGCGCTGGGCGCCGTTGAACTCGACGTCGAGCACCACGGACTTGGTAACACCCTTGATGGTCAGGTCACCGGTCACCTTCCAGCCGGAGCCGTCCTGGTCGACCTTGGTGCTCGCGAAGGTGATCGTCGGGAACTTCTCGGCCTCGAAGAAGTCGTTCGTGCGCAGGTGCGCGTCGCGCTGCGCGTCCCGGGTGTCGACGCTTTGGACCTGGATCGACAGCGACACGCTGGCGTCAGCGGCGCCCTCGCCGATCACGATCTCACCCTCGAACTCGTTGAACTGCCCACGCACCTTGGCGATCATCATGTGGCGCACGACGAAGCCGACGACCGTGTGCGACTTGTCGATCACGTAGCGCCCGGCGGCGGGCAGCTCGCCGGCGCCGACCCGCCGGGTCAGGGGGGCTGCGGTCTCGATCGTCTCGCTCATCTCGGGAACCTCCTCAATAGCTGCGCCAGCGCGTCGCCGGCAGGACCCCCACACCGTAGGGCAGTTTAGTTGCGTGTGCAAACATCTACTAGCGGATGGTTAGACTGTCGCCATGGCGTCAGCGCCGCGCACCGACCCGATCACCCTCGTCGGCCTGGTCCTCGAATCGGCCGCCGGGCTTCGGCGGGCCCTCGCCCCCGGCCTGGACGATCAGCTGGGGGTGGGCGGGCAGTCCTTCGAGCTGCTCATTCGCCTCGCCCGCAGCGACGGCCACCGCCTGCGGATGAGCGACCTCGCCCACCAGTCGGGCCTGTCGCCGAGCGGCCTGTCGCGCGCCGTCGACCGATTGGTCGAAGCGGGCCTGGCGCGGCGGGAATCGTGCCCGAACGATCGCCGCGGCACCTTCGCCAGCTTGACCGAACGCGGGATCATGCGCATGGAAGAGGCGCTCGCCCGCCACCGCCTCGATGTCCACACCCTGCTCGAGGGCGTCTTGAGTGAGGAAGAGCAGGGGCTGCTCGCGGCGCTGCTCGAGCGCTTGCGCGACCGCGTGCACCCCGGCGCGGGCGCCGTCACCGAGGACGCCTGCCTCGGGCTGCACGCGCTGGAGGGCGGGCAGGCCGAGCCCGCGCGCGCCGAGATGAACGAGGTGCCCGCCGCCCGTTAGCGTCTGGCCCGAGAAGGAGGCGGCGATGACGGCGAACAGCTTTGGGGCGCGAGGAACCTTTGAGGTTGGTGGCGAGACCTACTCGCTGTACCGGCTCTCTCGTCTGGCCGAGGACCACGACGTGGCCGCCCTGCCCTACGCGACCAAGGTGCTGCTCGAGAACCTGCTGCGCCACGAGGACGGGGTGAACGTCCGGCCCGAGGACATCGAAGGGGTGGCCGACTTCGCGCGCAGGGGGCCGGCGGGCCGCGAGATCGCCTACTCGCCGGCGCGGATTTTGCTCCAGGACTTCACCGGGGTTCCCTGCGTGGTCGACCTGGCCGCCCTGCGCGACGCCGTCGAGCAGCTCGGAGGGGCGCCGCAGCGGGTCAACCCACAGGTACCGGTCGACCTCGTGATCGACCACTCGGTGATCGCCGACGTCTCGGCGCGCCCGGACGCCTTCGCCCGCAACGCCGAGCTCGAGTTCTCGCGCAATGCCGAGCGCTACCGCTTCTTGCGCTGGGGTCAGCAGGCGTTCTCCAACTTCCAGGTGGTCCCCCCCGACACCGGGATCTGCCACCAGGTGAACCTCGAGCTGATCTCAAAGGTCGTCCAGCGCGACGCCGAGGGTCTCGTCTTCCCCGACACGGTGGTGGGCACCGACTCCCACACGCCGATGGTCAACGGGCTCGGCATTCTGGCCTGGGGGGTCGGCGGGATCGAGGCCGAGGCCGCGATGCTCGGCCAACCCATCTCCATGCTGCTGCCGCCCGTCGTCGGCCTGCGCCTCGACGGCCAGCTGCCCGAGGGGACGACGGCAACCGACCTCGTCCTCACCATCGCCGAACTGCTGCGCGCCCACGGCGTGGTCGGCAAGTTCGTCGAGTGCTACGGACCCGGCGTCGCCTCGGTGCCGCTCGAGAACCGGGCGACCATCGGCAACATGTCGCCCGAGTACGGCTCGACGGTCACCATCTTTCCGATCGATGAGGAGACGCTGCGCTACCTGCGCTTCACGGGAAGGCCGCCCGAGCTCGTCGCGCTGGTCGAGGCCTACGCCAAAGAGCAGGGCCTGTGGCACGAGCCCGGCATCGAGCTCGCGTACAGCGAGCGCCTCAGCCTCGACCTGTCGAGCGTGGTCCCGAGCCTCGCTGGCCCGGCGCGCCCCCAAGACCGCGTGCCGCTCAGCTCGGCCCGCACGAGCTTTCACGGCGCGTTGTCCCGCACGCTCGGTGACGGCGACACCGGCGCCAGCGCGTCGGCCCGCCTCCGCGACGGGAGCGAGGTGCCCATTGCACACGGCGCCGTCGTGATCGCCGCGATCACGAGCTGCACGAACACCTCGAACCCCCAGGTGATGCTGGCCGCTGGCCTGCTGGCCTGCAAGGCGGTCGAGCGCGGCCTTGCCGTCAAGCCCTGGGTGAAGACCTCCCTCGCCCCGGGGTCGCGCGTCGTCATGGAGTACTACGAGCGCGCCGGGCTGACGCCGTACCTCGACAAGTTGGGCTTCGGCCTCGTCGGCTTCGGCTGCACGACCTGCATCGGCAACTCCGGGCCGCTCGTTGAGGGGGTCTCCGAGGCCATCGCCGCCGGCGACATCGCCGCTGCCGCCGTCCTGTCGGGCAACCGAAACTTCGAGGGGCGCATCCACCCCGACGTCCGGATGAACTACCTCGCCTCGCCCCCGCTCGTCGTCGCCTATGCGCTCGCCGGGACGATGGACATCGACCTGTTGAACGACCCGCTCGGCACCGACGCGGCAGGCGAGCCCGTCTACCTGCGGGATCTGTGGCCGAGCCAGCACGAGGTCACCGACGCCGTGCGCGAAGCGGTGCAGCCGGCGATGTACGCCTCGGGCTACGCCGACGTCTCCTCCGGCGACGAGCGTTGGCAGTCCCTCGAGGTCGGCAGCGGCGAGCGCTATGAGTGGGACGAGGTCTCGACCTACATCCGCAAGCCCCCCTACTTCGAGGGCATGGGCGCCGATCCCGAGCCGCTCGAGGACGTGCGCGGCGCCCGAGCGCTCGCGGTGCTTGGCGACAGCGTCACCACCGACCACATCTCGCCCGCCGGCTCGATCAAGACCACGAGCCCCGCGGGCGCCTGGCTCATCGACCACGACGTCCAGCCCGTTGACTTCAACTCCTATGGGACCCGCCGGGGCAACCACGAGGTGATGATCCGCGGCACCTTCGCCAACGTGCGGATCCGCAACCGGCTGGCGCCGGGGACCGAGGGCGGCGTAAGCGTCCACCTCCCCGACGAGACCCAGGGATCCATCTACGACGTGGCGATGCGCTACGGCGACGAGGGCGTGGCGCTCGTGGTGCTCGCCGGCAAGGAGTACGGATCTGGCTCGTCGCGTGACTGGGCCGCCAAGGGGGTCGCCCTGCTCGGCGTGCGCGCCGTGCTCGCCCAGAGCTACGAGCGGATCCACCGGTCGAACCTGATCGGGATGGGGGTCGCCCCGCTGCAGTTCCTCGATGGCGAGAGCGTGGAGTCCCTCGGCCTCAGTGGCAAGGAGCACTTCGACATCTCCGGGATCGCCGGCGCAGGCGCCAACGAGCTGATCGGCAAGCGGGTCAGCGTGCGCGCCGACGACAAGTCGTTCGAGGCGACCCTGCGCATCGACACCCCGACCGAGGCGGAGTACTTCCTCCACGGCGGGATCTTGCGATACGTCGTCCGCAAGCTGGCGGCGGGCTGAGGTCGTGCGGCTGGCGAGGGTCGCGAGCGCGCCGCTTGGGGCATGGACCGCGCCGTGAAGCGCGCCCCGGGCGAGGTGCTCGTCGCCTCCTTCAACGTGCATGCGGGGATCGACGGCTGGGGCCGTCCCTACGACCCGCTGCCGGGGTGCCTTGCCACCGACGCCGACGTGCTCTTGCTCGTCGAGGCCTTCCTGCCCGATGCCGACGAGCCAGGCGCACCGGGTGTCCATGAGGCAGCCTCGATCGCCGAGCGGCTGGCGCGCGAAGGCGGCTACGAGCTCGCGGCGGAGGCAAGCCTCGCCCGAGCAGCGCTGCGGCACCCGCCAGTGCTGAGCGGGCACGCGGCGCGGCGCTGGGCCCCGACGGCAATGCACGATCCCGGCCTCGCCCTCTATGGCCGCAAGGTGCCGCGCGCGGTGCGCCGCCGCGGCCGGCCGCCGCGGGCGCGCGGCACGTGGAACGTCCTGTTGTTCAGCCGGTTGCCCGTGCGCTCCTCCAAGGTCATCCCGCTCAGACCGCTCAAGCGGGAGCCCCTCGATCGCGCCATCCTCACCGCCGAGGTCGAGGCCCCGGCGGGGGTCCTGACCGTCGTCGGCACGCACTTCCCCCACCTCAGCGCCGGCTCCCCCTTTCGCTTCGACGAGCTGCGGGACGCGCTGCCACCGAGGGACCGGCCGGGCGTCTTGATGGGGGACATGAACTGCTTCGGGCCGCCGCTCAGCCTGGCGCTGCCCGGCTGGCGGCGCGCGGTGCGCGGCCGCACCTGGCCCTCGTGGCGGCGCGTCGCCCAGCCCGACCACATCTTCATCAGCCGCGCCGTCACGGCACGCGCTGGCGAGGTGATGCCACATGCCGGTTCGGACCACCGGCCGGTGCGCGCCCTGCTGTCGTTCGACGGCGAGCGCTGAGCGCCGAGGGCGCAGCGAGCGAACCCGTCAGCCGACGGTGATCAGGCCGCCGAGACCGATCGCCCGCAGCGCCACCTCGAGCTCGCTCGTGAGCCACGTGAAGCGGTCGAGGACGAGCAAGACGCCGAAGAAAGCGAGCAGCGCCGCCGAGGCCGCCGTGATCGCCAGCGCGTGGGCACGCACCCAGCGCAGGGCGCCCGCCACCTTGGAGAACCCGCAGCCGACGACGAGGAAGGGCACGCCCAGCCCGGCGGCGTAGAACGCGAGCAGGGCGGCACCCTGACCGACGCCGCGCTGCAGGCCGGCGACCGCGAGCACCGAGGTGAGCACCGGGCCGATGCACGGCGTCCAGCCGAAGCCGAAGGCCACGCCCGTCAGCGGCGCCGCGAACGGCCCGAGCCGCGACGGCATCGGGTGGAAGCGGAGCTCTCGGAACAAGAAGGGAAGGCGCAAGACGAGCGAGCCGGCGAGAAAGGCCGCCATCGCCAGCACCACGACGCCCGAGAGTCGGGTCAGGAGGATCTTGTGGTGGATGAGCGTCGAGCCGACCGCCGTCGCCGAGACGCCGAGTAGGACGAAGACGACGCCGAAGCCGGCGATGAACAGCAAGGTGTCGCGCACCACCCGCACGAGATGCTGGCGGCTGCCCGCCTGGGACTCGGTGATGTCGAGGCCGGTCACCATCGACAGGTAGGCGGGCACGACCGGAAGCACGCACGGCGAGACGAACGAAGCGATGCCGCCGCCGAAGGCAACGAGATAGCTGACCGACGCCGCCATTTGCGAAAGAGCCTCGCAGACCCGGGGGCCCGTTGCGAGTCGCGCGCCCGCCGGGGCGACAATGCTTGCTTCGCGGCGGGCACGGCGGCAGCATCGAGTCGGTGGCGGGCACGGAGCTGACGCGGCAGGAGCGGGCCGTCCTCGACTTCGAGCGCAGCTGGTGGCAGCGGCCGGGCGAGGAGACCAAGGCGGCGGCGATCCGTCGCTCGCTGTCGCTGTCGGCGAGCCGCTACTACGAGCTGCTCGACGCGCTCTGTGACTCGCCGCAGGCGCTCGCCTACGACCCGCTCGGGGTGCGCCGACTCCGGCGGCGACGCACCGAGCGGCGGGCGGCTCGCCTGCTCGGACGGCCGGTGCCGAACCGCTTCCGGCACCGCTAGGCCGTGGTGGAGTCGCTCGAGGAGGCAGCGGGACGGATCGCCGCGGCCGCCGGGTCGTGCGTGCTGTGCGTCGACTTCGACGGAACGCTCGCCGAGATCGTCGAGGACCCCGCGACCGCGGTCGCGTTGCCACAGATCCCCGAGCTGCTCCAGCGCGCCGCCTCATCCCTCGGGCGGGTCGCCGTCATCTCCGGGCGGCCGCTCGCCTTCTTGGAAGCAGCGCTCGCCAAGGCGCCCGACGTCTCGCTCTTTGGCCTCTATGGCGCCGAGGCCCGCCAGCGCGACCGGGCGCTCGCCAACCCGACGATCCCGCAAGACGGCGCGGCACGCGCCCGGCTGGACCGGGCGATCGCCGAGCTCGAGGACGAGGCCGGGGGGATCGAGCTCGAGCGCAAGGGGCTGAGCGTCGTCGTGCACTGGCGGCAGGTGCCCGATCGCGCGGACGAGCTCGACGCGCTCGGTCGAGCGGTGGGCGAGCGCCAGGGCCTCGAGGTCCTCGCCGGCAAGATGGCCCTCGAGCTCGCCGTCCCGGGCATCGGCGACAAGGGCCAGGCCCTCCGGCGGCTGGCGGAGGGGATGCGCACCGCCTGTTTCGTCGGAGACGATCGCGGCGATCTCGCCGCCTTCGCCGTCCTCGACGAGCTCGCCGACGCGGGCCTCGAGGTGATCCGGGTCGCGGTGCGCAGCCCGGAGTCGCCGGCCGAGCTCGTCGCCGCCGCCGACCTCGTGGTCGAGGGCCCGCAGGGGACCCGAGCCTTCCTCGAGGCGATCGTCGCCAAGCGCGGCTGAGGCGGCTAGCCCTGGGCTCGGGGCGGGAGCGGGCTCGCCGGGCGCGCCTCGGCGAGCACCTGCTCGAGCCAGCGGGCCGGGGGCAGGCCGGGGGCGCGGTCGTGGAGCTCTTTGGCGCGGCGCGCCCGCTCGTCGCTCGGCATCTCAAGGGCGCGGGCCAGCACCGCGGCGGTGCCCGAGACGTCGAAGGGGTCGAGCGCGAGCGCCGGACCGGCAAGCTCGCCGAAGGCGCCCGCCTCGCGTGACAGCGCCACCACGCCGTCGCTGCGGTTGACCGCGGGGCCCTCCTTGGCGACCAGGTTCATCCCGTCGCGAACCGGGTTCACGAGCAAGACGTCATAGCGGCGCAACGCGGCGAGCGACGCCGGAAAGTCGTCGTCGATCTCGAGCTCGATCGGCAGGTTCTCTCCCGATCCAAAGCGCTCGTTGATGCGCTCGACCAGGCGCTCGACCTCGTTGCGGTAGGCCAGGTACTCAGGCAGGTCCTGGCGCGAGGGGTAGGCCCGGGCGACGAACACCACCCGGCCACGCCAGCGCGGCTCGGTCTCGAGCAGCTCCTCGAAGGCGAGAAAGCCCCGCAGGAGGTTCTTCGAGAGCTCGATCCGGTCGGCGCGAAAGATCAGCTGACGGCCCGCGAGGCGATCGAGGAGCCGTTCTTCTGCGGCCCGGCACTCGGGCGACTCGGCGACGGCGGCGAGCGCCTGGACGTCGATGCCGAGCGGCGCGGCGAAGGCCAGCGGCGCCCCCTCCAGCACCCGCGCGGCTCCTGCGAGATAGCCGTCAGCCCACCGCGGCGTGTGGAAGCCCGCCGCCCCGTGCGCGGCGAGACCGCCGAGCAGCTCGGTGAGCACCGCCTGGGGGAGTACCGAGAGCTCGTCGGGGCCGGGGAACGGCGTGTGGGTGAAGTGCACCGTCTTCAGGTCCGGCCGCTGCTCGGCGAGGAAGGCGCCCACCAAAAAGAGGTGGTAGTCGTTGACCATCACGACCCCGCCCTCGTTCGCGCGCTCGGCGATCTCGCTGGCAAAGCGCCGGTTGAACTCCCGGTAGCCCTCCCAGGCGCGGTGCCAGTGGCGGTCGAAGGCCGGCCGCCGGGTGCGGTCGAAGAGCCCGTGGGTGAGGAACCACAGCGATCCGTTGGCGATGACGCGGTAGGCCGCGTCGCGCACCTCGCCGGGCACGTCGACGAGGCGGAGCGCGCAGCCTCCGACGAGCTCGGCGGGAAGGCCCCGGCGCGCCGCCTCCCGGTCGCCCTCGCTCATGGTCGAGGCGATCCACAACCGGTCGCGTCCTTCGAGGCGCTCGAGCGCGTGCAGCAGGCTGGGGGCGAGCCCACCTGCCGCGTGGCGGACCACGAGCTCGCCCGATTCGCCGATGCGCAGCGTGGCCGGCCCCCGGTTGGAGACCACCACCAGGTCGCTCACGGTTGGCTCAACACCCCGGCGCGCCGCAGCGCCGCCCCGAGGACGGCGTGCGCCTGGGGAACGAGCTGGTCGAGCGGGCGCGACCGGTGGACGCGGACCCCGAGGTCGACCTGGGCGAGGGCGCCGGCCCCGTAGCGGCCGGCGACGTCGATCAGCATCCCAATGTCGGCGCCGTAGCCGTCGTCGAGCTCGAGGTGCGCGAGCGCCTCGCGGCGCACGGCGGTCTCGCCGGCGATCGGTTGCTCGAGCACGCTCAGGTCCGGGAACAGCAACGCCAGCGCCGGACGTGCGACGAGCTCGGTGACCCGCCCGCCCCCGACCACGTCGCCGCGGGCCGAGCGCCCGAAGCGCCCCTTGACGAGCACGATCGAGGCGTCGCTGAGCAGTGGGCCGAGGAGGCCGGTGACGAAATGCGCACGCAGGTTGGAAACGTCGGCGTCCAAAAAGACGACGATGTCTCCCTCGGTCACCGCCAGGCCGACGCGCATCGCCCCGCCCTTGCCGAGACCCACCGGGCGGCCGTGGGCGTCGCGCTCCGCGGTGCTCGCCACGACCCTCGCGCCGGCGTGCGCCGCCATGTCGGCGGTGCGGTCCTGCGAGCCGTCGTCGACCACCACGACGTCATCGACCAGGCCGATGCGGTCCACCAGGCCGTCGCGCACGGCCGAGACGACCCGGCCGACCGTGCGCTCCTCGTCACGGGCGGGAATGACGACGGCGACCTTCTGGGAGCCTTTGCGCTCCGCGAGCTGGGCGGCACTGAAGTCCTCGTGGTGGTACGTGGTGATGGAACCGGGCACGACGACCATCTTTCCCTCTGACCCACCGGGCGGCAACGTCGGCCCTTTGACGAGGCCGCGTTGCGTCGTCCAAACTGGAGCTGATCATCCAGAGCGGCTGAGGGACGGGCCCTGTGACGCCGCGGCAACCAGTGCCGGAGCGATGCTCCTGTGCGAGGTGCCAATGCCCGACCGATGAGGGAGGAACCGTGGGGTTCGTGCAAGGCCTGGTCTGTCGTGAGTGCCGACGCGCCTATCCGGCCGAAGCCCTGCACGTCTGCGACTACTGCTTTGGACCGCTCGAGGTCGCCTACGATTACGACGCGATCGCCGCGCGGGTCTCCAAAGCGCGCATTGGCGCCGGGCCGGCCAGCATCTGGCGCTACGTCGACCTGCTGCCGGTGGCCGGTCCCGCCGGCGCCGACCTCAACCCCGGCTTCACCCCCCTGGTGCGGGCCGACCGCCTGGCCGCCGAGCTCGGCCTCGGCGAGCTCTGGCTGAAAGACGACACCCGCAACCCGACCGGCTCGTTCAAAGACCGCGTCGTCGGCGTCGCCCTGACCAAGGCGCGCGAGCTCGGGCTGAAGGTCGCCGCCTGCGCGTCGACCGGCAACCTCGCCAACGCGGTGGCGGCGGCAGCTGCCCGCGCAGGCATGGATTCCTACGTCTTCATCCCTGCCAACCTCGAGCGGGTCAAGGTGGCGACGACGGCGGTCTTTGGTGGACGCCTCGTTGCGGTCGAAGGCAACTACGACGACGTCAACCGACTCTGCGCCGAGCTGGCGAGCGATCGCCCGGAATGGGCATTCGTCAACGTCAACGTGCGCCCCTACTACTCCGAGGGCTCAAAGACCCTGGCCTTCGAGGTGGCCGAACAGCTCGGCTGGGAGCTGCCGGACCACGTCGTCGTGCCGATCGCCTCGGGCAGCCAGCTCACCAAGATCCACAAGGGCTTCGGCGAGCTCGAGAAGGTTGGCCTCGTCGAGCCGCACCCCGTCCGGGTCTCGGGCGCCCAGGCGCTCGGGTGCGCACCGGTGGCCACCGCCTTTGCCGAGGGATCCGACACGGTCCGCCCCGTCCGCCCCGACACGATCGCCAAGTCCTTGGCGATCGGGAACCCGGCAGACGGCTGGTACGCGCTCGAGGTGGTCCGCTCGAGCGGAGGCCGGGTCGGGGCGGTGAGCGACCCCGAGATCCTCGAGGCGATCTCCCTGCTCGCCCGCACCGAGGGGATCTTCGCCGAGACCGCCGGTGGCGTCACGATCGCCACGCTGGCCAAGCTCGCCGCCGAGGGCGCGATCGGCCCCGACGAGCGCGTCGTCGCCTACGTCACCGGCAATGGCCTGAAGACCGTCGAGGCCCTCGGCGAGGGCGTCGGCCCGAGCTACGTGATCCCCCCGTCCCTCGAAGCATTCGTCGCGGCCGACGAGGCCGCAGGAGGCATCCGATGAGCGTCATCGTCCGCATCCCCGCCCAGCTCCGCTCCTTGACCGGGGGCGTCGGCGAGGTCGCCGTCGAGGGCGCCACCGTCGCCGAGGTGTTCGCGGCCCTCGACAAGGCGCACCCAGGCATGGGCGAGCGCCTCCTCGACGAGGGCGGCAACCTGCGGCGCTTCGTCAACGTCTTCCTCGCCGACGAGGACGTCCGCTTCTTGAAGGGCCTCGACACGCCGGTGAGCGACGGCCAGACGCTCTCGGTGGTGCCCGCCGTCGCCGGGGGCTAGCGGCCAGCTGCGAAGCGGCTGACGCGCAAGCGAGGGAGCTCGGCGGGCTCCGAGGCTGCGTCAGCACCACGCGCCGGCCAGCTCGTTCGGCCAGCTCAGGAGCTGGCGAGCTGCTGGCCGCAGAAGAAAACTGCGAACGGAGCGGGGCGCCACCGAGACCTCGCCGGACTGCTCGTCCAGGGCTTGTCGGAGAACGTCACGGCGAGGCGCCCGGTCAGAGCGCGCGCCGGCGGCGCTTCGAGACGACCGTGATCGGCGCGAGCAGCAGCGAGGGCGGCGGGCCTCGGTGTCCGCGCGCCGCGTTGCGCCGTGCGGGAGACGAGCCCGCGGCCCGCGCGGTTGCACGACTCGCCAGCGCGTGGTTTGCTATTAGCACTCACCTCTTGAGAGTGCTAAGCGTCCGGCTGGGAAACCAGCCAAGGAGGACACCCGAATGCCGAAGCTGATCGCCTTCGACGAGCAGGCGCGCCGGTCGCTCGAGGCCGGCATGAACCAGCTCGTCGACGCCGTGAAGGTCACCTTGGGGCCCAAGGGCCGCAACGTCGTCTTGGAGAAGAAGTGGGGCGCCCCCACCATCACCAACGACGGCGTGTCGATCGCCAAGGAGATCGAGCTCGAGGACCCCTACGAGAAGATCGGAGCCGAGCTCGTCAAGGAAGTCGCGAAGAAGACCGACGACGTCGCCGGTGACGGCACCACGACGGCCACCGTGCTCGCCGGCGCCCTCGTGCGCGAGGGCCTGCGCAACGTCGCCGCCGGGGCCAACCCGATGTCGCTGAAGCGCGGCATCGAGGCGGCCGTCGAGGCGGCGATCGCCTCGCTGAAGGCGCTCGCCAAGGAGACCGACTCCAAGGACCAGATCGCCCAGGTCGCCGCCATCTCGGCGGCCGACGCCGAGATCGGCGAGATGATCGCCGAGGCGATTGACCGGGTCGGCAAGGACGGGGTCATCACCGTCGAGGAGTCTCAGACCTTCGGCATGGAGATGGACCTCGTCGAGGGCATGCGCTTCGACAAGGGCTACATCTCCCCCTATTTCGTGACCGATTCTGAGCGCATGGAGGCCTCGCTCGAGGACCCCTACATCCTGCTCTTCGGCTCGAAGATCTCCGCGGTGCGCGACCTGCTGCCCGTGCTCGAGAAGGTCATGCAGACGGGCAAGCCGCTCGTCATCATCGCCGAGGACATCGAGGGCGAGGCGCTCGCCACCCTCGTGGTCAACAAGATCCGCGGCACCTTCCGCAGCGTCGCCGTCAAGGCGCCCGGCTTCGGTGAGCGTCGCAAGGCGATGCTCCAGGACATGGCGATCCTCACCGGCGGCCAGGTCATCACCGAGGACGTCGGACTGAAGCTCGAGAACGTCACCTTGGACCTGCTCGGCCAGGCCCGCAAGGTCGTCGTCACCAAGGACGAGACGACGATCGTCGAGGGTGCGGGCGAGGATGCGGACATCAAGGGCCGCATCAACCAGATCAAGGCCGAGATCGAGAACACCGACTCGGACTATGACCGGGAGAAGCTCCAAGAGCGCCTCGCCAAGCTCGCCGGCGGTGTCGCCGTGATCCGCGTCGGTGCGGCCACCGAGGTGGAGCTGAAGGAGAAGAAGCACCGCATCGAGGACGCGGTGTCGACGACCAAGGCGGCCATCGAAGAGGGCGTCGTGCCCGGCGGTGGCGTGGCGCTGCTGCGCTCGCAGCAGGCGATCCTCGAGCGGGCCGAGAAGCTCGAGGGCGACGAGGCGGTCGGCGCCCGGATCGTGGCGCGCGCCGTCGAGGAGCCCCTGAAGCAGATCGCCGTCAACGCCGGCCTGGAGGGCGGCGTGGTGATCGAGAAGGTGCGCAACCTCACCGACCGCGCCGAAGGCCTCAACGCGGCGACCGGGGAGTACGAGAACCTCTTCAAGACCGGGGTCATCGACGCGGCCAAGGTCACCCGCTCGGCGCTGCAGAACGCGTCGTCGATCGCGGCGCTGTTCCTCACGACCGAGGCGGTCGTGGTCGACAAGCCCGAGGAGAAGCCGGCGATGCCGGCTCCGGGCGGGGGCATGGAGGACTTCTAGCCCGCTCGCCGAACCGAACCGCACACGGGGCGCCCGCAAGGGCGCCCCGTTGCGCGTCCCGAACCGGCCGCAGATGGCCGCACGCCGCCACCTCTAGACTTCTCCTGTGCCTGAAGCCACCGAGCAACGCGAGTCGAGCGAGGCGCGCGACGAGCACGCCACGATCGCTGGCTGGCGAGTGCTGCACCTGTTCTGCCACCTCGCTCCTGATCACGACCCCGAGGCGATCGCGCTCGCCGTCAAGGACTGCCAGGGGGATGAGCACCAGGTCGTGACGGCCGCGCTGCTCGGCCACAAGGCCGACCTCGCAGTCATGGCGCTCGGTCCCTCCGAGGTCCGACTGCGCCGCCTGCAGAGCGCGCTGGCCCGCGCGGGATGCGCCCCGAGCTGGTCATATGTGTCGATCACCGAGGTCTCCGAGTACGCCACGGGGCTACCAAGCCATCTGCTCCAGGCACGCCTGTACCCGGTGCTCCCCCCCGAGGGCATGAACGCCTTCTGCTTCTACCCGATGTCCAAGCGCCGCCTCGCCGAGGACAACTGGTACCAGCTCGGCTACGAGGACCGCCTCGAGCTGATGTACGGCCACGGCAAGAGCGGCCGCCGCTTTGCCGGCCGGGTCCTCCAGCTCGTGACCGGCTCGACCGGCCTCGACGACTACGAGTGGGGCGTCACCTTGTTCGCGAAGGAGCTCGACGACATCAAGGCCTGCGTCTACACGATGCGCTTCGACGAGGCGTCGGCGCGCTTTGCCGAGTTCGGCCCCTTCGTCGTCGGCACGGTCGCCAGCCCCGCCGAGGTCCTGGCGGCGCTGCGGTGAGCCTCCTGCCCGACGCGCCGACCACGATCGAGGACGCCGGCACCTTGGCGGCCCTGGCCCGCGTGCTGCGCGAGCTCGGCCGGGTCGTCGTCGCCTTCTCGGGTGGGGCCGACTCGGCCTTGCTCGCCAAGGTCGCGACCGACACGCTCGGGCGCGAGCACGTGCTGTGCGCAACGGCGCAGTCGGCCTCGCTCGCCCCCGAGGAGCTCGAGGAGACCAAGCGCCTGGCGCGCGAGTGGGGGCTGCGCCACGTCACCCCGCACACCGCCGAGCTCGACAACCCCGACTACGTCCGCAACGGCCTCGACCGCTGCTTTCACTGCAAGAGCGAGCTGATGGCGGTGCTCGGCCCGCTCGCCGCCGCCGAGTCGGCGACGGTCGTCCTCGGGGTCAACCTCGACGACCTCGGCGAGCACCGGCCCGGTCAGGCCGCCGCGGCCGAGCAGGGCGCGCGCTTCCCCCTCGTCGAGGCCGGGTTCACCAAGGCGCTCGTCCGCCGCCGCTCCGAGGCGCTCGGGCTGCGCACCTTCGACAAGCCGGCGGCCGCCTGCCTCGCCTCGCGCCTGCCCCACGGGACGGCGGTGACCTTCGCTCGTCTCGAGCAGGTTGCCCGCGCCGAGTCTGGGCTCCGCCGCCTCGGATTTTCCCAGCTGCGCGTACGCCATCACGACCAGAGCGCCCGCATCGAGGTGCCGCTCGAGGACCTCCCAGCGGTGATCGAGCGGCGGGAAGCGGTCGTGCAGGCCGTCAAGGCCGCCGGCTACCGCTACGTCACCGTGGACCTCGAGGGATTCCGGTCCGGCAATCTCGCCCTTGCCGCCCTGCAGCGCGAGGCGGGTGCCGCTGGCGCGTGACGCGCCTACGCTGGCCCCAATGAGCGTCCGCGTCCGCCTCATCTTCCCCGATGCCCTCGTGCGCGAGCCCGTGCTCGCGCACCTCGCGCGCCGCTTTCCCGTCGAGCCAAACATCCGGCGCGCCAGCGTCGAGGAGCACTCGGGCTGGATCGTCTGCGAGCTGTCCGGCGAGGCGGGAGCCATCGACGAGGCGATCGCCTGGCTCGGGGGCGAGGGAGTTCAAGTCGAGCTGCTCGGCGACGTCGTCGAGAGCTGAACGGCGCCGCGGCGCTCAGCCGCCCTCTGGCCTCCCGACGTGCCAGCCGGCGCTCGAGGTGGAGCGCCGCTCGAAGAACAGGCAGTCCTCGGGGCAGGAGAACGGCAGCGCGTCGGCAGCGTCCAGCCGGCAGCGTTCGGTGCGCTCGGCGCCGCGGACGCTCTGCATGATGTAGTGACGGCAGTCCTCGCGCGCTGGCACGGACCCATGCTCGCGCAGGTCGCTCAGCGCTTGCCGCGCAGGTCGCTCAGCGCTTGCCGCGCAGGTAGCGCTCGATCTCCTCGGCGAGTCCCTCCAAGCCGCCGTCTGACACCGCGCCCTCAGCGCTCGGGTCCTCCATCTCCTCGAGCCGGGCGACGTAGGCGGCGACGTTCTCGTCCTCTTCGACGAGCTCGTCCATGCGCCGCTCGTACTCGCGGGCCTGCTCCTCGAGGTCGTCCAGCACCGCCTGGCGGTCGAGCACCAGTGCTGCCGCCCGCGCCAGGGCGAGCGCCGCTTTGGCCGACACCGGGAGCGAGTACGCGGGCACGCTCGCCCACAGCGAGGTCGTCTCGATGCCGGCCTGGCCGAGCTCCTCGCCGAGCACGCCGACGATCCCGGTCGGTCCCTCGTAGCGGGTGGAGGCGAGGCCGTAGCGCTGGAGAAGGCCCTCGAGGGTGGAGCTGCCGCTCAAGGGGACCGGGCGGCTGTGGGTCACCTCGGAGAGGTAGGCGCCGAGCATCACGGCACGGCGCACCCCGAGGCCCTTGGCGAGCTCGACCACCGTGTCGCAGTAGGTCTGCCAGTGCAGGTGCGGCTCGGGGCCGCGCAGCACGATGAGATCCTCGTCCTCGGCACGCAGCGTGGCAATCGACAAGGTGGTCGCTGGCCAGCTGATGCGGCGCGTCTCGCCCTCGACGATGCTCACCTCCGGCCGCGCCTGGGTGAAGTCGAAGAACTCCTCGGGGTCGACCTCGGCGAAGGGGACGGCCCGGAAGCTCTCGGCGAGCGCGGATGCCGCCGTCGAGGCGGCGTCGCCGGCATCGTTCCATCCCTCGAAGGCGGCGAGCAGGACCGGCCGGCGCAGCGGGGGCCGGCGCATGAAGCGCACCGATCGCGAGAAGCCGCTGCTTCGCCGGTGCCAGAACCGCACGCGTGCCATCGGTCCTCCTTCCTCCAGCGAGCCTACCGGCGGTGCCCGGGCCGTGGCGGCAGGGTGAGCGCGCCTACAGTGGCCGCCGATGACCGACGCCGTCGTGGTCGAGGCGCTTGAGCAGGTGGGCGCAGAGGAGACGGCCGCGCTCGCCCGGCTGTTGCCGCAGCTGTCTTCCTCGGCACCACCGCTCGATGCGGCGAGCCTCGCCACGGTCGCCGGGCACGCCGCCAACACGGTCTTCGTCGCTCGCAGCAACGGCGAGATCATCGGTGCCTGCCTCCTCGTCGTCTTCCCGACCACCGCCGGGGTGCGGGCACTGCTCGAAGATGTGGTCGTCGACAGCGAGCGCCGCGGGGGAGGCATCGGCTCGGCACTCGTCAACGCCGCGATCGCCGGCGCGCGGGCGGCTGGGGCAAAGACACTCGACCTCACCTCGCGCCCGAGCCGGGAGGCGGCGAACCGCCTCTATGCACGCTGTGGCTTCGAGCGGCGCGAGACCAATGTCTGGCGTCGGGAGCTGCGAAGCTGAATCCGTCGTTGGCGGGGCCAACGGGTCTCGGGCGTCCCCGGCGCTGCGGGGCAGATGGCTGGACCGAGATGGGCCAGCAATCTAGTCCGATTCGGGACTGATAGTGATAGCTGTATAAACGCGGATCGGACTAAGCGGGGAAGTTCGGCAACCACTGCTTCATGAACTGATCGAACATCGGCACCGTGAATTCGATCTCGCCCCACCGTGGCGAATAGCAGCGCCTTTTTCATGAGGCCATCGCGAACCGGGCCGAGCGCCGTGATCTTCCTTCCAAGGACCTGGGCGACATCGGACGAGCGGACGGCGCCCGGGCCACACTCCGCCATAGCTCGCAGGTACGCACGCTCCGCATCGCTCGTGCGCCCGATGCGCACCCGAAAGAAGCCGTCGTCCAACTCTGCCGTGGCAGCTGGAAGACTTTGCTCGACATCGTCGAGGGTGATCTCGCTCGGACCGTCCGCTGCGTCCCACGCCTGCTTGCCGAATTCCTGAAGAAAGTAAGGATATCCGCCCGTTACCTCGAGCACGCGGACGATCGCGTCGTCATTCCAGCGAACACTCTCATCGCGTGCGGGAAGCGTCAGCGCATCGCTGGACTGCTCAGGAGACAGCGAGCCGATCGTCGGGTACCGAAACATTCGCTCGGCGTCGCACGCGCCGGAGCGGATGAGAAACGGTCGTCGCCACGGTCCGGCGACGGTGCCGGATCGCAATCGCCTGCGACGCCACCGACATGGGCGGCACCGGCGGTCGGTCGGTCGGTCGCCGACGACCTGCCCCCGACCACCCGAGGGGCGGCTGCTTGCGCGACGGTCCGCCGATCGCCTGGTGAGCGGGCTTCGACGATCGAAGCGCCCGCTGGCGACCACTCCGACCTCGTCCTCGGCACGGAATCCTCGTGGCCCGGTACGCACTGCGAGGCTGAGCGACCACATCATAGCATCAAATATTGTGATGCTATGATGTGCGGATGCGTACGACAGTGACCCTCGACCCCGACGTCGAACAGCTGATTCGGCGGCGGATGGGCGAGCGCGGGCAGTCGTTCAAGGAGGCCCTCAACGACACGGTGCGCGAGGGCCTCCGAGCCCGTCGCTCGGAGTTCTCGACGCCCGTGCACGAGATGGGGCAGCCGGGCGTGGTGCTCGACCGGGCGTTGCGACTCGCCGGCGACCTCGAGGACGAGGAATTGGTCCGCCGCGAGCGCCGGGGGTCGTGAGCCGGTGGAGATCGTTGACGCCAACGTCTTGATCTACGCCGTCAATGCCGATGCCCGGCATCACGACCGGTCCCGACGTTGGCTCGACGGAGCGCTGTCGGGTGGGAGCACGGTGGGATTCGCTTGGGTGGTGCTGCTCGCCTTCCTGCGGCTATCGACCAAGTCCGAGGTGTTTCCACGGCCACTCACCCCCGACGGCGCGATGGACGTCGTCGACGCCTGGCTCTCTGCGCCCGCAGCGGTGATCATCGAACCCACCCGTGAACATCCGCGGGTGCTGCGTCGGCTGCTTGGCGAGCTTGGCACGGGCGCCAACTTGACGAACGACGCGCACCTCGCCGCCCTGAGCATCGAGCACCGGTGCGCCATCGTCTCTTTCGACAGTGACTTCGGCCGGTTCGCCGGCGTGACCTGCCGCACGCCACCGCATTGACCCACCGCCGGGTGTCTCTTGAGGCGTTTCGCCACGCCGTTCGGGAGAGGAACGTGTACCGCTACGAGCTGCGCCGCTGAGCGCCGCGTTTGCACCATGGCATCACGGAAGGTGACGCGTACCCCGCCGCTGAGCGTCAAGCACGGCTGCGTTGTCGTCTCTTTCGACAGTGACTTCGGGCGGTTCGCCGGCGTGACCTGGCGCACGCCACCGGCTGACCCACCGCCGACCCGACGAGCCGCCGCCCGTCGGGATGCCGGAGGTCGCCACTGCCGGATCGCTGTTGCGCTGCTTCGCCACGCCGCCTAGGAGCGGTACGTCCCCACCACTTCGACCTCGCCATGAAGCGCCGCGCCCAAAGGATCTCCGCCCCCGCCACGACCAAGAATCCGCCGCGCGCGAGGCGCCAGGGCCCCAACGCCGCCCGTGGATCCGCGCCCCATGGACCAGCCCCGAGGGGGCGCTGGCGTGCGCGGGGCCGGCGGCACCAGCGCCTTGCCGCCGACCCAGTGCCCGCCCGCTACCAGAGGCTGTAACCACCATCGGCGACGAGGGTCTCGCCGGTGACAAAGCTGGCGGCGTCCGAGGCGAGGAAGACCACCGCCGCCGCCACCTCAGCCGGCTCGCCGAGCCGCCCGAGCGGCGTGCCGCCGACCCAGTAGTCGCGCATCGTGTCGGTGCCGAGGAAGCCCTGGATGAGGCTGGTGTTGATGTAGCCGGGCGCGACCGCGTTGACGCGCACGCCACGGGGTGCCCACTCAGCGGCCAGCGACTTGGTGAGCATGATCACGCCGGCCTTGGCGACGTTGTAGGCGACCTGGGGCTGGGGCCGGTTGACGATCAGCCCGGACATCGACGCGATCGAGACGACGGCGCCCCGCCCGGCCGCCAGCATGGGCGCCGCGAAGAGCTGGGTGCAGTAAAAGACGCCGGAGAGATTGATCTGGATCATCCGGTCCCACTCGGCGACGCTCATCTCCTCTGCCGGTGCGTTGTAGGCGATGCCGGCGTTGTTGATGAGCGTGTCCACGGTGCCAAAACGCGCCTCGAGCTCGCGCTTGGCCCCCGCAAGCGCCTCATGGGAAGAGACGTCGGCGACCACCGTGGTGAGCGGATCGCGGCCCTTGGCGCCGAGCGAGCTCGCCGCCTCGGTGAGCCCCGCCTCGTCCCGGTCCAAGATCGCCACTGCGGCGCCCGCCTCGAGCGCCGCCTCGGCGATCGCGTAGCCGATCCCCCGCGCCGCGCCCGTCACGAGCACGCGCCGCCCCTTGAGACGGCCGGCTTCGTCGCTAGTCATCGCACTCCTCTCTCATCGCGCCGGGCCCGTCCCGGACGCGCATTGCTGGCGTTCATCGCGCGCCGGCGCGGCGCGCGGGGAGAGCCGGCGGACCCACGGGCCCGCCTCGTCGACCGTGAAGTCCGCGGCGAGCTCGCCGACCAGCTCCCCCGCCGGCGCGCGCCCCGGATCGGCGAGGAGCACCGGGGCGCCAAGGGCGCGCAGGAGGGCCGCGAGCGGCGCGACGTTGCGCCGCTCGTAACAGACGTCGGCGGCGAGCACGAGGTCGAACGGTGCTCTGGCGAGCACTTCGGTGGGATAGCGCCAGTCGACGCGCCGCGCCTCGAGTCCGACCTTGTTGTGCGCGGCGTTGGCGCGGAGCAGTTCGATCGCGTCGCCGGACCAGTCCGTGGCGAGCACCTCAGCGCCGCGGCGCGCGCAGCACAGGCTCGGTACCCCGAGTCCGCAGCCGAGCTCGAGCACGCGCTCGCCTGCGAGGTCAGCTGGCAGCGTCCGGCACAGGCGCTCGCTCGCCGGCCAGCGCTCGGCCCAGTAGGGGAGGTACTCGTCCTCGCCGAAGGACTCCTCACTGATCAAGCTGGCCGGGTCGCGGGGCCGGCGCACGAGGAACTCGCCCGCGGGGGTGTCGACCCGCTCCTCGACGAGCTCTGCTGCGGCGAAGGGCTGCACCCGTGCAGTTGACCCGATCCGCGGCGGACGCGCCAGTGCGACGTGGGGCGCCGGCTGTCGTGAGAGGCCGATGCGGGCTTAGGATCGCCAGCGGTTTCCGGCATCGGGGGGACACGAGGCGCCGGGGGAAAGGAGGAACGAGGTGCCAGAGAGCATCACGATTACCGACAATCGGACCGGCCAGGCCATCGAGATCCCGATCGTCGAGGGTGGCGTCAGCGCAGCGGAGTGGTCCAAGCTGCTGCCCGGGTTGTGGTTCTACGACCCGGGCTTTTCTGCGACCGCCGAGTGCGAGAGCGCCATCACCTACATCGACGGGGAGGCCGGGATCCTCGAGTACCGCGGCTACCCGATCGAGCAGCTCGCCGAGCAGGCGACTTATCTCGA
Organism: Actinomycetes bacterium; assembly: GCA_021798985.1. Taxonomy (GTDB): domain Bacteria; phylum Actinomycetota; class Acidimicrobiia; order Acidimicrobiales; family Bog-793; genus JAKABX01. Next base: position 155,093 of record JAJZBI010000001.1, read on the forward strand.
GGTCGCCTACCTGCTCTTGAAGGGCGAGCTGCCCACCCAGGCCCAGCTCGGCACGTTCGTCGAGGAGGTGACCGGCCACACCTTCATCCACGAGAACGTGAAGCGCTTCCTCGCGGGCTTCCACTACGACGCCCACCCGATGGGGATGCTCGTCTCCGAAGTCGGGGCGCTGTCGACCTTCTACCCCGACGCCAAGGACATCGAGGACCCCGCCACGCGCTGGAGCCACACGGTCCGCCTGATCGCCAAGATGCCGACGCTGGCCGCCGCCACACACCGCTTTTGCGCCGGACGGCCCTTCGTCTATCCGGACGCGTCGCTGAGCTTTGCCGAGAACTTCCTCTCGATGATGTGGCAGACCTCCGGGCAGCCCTTCGAGGCCGACCCGGCGCTCGTGCGGGCAATCGAGCTGCTGTTCATCCTGCACGCGGACCACGAGCAGAACTGCTCGACGACCACGATGCGGGTCGTCGGCTCGGCGCACGCCGATCCGTACTCGGCCGTGGCCGCCGCCTGCGCCGCCCTCTACGGCCCGCGCCACGGCGGCGCCAACGAGGCCGTGCTGCGCATGTTGACCTCGATCGGCACGCTCGACGAGGTCCCCGCCTTCGTCCAGTCCGTCAAGGAGGGCCACGGCCGGCTCCAGGGCTTCGGGCACCGCGTCTACAAGAACTACGACCCGCGGGCCAAGATCATCCGCAAGGCGGCCTACGACGTCTTCGAGGTCACGGGCAAGAACCCCCTGCTCGACATCGCCCTCAAGCTCGAGGAGGTGGCGCTCGCGGACGACTACTTCATCTCGCGGCGCCTCTACCCGAATGTCGACTTCTACTCCGGCCTCATCTACCAAGCCCTCGGCTTTCCTGTCGAGATGTTCCCGGTGCTGTTCGCGATCCCGCGCACCTCGGGCTGGCTCGCCCACTGGAACGAGATGCTCGACCACAAGACCAAGATCGCTCGGCCGCGCCAGCTCTACACCGGCAGCCCGCGGCGCGACTTCGTGCCCCTGTCCGAGCGCGGCTAGCCGGGGAGACCGGTCCGAAAATCTCGTCGACCATCTCTGGCGCGCATGGCCGCGATGCGATAAACAGATGCGGCCGGCCGGAGGGGGACCGGTTCCACGAGGGGGGATCTGAGACGGCCCGCTGGCACTGCCAGCGGGCCGTTGTCGCGTCCCGGCTCAGGCGCGCTTGCGGGCGACGGTGAAGCAGGCGATCGCCGCCGCCGCGGCGACATTCAAGGACTCGAGCGGCCCGACGAGCGGGATCTGGCACAGCACCTCGCAGCGGCTGCGCACGAGTGGTGAGAGCCCGGCGCCCTCGGCCCCAAAGACGAGCGCCACGGCGGCGTCGAGGACGTTGACGGCCTCGAGATCCACCGCGGCGCCGGCCTCCAGGCCGACCGTCCAGACCTTGAGTCGCGCGAGGTCCCTCAGCGCGGCCGGGACGCCGGCGACGAGCGCAAAGCGCACGTGCTCCACGGCGCCCGCCGCCGCCTTGCACGCCGCCGGGCTGAGGTGGGCGCCACGGTGGCGCCCGAGCACCACGCCCGTCGCCCCGGCCCCGACCGCGCTGCGAAGGATCGCGCCGAGGTTGTGCGGGTCGGTGACCTGGTCGAGCACCACCAAGAAGGGAGGCGCCCCGCCCGGCCCGGGGCGGGCGAGCGCTTCGAGGGGGGTCGGCGAGATCGGTGCCGCCTTGGCGATCACGCCCTGGGGCACCTCGGTGCGCGCCAGCCGGGCGAAGCTCGCCGCATCGAGGCGGCGGACCCGGACCCCACGATCGCGCGCCAGGGCGACGAGCTCGTCGGTGCCCGGGCCGGGCACGGCCAGCAGCTCGCTCACCCGGCGGGTGCCGTGGGCGAGGAGCTCGGCGACCGCGTGGCGGCCCTCGACCTGGTCGCCGCCGAGGCCGCCCTCAGCACTCACCGGGCGGCAGTGCGCGTGACGAGCGCCACGGCCAAGCACGCCAGCCCCTCGACCCGCCCCAGGCTGCCGAGGCGCTCGGGCCGCGTCGCCTTGACGCTCACCGGCCCGCCAGCGGCCGCGCTCAGCCGGGCCACCATCTCCTCGCGATGGGCGGCGACCTTCGGTCGCTCGCCGACGAGGGTGCAGTCGGCATTCGCGAGCGACCAGCCCGCCGCCTCGACCAGGCCAGCCACGCCGCGCAGGAGCTCGATGCTGTTGGCACCGGAAAAGCTCGGATCGGTGTCGGGAAAGTGTGCGCCCAGGTCGCCGAGCCCCGCCGCGCCGAGCATGGCGTCGGCGACGGCGTGGGCGATGACATCGGCGTCGCTGTGGCCCTCGAGCGGGCACTCACCGGGGAAGGTCACGCCCCCGAGCACGAGCGGGCGGCCGGGCGGTGGCTCGAGGGCGAAGGGGTGGACGTCGACCCCGAGCCCGACGCGCTGGTCGGTCATCGCTGCTCGAGCGCAGCGGGCTCGCTGGCGGGCGGGAGATGGTGGGCCTCGGCCGCCCAGCGGGCGAGGCGGGCGAGGTCGTCGAGCTCGGTGATCTTCAAATTGCGCGGCTCGCCGGGCACGACCACCACCTCGGCGCCGATCGCCTCGAGCAGGCCGGCGTCGTCGGTGGCCTCGGGCGCGCCGGCGTGCGCGCGCCGCAGCGCCTCGGCACGGAATGCCTGGGGCGTCTGGACGGCGACGAGCTCGCGGCGGTCGAGGGTCTCGGTGACGCGGCCGTCGCGCACCCGCTTCACCGTGTCGGTCATCGCCAGGCCGGGGATCGCGCCGTCTGCACCCGCGCGCACCGCGTCGAGGACGGCGGCGAAGAGCGCCGGCGAGGCCAGCGGGCGGGCGGCGTCGTGCACGAGGACGTAGGCGACGTCACCCGGGACGAGCGCGAGGCCCGCGCGTACCGAGTCCGCCCGGGTCGTGCCACCCGCAGTGACGTGCACGCATCCGGCACGTCGCCGCTCATCGTCGAGCGCTTCGGGCGGAAGCACGAGCACCACCTCGTCGACCACGAGGCGCGCCGTCTGCACCGACCACTCGACGACCAAGCGGTCACCGAGCGGCTCGAACTGCTTGGCCCGCCCGAATCGACGTCCCTCGCCGCCGGCGACCACCACCGCCCAGGCGGCGCCCCCCGGCGCTGGCACGACTAGGGGAGCTCGGCGTTCAGCCGCTCTTCGGCCTCCGCCTCGCTCACGCCGATGGCGAAGGTCAGCTCGGAGACGAGGATCTGCCGGGCGCGGTTGAGCATCCGCTTCTCGCCAGCGGACAGGCCCTTGTCCTTGTCTCGGATGGAGAGGTTCCGCACCACCTCGGCAACCTGGTAGATGTCACCGGACTTGAGCTTCTCGACGTGGTTCTTGTAGCGGCGGGACCAGTTGGTCGGCATCCGCGCCTCCTTCTTGCGAAGGACGGCGAACACCTCCTCGACCTCCTCGTCGTTGATCACCTCGCGCAGACCCACCTCATCGGTGTTGTCCGCGGGGACCATCAAGGTCAAGTCGCCGTAGGCGAGGCGCAAGACGAGGTACTCGCGCTTCTCGCCGAAGGCCTCGCGCACCTCCCGGCGCTCGACCACGGCGGCGCCGTGGTGCGGATAGACGACCTTGTCGCCGACGTCGAACACTGCAGCGCCTCCCTGAAGCCCACCGGCGCGTCACATCCTGACGCTCGCGCGGGGACTGAACCACCAGGCGGCACCGGGGCCTCGACGGCAGCCGCGACCACTATTCTACCTTTCCAGGCGCCTCCAGCTGAACACGCCGCGGCGTCAGTGCTGGTGGGCCGCCCGCCACAGCAGCCGCTGGCCACGCGGCACGATCGCCGCCGAGAGCTCCCCGGCACCGTCCTCGCCATAGGCGAGGTTGAGCACGCCGGCGACTTGCTGGGTGGCGAGCAGGGAGTCGGTCGGCAGCTTGGACAGCCGCGTCAGCGCCTCGTCGACCACCGGCTCGAGGTCTTCCTCGCCCGGCCGGCCGCGCACGTAGTCCGCGACCACCAGGCGGCGCTCCTCGTGGACGCCAGCGATCAGCTCTTCGAGCTGGAGCCGGAGCAGCCGGCCCTGCGCACCGAGCTCGGTGATCAGCTCGCGCACCGAGCGCGCCACGCGCAGCACCATCTCCATGCGCTGGAGGACGACCGCCACCTGATAGAGCGACACGGCCTGGGCGAGCTCTTCCTGGTCGAGGTGCTCGAGCACCTCGTCGAGGCGCGACTTGAAGCGCTCGAGCGTCTGCAGCAGGTGGTTCGCCCGCCCGATCAGCGAGTCGGTGTCCTGCAGCTGGCGCCGCAGGTCGCACTCATAGAGGGTGATCGCCCCGGTCTCCTCCGAGACGGCGACGACGGGCACGCCGATGCTGCGCGCCACCCGTTCGGCGGTGCGGTGCCGGGTGCCGGTCTCGGTCGTTGGTGCCGAGGGGTCCGGGATGAGGTGCACGTTCGCCCACGCGATACGGCGCGCCTCCCGGTCGAGGACGATGGCGCCGTCCATCTTGGCGAGCTCGGAAAGCCGCTGCGGGCTCATCTCGGCATCGATGTGGAAGCCTCCCGAGCAGATCCGCAGCACCTCCGGGCCGTCCCCGAGCACGACGAGCGCACCGAGGTGGGCCCGCAGGATGCGCTCGAGGCCCTCGCGCAGTGGCGAGCCCGGGACGACGCGGGCGAGCAGCTCTTCGAGGTGACCCTCCGGCTCGTCCACGTCGGCAGCCTACCGAAGGGTGTCGACCGCCTCGGCGAGGTCCCGCACCCGCACGAGCTCGATCCCCTCGAGTTCCGCCGGCGCCGACCACGGCACGATCGCCCGGCGAAAGCCGCGCCGCGCCGCCTCGGCGAGGCGCTTGGGGGTCTGGGTGACCTGGCGCACCTCGCCCCCGAGGCCGACCTCGCCGCAGGCGACCACCTCGGCGGGAACCGGGCGCCCGAGGGCCGAGGAGGCGAGCGCGAGCGCGAGCGCGAGATCGCTCGCCGGCTCGCTCACCCGCACCCCGCCGACGGCAGACGCGAAGACGTCGTAGCGGCCGAGCGGGCAGCCTGCCCGGCGCTCGAGCACGGCGACGAGCAGCGCAAGGCGCCCCGGGATGAGCCCCTGGGCCGTGCGCCGCGGCGTGCCGAGCGCGCTCTCGGCCACGAGCGCCTGGATCTCGACGAGGAGGGGGCGGCGCCCCTCGAGCACCGGGGCGACCACGCAGCCCGCCGCCCCGGGCCGCCGGTCGGCGAGCATGAAGGCGCTCGGGTCCGCCACGCTCACGAGGCCGTGCTCGCCCATGGCGAACACCCCGAGCTCCCCCGTCGGTCCGAAGCGGTGCTTGTTGACCGCGAGCATCCGCAGCGCGTGGTGCCGGTCGCCCTCGAAGCTGCACACCGTGTCGACGAGGTGCTCGAGCACGCGCGGGCCGGCGAGCTCGCCTTCTTTGGTCACGTGGCCGACGAGCACGGTGGCGATCTGGCGCTGCTTGGCGAGCGACACGAGCCGTGCCGCCACCTCGCGCACCACCGCGACGCTGCCGGCCGCACCGAGATCGGGGTCGCCAAGCGTCTGGACGGAGTCGATGACGAGCAGCTCGGGCGCCAGGCGCTCGGCTGCGGCTACGGCCTCGGCGAGCGAGGTGGTGGCGAGCAGCGAGACGCCGTCGACGGCCGCGTCGAGTCGGTCCGCGCGGCGCCGGATCTGCCCGGCGGACTCCTCGGCCGAGCAGATCAGCACCTTCGCCCCACCGAGCGCGACGGCCGCCGCCAGCTGGAGCAGGAGTGTCGACTTGCCCACCCCGGGCTCACCGCCGACGAGGGTCACCGAGCCAGGCACGAGGCCGCCCGACAACGCACGGTCGAACTCGGCGATCCCGGTCGGGCGGGGCTCCCCGCCGTCGCTCGAGACCTCAACGAGCGCCACCGGCTCGGCGAGCACGCCGCGAGCGCTCGCACCGACGCGTTCTTCGGCCAGGCTGTTCCATGCCCCACAGTGCGGGCAGCGTCCCGCCCAGCGCGCGGCGGTGGTCCCGCACTCCCGGCAGCGATGCGTGGTCCGCGCTCGGCTCATGGCCTCAGCGTAGAGACCGGGTGTCCCAGCACGACGGAGCGCTCCCTAACCTCGCAGAGGCCGCCGGATCGAGGCGGCGCCAAGGCGAAGAGGAGGGGCCGATGCCCACGAGAACCGCCCGAACCGAATGGTCCGGCAGCCTGCAGGAAGGTGCCGGGCGCGTCGAACTCGCCAGCTCGGGGATCGGCACCTACGACGTGTCCTTCCCCCGGCGCGCCGCGGAGGACGCGGAGGGGACCACCAGCCCCGAGGAGCTGATCGCCGCCGCCCACTCCGCCTGTTTCGCGATGGCGCTGTCCGGCGCGATCGGCGCGGCCGGCGGCAGCACCCGGCGCCTGCACGTGCGCGCCGAGGTCGGCCTCGGCCCCGACCCCGCCGGCGGCTACCGCCTGACCCGCATCGACCTCACGGTGCGCGGTGACGTCGACGGCCTGGACGAGGGGGCCTTCGTCCAGGCGGCGGAGGGGGCGAAGGCGAACTGCCCGGTGAGCAAGGCGCTCACCGGCGTGCCGATCCACCTCGACGCGGCGCTCGGCGCCTGAGCGTGGTCGCCCGAGACGCCCCCGGGCGACAATCAATGAGGGGGGCCGCCTGAGGCGGCCCCCCTCATTGGTCTCAACGCGTTCCTCAAGAGTCGGCGCCGGCTCCCGCCATCTCCACCGGCGGAGGCTCGATGCCCTCGACAGAGCGGAAGACCAGCTCCTCGCCCTCCAGATCGACGATGACCGTCTCGCCGACCCGGAACTCCTTCCACAGGAGCTTCTCCGACAGCGGGTCCTCGACCAGCTGTTGGATCGCCCGGCGCAAGGGACGGGCGCCGAGCGAGGGCTCGTAGCCACGGCGGGCGACGAACTCCTTGGCGGCCCGGGTGAGCTCCAGGCTGACCCCTTGGTTCTCGAGCTGCTCCCGCACCCGCTTGATCATCAGGTCGACGATCTGGACGACCTCGTCGAGCTGCAGCTCGTGGAAGACGATCACCTCATCGATGCGGTTCAAGAACTCCGGTCGGAAGTGCGCCTTCAGCGCCTCGTTGACCTTCGCCTTCATGCGCTCGTAGGTGACCGCCTCGGTCGACTTGGCGAAGCCGAGCGTGGCCTTGCGCAGGTCGGACGTGCCGAGGTTGGACGTCATGATCAGCACGGTGTTCTTGAAGTCCACCGTGCGGCCCTGGGAGTCGGTGAGGCGACCGTCCTCGAGAATCTGCAGCAAGGCGTTGAAGACGTCCGGGTGGGCCTTTTCGACCTCGTCGAAGAGCACCACCGAGAACGGCTTGCGCCGCACCGCCTCGGTCAGCTGGCCGCCTTCCTCGTAGCCGACGTAGCCGGGAGGCGAGCCGACGAGGCGGCTCACCGTGTGCTTTTCCATGTACTCGCTCATGTCGAGCTGGATGAGCGCCGACTCGTCGCCGAAGAGGAACTCGGCGAGCGCCTTGGCGAGCTCGGTCTTGCCGACCCCGGTCGGGCCGAGGAAGATGAACGACCCCGAGGGTCGCTTGGGGTCCTTCAGGCCGGCACGCGTCCGCCGGATCGCCCGCGACAGCGCCTTGATCGACTCCTCCTGGCCGACGATCCGCTTGTGCAGCTCGTCCTCCATCCGGAGCAGCTTCGCCGTCTCCTCCTCGGTGAGCTTGTAGACGGGGATGCCCGTCCAGTTGGCGAGCACGTCGGCGATGACGTCCTCGTCGACCACGTCGAACAGGTCCACGCCCTCAGCGCGCCACTCCTGCTCGAGGGCCGCCTTGCGCTCGAGCTTGGCCTGCTCTTGCTCGGAGAGCTTGCGCAGCTGCTCGGCGTTGCCGCGCTGGCGCGCGGCCTCCTTCTCGGCGCGCAGCTTGGACAGCTCCTCTTCGAGGCTGCGGTACTCCGGCGGCGTCGACATGCGGCGGATCCGCAGGCGGCTGCCGGCCTCGTCGATCAGGTCGATCGCCTTGTCCGGCAGGTAGCGGTCCGAGATGTAGCGGTCGGCGAGGTTCGCCGCGGCGACGAGCGCCTGGTCGGTGATGGTGACCTGGTGGTGCTCCTCGTAGCGGTCGCGCAGGCCCTTCAAGATCTCGATCGTGTGCGGCAGCGACGGCTCTTCGACCTTGATCGGCTGGAAGCGGCGCTCGAGCGCGGCGTCCTTCTCGAGGTGCTTGCGGTACTCATCGAGCGTCGTGGCGCCGATGGTCTGCAGCTCGCCGCGCGCCAGCATCGGCTTCAAGATGGAAGCGGCGTCGATGGCGCCCTCGGCGGCGCCCGCGCCGACGAGGGTGTGGAGCTCGTCGATGAACAGGATCGTGTCGCCTCGGGTGCGGATCTCCTTCAGCACCTTCTTCAGCCGCTCCTCGAAGTCGCCCCGGTAGCGGCTGCCGGCGACGAGCGCACCGAGGTCGAGGGTGTAGAGCTGCTTGCCCTTCAAGGTCTCGGGAACCTCGTTGGCGACGATCTGCTGGGAGAGGCCCTCGACGATCGCCGTCTTGCCAACGCCCGGCTCGCCGATGAGCACGGGGTTGTTCTTGGTGCGGCGCGAGAGCACCTGCATCAGGCGCTCGATCTCGCGATCGCGCCCGATCACCGGGTCGAGCTTGTGGTCACGGGCCAGCTGGGTGAGGTTCCGCCCGAACTGGTCGAGCACGGGCGACCCCGCCGTCGTCTGCTCGGGGCCTGCACCGCCGGGCGTGGCTCCGGCGGTCTCGCGGCCCATCGATCCCGAGAGCAGCTGGATGACCTGCTGACGCACGCGCGGCAGGTCCGCACCCAGGCTCTGGAGCACCTGTGCGGCGACGCCCTCGCCCTCGCGCACCAGGCCGAGGAGCATGTGCTCGGTGCCGATGTAGTTGTGGCCGAGCTGCAGCGCCTCGCGCAGCGACAGCTCGAGGACCTTCTTCGCCCGCGGCGTAAACGGGGGCGAGCCGGTCGGCGCGGAGCCCGCGGGGCCGATCGTCTCCTCGACCTTGTCGCGCACCGCCTCCAAGGAGATGCCCAGCGACTCCAGGGCCTTGGCCGCCAAGCCCTCACCCTCGTGGATGAGGCCAAGCAGGATGTGCTCGGTCCCGATGAAGCTGTGGTTGAGGAGGCGCGCCTCTTCCTGAGCGAGGACCAGAACCCGCCGTGCCCTGTCGGTGAATCGCTCGAACAATCTCAACTCCCTCTGTTCGACCTCTTCGGCCTTAGTCTACAGACCGACTCGCCGCCGCCGCCCTCGCCACCGCGTGATGAAGCGATGAGGACACCAACGGCTCCCCCATGCCCGATATCGAGGACGAAGGGCTTCGTCGGGATTCTTTCCCCCGATGCATGCCCCGCCCACCAACTTCGCCAAGCACCGCTTGGAACGGTCCCGCCGCCCGGTGCCTGTTGTCGGGTGCCGGGGCCGGTGGCGTATCGTGCACCACAGTGAACGCCCCCGACCTCTTTCTGCTTCCCGTCCCCGAGGAGGAATTCGGCCGGCTCGAGGAATGCCTGCTGGCGATGGTGAGCCAGGAGGACCCCTTCATCGACGAGGTGGCGAGCCATCTCGTCAAGGCGGGGGGCAAGCGGCTGCGCCCGGCGCTCTCGATCGCCGCCGCCTCGCTGTCGGGACGGGTGGCGAGTGAGGAGACCCTGCTCGGGGGCGTCTGCGTCGAGCTCATCCACCTGGCATCGCTCTACCACGACGACGTCATGGACGAGGCGACGCGGCGCCGCAACGTCGTGAGCGTGAACGGGCGCTGGGGCAACCTCGTCGCCATCGTCGCAGGGGACTACCTCCTCGCCCGATCGGCGGAGATCGCCGCCTCGCTTGGCATCGAGGTCGCCCAGCTCGTCGCGGCCACCATGGCGAGGCTGTGCCAAGGCCAGCTCTCTGAGGTCAAGTCCGCCTACCGCGTCGATCGCAGCGAGGAGGCCTACCTCGCGACCATCGCCGACAAGACCGCCGCGCTGATGGCGACCGCCTGCCGGATCGGTGGCATCACCGCCGGCCTCGAGCGCCCCCAGATCGAGACGCTCACGCACTTTGGCGAGTGCCTCGGCGTGGTCTTCCAGATCCGCGACGACGTCTTGGACATCGTCGCCAGCGAGCACGAGCTCGGCAAGCCGCCGGGCCAAGACCTCGCCGAGGGCATCTACACGCTGCCGGTGCAGCGGGCGCTCGCCGACCGCAAGGTGGGGCCGCGCCTTCGCGAGCTGCTCGGTGGCCCGCTCGGGCGCGAGGAGATCGAGATCGCCCGCGAGCTCGTGGCGGACTCGGACGGCATCACCTTCGCCGCGGATGCGGCGCGCCGCTACGCAGCGCTCGCCGCCGAGGCGGCGGCATCCCTCGGTGATGGCGAGGTCCCCCAGGCCCTCGGCGAGCTCGGCATCAGCCTCCTCGAGGACCTCGAGCGCTCGACGCGGGCGCTCGCCAGCTAGCCTGCCGCCTCGGCTTCGTCGGCGCCCTCGCCGACCTCGTCTCCTGGCTCCCCATCCTCGGCGCGCATTTCGCCCCGGCCGAGCGGCCGCAGCGCCGGGAACAGGATCACCTCGCGGATGTTCGCCTTGTCGGCGAGCAGCATCACGAGGCGGTCGATGCCGATCCCGATGCCGCCCGTCGGCGGCATGCCGTGCTCGAGCGCCCGCAAGAACTCCTCGTCGAGCGCCATTGCCTCCTCGTCACCGGCCGCGCGCTCCTCGGCTTGGAGCGCGAAACGGGCACGCTGCTCGTCGGGGTCGGCGAGCTCGGAGAAGGCGTTGACGAGCTCTCGGCCGGCGACGACCGCCTCGAAGCGCTCGACGTAGCCCGGCCGCGTGCGGTGGTCGCGCGCGAGCGGCGAGACCTCCTTGGGGTAATCGGTGACGAATACCGGCTGGAAGAGCGCGTGCTCGGTGGTGTGCTCGTAGACGTCCTGGAGGATCTTGCCGGCACCGTCGTGCTCGCCGACGTCGACCCCAAGGGTGGCCGCTCGCCGCGCCAGCTCGTCGCGCCCGAGCGCCAAGGTGAGCTCGACCCCGGTCTGCTCGCGCACGAGCTCCTCCATGGTCGCTCGGCGCCAAGGCGGGCTGAGGTCCAACGCGCGGCCTTGGTAGGTGAAAACCGTGTCGCCCTTGGTCTGGCGGGCAACCTCGGCGACGACGCCCTCGACGAGCTCCATCATGTCGCGGTAGTCGGCGTAGGCCTGGTAGAGCTCGAGCATCGTGAACTCGGGGTTGTGCCGCGGCGAGAGCCCCTCGTTGCGGAACACCCGGCCGATCTCAAAGACCCGCTCGAAGCCGCCGACGATCAAGCGCTTCAGGTACAGCTCGATGGCGATGCGCAGGTAGAAGTCGGCGTGCAGGGCGTTGTAGTGGGTGACGAAGGGACGCGCGTGGGCGCCGCTCGCGATCGGGTGGAGGATCGGCGTCTCAACCTCGACGAAGCCGCGCCCTTCGAGCTCGCGGCGCAGCGCGCTCAGCACCTGGGAGCGCAGGAGGAAGGTGTCGCGCACGCCCTCGTTCGCCCACAGGTCCACCTCGCGTTGGCGATGGCGCGTCTCGATGTCGCGAACGCCCCGCCACTTGTCGCCAAAGTCGCGCCGGGCGCGGGCGAGCAGGCTCCAGGACTCCACCCGGACCGAGAGCTCGCCACGACGGGTGCGCACGACCTCGCCGCACGCGCCCACCCAATCCCCAAGCGAGAGGGCTTCGAAGCGGCGGTACTCGGGCGTCCTCGACTCGTCCGCGAAGAGCTGGATCGCCCCGGTCCAGTCCCGCAGCTCGGCGAAGGTCACCTTCCCCTGGCTGCGCAGGCGCATCACCCGCCCGGCGACGCTCGCCTGGACGCCGGAGCCGGCGCCGGGGGCGAGGTCGGCAAAGCGCGGGTCGGCGGCCACGGTCTGGGCGCTGTCGCCCGCTTCGTAGCGGTACGGCGCCTCGTCGATGTGACTCACCAGGAACCCTCCCGTCGGTTCTCGCCGGCGTGTGCGCCTGGCTGGGTGTTGAGCTCGTACAGCAGGCGCAGCCCGTGCAAGGTGAGCCACGGCTCGTGGTGCGCGACTCGCCGCGCGTGCGGCGCGACCAGGGCGGCGAGCCCGCCCGTCGCGACCACGGTGACGGCACCGATCTCCTCTTCCAGGCGGTCGCACATGCCGTCGACGAGCGCCGCATGACCAAAGACCGCGCCGGATTGCATCGACTCGACCGTCGTCCGGCCGATGGCGCGCCGGGGCTCACCGAGGGCGACGCGCGGCAGCGCCGCCGCGTGCTCGTAGAGCGCATCCATGGCGATGTCGAGCCCCGGCGCGATCGCGCCGCCGAGGTACTCCCCGGCCGCCGAGATGACGTCGAAGGTCGTGGCCGTGCCGAGGTCGACCACCACGAGCGGTGCCGGGTAGAGGTCGATCGCCGCGACGGCGTTCGTCACCCGGTCGGCGCCGACCTCGCGCGGGTTCTCGTAGCGGATCGCCATCCCGGTGCGCAGGCCCGGCCCCACGACGACGAGCGGCACGGCGAAGAAGCGGTCGGCCATCTCGCTCAGCGTGGCGCGGACCTTGGGTACCGACGAGGAGACCACCACCCCTTCGATCGGGCTCTTGGTGCGCTCGCCGTGCGGGAGCTCGACCCCCCGCAGCGCAAGGAGCTGGCCCAGCAACAAGGCGTGCTCCTCGGGGGTCCGCTCGGCCACGGTCGAAAGTCGCCAGCTCTCCACCAGCCCGTCGGTCGCGCTCGGGCGCGCCGGCCGCGCAACGACCGCGCGCTCGAACAGGCCGACCACCGTCTGGGTGTTGCCGACGTCGATCGCGAGCAGCATGGGTTGTTGTCTAGCCGACAGCGCGAGCGGCGCTCGCGTCGCCACGTCGCCTAGGGTGCGCTCGCCCGGACGAGCTCGCCCACCTTGCGCACCGCCGCCGCCACGGCCGCCTCGCCGCCAAGGCGCGCTCGCCAGCCGCTCGGCGCGAGCTCAGGGCTCAGGTCCTCGAGCGGCGCGAGCACGAACGCCCGCTCGAACAGACGGGGGTGCGGTACCTGCAGCCGCTCGGTATCGACGCTCAGCGGCTCGCACCCGCCTGGGCCGAGGCGCTCGAGGAGCAAGACGTCGACGTCAAGGGTGCGGGGGCCGAAGCGCTCGAGGCGCACCCGCCCGGCCTCTTGCTCGAGGGCGGCGGCGAGCTCGAGGACGCCCTCGGGCGCGAGGTCGACGACGAGGCGGGCGACAGCGTTCAGGTAGGGGCCCTGTGCCGGCCCGCCCACCGGGGCCGTCTCATAGATCGGCGAGACGGCGCAGTCGGCATCGATGGCGCACAGCCGCTCCACGGCCCGGCCGATCGTGGCCCAGCGGTCGCCAAGGTTCGAGCCGAGACCGAGGTGCGCCCGCAGCACGCTTAGGCGCCCGCCTGCTCGCGGAAGCGCTCGATGCGGACCCCGGCGCTCACGAGGTCGACGGCGACCGGAGGCCGCAGCTTGCGGACGCTCACCACCACCGACTCAAGGCGCCCGAAGCGGTCGAGCAGGCGGGCCGCGACCGTCTGCGCGAGCGCCTCGAGCAGGGCGAAGCGCTCGCCGGTGACGATCGCCTCGACGAGGCTCAGCACGGCGCCGTAGTCGAGCGTCGAGGCGAGGTCGTCGTTCGCTCCCGCCTCGGCGAGGTCGACGCGCAGCTCCAGATCGAACTCGAAGGGCTGCGCCCGGTGTCGTTCTTCTTCGAGGACGCCGTGGGTCCCGAGCAGCCGCAGCCCCCGAAGGACGATGACGTCGCTCACCGGGACGCCGGCGCCTCGGGGGCCTCGGGCGCGGCCTTGGCGGCAGCTTTACGCGACCGCGCCGGTCGCTTCGCCGCGCTGGCGGCCGGCGGCGCCTCGCCGGCGGAGGGATGCGCGCGCGCCCGAGCACGCGCCGCCGCGGACGGCTCGTCGGACGTCGCGAGGCGAAGCGGCGGTGGCTCGGCCTGACGCGTCGCCCGCTCGGCGAGCGCCGCCGCACCGGGGCCATTCGGCACCAGCTCCGCCGCGGCCGCCACGATCGAGCGACCGGCCGAGCCCATCTGGCGGCGCAGCAGGTGCTCGACCGCTGAGACCGCCTGGGGCGCGGAGGGGAGCAGCCCGGCCCACCACAGATAGCCAGCAGCGACTCCGGCGACCCGTTCGCCGAGCTCCTCGTGGTGCAGCAAGATCCGCTCGCCGGCACGCAACCAGCTGAACAAGGCCGGGTAGCAGGCGGCGAGCACGGAGCGCACGTCGCCTTGCAGTGGGAGCGGGAAGTGGGAGAAGGGGAGCTCGTATTCCTCGTAGGCGTGCAGGTTGTGGCTCGAGGGGAGCAGTGAGACCACCCGGGTGAAGCCCTGGGCGCGCAGCCACAAGATCTCCTCCTGGCGACGCACGCGTCGGTGGTGCGGCGCGTAGCCGCCCGGCCGCTCGCTCACGGCGAGCTCGTCCTTGACGATCCAGGCGAAGTTGCGCGGCACGATGCCCGCGGCCCAGCGGCCCTTCATCGTCCGGCTCCGCTCATCGCCGCGGGCACCAGCGCGCCAAGGCGCGGGCCGGCGAGCTCGCGGGCTTGGACCGTCGCCCGGACGTCGTGCACCCGCACGATCGCGGCACCGGCCAACATCGCCCAGGACGCCACCGCGAGCGAGCCGGGCAGGCGGTCCTCAGGCGGGCGCGGCGGGGCGCCGGCCCGGGCCGCCAGCACGCCCAAGAAGCGCTTGCGGCTCGCCCCGACGAGCACCGGCTCGCCCGCCGCCACGAGACGACCGAGCCCGGCGAGCAGGGCAAGGTTGTGCGCCGCGGTCTTGCCGAAGCCGATTCCCGGGTCGACGTAGAGCTCCTCGACACCGAGGGATCGCCCCGCCGACGCGCCCGCGGCGAGCGCGGCGTGCACCTCGCCAACCACGTCGTCGTAGTGCGGTGCTCGTTGCATGTCCTGCGGCATCCCCTGGCGGTGCATCACCACGAGCCCGACGCTGTGCTCCGCAGCGATCGGCGCGAGGGCCCCGCCGATGTCGTTGAGCAGGCTCGCCCCCTCGGCGATCGCCGCGACGGCGACCGCTGGCTTCATCGTGTCGATCGAGATGCGCACCGTTCCCGCAAGGCCGGCGACCACGGGCAGGACCCGGCGCAGCTCCTCGTCCTCGGCCACCGGCTCGGCGCCGGGCCGGGTCGACTCGCCGCCGATGTCGATGATGTCCGCGCCCTCCGCCGCCATCGCGCGGCCGCGCTCGATCGCGGCGTCGGCCCGAAGGTAGCGACCGCCATCGAAAAAGGAGTCAGGCGTGACATTGAGCACACCCATGACAAGGGGCTTCACCACGCCGCCAGCCTAAAGCTTGTCGAGGAGCCAGGGGACCGGTGCTCAGCGCCCGGCGCGCACGAACCCCATCGCCTCGGCGCGCGTCGCCGGGTCGGTGCGGAACAGGCCTCGCACCGCCGAGGTCACCGTCAACGTGCCCGGCTTGCGCACGCCGCGCATCGACATGCACAGGTGCTCGGCCTCGACGACGACGAAGGTGCCGCGTGGCTCGAGCATGCGCTGGATCGACTCGGCGATCGCCGTCGTCAGTCGCTCTTGGACCTGGAGACGACGAGCGTGGGCGTCGACGAGCCGGGCGAGCTTGGACAGGCCCGTGATCCGGCCGTCCTCGTTCGGGATGTAGGCCACGTGCGCCCGCCCGATGAAGGGGATCAGATGGTGCTCGCACAGCGACGCGAAGGGGATGTCGCGGACCATCACCATCTCGTCGTGCTCGGCCGCGAAGGTCACTCGCAGGTGGTGGTCTGGGTCCTCGACCATTCCGGCGAGCAGCTCGCGGTACATGGCAGCGACGCGCTTTGGCGTATCGGCGAGATCGGGGCGATCGGGATCCTCGCCCACCGCAACCAGCAGCTCTCGCACGGCCCGCGCCGCGGCATCGAGGTCGACCGCTGGGTGAGGGGCGGGGTCGTCGCTGTTCAGGATTCCTCCGCGCCGTCGACGAGATGGATGCCGCGCAGGTTCCGGTAGCGCTCGGCGACATCGAGCCCGTAGCCGGCGACAAAGTCCGGCGGGATCTCGAAGCCGACGTAGGGCACCTCGAGGTTCACGCGCTGCTGGCCCTTTTTCATGAGCAACGAGCACACCTCGAGCGAGGCCGGGCCGCGCGCGAGGAGGCCCTTGCGCAGATAGGAGAGGGTGAGCCCGCTGTCGACGATGTCCTCGACGATGAGCACGTGCCGGTCGGTCAGATCCGCATCGAGGTCCTTCACGATGCGGACGATGCCGCTCGTCTTGGTGGCCACCCCGTAGGAAGACACCGCCATGAAGTCGATCTCGAGCGGCAGCTCGATCGCCCGAGCGAGGTCGGCCATGAAGACGAAGGCGCCCTTCAGCACGCCGATCAGCAACGGATTGCGACCCGCGTAGTCGGCGGTGATCGCCTCGCCCAGCTCGCCAACTCGGCGTTGGATCTCCTCCTCGGAGATGAGGACCTCACCGGGCGTCATCCCCGAGGGACCACCCGGTGACAGGTCGGGTCGATCCGAGCCGTCGGCTGCGCTCATCGCCACGACCTTACTGGGTGCCGTCGCGTCAAGCCTCGGCCACCAGGGACCATTGGGCCGCTCGGGAACCCGCGGGGGACCGGCCACTCGGCCAGTAGCCGCCGAACTCAGCGGTCGGGGCGCTCGACACGCAGCCGGCCGCGCGAGCGCGACAAGCGGGCGCCGCCGGGCAGTTCGCACGCCGCCACCTCACCGCGGGCCACCGAGAGCGCCCGCTCGATGGCGGCGAGCTCGAGCGGGTGATCGAGCTCGAGCTCCTCGCGAAGGTGCCGGCGCAGGGCGCGGCGCGCCAGTGCCGGATCCGCCGCGGCGAGCGCCGGGGCCGAGCTGGCATCGATCTGTGCGGCGAGGCGGTCGAGAAGCGCTCGTTCCCCGGCAAGCAGCCCGGCCTGACGGGCGAGGACGCCGACGAGGTCGCGCTGGGCGACCTCGCACAACAACGGCAAGACCTCGGCCCGGACGCGGTTGCGGCGGTGCTCGGGCGCCGTGTTGGTCGGGTCTCGCACGATCGGCAGCCCGAGCGAGCGGGCGAGCCGCTCGGTCTCCGCACGGCGCAGCCCAAGGATGGGGTGGCGCGCTCCGGGCGTCATCGCGCACAGCCCGTCGATGCCCGAGCCGCGCAGCAAGTTCAACACGATGGTCTCGGCCTGGTCATCAGCGGTGTGTCCGGTGGCGACGTCCTCGGGCAGCGCACCAAAGCGGGCCGCACGCGCCCGCGCCTCGAGATTGGGGCCCGGCGTGCACGGCGCGAAGCGAGCGACGAAATCCGCACCGAGCGCCGCGGCCTGCGCCGCGACGATGCGCGCCTCGTCTCCTGAGCCGGGGCGAAGACCGTGATCGACATGGAACGCCGTCACGGCACACCCGGACGCCACCGCCAGGGCGAGCAGCGCGAGGGAGTCGGGGCCGCCAGAGACCGCGCAGGAGACCGGACTTCCACAAGGCGGGAAGCGACAGCGCGCCAAGAGCTCGGAAGCGAGCGGAGGGAGCACCGGGCGGGCCAGCCTCACGCGGGGGTCGCGGCGCGTCCCCCGACCCGCTCGACCCAGCGCTCGGGCTCGCGGATCTCCTCCATGCTCGGCAGCAGCTCGGGCGAGCTCCAGACCCGGGAGAAGAGCTCCTCGCCGCCGGCCTCGAGCACGTAGCCGACAAAGCGCTCCCCCTCCGCGTACTGGCGCAGCTTGCCCTCGAGGCCGATCGCTTGGCGGGCGATCCGGGCCAGTGGGCCGACCTCGCTGCGGCGGCGGCGGAGCACGTCGGCAAAGCGCTCGGCCGAAGGGATCTCCGCCGACCCGGCGCTCGACATCACGACGTCCCCGTGCCCCTCGAGCAGGCTCATCAACGCCTGGGCCTCGCGCAGCGTGGCGAGCTGCTCGGAGGAGGCGAGCACGCCGACGATGCCCGCGTCGGCGAGCGGGTTGCGACCTTCCCGGAGCTCGGCCGCGGCGCGCCGCAGGCTGCTCAACAACGCCTGGGCATCGGGGGCACCGAGCGCGCTGCCCCGCTCGACGAGGTCGAGGAAGTAGCCACGCATCCAGGGCACGCCGGTGAACTGCACCCGGTGGGTTACCTCGTGCAGCGCGATCCACAGCCGGAACTCCTCGGCAGGAAAGCCGTGACGCCGCTCGAGTTCAAGGATGTTCGGACCGACGAAGTAGACGGCGTCGAGCTCGGAGCCCTCGACCGGCAGGAGGTCGTACTGGCCGAGCACCCGGCCCGCCATCCAGGCGAGCAGCACCCCGACCTCGGCTCCCGCTGCGGCGCGGCTCAATGGGTTGAGCGCCCGGCGGGCACGCGGGCTCGCGGCGAGACGGCGCGCGACCGGGCGCAGGAGGCGGCGGAACGAGGCAAGGTTCGCCTCCACCCAGCCGGCGCGATCGGTGACGAGCGCACGCACCGGGCCGACCGTCGGGTGGAGCCCGGTCGCCTGCTCGACGAGCCGCTCAGCGCGGACGGTGGCCGCGTCGAAGTCCTGTCGCAACGCCGCGAGCTCACGGTTCGAGACGGGCGGGGCGGGCGCCAGGCGCAAGGTCTGACGGGCGACGCGCAACGCAACGTCCCACGCCACGATCTCGGGCGCTGCCGGTTCGTCCATCACCTCAGCCTAGGGTCGGCACCTGGGTTCCGGTCAGGCGCGCTGCTCCTGCTCGTTGCGCAGCGCCGTGGCGATGCGGTCGCGCAGCTGCTCGGGGACACGGTCTCGGCACCGATCGGCGATCACGCGGCGCAGCTCAGCCTCGAAGTCGACAGCATCGAGGCAGTCGCCGCAGTGGTCGAGGTGCTTGGAGATTGCGCTGCGTCGGTCGTCGGTCAGCTCGCCGTCCAAGAAGAAGTAGAGGCGGTGGATCGTCTCCTCGCAGTTGGCGACGTCGCCGCCTTGCGCCGCGCCCTGGCCCCCGCACCAGCCGCCGACCGGGCCGTTGGCGCCGCCTCGGTCGCTCATCTCGTCTCCCATCTCCGCCGGATCATCGTGGAGCTGCCTCCACCAGGCCCCGCTGGAGCCCGTACTCCCCCAACGCCTTCTGGAGCGCTCTCCTTCCCCGGTGGATCCGACTCATCACCGTGCCGATCGGCACCTCGGTGATCTCGGCGATCTCCTTGTAGGAAAAGCCCTCGACATCGGCGAGCAGCACGGCGATCCGGAACACCTCGGGCAGAGACTCGATCGCCGCCTTCACCTCGTCGTCGGTGAAGCGATCGAGCACCTCCTCCTCGGCGCTGCGGCCGTCCGCCGAGCCACCTGCGGCGCCGAGGCGCCGGTAGAGGTACAGGTCCTCGACGTTCTCGACGTCGCTCTCTTCAGGGCGACGCCGGCGCGCCCGGTAGGCATTGATGTAGGTGTTGGTCAAGATGCGGTAGAGCCACGCCTTGAGGTTGGTGCCCTCCTCGAAGCGCTCATAGCCCCGGTAGGCCTTGAGGTAGGTCTCCTGCAAGAGGTCCTCGGCGTCTGAAGGGTTCCTCGTCATCCGCATGGCGGCGCTATAGAGCGACGGCATGTACTCCATCGCGTCGTCCACAAAGCGTGCCGGATCGGCCATACGTTGACCTTACTCCCCGACTCTCAAGATCCGGTCCCCGCCTGCGACGCAAGGCGAGCGGACACCTCAGCAGCAGTCGGCGGGTCGGCGCCCTGGCGCTCGCAGGTGATGCTGGCCGCCGCCGCGGCATAAGCCAGCGCCTCATCGACGTCTCGACGCCCGACGCCGGCGAGGCGCTCGGCGAGGAGCCCCGCCCGCGAGAAGCAGTGCAAGAGCGCGGCGGAATACGTGTCGCCGGCACCGACGGTGTCCACCACCTCGACGACGGGACTGACCAGGGAGAAATGCTCGTCGCCGAAGAAGACGAGGGGGCCGGCCGCGCCCTGAGAGACCACCAGCAGCCGGGGCCCGAGGCTGGCCCACGCGGCGCCCGAGGCGGCGACCGGACGGTCGGGATAGAGCAGCTCGAGGTCCTCGCCGCTCACCCGGACCAGATCAGCGCGGCCGACGAGGCGTTCGAGGTCGGCCCGGTATTGGGGCACATCGGCGACGACGCTGAGGCGCACGTTCGGATCGAGCGAGATCGTCACCTGCTCGCCGAGGGACGCCACGAAGTCCCCGAGGACCCGCCGGCCGGCGAGCGAGGCGAGCGACATCGAGCCGAGGTGGACAGCGGTGAACGAGGCGCTCGACGCCGGCGCGTCTCCCGGCTGCCAGCAGGCCCCGGCCGTCGCGTCGAAGTAGAAGGCATAGCGCGCGTCCCCGCCGCTCGAGAGGCTCACCAGCGCGAGCGTCGTCGGCTCGGCCGCCGCCACGACATAGGAGAGATCCACCCCGTTGTGCTCGAGATAGTGGCGCACGAGATCCCCACAGGCATCTTCGCCGAGCCGGGTGCAGAGCGCGACGTTCTCGCCGAGGCGCGCCAGGGCCACCGCTGCGTTGGCCGGGCTGCCACCGGGCAGCGAGCGCAGCATCGGCGCCTCCGAGCCGCCCGCGACCTCGACGAGGTCGACCAATGCCTCCCCGCACACGAGGATCACGCGCAGCCCCTTTCGGTCCGATCGCGCGGCTGCGGCACCAAGTGGCGACGCGTGGCGACCTGTCCAGTCTACGCGGGCACCTGTACGCTGCCCGGGTGACCATGGCGGAAGAAGGCGATGCGCATCAGGCCGTGCCGGTACTGATGGACGAGCGACCCGCCCGTCGGGCTGTCCATCGCCGGCCACGCTCCAACCGCTGGATCGAGTGGTTCGGGGTGCTGTTTGTCGCCGCCCTGATCGCGTTCTTGGTGCGCACGTTTGCCATCGAGACCTTCTACGTCCCTTCCGGCTCGATGACCCCGACGCTCATCACGGGGGACCGCATCCTCGTCGACAAGCTGCCATGGGTGCGCGACAACATCCACCGCGGTGATGTGATCGTCTTCCGGCGGGTTCCCTCCGACCCGATGCTGCAGGACGCCGATCTCGTCAAGCGGGTGATCGGTCTCCCCGGCGAGACGATCTGGTCCAAGGGCCACACGATCTACGTGGACGGCAAGCCGCTCAAAGAGCCGTTCTTGCCGAACCTGCGCGGCGTGTACTCCGAGCCTGGGCATCAGGCGTGCGCGCAACAGAACTGGAACATCAAGCGCACGGTCATCCCCGCTGCCCACTACTTCGTCATGGGCGACTGCCGGCAGATCTCCTACGACAGCCGCTACTGGGGTCTCGTCCCGGCGAGCTACATCGTCGGCAAGGTCTTCCTCGTCATCTGGCGGAACGGGCACCCTTGGTTCCACTGGCTCTGAGCGGCGGCTCGCAGGGGCCAGCCTCAGCGAGCCGCGCGACGCCGTCGAGCACGACCTTGAGCGACGCCACGAACTGCGCGTCCCAGGAGTCCTTGAGGAAGGGCGCGATCCGCGCCAGCGCCGGGAAGTCGCGCTCAGGCGGGGGCGGCGCGTCGACCGACGACCCGCTGCGCACCATGCGCTCCACGGTGACGTAGCCGACGAGATAGGCGCCGATCGCCCGCCAGGCGTCCGCTGCCGCCGGTTCGCTCAGGCCAGCGTCGTGCAGCGCGTCGAGCATCGCCTCGATCGCCGGCCGCCCGCGAAGCGGCACCCCCCCGTGCTTGAAGAGCAACGGCAGGGCGTTTGGATGGGCGAGCAGCAGGCTGCGGAATGACGCCGCCAGACCGACGAGGCGCTCTCGCCACGTCTCCCCCGGTGTCGGCGCGGGCGGCGGCGCCCCGAAAATCTCACGGGCGAGCTCGGAGAACAGCTCGTCCTTGCTCGCGTAGTACCGATACAGCGACATCACGCCGACGCCAAGTCGTCGGGCGAGGCGGCGCATCGAGAACGCCTCGAGGCTCTCGTCATCAAGCAGGGTGAGCGCCATCGCGGCGATCCGCTCGCGCGACAGCGCTGCGGCCGCTCTCGGACCGCCGCCGCGCACTGTCCCGTCGCCCTCGCGTTCCATGTCCATGCTCATCTACGGCCCGTGCTCGTGTACGGTGGGTGCGTACAGCGTACGCACCCGCGTGGGCGGGGTCGATCCGGGGACCAGGAGGCGCCATGGACGGGGTGGATCACGCGGCGATCGTCGCTCGTGGGATCGTCAAGCGCTTCGAAGAGACCGTGGCGCTCGACGGCCTCGACCTCGAGGTCCCCCGTGGCTCGGTGCTCGGCCTGCTCGGCCCGAACGGGAGCGGCAAGACCACCTTGGTGCGCGTCCTCACCACCCTCACGCGCCCCGACGAGGGATCCGCCGCCGTCGAGGGCCACGACGTCGTGCACCAGGCCGCCGCCGTGCGGCGCCGCATCGGGCTCGCCGGTCAGTTCTCGGCCGTCGACGACCACCTCACCGGCTACGAGAACCTGGAGATGGCGGGCCGCCTCTACCACCTCGATCGCCAGACGGCGGCGCGGCGCGCGCACGAGTTGCTCGAGCGCTTCCAGTTGACGGACGCGGCGAGCCGGCCGGCGAAGGGCTACTCGGGGGGGATGCGGCGGCGCCTCGACCTCGCCGCCAGCCTGGTCGCCCAGCCCTCGGTGCTGTTTCTCGACGAGCCGACGACGGGCCTCGACCCGCGCAGCCGCCTCGATCTGTGGGGCGTGATCCGTGACCTGGTGCGGGACGGCACCACGTTGCTGCTGACGACCCAGTACCTGGAGGAAGCGGACCAGCTGGCGGACTCGATCGTCGTCATCGACCACGGGCGGGTGATCGCCAAGGGCACCGCCCCCGAGCTGAAGAGCCGCGTCGGGGGCGACGTGTTGACGGGCACCGTCGCCTCGAACGCCGACCTCGAGCGAGCAAGGGAAGCGCTCGCGCCCCTCGGCGTCGGCGAGGCCCAAGAGGACCCGGTGACGAACGAGCTGCGCCTCCCGGTCGGCTCGATGGGTTCGCGGGCCCTGCTCGAGGCGGTGCGGCTCCTCGACAACGAGGGCATCGAGGTGCTCGACCTCGCGATCAACCGGCCCTCGCTCGACGACGTCTTCCTGGCCCTCACCGGACACGCGGCCTCGAACGCACCGGCGACGCCGCAAAAGGGCCGGCGAGCCAAACGGCGCGAGCGAGCGGCGGCGGGATCGGAGGCACGATGAGCACCACGGCACTTGGCGTGCACCACGACTACGAGCCCGGCATGGTCGAGCGCGCCCGATGGGCGCTTGCCGACGCGCGGGTGATGACCCGCCGGTACCTGCTCCAGCTGATCCGCATCCCGACGGTGCTGTTCTTCTCGCTGATCCAGCCCGTGATGTTCGTCCTGCTCTTCCGCTACGTCTTCGGTGGCGCCATCCATACCGCCGGCGTCAACTACGCGGAGTACATGCTCCCGGGCGCCATCGCCCAGACGGCATCGTTCGCGTCCTTCGGCACCGCGATCGGGCTCGCCTACGACCTCGGCCGCGGCCTCATCGACCGGGTGCGCTCGATGCCCGCCGCACGCTTCGCCGTGCTGGCGGGCCGTCTCAGCTCTGACGTCGTGCGCAGTCTCGCCGTCGTCCTCGTGCTCGTCGCGGTCGGCTACGGCGTCGGGTTCCGCTTCGACAACGGCGCGGGGCCCGCGATCTTGATGATCTTGCTGTCGGTGCTCTTCGGCCTTGCCATCTGCACCATCGCCGCCTTCGTCGGCCTCGCCCTGAAGGACCCCGAAGCCGTGCAGTCCTTCGGGCTCGTCTGGCTCTTCCCGCTGACCTTCGTTTCGGGGGCCTTCGTGCCCGTGGCGACCATGCCCGGCTGGCTGCAGGCGATCGCCCGGCCGAACCCAGTCACCCTCGTGGTCGACGTGATGCGCTCGCTCGCCTACGGCGGCCCGATCGCCGCCCACCTGCTTGAGTCGCTGGCGTGGATCGTCGGAATCCTGCTCGTCTTCGCCCCGCTCGCGGTGCGGGCCTTCAAGCGCGCCAGCTGACCCCGCCGCCCGAAGGCGGCGGGGTCAGGCCGGAGCGGGTCAGGCCGCGGCGCGCTCGGCCGACGACGGCCGGAGCGCCACGGCGAGCACCTCGTCGAGGTTCTGGGCAAGGTGCACCTCGAGCTGCCCGCGCACCTCTTCGGGCACGTCCTCGAGGTCCGGTCCGTTGCGCTCGGGCAGGACCACGACCTTCAGCCCGGCACGATGGGCGGCGAGCACCTTCTGGCGAACCCCGCCGATCGGCAGGACCCGCCCCTGCAAGGTCACCTCGCCGGTCATCCCGACCTCGGCGCGCACCGCCTGGTCGCTGAGCAGGCTCACCAACGCGCTTGCCATCGTCACCCCAGCCGAGGGGCCGTCCTTTGGCACGGCGCCCGCCGGCACGTGGAGGTGGAAGCGCCGGCCGGCAAACGCTGCGGGCTCGATGCCGAGCTCGGTGGCGTGCGAGCGCACGTAGGACAGTGCGATCTCGGCCGACTCGCGCATCACCTCGCCGAGCTGGCCGGTGAGGGTGAGCCCCTCGGGGCCGTCCATCACCGTCGCCTCGACGAAGAGCACGTCCCCGCCGGCACCCGTGACGGCCAGCCCGGTTGCCACGCCGGGGACGCTCGTGCGATCCGCCGCCTCGAAGAAAAAGCGCGGACGGCCGAGGTAGGCGGCGACATCGTCGGCGTCGATGCGCACCGGCGGGCGCAACGAGCCGGCGGCGAGCCTGGTGGCCACCTTGCGGGCGAGCCGCCCGAGTTCCCGCTCGAAGTTCCGGACGCCCGCCTCCCGCGTGTAGTCGACGATGATGCGCCGCAGGGCCTCGTCGCTCACCTCGAGCTCGTCGGCCGCCAAGGCGGCCTGCTCGCGCTGGCGAGCGAGCAGGTGGTTGCGGCCGATCGCTACCTTCTCCACCTCGGTGTAGCCGTCGAGGCGGATGACCTCCATGCGATCGAGCAGGGGGCCGGGGATCGTGTCGATGACGTTCGCCGTCGCGAGGAACAGCACGTTCGACAGGTCGAGCTCGAGCTCGAGGTAGTGGTCCCGGAACGTGTGGTTCTGCGCCGGATCCAGCACCTCGAGCAGAGCCGAAGAGGGATCGCCGCGGTAGTCGGCGCCGAGCTTGTCGACCTCGTCGAGGAGCACGACCGGATTCGCCGTGCCGGCCTCTGCAAGCGCCCGGACGATGCGGCCGGGCTGGGCACCGACGTAGGTGCGGCGGTGGCCACGGATCTCGGCCTCGTCGCGCACGCCGCCGAGGGCGACGCGCACGAAGCGACGACCGAGGGCACGGGCCACCGACTCGCCGAGCGAGGTCTTGCCGACGCCCGGCGGACCCACGAGCGCCAAGATGGCGCCAGCTCCCCGACCGAGCGAGACGAGCCCGCGCTCGTCGCGCAACTTGCGTACCGCGAGGTGCTCGAGGATGCGCTCTTTCACGTCGGCGAGGCCGTCGTGATCCTCGTCGAGGATCGCCGAGGCGGCGGCGACATCGAGGCGGTCCGGCGAGCGCTCACCCCAGGGCAGCTCGAGCACGGTATCCAGCCAGGTGCGGATCCACCCGCTCTCGGGGCTCTGCTCGCTCGCCCGTTCCAGCTTGGCGAGCTCACGCTCCACGGCGGCGCGGGCCTTGTCCGGCAGCGCCTTCTCGGCGAGCCGGGCGCGGTAGCCCTCGACCGAGCCGTCCTCGGGCACGCCGTCGAGCTCGCCGAGTTCCTTGCGGATCTCCTCGAGCTGGCGGCGCAGCAAGAACTCGCGCTGGGCCTTCTCCATGCCCTCTTCGACGTCGGTCTTGATCCGCTCGCGAAGTGCCAGGTCGGCAAGGGTGTCGCGGGCCCAGCCGAGGACCAGGCGGAGCCGCTTGTCGAGATCGATCGTCTCAAGCACCTCGACCTTTTGCGCCAGGCTGAGATCGGCCGAATAGCCCGCCACGTCCGCGATCTGCTCGGGCTCGTTGATCGCCCGCAGGCGCTCGGCGGTCCGCAGCGCGCCCCGTGCGATCAGCACGTTCTCCAGGACCGCCCGGTACTCGCGGGCGAGCTCGGTGGTCGCCTCGTTGGCGGGCTGGGCCGCAACCGGCTCCACCTGGATCCACAGCGCCGACCCTGTGGAAGGGACGGCGGCACCGATCAGGCCGCGGCCGACCCCGCGCACGACGATCGCGGGAGGACCGTCGGGCAGCTCGCCCTGCTCGAGGATCTCGGCGATGACGCCGACCTTGGCGTAGCGCCCCTCGACGTGGGGCACGAGGACCATCCGTCCCCCCGCCGTGCGCGCCGCCTCGCCGGCGCTGCGCGCCTCGTCGGTCTCGAGCGCCAGGGTGAGGACCATTCCGGGAAGGACGACGCCGGTGCTGAGCGGCAGCAGGGGCAGCGTCTCGGTGAGCTCAACCAACCGGTCCACCTCCAAAGGGATCTGCGGTGCCCCCAACAACCGCCCTGGCCTGCTCACTATTCCCTCGCAAGTGACTGGGAGGTCGTGCGGGGTCCGGCTGATGCGTGCATAGTCGGGACATGACGAGCGAGAGGACGACACCAGCTGGCGGTGCCGAGCACTGGCTGCTGCTCATCTACCGCATCCCAAGCGAGCCGACCCGCCTGCGCGCCGGGGTCTGGAGGAAGATCAAGGGGCTCGGGGCCGTCTACGTCCAGAACTCGGTCGCCGCGCTGCCCGCCAGCCCGGCGGCCGAACGGGCGCTGCGCGCGCTGCGGGCCGAGATCGGCGAGATCGGCGGCACGGCATACCTCTTCGACGCCGCCACGCTGGCGGGCCAGGGGCACCTGCTCGACGTCTTCAACGCCGCCCGCGACGACGAGTACGAGGAGATCGTCGACCGCTGCGAGGACTTCTTGCGTCAACTGCACAAGGAGTACGAGGAGGAGCACTTCACCTACGCCGAGCTCGAGGAGAACGACGTCGATCTCGCCAAGTTGAAGGGGTGGCTGGACAAGGTGCACGGCCGGGATGCCTTCGGGGCGGCGGGCATCGGTGGCGCCCGGGCCGCGCTCGAGCGCTGCGAGCAGGCGCTCGAGGACTACGCAGCGCGCGTCTACGCGGTCGAAGGCGAGGAGCCGCCCCCGGCGAAATAGGCGTCTCGAGGTCGCGAACTGTTCAACGCGCCGTCGCCAGCGAGTCGCTCCCTCGTAAATCGGGTCTCTTACCGTCCGTAACGGCCGTCACCTCCCGTGTGTGACGGGACGAGAGGGGAGAACCAACAGTGCACGCTCACGCCCAGGCGAGCCCGGACACCCGGCGTCCTCGTGGCCGCTCCGTGCTCGCTGGCGCGGCGGTCACAACCGCCGTCCTCGCCGGCGTCCAGGCGACCGCGACCGCCCAGCGCACACCGAAGGCCGCGGTGGTGCCGCTCGTCGTCTACTCGGCACAGGGCTACGACAAGCTCGAGACCCAGGACTTCTCCAAGAGGTACCACATCCCGGTCCAGCTGAACGACAACTCGACCGGCCCGCTACTGACCGAGATCGAGGCGTCCAAGAACAACCCCAAGTGGGGGCTGCTGTGGGTGGACGGTGCGACGGCGTTCGCCGAGCTCGACGACCAGCACCTCCTGCTGCGCGGTTTCGAACCGAACGTGAAGTGGGACTCGCTCGGCAAGGCCGCCCTGCCGGCCGACAAGTCCTACGTCCCGACGGGCGTCACCTTGATGGCGATCATGGCCTACAACAAGCAAAGGGTCGCCCATCCGCCGACGTCCTGGAAGGCGCTGCTGTCGCCGAAGTGGAAGGGTCAGGTCGGCATGGACGACCCCAGCCAGTCGGGTCCGACCTACCCCTTCATCGCCGGCATGATGCAGGATCTCGGCGGGATCGCCCAGGGAAAGGCCTACTTCTCCAAGCTCAAGGCCAACGGCCTCGTGGTCAACCCGACGAACGGGCCGACGCTCGCCGCGCTCGCCTCGGGGCAGATCAACCTGGCGCTCGTGCAGAGCTCGGCGGGTATTGGCGCCTACTTCTCGGACCACAACATCGCCGTGAAGTACCTAAACCCCGTCACGATCCTCCCGAGCGTAATCGGCATCGACGCAAAGGCACCGGCGCAAGAGCAAAAGGAAGCCGAGCTATTCGCCAACTACGTCCTCTCTCGCGCCGGTCAGAAGGTGATGAAGACCGGCGATCCGACGGGAGATTCGCTCTACTACCCCGTGATCAACGGAATCGCGCCCCGGGGCATTCTCCCGCCGCTTTCTGGCGTGAAGACGCAATCGATCAACCCCTACACCTGGGGACCGCGGGAGAACACGATCAACTCGTGGTTCGACTCCAGCATCGTGAAGTGATCCGACACCCCCTCAGCGCCTCCAACCCGAAACGGGCCGGGTGATGGCGACACTGCAACAACACCTCCCCCTTCCGGCCGCACTCAAGCCGCCGGAAGGGGGAGGTCCCCCCAACAACGGCGAGACGCCGCCTGGCCGGCGAGGCCTTGCGAGGCTGCGCCAGGATCCCCAGCTGGTCGCGCGCGGTGGTCTCGCCGCGTTCTGGGCGCTGCTGGCTGCCCTCATCGTGCTCCCCTGCGCCTGCTTTTTGGTGCTCGCAGTATCGCCGCGGCTCTTTGGCCAAGGGCCGCAGTGGTTCACGCTCTCGTATCTGCGCCAGGTCTTCACCGGGACCACCGCGGTGTCGCTCGTCGACTCACTGTGGGTGAGCGCTGCCGCGGCCGGGATCGGCTTGCTCGTCGGCGTGCCGATCGCCTGGCTCTCCAACCGCACCTTGCTTCCGGGACGCCGCTTCGTTGCGGGCGCGATGTGGCTCGTGCTCCTGCTGCCGTCCTGGCTGCCCGCGTCGGGCTGGGAGCGCCTCGTGCAGCCCGATGGCGTGATGTACCGGATCGGGCTCAACTTCCCATTCGTCACCTCGACGATCATGGGCCCCTTCGGGGTCGTGCTGTTGCTCGGTCTGCGATGTGTCCCCTTCTCCTATCTCGCAATCACCGCCGCGCTGCGCGGTCTCGGCCAGGAGTACGAGGACGCGGCGCGCACCCACGGGGCCAGTCGCATAACGAGCCTGCGCCTGCTCGTCCCGATCTTGGCCCCCGCCATCACCTCGGCGATCGCCATCGGCTTCGCCGAGTCGGTGAGCGACTTCGGCGTCGCCGCAACGCTCGCCTACCGGGCCAACTTCCCGCTCGCCACCTACCAGCTCTTCGCCGACGTCAACGGCTTCCCACCGAGCTTCCCGGGGGCGGCCGCGATCGGCTGGCTGCTCGTCGGCTCGGTTGCCGTGCCGCTCGCGCTGCAGGCGCGCGCGCTTCGGGGACGGGCCTATCGCGTCTTGTCCGGCCGCAGCCGCGCCGCGGTGCGACGGCGCCTTTCGCGGGGCGGGCTCATCGCGAGTCTCACCGTGGTGATCGGCTACTTCGCCGTCGCACTCGGCGTCCCCGGCTTTGGCGCGCTCAGCTCCTCGGTGCTG
Source organism: Actinomycetes bacterium (assembly GCA_021798985.1). Lineage (GTDB taxonomy): Bacteria > Actinomycetota > Acidimicrobiia > Acidimicrobiales > Bog-793 > JAKABX01. The sequence continues at coordinate 184,328 of JAJZBI010000001.1, forward strand.
TCCGACTACGGTGCCTCACTCCGGCCCACCCTGGTCAACTACCGCGCCGTCTTCAATAACTCGGGCCTGTCCGGTCCACTCGAGCGCTCGCTGATCTACGGCCTGATCGCGGCCACGGTCACCGTCGCGCTCGGCTTCCTCTGCGCGAACTTGCTCTCACGGCGCGCCAGCGCCTCGGGTACCCTGCTCGACTTCTTGCTCTTGGCCGCGGTCGCACTCCCCGGCGTGGTCTTCGGCGCCGGCTACATCTTCGCCTACAACCTGCCGGCGCTCTCGCACGTCGGGCTCGACCTCTACCAGACGACGACGCTGCTCGTCGTCGCCTACGTCGCCTCGAGCATGCCGACCAACGCGCGCGTGCTCGTCGGCGCCGTGTCCCAGGTTGACGCCTCGCTCCGCAACGCGGCACGCGCCCACGGGGCGTCGGCGACGCGCGCCTGGGCCAGGGGCGTGCTGCCTGCCATCTCGCGACCGGTGCTGATGGCCTGGCTCTTGACCTTCTCGGGGATCTTGTTGGAGCTTCCCCTCTCGCAGCTGCTGTACGCACCGGGATCCCCGCCGGCGTCGGTGGCGATCGAGGACAACCTCGGCAACTACCACTTCGGCGTCGGCACGGCCCAGGCCGTCGTCGCCGTCGCCATCGCGTTCACCGTGGTCGGGCTCGCCCTCATGCTCTTCCGCCTCGTGACCCCGGCCGGTTGGCGACACGTCGGAGAGGGCGTGAACGAATGAGCTCCCGCGGACAGCAGCAACCCTCGACCGCGGCGCACCCCGTCCGCGTGCAGTCGATGACCAAGGAGTACCCGAACGGCAAGATCGCCGTCGAAGAGGTCTCCTTCGAGCTCAGCCCCGGCACCTTTCTCGTCTTGCTCGGGCCGTCGGGCTCGGGAAAGACGACAATGCTCCGCTGCCTCGCTGGAATCGAGCGCATGAGCGCCGGGCGCATCGACATCGGCGGCCGCGCCGTCGCTGCGCCCGGGACCCATCTGCCTCCCGAGCAGCGGGAGCTGGCGATGGTCTTCCAGGACTACGCGCTGTGGCCGCACCTTTGCGCTCGCGACAACGTCGCCTTCGCGCTAAAGCGCCGCGGCGTGCGCCGGGAAGAGGCGCGGTGGCGTGCCGAGGCACTGCTCGGACGCCTCGGCATCGGAGCGCTCTGCGATCGCTTCCCATCCGAGTTGTCCGGTGGCGAGCAGCAGCGGGTCGGGCTGGCCCGTGCCTTGATCGGCGACACCGGGCTGCTCTTGTGCGACGAGCCGCTGTCGAACCTCGACGCCGCGCTGCGCGAGCAGATGCGCATCGAGATCTCCTCGCTCGTGCGCGAGGCGGGGACCACGACGATCTACATCACCCACGACCAGGCCGAGGCGTTCGCCCTCGCCGACCGGATCGGCGTGCTCGAGCGTGGTCACCTAGTCCAGCTCGCCGAGCCCGAGACGATCTACGCCGCGCCCGCCACCCCGTTCGTCGCAAGGTTCACGGGCCTGGCTGGCGAGCTCGCGGTTCGCATCGTGGGGCGCACGCCGACCGGAGCGGTCGAGGTCCAGCTCAGTGCCGGAACGAGCCCCACGCCCCTGCGGGCGACACCTGGCGCGGGACTCGAGCAGCACGCAGGAGACGCGCTGCTCCTCGTCCGCCCGGCGGCAGTGAGCCTCGTCGCGCCCGATGGCACCGGCTGCCAGCTCTTCGCCAGGGTCACCGACGTCGCCTTCCGCGGGGTCGGCTACGAGCACGCCGTCGTCCTGGCCGACGGGACACCGCTGAATGGGATCTTCTCGCCCCGACGCGCCCGCTGGGGCGAGAACGTCGGCGTGGCGCTGCAACCAAGCGGCTGCCTGGCGTTTCCTGCGGGGGCCGTCGCGAGTGCCACGGCGGTCGGGCGGTGACGCGCCGCACCAGCTGAGCGGAGGGAGAGGGATTCGAACCCCCGGGGCTCTCGCCCAACGGTTTTCAAGACCGCCGCATTCGGCCGCTCTGCCATCCCTCCAGGCGGCGAGTCCCTAGGGATCGCCGATGTGGCCTCGCAAGTCTGCCAGCCAATCCGCCGCCGCCTGGCGGCGCAGGTCGACCTCGGCGCGCCGGACCCGCGCCGGTGCGCCCGAGACCGGATAGGAACCGAGGAAGCGCAGCGCCTCCAAGTTGGCGTGCAGCGCCCGCAGGCAGTCGCCGAGCACCTCGTCGGCGACGTGGCCCTCGACCTCGATGACAAAGCAGTGCTCGCCGAGCGCCTGCTTGGTCGGCCGAGAGACGAGGCGCGTCAGGTCCAACCGACGCGCCGCGAACTGGCTCAAGATCTCGAGCAAGCTGCCGGGACGGTTCTCGTGCTGAAAGCAGACGAGCAGCGTGCGATCGTGACCGGTCGGGGCGGGGATGCGCCCGGGGGCGACGAGCACGAAGCGAGTCTGGTTCCCTTCGTGGTCCTCGATCGCCTCGGCGAGGAGCTCGAGCCCATAACGGGCGGCGGCGTTGCGCGGCACCACCGCGGCCGCCTCCCGCTCCCCGCGCTCGGCGACGAAGCGTGCGCCCTCGGCCGTCGAGGAGACCGCGATCTGTTCGGCTTTGGGCACCGCGGCGAGCAGGAAGTCCCGGCACTGGGCGAGGGCCGGCGGATAGGAGTAGACGCGCTCCAGCGCGCCAAGGCGGGCGCCAGCGGGCGCGGCGAGATGGAGGTGGACGTCGAGGACCACCTCGCGCTGCACGAGCAGCTCCTCGCCGAACACGAGGCGGTCGAGCGTGGCGGAGATGGAGCCCTCGATCGAGTTCTCGAGCGGCACGAAGGCGGCGTCGGCCTGCCCCGACGCGGCAGCGCCCACGGCCTCTTCGATCGTCCCCGTGAGCACGATCTCGGCGCCAGCGAGATCGTGCTCACCGAGCAGCGCCTCCTCGGTGAAGGTCCCTTGGGGCCCCAAGCAGGCGATCCTCCGCCAGGGAATCGGACCGTCGCTCATGGCTGGCAGGATAGTAAGCCTCATGGACCACGAGGATCTCGAGACCCTACTGAAGGCCGTGCAGCGCGGTGAGCGCTCGGTTGACGAGGCGGCAACGTTGTTGCGGCGCCTCCCCTTCGCCGACCTCGGCTTCGCGCGCATCGACCACCACCGCGCCATGCGCCAGGGCCTGCCCGAGGCGGTCTTTGGACCGGGCAAGGCCCCCGAGCACTGCGCGGCGATCGTCGAGGAGCTGCTCGAGCACGGCACCGGACCGGTGCTGCTCACGCGCGCCACGCCGCTCCAGGTGGACACGGCGCTCGCCCGCTGCCCAGGCGGTGAGGTCACGGGGACCTCGCCAGTCCCCGGTGAGCGCTCGCTCGTGGCGTGGCGACCAGCCCCCCGACGCGACGGGCGCGTCCTGGTGCTCACGGCGGGCACCGCCGACCTGCCGGTCGCCGCCGAGTGCCACGCCACCCTGAGCGCCTACGGCTTCGCGCCCCACCAGCTCGCCGACTGCGGCGTCGCCGGGGTGCACCGGCTGTTCGCGTCGCTGGACGAGCTCAGTGCGGCCGACGCGGTGATCGTGGTCGCCGGCATGGAGGGGGCGCTCGCGAGCATCGTTGGCGGCCTCACCGCCGCCCCGATCGTCGCCGTCCCGACGAGCGTCGGCTACGGCGCCGGCCTCGACGGGGTCACTGCGCTCTTGGCGATGCACGCCTCGTGCGCGTCCGGGATCAGCGTCGTCGGCATCGACAACGGCTTCGGCGCGGCCTGTGCGGTCGCCCGGATGCTCGCCTGACGCGCCGAGCGATGCCCGCACCCCCCCAGGGATCGAGCGTGCCCGCCGCCCGCGTCGCGTGGTTCAACTGCTTCGCCGGCATTGCCGGCGACATGGCGCTCGGCAGCCTCGTCGACGCCGGCGCCGACCTCGCCGAGATCGAGGCGATGCTGCGGCGCCTGCCGGTCGGCGGCTGGGGCATCGCGGCCTCCGCGGTGCTGCGCGGCGGGATCGCGGCAACCCGGATCGAAGTGGAGGTCCGCGACGACGCCGTCGTGCGCACCTACCCCGCGCTGCTGGGCCTCATCCAGGCCGCCAAGTTGCCGACGCGCGTCGCCCAGCGCGCCGAGGCGGCTCTCGCGGCGCTCGCCGACGTGGAGGGCCGGTTGCACCGGCGTCCGATCGCCCAGGTGCACTTCCACGAGGTCGGCGGCCACGACACGTTGGTCGACATCGTCGGCACGATGACCGCCCTCGAGCTGCTTGGGATCGACGAGGTCGCCGCCGGGCCGGTTGCCACCGGCACCGGTTTCGTCCGTGCCCAGCACGGGATCTTGCCCAACCCCTCGCCCGCCGTCCTCGGCTTGCTCGCCGGCGCGCCGATGACCGGCCGCGACGTCGACGTCGAGCTCACCACCCCCACTGGCGCCGCCATCCTGGCGGCAACCGTCGAGCGCTTCGGCCCGCTGCCAGCGATGACCGTCGAGGTCACCGGCTACGGGGCGGGCAGCCGGGACCTCGACGGCCTGCCGAACTGCACCCAGGTCGTCCTCGGCTCGCGGCCCGTGCGGCTCGAGGCAGCTCCGGACGCCGTGCCGGGCGGCCAGCCGCTCGTCCTCCTCGAGGCGAACGTGGACGACGCGACCGGCGAGCAGCTCGCGGCGGCGGTCGATGCGCTGCTGCGCGCCGGTGCGGCCGACTGCTGGGTGACCCCGGTCGTGATGAAAAAGGGCCGCCCGGGCCACCTCGTCAGCGCCCTCGCCGACCCGGCGCTCGGTGAGGTCCTCCGCCTGGCGCTCGCCCGCGAGACCGGATCCTTTGGCGTGCGCGCCAGCGTCGTCGGGCGATACGCCACGTCACGGCGCTTCGAGCAGGTGGAGGTCGGGGGGCAGCCGGTCCGCATCAAGGTCAGCCCGGGACGCGCCAAGGTCGAATACGAAGACGCCCGCCAGGTCGCGCTCGATCAGGACCTGCCGGTGCGCGAGGTGATGGCGCGCGCCGAGCACGCCTGGCGGCTGCGCGCCACGGACCCCCCACCAGACGGGGCGAGCTAGAGCTCTAGGGCTCGACCCGGAGCGCGATGTCGGCCTGGCGCTGCAGTCCTCCGGGGAATCCCGCCGTCACCTGGAGCCGGTAGCTCGCCCCCGAGCGGACAGCGAGCGGACCAAGGGTGAGGTAGCGGGCATCGCCCGGCGCGAGCGGGCCGAGACGGCGCAGGGCGTGCTCGGGCGACGCGGCGACCCTGCCCGTCGGGACGAGCGTCGCCTGGACGAGGCCGCCGTCGACCGGCAAGTTGCCCGTCGAGGCGACGACCACCGTGACCGTGAGGCGCGACGTCGCCTGCACGAGGGACACCGACCCGGCCGGGGGGATTTGCAGCGTCGTCGTCGTCACGACGGGCGCTGTCGTCGTCGTGGCGCCGTGGTAGTGCCGGCGTCGCGGGGGGTGGTGGCCGAGCGTCGTCGCCGTGCCGGTGAGCGGCACGGCGGAGGTCGACAGCGTCGTGGTGGTCGTCGTCGAGGTGGTCGTGGTCGGGGGCGCGACGATGGTCGTCGGCAGGCCGTCGATCTTCAGCACCCGTGGCTGGAGGGAGACCGCGAGCAGGCTGAGCTGGCGGCGTCCCGCGAGCGCCTGCGCACGGTTGAGCACGCTGACCCAGACCGATAAGGCCGCCGGGCTCCAGGCCGACGGCGAACGCAGCCACACCGACGATCCGAGCCGGCGGGCTCCGTGCCGCGGCAGCTCGCGAAGAAAGCGTTGATAGGCCGCATCCCCGGCGCGCACCTCCGCGGCGACCCTGGCGAGGGCCGCCTCGGCGCTCTGCGCAGCGGCCGCGTTGCCCGTCGCCAGTGCGATCGCTCCGGTCAGCTGGGTGGCGGCTCGGGCACGATCGGCGAACACGGCGCCAAGGGTCGCACCGCTCGCGGGAGTGGGCGGTGCGAGCTCGAGCGCGCGGTAATCGCGCTGGAGCTGCTGGGCGCTTCCTTGGAGCTCGCCGAGAAGGGCGTCGAGCTGGGTCCGATGCAGGCTGCTGCCGTTGCGTACCTCGCTCAGGGTCGCCGACAGGGCGCTGCTCTGGTCGACGAGCGGCGCCACCGCGGCGATCCAGCTGCGCGTGCTGCGGGTGGCCGCGGCCCCCGAGCTCGAGACCACCTGGTTGGCCACCTCGCCGATCACCAAGGCGACCAGCAGTCCGGCGAGGACCGAAAGCCAGATGCGGCGGCGGCGCCGCGGGCTGGACAGACGGCTCCCGAGCATCGGCCGCACGCTAGCGGCTCGTCCGACCGCGGACGGATCGGCACGGCGCGCCCGGCACCGACAAAGCAATGGTTCGCCAAGAGGCCCGACCTATGCTTCCCGGAGCAGCGCGACGCAGGAGCCGTCCGACGACCAAGGAGCGCCAACCCTGGACTCTCGCTGGTTTCTCGACGTCAATCGGCTGGTTGCCGGCAGCGGGTTCGCGCACGGCATGGCGCGGGCGTTCCACTCCTGGGCCGCCTTCGTGCTCTTCGGCGTGCTCGTCGCCGCCGGTTGGTGGCGGGCCCGCAGCGGACGCACGGGCGGGGGCTCCCGCCAGCTCTCGGCATCGCTGGCGACGCCGGTCGCCGGCGCGCTCGCCTATCTCGTGGCGCTCCCGACCGCCCGGGCCGTCGGCCACCCACGGCCCTACCAGGTGCTTGCGCACGTCGTCGTGCTCGCCCACCGCTCGACGTCACCAGGCCTCCCCAACGCTGAAGCGGCCATGGCGCTCGGTGTCGCCGTCGCCCTCTTCATGGCACGCGACCGCCTGCTCGGCACGCTCGCCGTGCTGGGCGCGCTCGCGGTCGCGTTCAACGAGTGCTACGTCGGCCTCGCCTTCCCTGCAGACGCCGCCGCTGGCCTCGGGCTCGGGTTGGCCGTCGCGCTCGTGATCGTCGGCATCACCCGCCCTGCACTCGCGGCGGGGATCGTTGCCATCGGGCGCTCGTCGGTGGGCAAGCGCCTCACTCCGACCGCGGCGCCGTCACGCAATCCGCTGGCACCCGCGGCACCCGCGCCGGCAGCCGGCGGGAGCCGCTCCAGCAGTGCCGGGCCCGCGGGCCGACCCGTGACGCTCGCCGCCACCGGTGCCGTCCGTCTGCTCGAGGATCGCCCCCTTTCCCCCCGCCAGGCGGCGACCGACGTGCCCGCTAGGGGAGCGGTCACCTTCCCCAAGGCCCCCGAGCACCGAGCACCGTAGCCCCCACAACGATCGCCCTCGCCGATCGCCGGAGCACGGCCGCGTGGAGCGTCCGCGACCCGACGGGTCGTCGTCGCCTCGCGCCTGGCCCTCGCATCCCAGCCGTGCCCCGCACTGCCGTCGCTGGCCTGCCCCCGCGGCGAGCCGAAGCGATCAACCGCGCGCCGAGCGGCGCCGGGACGAAGGGGAGCGGCTCACTAAACTGCGGTCGCTTGCCGCCACCAGGCGGTGTCGGCCGGTGTGGCGCAGTTGGTAGCGCAGGCGATTTGTAATCGTCAGGTCGTGGGTTCGAGCCCCACCACCGGCTCTGCGTCGCTGTTCGTCAAGGCGTCCCGGCACGTCCGCGTCCCACTTGGGCCTCGTCCACGCGAGCCGGCCACGCCGGGCGCACCGCTCAGCGGTAGTCGCGAGGGATCTCGTAGACGCCCGGCTCGACGACCTTGCCCGCTGCTGTGAGGACCTCGATCTTCTCGACGTCGAGCGGCTCGAGCTCGGCGCCGACGTAGCCCGGGTACTCCTCGGCGGGGATCGTCCGGTAACCGCCGTCGGCGTCGCGCACCACGATGTTGTGCACCTTGCGCTTGCCGGCGTTCGGCGTGCCTTGCAGCTCCTTGCAGATCTTGTAGGCGATCGGCCAGACGACGATCGGCACCACGATGGCGGCGATGCGGAAGCTCCACAGCACCGTGTTCAAGGTGATCGACAGGTAGTTGGCCAGCACGTCGGTCGAGCTCGCCCCGAAAAGGACGAAGTAGAAGGCGAACACGGCCGCGCCCGTGGCGGTCCTGACCGGGCGGTCGCGGGGTCGGTCGAGAAGATGATGCTCCCGGACGTTCTCCCCGGTGAGCTTGGCTTCAAGGAAGGGCCACAGCATGATGACCGTGAAGGTCACGCCGGGTAGCAGCACGCCGGGGAAGAAGGCGTTCGGAATCATGTGGCCAGGGAAATGGATCTCCCAGCTCGGCATGACGCGCAGCGCACCGTCGAGCCAGCCCATGTACCAGTCGGGCTGGACGGCGTAGCTGACCTTCCAGGGGTAGTACTGCCCGTACTGCCAGATCGGGTTGATCTGGACGAGCGCACCCAAAAGGGCCGTGACGCCGGTGGTCAAGAAGAAGAAGCCCAGCGTCTTGGTCATGAACGTCGGCCACAACGGGGTCCCGACGACGTTGTCCTCCCGCGCGCCTGGCTGCTTGAACTGCGTGTGCTTGTGGCGCACGAGCAGCCCGAGGTGCGCACCGAGGAGCCCCAAGATGATGAGCGGCAAGATCAGGACGTGGATGATGAAAAAGCGGGGGATGATCGCGCCGTTGCCCGGGTATAGCCCGCCAAAGAGAAAGAAGGCGAGGTAGCTGCCGACGATCGGGACGGATTCGAGGATCGAGAAGGCGATCCGGATGCCGGTGCCCGACACGAGGTCGTCGGGCAGCGAGTAGCCGAGGAAGCCGTTGAAGATCGCGAGGATCAACAGGTTCGCGCCGATGATCCAGTTGACTTCGCGGGGCCGGCGGAACGCGCCGGTGAAAAAGACGCGCAGCATGTGGACGACGATCGAGCCCACGAAGATGTTGGCGGCCCAGTGGTGCATCTGGCGCACGAGCAGACCACCGCGCACCGCGAAGGAGAGGTTCACGGTCGAGGCGAACGCCTCGGACACGTGCGCCCCGTCAAGCGGCCGGTAACTGCCGTGGTAGATCGTCGTCGCCTCGGACGGGACGAAGTACAAGGTAAGGAAGATGCCCGTCAAGAGCAAGACGATGAAGGAGTAAAGCGCGATCTCCCCGAGCATGAAGCTCCAGTGGTCCGGAAAGATCTTGTTCAGGAGGTGACGGCCGCCACGCGAGATCGCGAGGCGGTCGTCCATCCAATTGAACAGGCGGTCGATCACGTCGTCCCCCCGCGTTCCCAAAAGCCGGGACCCACCGGCTCGTCGTAACCGGCCTGCGCTCGGATGTAGCCCCGCGAGTCGATGTACAGCGGGAGCTGGGGCAGCGGCCGTGGAGCGGGCCCGAAGACCGGCTCAGCCCCCGCGTAGATGTCAAAGAGCGACTGGTGGCACGGGCACAGCAGCTGCTCGGTCGCCTGCTCGTAGAGGCCGACCGGGCAACCGGCGTGGGTGCACACCTTGGAGAAGGCGATGAAGCCCTGGGGCGCCCACGTCTCGCGGCCCTTCATCGTCACGATGTCGGTCGTCTGGGGGTGCAAGAGGACGGTCTGGGAGATCGCCCCGCCCACGTCATCTTGGGGGAAGACGGTCACGAAGCTACCGACGTCGAGGTCGCTGACCTTCATGCGGCGGTTGTTGATGTCGGTGACGTACGAGCCCTTGCGCCACTTGGTCGTGTACAGGCTCTTCTTCGGCAGCGGGCCGAGCGAACGAATGAGCGGGAAGGCCGCCACGATGCCGAGCACGGCGGCGGCCGCACCCATTGCCTTGGCAAGGAAGCCGCGGCGCTCGATCGCGACCTTGCCCCGGCTCTCGAAGTCCCCAAGGAACAGGCGCTTCTCGTCGGGCGTGGTCTGCATGGGCGCCCGCGGCTCTTCGAAGGGGCCCCGTGGCATGAGGAACATGCCCCACGACGCGACGCCGAGGCCGAACATCAGCATGCCGAGCGCCATCGAGATGCCGAGCCAGAAGTCACCAGCGTTCTGGGTGTAGGCGGCGCCGAAGCCGGCGAAGCCCACGAGCGCCAGCAAGAACAAGACGAGCGTCGTGCGCTCTGCCCGCTTCGGGTTCTTGGCGGCCACCTGGAACTGTGGCGCGCTGAGGTCGACCTGCACCCGCTGCTCGGGCGCGCCGTGCGGAGCTCGCTGCTCCAAGGGCCGCCCGCCCGGCGAGAGGTTCACCGGCACGCCGTTGCCGTGCTCGTCAGACATGTTGAATCTCCCGATCACTCCCGCCATCGTCCCCAACAGGCCCGGGGCTGCCCCCGTCGCCGCCGGAGCCGCCTTCGCCGTCCCCGTGCTGCTCGACACCGAGCGGCCCGCGCGGCGTGCGGTCGCCGATCCAGAAGGCGGCGAGCACGCACAGCCCAACGCCGATGAACAAGCCGACGAAGCCCTCGGCGACCGGTCCGACCCCGCCGAGACCGAGACCTCCGGGGCTGGTCGGGTGCTGGATGTTTCGCGTCACGTAGGCAACGAGATCGCTGAGCTGGGCGTTCGAGATCACGCCGCTGCTAAAGCGCGGCATGTTGCCCGGCCCGGTGCGCACCGCCTCGACGATCTGGGTCTTGGAGACGTCATGCAGCGACGGGGCGATGATCCCGCCGGACAACGCGTCGCCCGCGCCCGTGATCGTGTGGCACGCCGCGCAGATCTCCGCGAAGACGCTGAAGCCGTTGGCGACGTTGGCGCCCTTCAAGTTGACCTTCGGGATCGGGAAGCCTTGGTAGTTCGACAGCGAGGCGACGTACTGCGCGATGTCGATGTTCTGTGCTCGGTCGTACTTCGGCGGCTTGCGCGCCGGCTGGGCGCCCGGAGCGGCGAGGGGCATCCAGCCGCTCGACAGCCACAGGTCGATGGTGCCCGCGCCAAGGCCCTGCAAGCTCGGCGCCACGGCGCTGCCCTCGGCCGAGCTGCCATGGCAGCTCGCGCAGGTCTCGTCGAACAGGGTCTTACCCAGATTCAGGTTCGGCTTGTGGTTCGTCGACTTGGTCACCGACGCCGTCAGCACCGTGCCCGCCAGCGATGGCGTGCTCGCCGGCCACCACACGAGCATGCCGAGGCTGACCGCAGCGATGACCACCGCAGCCGGGACGGCCAGCCGCCGAGAGAACCAGCGCGCGCGCCTCACGAGGCCACCGCCTCGATGACCGGCTTCGCGGGCCGCGGGGAACGCAAGTGTGACCTCATGACAGCAAGAACAGGGCGCTGAACAGGCCGATCCAGACAATGTCGACGAAGTGCCAGTAGTAGCTGACCGCCTGGAAGACGGGCATCTCGCCGGGGTCGCCCTTCGGTCCCTTCATCCTGGCGAGCATCGCCAGCATCGCCACGAGGCCAAGGATCACGTGCAGGCCGTGCAGGCCGCTCATGATGTAGAAGAGCGAGCCGTAGGCGTTGGTGTCCACCCGGAACGGGAGCGTCTTCCACTCGTAGGCCTGGTTGGCGATGAAGGCCGCGCCGAGCAGGAAGCTCACGACCGTCCAGGCGCGGGCCTTGTTGCGCTCGCCGCGCTCGATGGCCCAGACGCCGAACTGCATCGTCGGGCTCGAGGCCAGCAGGACGATCGTGAAGATCAGCGCCTGGTAGGTATCGAGCTTGGTCCCCGGCGGGGGCCAGTGCGACCCGGCGTTCGCGCGGATCGTGAAGAACGCGGCGAACAGGCCCGAGAAGAACATGAATTCCGAACCCAGCCAGATCATCACCCCGACAGCCAGCATCTGCGGCCGTCGCTGGTGGACGGCTGCGGCCGCCGCCGGGGATGGCGGTTGGATGGCCGACACCTCGCTCACGGCCCCCTTTGTAGTCGACACCCGCCGGAGCGTTCCAAACGGGGTGCCAGACGGCCCACGAACGCGCCCGATTCGAGCGCCTCAGCAGGTCGCGGAGGTGCCGGTCCCGCAGTAGGGTCGTCGCGTGCCCGAGCTTGCGCCGCTGTTCCTCCGGGCCTGCCGCGGCGAGGCCACCGAGCGGGTCCCGGTCTGGTTCATGCGCCAAGCAGGTCGCTCGCTGCCCGAGTACCGCAAGCTGCGCGGCGAGGGGAGCATCCTTGAGGCCATCCGCTCCCCGGAGCTCGCCGCACAGATCACCCTCCAGCCGGTCGAGCGGTACGGGGTCGACGCGGCGATCCTGTTCTCGGACATCGTCATCCCCCTCGTCGGCATCGGGATCGACATTGACGTCGTCCCCGGGCGTGGCCCCGTGGTCGCCGAGCCGTTCGGCACGAGCGCCGACCTGCGCCGCCTCCGTCCGCTCGAGCCTGAAGCGGATGTGCCCTATGTGCTCGAGACCGTCCGGCTGCTTACCGAGCGACTCGAGGTGCCGCTGATCGGCTTCGCCGGCGCGCCCTTCACCGTGGCGAGCTACCTCGTTGAAGGCGGGCCAAGCCGCGACTTCGTGCGGACCAAGGCCTTGATGCACGGGGATCCCTCCTTGTGGCGCTCGCTGCTCGAGCGGCTCGCCGACCTGGCAATCGCCTCCCTGCGGGCGCAGGTCGACTGCGGAGCGAGCGCGATCCAGCTCTTCGACAGCTGGGCGGGCGCCCTCTCGCGCGCGGACTATGAGCGCCACGTCCTGCCTGCTACCCGCAGGGTGCTCGAAGGACTCGCGGATCTCGGGGTGCCCCGGATTCACTTCGGCGTCGGCACCGGTGAGCTGCTCGACTTGATGGCCGGCGCCGGCGCCGAGGTCGTGGGTGTGGACTGGCGCGTGCCCTTGGACCGAGCGCGCCAGCGCGTCGGTCCCGAGGTCGTCTTGCAGGGCAACCTCGATCCAGCGATCTGCCTGGCCGGCTTCGCGGTGGCCGCCGAGGAGACGCGCCGCGTGCTGAAGGAGGGCGGTCGCCACCGCCACGTCTTCAACCTCGGCCACGGCGTGCTGCCGGCGACGGATCCTGAGGTCCTCACCAAGATCGTCGAGCTGGTGCACCGCGTGTCGGCAGAGAGCGGGGCGGACGGCGAACAATGACGACCGGCGTGGTCGTCATGGCCTATGGGACGCCGAGCGACCCTGATGACGTCGAGCGCTTCTATCTCGACGTCCGCCGTGGCCGACCTCCGAGCCCCGAGCAGCTCGCCGATCTCAAGCGGCGCTACGACGCAATCGGGGGGACCTCCCCGCTGAACGCCCGGACCGCGGCGCAGGTGGCCGCCCTCCAACGGGCGCTCGAGGTGCTCGAGCCGGGGGGCTACCTCGTTGCGTATGGCGCCAAGCACTCGGCGCCCAAGATCGAAGCGGCGGTCACCGAGCTCGCCGGGCGCGGGGTGCGCGAGGTCGTCGGCGTCGTCCTCGCCCCCCACTACTCCCGGCTCAGCGTCGGCGAGTACCTCGAGCGGGCCGGCGAGCGTTGCGCCGAGCTCGGACTGACCTGCGGCTTCGTCCGTCACTGGCATGACGAGGAGGCGCTGATCGCGGCGCTGGCGGGGCGCGTTCGCGAGGCGGCGGCCGCGCTCGCGCCCGCGCGTGGCGAGATCGAGTACTGCTTCACGGCCCACAGCCTGCCCGAGCGGATCCTCGCCGAGGGCGACCCCTACCCCGACGAGCTCGCCGAGACCGCCCGCCTCGTCGCCGCCCGGCTCCGCCTGCCCCACTACCGCATCGGCTGGCAGAGCGCCGGGCGCACGCCCGAGCCCTGGATCGGCCCCGACATCCTCGTGATGTTGCGCGAGCTCGCGGCGCAGGGCGTCGGTGGCGTGGTCGTCTGCTCTGCCGGCTTCACCGCGGACCACCTCGAGGTCCTCTACGACCTCGACATCGAGGCGGCCCAACTGGCGGCGGCGCTCGGCCTCGCCTTCAGCCGCACCGCGTCGCTCAACGACGACCCGGCGGTGTTCGCCGGCCTCGCCAAGCGCGTCGCGGCGGCCCGCCCCGCCTCGGCGAGATGAGCCCCTCGATCGCCGTCGTGGGCGGCGGCATCGCCGGTCTCGCCGCTGCCCACGCGCTCGCCGGCACCCACGAGGTGCTCCTCTTTGAGGCCGACGAGCGTCTCGGCGGCAAGCTGCGTACCGCCACGTTCTGCGGCCGGCCGGTCGACCTCGGACCCGACGTCTTCATCAGCCGAGACCCGGCGGCGACCGAGCTGGTGCAGGCGGTCGGCCTCGGCGACGCGCTGAGCACGCCGAACGAAGCCGGAGCGCTGATCTACGCCCGGGGTCGCCCCCGACGGCTGCCGAGCGGGCTGATGCTCGGCGTGCCGGGCGACCTGCCGAGCCTCGCCCGCTCGGGGATCTTGAGCCCCCCCGGGCTCGTGCGGGCGGCGCTCGGGCTGGTGTGGCCCGCCCGTCCCGTCCCGGGTGCCGAGGACCTCGAGCACGACCCGAGTGTCGCCGAGGCGCTGGGCCAGCTCGGCTCCGAGGCCGTCGGGGCGCTGATCGACCCTCTGCTCGGCGGGATCAACGCCGGTGACGTGCGTCGGCTCTCGCTGTGGTCGACCGCCCCGGCGCTCGCCGGCATGCTCGCTGGCCAGCGCACGCTCGCCGGGGCGATGCGTTCCCGCCGGCGCCAGGCCGCGCACGCGACACCAGGCGCACCGGGGTCGATGTTCCTCGGGCTCGCTAGTGGCATGAGCCAGCTCGTCGACGCCCTGGCGACACGCTGCGCAGCGGCTGGCGTGCAGCTAGCGCACACGGCGCGCATCGACGCGCTCCACCACGAGGCCGGCGCATGGCGGCTGGCCGGCCCGGGCACCGACGTCCGCGTCGACGGCGTCGTGCTCGCCGTGCCGGCATTCGCGACGGCGCGCCTGCTCACCGACGTCGACCCCGAGCTCGCCGGGTGGTGCGCGCAGATCGAGTACGCCAGCGTCATCACCGTGACGCTCGCCTACCCGATCGACGCCGTGCCAGCGGCGACCACCCGCGCCCTTGCCTGCGGGCGCGGGGATGACTCGCCGCTGCCCGGCACGGGAATGCTCTTGCCGCGCAGCACCGGCGCGCTGTGCACCGCGCTTACCTTCATGTCCACCAAGTGGCCGCGATCTGCCCCGCCCGGCCACGTCGTGATTCGCGCCTCGACGGGCCGCTTTGGCGACGAGCGCTCGGCTCGGATGAGCGACGAGGAGCTGTTGGGCGCGGTGCGCGACGAGCTGCGGCGCTATCTCAGGATCGAACAGGAGCCGACCGACACAATCGTGCAGCGCTGGCCGCAGGCGTTTCCCCAGTACGGTCCGGGCACCCGGCGACGACTCCAGCGCATCGGCGAACGGACCGCCGAGCTCGCGAGCCTGCAGCTCTGCGGCGCCGCGTTCGGCGGGATCGGCATCCCCGCGTGCATCCGAAGCGGCAACGCCGCCGCGGCGAGCCTCGAGGCCGCGCTCGGGCGGCAGGCCGCGAGCTCCTGAGGCGGGTTGGGCCCACGCGATGCACCGGCACGGCCACCTCGCCTTCGCAGAAGGCGCCGTCGCCGGGCTGCTCATCGCCTGCGCCGCTCCGCCCCTTGGCTGGTGGCCGCTCGGCATCGCCGGCCTCGGGATCTGGTCATGGGCGCTCACCGACGCCCGCCCGGCGCGGCGCGTGCTGGTGGGCGCCGGCTGCGGCATCGTCCAGTACGCGATCGGGGCGCTCTTCGCCGCCGCCTTCACCCTCGCCGGGTACCTCGCCCTGGTTGGCTTCGAGGCGCTGACCTGTGCCCTCTTCGCACTGCTCGCGACCCGAGGGGCGCTCCAGCCGTTGCGCATCGTCGCGGCGCTGGTCCTGCTCGAGTGGGCGCGCGACCACTGGCCCGTCGGCGGCATGCCGATCGGCGGCGTGGCGATCGGCCAGAGCGGCGGCCCGCTCCTCGCGCTCGCCCGCATCGGTGGCCCGCTCGTGATGGTGGCGAGCGCGGCCACCTTGGGGGCGGGGATTGCCGACAGCCTCAGGCACCTCTTTTCGTCGCGCCCCCGGCGCGGCGCCCTCGGGGTGCTCGGGAGCCTCGGCGCCGTCGGCCTCGCCGCCGCGCTCGCCAGCGTGGCGCCGAACGGAGGCCCCCCGGAGGGGACCCTGCGGGCGGCGATCGTCCAAGGCGGGGGGCGCCGGGGGCTCACCTCGCTCGAGCAGCCGGCGAGCACGGCGCTGGCGGCGACGATCGCCGAGACGGCGCGACTCGCCCCGCGTACGGTCGCTCTCGTCATCTGGCCCGAGGACGTGGTCTCGCTCCGCCGGCCGCTCGCCGGATCGGACGCCGAGCGCGCCCTCGGCGACCTGGCCCACCACCTCGATGCCACGTTGCTCGCGGGGGTGACCGCCCTCGTCGGCCAGCAGCGCTTCACGAACGCGCTGGTCGCGATCGCGCCCAACGGCAGGATCGCCGCCAGCGACGAGAAGGCGCACCCGGTGCCCTTCGGCGAGTACGTGCCCTTCCGCAGCGTCCTGCAGCACGTCGTGAACCTCGCCGCCGTGCCCCGCGACATGGTCGTCGGACACGGCAGCGGGCTGCTGAGGACACCGGCGGGACCGCTCGGCGCCCTCATCTCCTACGAGGACTTCTTCCCCGGCCGTGGGCGCTCGGCCGTGCGGGCCGGTGGCCAGGTGCTCGTCGTCGCCACGAACACGGCGTCGTACGCCACGAGCGAGATCCCCGCTCAAGAGCTCGCCGCCTCGCGCATCCAGGCGGTAGCCGAGGGGCGAGATCTCCTCCAGGCCGCCACGGTCGGCATCAGCGCCGTGATCACGCCGAGCGGCGCCCTGCGCTGGCGCAGCGAGCTCGGCGTCCCGGCGGTGCACCGCACCACCGTCCCGCTACGGCGTGGGGCGACCCTCTACGAGCAGTTCGGCGACGTCCCCGCGCTCGGCCTGGCCGCGCTGGCGCTCGCCATGGGTGTTCCGCTTGGCGCCACGCGGCGCCGCCGCAGACAACGGCGTGACGACCGCGTCGCCACCTTCCCTGCCCGTGCGCTCACCGCCCGTGAAGAGCAGCTTGTTGAAGATGAAGTACTTGGCCAGCCACATCACACCGTAGGTGGCGAGATTGCCGAGCTCGACCAGGATGGTCTGCACCTCGTGGCGCTGGGAGAGGTGCACCGCCTCGCGGCTCGCCAGGCCGACGACGAAGGTCGACAGCACGAGGCTGATGAAGGCGATCACCCAGAAGGGGACGACCTCACGCCACAGGTGTGACTTGCCGCTCTTGCCCCAGGCCCAGGCCCGGTTGAGGTAGTAGGAGGGGATCGTCGTGATCGCCGTGGCGATCACGTTCGCCACCTCGGCCTGGCTGATCTGCCATCCGTGCAGGTCAACCGCCCCGACCTTGACCTTGCGGTAGAAGACGTAGAGCAGACCGAGCGAAAGGAAGGTCGTCAGGACCGAGACCGACATGTAGCGCCACAGCTTGGCGAAATGCGCGCTGCGCAAAAACGCCCGGAGCCGGCCGGGCGCTGGCGGCGCGCCGGAAGCAGTCGGCGTCGAACCTGGCATGACGGGGAGAGTGTACCTTCACGAGGTGGAGGCTGGCACGGCAGGATTGCTGGAACTTCTGGATCTCGAGGCCATCGAGGTCAATTTGTTCCGCGGCAAGAGCCCGACCGGGTCGCGCCAGCGGGTCTTTGGCGGCCAGGTGGCCGCCCAGGCGCTGGTCGCGGCGGGTCGCACCGTCGAGGGGAGCGCGGTGCACTCGCTGCATGCCTACTTCCTCCGGCCCGGCGATCCGACCGTCCCGATCCTCTATGACGTCGACCGCATCCGCGACGGCCGGACGTTCACCACCCGCCGCGTGGTCGCGATCCAGCACGGTCGTGCCATATTCAACCTGCACTGCTCGTTCCACCGAGGCGAGGAGGAGGGCCTCGAGCACCAAGACGCCCCGCCGATCGTCCCACCGCCCGAGGCGCTCGACGCGCTGCCCGCAGCAGACGTCGCCGCCGGTATCCCCGAGCGCTTCCACCACGCCGAGGGCCTGGAGATCCGCTTCATCACTGAGCTCCCCTGGTCGCGGGCCGGAGCATCCGAGTCCGCCCGGCGCGAGCAGCTCTGGTTCCGCTTCGCCGAGCCCTTGGTGGACGACCCGCTCATCCACGCCGCGGTCGTCACCTTCTGCTCGGACATCACCTTGGTGGACACCGTCTTGCAGCGCCACGGCTTCAGCCCGTGGGACGAGGAGTTCATCGGCGCCAGCCTCGACCACTGCATGTGGTTCCACCGGCCGTTCCGGGCCGACGAGTGGCTGCTCTACGACCTCCACAGCCCGACCGCGGGCGGGGCGAGGGGCTTCTCACTCGGGACGCTGTACACCCGCGAAGGCGCGCTCGTCGCGAGCGTGGCCCAGGAAGGCCTGCTCCGCTTCCGGAGGGCGGCATGACGGGCCTGCTGGCGGCGTCGACCGCGGCCTTCGCCGTCGGCTTCGGGATCTTCGTGGTCCTCTTGGCGGTCCTGGTGGTCTTCGTCGTGCGCTTCGCCAGGGACCTCGGCCGGCGTCGCTAGTAGGCGCCGCCTCGGCGGCTCTCCATGATCACGCCGATCACCGCGGAGACGATCAAGGTGCCGCCGAAGACCGCCGTCCACACCCCGAACACCAAGGCGATGGCGACGAAGGCCGCCCCGAGGCCGAGGACGAAGGGCCAGATGCTCGAGCTGGGGAAGGCGCCGATGATCGCCGCGGAGTCCTGGGGGTTGGCGTCAGGGAGATCCTCGGGCCGCGGCTGCATCCGCCGGGACCACCAGAAGTAGTAGCTCCCGGGCAGCAGACCGAGCAGGGAGACCGCGGCGAGCATGACCGTGCCGCCGTCCTCATAGGACGTGAACCAGTAGATGGTCGAGATGATCGCCCCGAAGACGAACATCACGAACAAGATCCGCGCCTCGATCTTCATCGCTCGGTCTCCTCGCCCGTGTCGGGGTGGCCGGTTGCGAGCACCCGCTCGACCCCGGTCGCCGCGCCTTCACTGCGACGGTGCACCTGGGTGGTGTGCTCGGGGTGGTTGAAGTCCCACACCGGGCGCTCGGAGCGGACCGGTGGCAACCAGGTGAAGTTGTGGTGCACTGGCGGCGAGGCCGCCGCCCACTCGAGGGTGTGCCCGTCCCAGGGGTTGGCGGGCGCCACCTCGGGGCTGCGCCAGGAGACCCAGAGGTTGAGCACGGTGAAGGCGGCGGCAACGAAGAGGATGAACGCGCCGACCGTCGAGATGAGGTTGAGGCCAGCCCAGCCGGTCGAGGCCGAGTACTCGGCGATCCGCCGTGGCATTCCCCGCAGCCCGAGCAGGTACTGGGGCAGGTAGGTGACCCAGAAACCGACGAACATGAACCAGAAGCTCGCCTTGCCGAGGCCCTCGCGCAGCATCCGGCCGGTCATCTTCGGATACCAGTAGTAGAGCCCTGAGAAGCCGCCGAAGACCGCCGAGCCGAAGAGCACCTCGTGGAAGTGCGCGATCACGAAGTAGGTGTCGTGCACGTAGAAGTCGACCGGCGGCGAGGCGAGCAGAACGCCGGTGACCCCGCCGAACAAGAAGACGATGAGGAAGCCGACCGCGAACAGCATCGCCGAGGTGAACTGCAGCGAGCCCCGCCACATCGTGCCGATCCAGTTGAAGAACTTGATGCCGGTCGGCACCGCAATCAGGTAGGACATCAGGCTGAAGAACGGCAGGAGCACAGTGCCGGTGGTGAACATGTGGTGCGCCCACACTGCCGTCGACAGGGCGCCGATCGTGATCGTGGCGAAGATCATGCCGCGGTAGCCGAACACCGGCTTGCGGGAAAAGACCGCGAACACCTCGGTGACCATGCCGAAGTACGGCAGGGCGAGGATGTAGACCTCGGGGTGGCCGAAGAACCAGAACAGGTTCTGCCAAAGCACCGGGACGCCGCCGCCGCTCACGGTGTAGATGTGCGCCCCGAGATGTCGGTCACACCACAGCATCACGAGCGCCGCGGTGAGCACGGGGAAGGCGACGAGGATCAAGATCGCCGTCACCAGCATGTTCCAGGTGAAGATCGGCAGGCGGAACATCGTGAGACCGGGCGCGCGCAGGTAGAAGATCGTCGCCACGAGGTTCACGCCGGTGAAGATGGCCGAGAACCCGGTGAGCACGAGTGCCACGATCCACATGTCCGGACCGGCGCCGGGTGAGTTGACCGCGTCCGACAGGGGGGCATAGGCGACCCAGCCGAAGTCCGCCGCGCCGCCGACGGTCAAAAAGCCGCCGATCATCGTCAGGCCGCCGGTCAGATACAGCCAGTACGAGAGCGCGTTCAGGCGAGGGAAGGCCATGTCCGGGGCGCCCACCTGCAACGGGATGATGTAGTTGGCGATCCCGCCGAAGGCGAAGGGCCCGGCGAACAGGTACAGCATCAAGCTGCCGTGCATGGTGAACAGCTCGTTGTAGGTGTGCTGCGAGACGATGGTGCTGTCCGGCCCGGCGAGCTGGACGCGGATCAGCATCGCCATGATCCCGGCGGCCAGGAAGAACGCGATCGCGGTGATCGTGTAGCTCTTGCCGATCACCTTGTGGTCGGTGCTCGTCAGCCACTTCAACAAGCCCGTGGGGCCGTGCTCGGCCTCGGGGTGGGCGAGCCCGGAGGGTCGCTCGGCGAGAACGGTCATGACAGCGCTCCTGAGTGTGCCTGCGCCGACTGCTGGTGAGCGAGCCAGCGCTGGAAGGTCGCCTTCGGCTCCACTTTGACCGTGAAGAGCATCTCAGCGTGGTACAAGCCGCAGTACTCCGCGCACTGGCCGCGGAAGGTACCGGTCGTCGTGGTGGTGAAGTCCCACGAGTTTGGGTGGCCGGGCTGCGCGTACCGCCCGAAGTCAAATTCCGGCACCCAGAACTCGTGGACAACGTCCACCGAGGTCAGATAGATCTCGACGGTCGAGTCGTCCGGCAGCACAAGCTGGGGATAGACGCTCGAGGTGGCGGGGAGCGCCACCGCCTGGGGCTGGCCCTTGGTCGCGATGAGCACGTGCTGGCTCTGGTTGTTGCCTGAGTAGTAGTTGAAGCGCCAGCCCCAGCGGTACGCGGTGACGTGGACGATCTCCGCCGGGCGCTTGGCCAGGGCGTCGACGTTGTTCTCCGTGAGGACCGTGAAGTAGAAGATCCCGCCCACGATGATCACCGGCAGGCCGGTGTAGATGATCTCGAGCACGAGGTTGGAGTGGAACTGGCGCGGGATCGTCTCGTCCCGGCGGCGGTAGCGGAAGACCGCCCAGAAGATCAGTCCCCACACGATGACCGCCACCACCAGGCCGGCGATCATCATCCCCGACCAGAGCTTGAAGGTGTCATGGCCCTGGACCGTGGCGCCTCGGAAGGCGCCGAAGGACGGCGCGTTGCACCCAGCGAGGACGACGGCCCCTCCGAGCAGCAAGAACGGCAGGGCGAGACGGCGCCGCCACAAGGCGGTGCGGGGGGAAGGGGCCTCGGCGACGCTGAGAGCGCTCGCGTCGGGGCTGTTGGGCGGAGCTCCGGCGGTCACGTGGCGAGACTAGCTACTGCCCTTCCACGGAGGCCAACCGGCCGGCCTCAGCACGGGCGATTGGTCTGCCGGCGCTCGTTCTGCTCGGCGATCGCGCGCTTGGTGCGCCCGGCCAGCCGACCGAGCTGTGCCGCGCCCGACAGGTGCAGCGGCGTTCGAGCCGGGGAGTCCGGCCGGGCCGTCTGGCGCGCGGCGGCACGCACCGTCAGCGCGCGGCGCGCCCTTCCGGTGAGGCGGCCGGCAAGCGCCGCCCCCGTGAGATGCAATGGGGGGCTGCCGCCCGGCAGGTCGGCGTAGCGGGTGGTGCGCTCGATCCGCAGCAAGACCAACGCGACGACCTCGCTGACGAGGAGGCCGAGGACGTGCAAGTGGCCGAGCTCGGCCAAGGGGCCGAGGGCGAGGGCGAGGATGACCACGCCGTCGGCGACATGATGGGCGCGACGCGAGAGCAGCCGGAGCGCCCCGAGCGGGCCGCGCGTCACGGCGTTCAGCACGACGAGCAACACGCCCGCCGCGATCAGCTCGTCGGCGATCGGCCCGTTGGCGTGAAAGCCCGAGACGACGAGCGCCGCGGCGATCACGTACTCCGCGACGGTATGGCCAAAAAAAGCGACGCGACGGCGCGACACCGCGCGCCCCCGAGGGCCGCGTGCTGGCTCAGACCGTTGCGTCCCCGTCGCGCTCAGGCGCCGCTCTTGTCCTTCTCAGCAGCAGCGTTGGAGTTGGCCGCGGTGCCGTCGCCTTGCTCGAGTCCCTTCTTGAACTCGTGCGACGCGCTGCCGAGGCCGCGCGCCAGCTTGGGCAGCTGCGATCCCCCGAAGAGCAGCACCACAACAATGACAGCGATCACGATGAGACCATCGGGACCGAAGAGATCCGCTAGCAGGCCGGTGGGCAACCTGTCCTCCTTCCCCCGTCCGCGCACCTACTCTAGTTCGTTGAGCCTGAACGGTGGCAGGGTCATTGCCGCCTCGGGCGATGCGCCGGTTCTGCCGGCCGCTGCATTCCGCCGTCGGGCGGTGACGAGGGAGGCAGGCTTCGTGCGCAACCGAGGACTCAATGCGGCTGTCTGGGACGCCAGGTGAGCCGATGATGTCGCCCAGGACCCACGAGCAGCTCGAAGGCGTCGCCACCTACCGTGGCGTTCCCGTCGACGAGGTGCTGACGGACTTCCGGCTCGCCTGCTTGGCCCGCGAGCTCGACGATCGCCAGCTCATCCTTCACAAACAGGGCCGCACCTACTTCCACATCGCCGGTGCCGGCCACGAAGCCCTGCTCACCGCCTTCGCGAGGTCGCTGCGGCCGGGCTATGACTGGTTCTTTCCCTACTACCGTGACCTGCCGCTCGTGCTCGCGCTCGGCGTCAGCCCGTACGAGGTGTTGCTGCAGGCCGTCGGCTCGGCCGAGGACCCGGCCTCAGGCGGTCGCCAGATGCCGTCGCACTGGGCGAGCCGCCCGCTCCACATCGTCAGCCAGTCGAGCCCGACCGGCAGCCAGTGCCTGCCAGCCGTCGGCTGCGCCGAGACGACGCGCTTCGCCTCTGAGCGCGGCCTTCCGGACGTCGAGCATCACGACGACGAGGTGACCTACGTTTCGATCGGCGAGGGGGCCACCTCGGAGGGCGAGTTCTGGGAGAGCCTCAACACCGCATCGAAGATGCGCCTCCCCATCGTCTACCTCGTCGCCGACAACGGCTACGCGATCTCGGTGCGCTCCGAGGAGCAGGCGCCAGCTCCCATCGGCGAGCTCATCTCAGGCTTCCCCCACTTCGAGGTGGCCCGCATCGATGGCGGCGACTACTTCGCCGCGCGCCAGGCAGCCGAGCGCGCCGTGGCGCGAGCGCGCGCCGGCGAGGGGCCGAGCCTCGTGCAGGCCGCCGTCACGCGGCCGTACTCGCACTCCTCCTCGGACAACCAGCTCCGCTACCGCAGCGCCGACGAGCTCGCCAAGGAGGCCGCCAGCGACCCGATCGCCCGCATGGAGCGCGAGCTCGTGACGGCTGGACTGATCAGCGTCGACGACGTCGCCAAGATGAAGGCCGAGGCCCGCGAGCTCATCCTCGACGCGGCCGCAAAGGCGCTCGGCGCGGCGCGGCCGAGCCCTGAGACGGTGCTCACCAACCTCGTCTCCCTCGCCCCGCTCCCCGAGCCGCAGCTGCCGAGCGACGAGGGGCCGCCAGTGCACTTCAGCGAGTCGATCCGGCGGGTGCTGCACGAGACGATGGCGAGCGATGAGCGCGTGCGCGTCTTTGGAGAGGACGTCGCCGATGCCGATCCCGCCATGCTCGCCGAGCTCGACGGGCTAGGCGGCGTCTTCGGGACGACGCTCGGGCTCCAGCGGAGCTTCGGCAAGGACCGCTGCTTCAACACCCCGCTCGCCGAAGCGAACATCATCGGCCGGGCCGTCGGACAGGCCGTCCGTGGGCTGAAACCGGTCCCCGAGATCCAGTTCTTCGACTACATCTGGCCCGCCATGCAGCAGATCCGCTCCGAGGCGGCAACGATGCGGTGGCGCTCGAACGGCACCTTCTCGGCGCCGATCGTGGTCCGCTGCGCGATCGGCGGCTACCTCGCCGGGGGGGCGATCTGGCATTCCCAGTGCGGAGAGTCGATCTTCGCCCACACCCCGGGGCTCCTGATCGCCTTCCCCTCCCGCGCCCGGGACGCGGTCGGGCTCTTTCGCGCCGCGATGGCCTACGAGGACCCGGTGCTGTTCCTCGAGCACAAGCATCTCTTCCGCCAGCGCTACGCGATGGACCCCTACCCCGACCCCGGCTATGTGCTGCCCTTTGGCAAGGGGACGATCGTTCGGCCCGGTGAGGACCTCAGCATCGTGACGTGGGGCGCGACGGTGCGGCGATCGCTCCTCGCCGCCGAGGAGCTCGCCAAGGAGGGCATCGAGGCCGAAGTCGTCGACCTGCGGACGCTCGCGCCCTGGGACCGCGAGCTCGTCGCGGACTCCGTGGCGCGCACCTCGCGCCTACTCGTCGTGCACGAGGACGTGCTCACCGGCGGCTTCGGCGGCGAGGTGGCGGCGTTCGCGGCCGAGCACTGCTTTGACGACCTCGACGCGCCGGTGCGGCGCATCGGCGCCCTCGACACCTGGGTCGCCTACGAGCCAAGTTTGGAGCGGGCGATCCTGCCGCAGGTCGACCAGATCACCGACGCGGCAAGGAGCCTCGCCGAGTACTGAGCGCTCGCTGGCGGCCCCCGCGGCGGCCAGCGGCCCGTGAGCTCACGCGCCCCGGCGGGCGCGGGCGGCGCCCCGCCCAGCGCGCGACCGCTCCGGCGCGTAGCGCTGGGTAAGCCGCACCACCAGCCGGGCCGCGAGCA
The DNA here is from genome assembly GCA_021798985.1 of Actinomycetes bacterium. GTDB lineage: Bacteria > Actinomycetota > Acidimicrobiia > Acidimicrobiales > Bog-793 > JAKABX01. Next base: position 208,852 of record JAJZBI010000001.1, read on the forward strand.
CGAGCCCCAGGACGAGCACCACGAGCAGCACGGAGGAGTCGAAGGCGAGGTTGCGCACCGCCTGGGTCGGCTCGTTCCAGAACGTCCAGGTGGCGTAGGTGAGGTAGGGGACCGGGGCGTGGGTGAGCGCGCCGCTCGGATAGCTATTCGAGAAGCCGGCGGTGTACAGCAGCGGTGCGGTCTCCCCGACCGAGATCGCGAGGGCGACGATGATCCCCGTCGCCATCCCCGGCACCGCCGAGCGGACCACGATCTTTCGCAAGAGGTAGGTCTTCGCCATCCCGAGCGCCTCGCCGCCCTCCCGATAGGCAAGTGGGACCTGGTTGAGGGCGATCTCGGTCGACTTGGCGACGTAGGGGACGACGAGGAGCGACAGCACGATCAGCGCCGCGAGCAGCGAGAAGCCCCAGTGCAGCCCGACGACGAGCGCCACGTAGCCGGTGTAGCCGAAGACGATCGAGGGGATGCCCGACAGCACCTCCGATGCGCTCCGCAGCACGGCGGTGAGCGGGCTCGGCCGTGCCATCTCGGAGAGGAAGAGCCCGGTGCCGATGCCGACGAGCCCCGCGAGGATGCCGACGCCGAGCATCAGTACGAAGGTTCCGACCACCGTGTTCGACAGCCCGCCGCCGACCCCATTGGTCGGCTCGGTGAAGATCGACCATCTCCAGCCCGGGATCGCGCTCTGCACCACGCCCTCGAGGACCCAGATCACGACCGCGACGAGCAGCGCCAGGCCGAGACCGCACAACGACCACCACAGCGCCGAGCGAACGCGCCGGCTCCAGGCGATCGAGCCGGCCGGAGGAGCGACCGGCCCGGCGAGCACTCTTGTCGTGCTGGCCATCAAAAGCCCACCCCAACGGGCAGCGCCGCGCCGCGCGCCGAACGGCGGACGAGGAGCCGGGCGGCGACGTTGACCGCCAAGGTGATCACAAGGAGCACCAGCGCCGCTTCCGACAACGTCCTGGTGGAGAAACCGGTCGGGTCGCTCTGGGAGGAGTCCAGCAAGGTGACGATGGCCGCGGCGATCGTGGTGGTTGACCCGTAGATGTTGTGCGCCAGCTGCAGCGTGCTGCCGCTCACGAGCGCGACGGCGATCGTCTCGCCGAGAGCGCGCCCGAGGCCGAGCACCAGCGCCCCGATCACCCCCGTCCGGATCCAGCGAAACTGCACCGTAAAGAACACTTCGCTGCTCGTCATGCCGAGCGCCTCTGCGCCCTCTCGCGTGGCCTCGGGGACCTGGCGCAACAGGTCGCGAGCCGTCGCTGCGATGATCGGGATGATCATCGCAGCGAGGATGATCCCGGCACTCAGCAGTCCCTGGCCATAGCCGTGGTCACCGCGGAAGATGTCAAGAGGCGGGACATTGGGCAGGTGGCTGAGTGCCGGGTAGATCGTGCGCGCCAGCCACGGCCCGAAGGTGAATACGCCGAAGAGCCCGATGACGACGCTCGGGATGCCGGCCAGGATCTCAAGGACCAGGCCGACGAGGCCCGAGAGCACCCGGGGCAGCTTCTCGACGATGAAGATCGCTGCGCCGACCGCGACGGGAAAGCCAACGATGACCGCGATCGCCGAGGTCTCGAGGGTGCCGAGAATGAGCGGCAGCGCCCCGTAGTTCGCATCCGGCGGGTGCAGCACCCCGCCGGTGCGCACCGGCGGGGAGTAGAAGCTCCCGAGGTTCCACTGCGTCCCGGTGAGGAAGCCCCAGCCGTTGTAGCGAATCGCCGGGAGCGCCTCGATCAGCAAGACGATCACCATCGCGACGAGTGCGCCGAGTGGGATGACCGCCGACGTGGTGGTGGCGATCCGCAACAGCCGTTGGGCGAGGCCGTGCAGCGAGCGCTCGCGCTCCGGCGCGTTCGGCCCCGCGGCGAGCTGCGCTGTCTTCTTGGATTCGCTCATTGCTCCCTAGCTCGATCAACGACTGGCCTCGCGCCAATCGGTGCGGTGCACCGGAGTGCACCGCACCGAGGCGACGAGTGGGGGGACTAGTGGATCTGCTTCAGCAGGTCGACCGCGATCGCCATGGCGCCGGGAGCCAGCGGGTGGAAGTAGAACTTCGTGAGGTCCGCCGACGACGAGCCGTGGCGAGGGTCGATGCCCCAGGCGAGGAACGCCTGGATCGCCTTGGCAACCTGGGGGTTCGACTGGTTGGCGTTGACGATCGCGTACTCGAAGTTGACGATCGGGTAGCCGTACTTCGCCGACTTGGAGTTGATCAGCGAGATCGCCCCGGTGCTCGGGATCTTCTTGTAGCTCGCCACTTCCGAGGAGATGTTCCCCGGGGTCGGCAGCACGAAATTGCCCGAGCCGTTCAAGAGCTTGGCGTCGCCGAGCCCAGCCTTCAGCGCGCTGCGCAGCCAGCTGATCCCGATGTAGGCGACGCACCCAGGGGTCTTCTCGCAGCCAGCGAGCATGCCGCCGTTGCCCTGCTCCGCCAGTCCGTTCGGCACGCTCGGCCAGCTGACCGAGGTGTTCGGGCCGCCGTGCGAAGGCACCCACGAGGAGGGGTCCTGGAACGCGAGGTACGAGCTGAACATGAAGGTGTCGCCACTGCCGTCCGAGCGGTGGAAGGGGACGATCTTCATCGCCGGCAGCTTCACGCCCTTGTTGAGGCTCGCGATCGCCGGATCGTTCCACTTGGTGATCGAGCCGTCGTAGATGCCCGAGAGCACCTTGGCGTCGAGGTTGAGGTGCTTGACCGACAAGCCGGGGAGGTTGTAATCGATCTGTTGCGCGGAGACGTCGACGGGGATGTCGAGGAGGTTCTTCGGCGCGCTCGCAGGCAGGTAGGCGTCCGAGGCGCCGATCTGCACCGTGCCGTTGCTGGCGTCCGAGATGCCCGCACCCGAGCCGGTCCCTGCGGTCGTCACCTTGGTCGCGTGGTACTGGCTCGCCCAAGTGCTGATCACCGGGTACAGCAGCGTCGACCCGGTCTCGAGCAGGGAGACGCCTGACGGGGGCTTCTCGAGCGAGCTCAGCTGCTTCTCGACCGAGGCGTAGGCGTTCGTCTTCGTCGCCGCCGGGTGCTTCTTGTGCGCGGTCGACGCGCTGGCGATCCCAGCGGTCGCCGCAAGCGCCGTCGTGCCGGCAAGGCCGGCGAGTGCAGCACGGACCCAAAGGGCGTTGCGCCGGGAGGGGGCGCGCTTCGTCAAAGCTTGCATCGCGTTCGATGCTCCTTTCGCTTCCCCGCAAGGGGATCGTGGATGTGGGGCAGTTGCACGCCGACGCCGGCCGTCCGTCTCGGCAGCGCCGGTCGGTTCTTCCTCCGCCTATTGGCGGATCAGTGCGCCCGCCTCTCCGAGCAGGTACCGGGCGGTCTCTTGGCGCTTTGGCCGCTCGAAGAGGGCGTTGGTGGCTCCGGTCTCGACCAGCTGACCTTCGGAGAAGAGGATCAGGTTGTCCGAGAGCCGCTTGGCCTGGGCGAGGTTGTGCGTGACGATGATCACCGTCAGCTCGGGGGTGAGCCGGCGTACCAGCTCCTCGACCGCTTCGGTCGAGCGCGGATCGAGCGATGACGTTGGCTCGTCGAGCAGCAGCACCTCCGGTTCCACGGCGAGCGCGCGAGCCAGGCAGAGCAGCTGCTGCTGTCCACCGGAGAGCCGGAAGGGCGAGTCGTTGAGGCGGTCAGCGACCGCGCTCCACAGGCCCACCTGCGCGAGATAGGTCTCCGCCACATCGCGCAACTGGGAGCGGCGCGCCATCTTGTGGGCCTTCACACCGGCAATGACGTTGTCCTGGATGGACATCGGGAAGGGGTTGGGCCGCTGGAAGACCATCCCGACGCGTCGGCGGAGCACGAGCGGATCGACGGAGGGCGCATGGATGTCCTCGCCCTCGAGGGTGATCTCCCCGCGCCGCCAAAAACCCCGCACCTTGTCGTTCATCCGGTTGAGCGAGCGCAAGAACGTGGTCTTGCCCGAACCCGACGGGCCGACAAGGGCGGTGATCGTGCCACGCCGGAACGCCACGGTGATGTCCCGCATCACGGTGGCGTCGCCGAAGCCGAGCACGAGGTCGGAAGCGGCCATCACCTCCGACGGGCCTGCTGGGCGCTCGACGGCGGGGAGCGGTGCGACGTTGTCCATCTCGGCCACGTCAGGCAAGGTAGCGGGGCGACCTGAATCGAATTCGAACGCCAAGTAACCGGTCGATGACCTGCCGGTGAAACCTTCTGGCAACTCCCGCCGGCCTCGGGCGCTCGAGCGGTCTCGGCCGAAGGCGCGGCGGGTGCGCGGTGCCGGTCGCGCGCCGGCCAGCGACGATACGGTGCGATCGTGGCCGATGAGGCGGCGCGCTCCGCGCAGTTCATGTCCCAGGTCGATCGCAAGGTGATCCAGCTGTTCGCGCTCGTCGGCGACGCCGCCAGCGGCGCGACGCACGCCCTGCTCGCTGGAGATCGCGGCGCCGCCACGACCCTGATCGCGCGCGAGGAGGAGGTCGACGCGCTTTACCGCGACGTCGAGGCGAGCGTGCAGGACTACATCGCCTCGCAGCGCTGCCCGCCCGACCTGCTGCGCTACCTGGTCGCCGTGCTGCGCCTGCTGCCCGAACTCGAGCGCAGCGGCGATCTCGTCGAGCACATCGCACGCCGCTCCACGAGCACGCTCGCGGCCGAGATGTCGGCGCGAGCGCGCGGCCTGATCGAGCAGATGGGCGAGGTGGGCGCGGCGATGTGGCACATGGCGGCGGACGCCTACGGCGAGCGATCACCCGAGGTCGCGACCCGCCTCGATGAGCTCGACGACGAGATGGACGAGCTGCACGGCACCTTCATGGACGAGCTCGCGAGCGGTGCGATGGCGCTCCCCCTCGTGATCGAGCTCGTGCTGATCGGGCGCTTCTACGAGCGCCTCGGGGACCACGCGGTCAACATCGCCCGCCGGATCCCCCCACTCGTCGGTGACGCGTCGGCACGCGAGGGCGAGCAGGAGAACCGCGCGCCCGTGCGCCCGCGGCGGCCGGGCCCAGGCCTGCGCTGGCGCGCCGAGCGCTCGACTTGAATCGCCGCTCGGCATAGAAGGGGCGCAGCTTGAGGCGCACGGGGGGCAGGTGCCCATACAGGAGCATCGCCTCCCCGAGCGGCAGCCTGCGGATGGCGTCGGCGGGGGCGAGCGCAGCGGTGCTCGGGCTGAACGTGGTGCTGCGCCGGCCCTCGCCGTCGACGCTCGTGCTCTCACTCCAGCGCTCCTGCTCGCCGGCGAGCTGGCGGACGTGCTCGAGGGTCGCCGGATCGGCGACGCCCGAGCAGATGAGCTTCGCCCGGTGGTTGTTCACAACGGTGGCCGCCCGCGGCCCGTAGCGCGCCTGCACCTGTGCGAGGTCCTGCCACAGCGTCACGAGCTGCACGCCGTGGGCGGCGGCCGTGGCGGCCACGGCGTCGAGGTTGGCGAGCGGCGCGATGTTCGCGGCCTCGTCCAACACGACGAGCAGCGGCGGATCCAGCGGTGCGCCGCGACGCGCCGACTCGCTGAAGGCGGCATCGAGGAAGCTCCGCAGCAAGGTGACGAACACGGGCTGCAAGCGCTCTTGCTCGTGAGCGGGAGCGACGAGATAGCAGGTGTCGCTGCGTCCGCTCGCCACGACGCTGACGGGGTCGATGTCGCTGCCGCTCGCGGAGGCCAACACGAGCGGATCGGCGAACGCCGCGAGGATCGTCTCGGTCGTCGCGTAGACCGAGCTGCGCTGGCGCTCGTCGCGCCGCGCGCTCGCGCCGAAGGCCCGCCGTGGCGCATCACCGGCGCCCATGGCCAAGATGGCGTCCACCTCGTCGATCTCCTCGGTGTCGACCCAGCGCACGACGTCGCAGATCGAGGCTCCGGCGAGCGCCGCTGCGTGCAGCAACGGCGCCAGCAGCTTCTCGGCGGTCGCGTACCAGAACGCGCCATCCTCCAGGCCGCCGCCGGCTCGGGCGACCGAGCAGAGCGCCGCCGCCACCCGCCGCGCCCCAGCCCAACTCACCGCGTCCGCGAGCGGCGACCAGGTGTCGCCCGGCACCCCGCTCACCCCGGTCGGGTCGTAGACGAAGACACGGCCGCGCGCCGCGCGCGCCGCGCTCGTCGCGCGCACGAGATCGCTCTTCACGCTGGCGGCCACGGCGGGTCCGTGCCAGTCGAGCAGGGCCGGGATCGCAAGACCGCTCGTCTTGCCGGACTGGGTCGGCCCGGCGACGAGCAGCGAGTGGTTGCGCTCGACGGCAATCAGCCGGCCGGCCACCCGGCCCACGACGATCCGGCCCACCGGTGCCGACGCGACGAGCAAGGGGGCAAGGTCGCTCCGGCGCGCCCAACGCGCCCCGTTGTCGCGCACCGACCGAGATGGCCGCCGCACGGCTCGAGCACCCCGTGCGGCGCCCACCGCCATCGCCGCGACCGCGACCGAGGCGGCGAGCACGAATGACAGCGCGAGCCAGCAATCTGCCGCCCGGGCCGCCGATGACGCCCCGATCGCGTGCAGCGCGCTCGGCAGGTCCAAGTGATCGGCCACGAGCGTCCCAGTCAGTCGCGGCACCTCCGCGAGGTCGAGGAACGGGCGCGGCCTGCCGGCCAAGGTGCCCGCTATCCCGGCAACCAACCAGCCGCACAGACCGACGAGCGCGGCGAGGCCGAGGACCCCCGCCATGACGGCGGTGAGCGCGCGGTCGCCAGCTGGCGCGGGGCCGGCCCGCCGGGGCTGGGGAGTCGGCGTCATCGCTGGGCTCCGCGCAGCGCGGCATCGGTGTCAACGAGCGACCGCTCGAGCGGGCTGAGCCGGTGCTCGACGAGGTGCGACCGGGCGCCGACGCGCCACAGCGCCGTCCCCCGCGGAAGGCGGGCGAGGGATCCTGCCTCCCGACGCCCGAGCCCGAGCGCCCGCTCGGCGGCGCCGACCTCCGCCGGGGCTTGAGCAAAGCACACGACGGTCTCGGAGTCGGCGAGCAGCCCCTCGGCGACCTGTGCCGCCACGCTCCCCCGTTCGCCAGCCGCGGCAAGATCCGAAACACGATGCACGACGGCGATGTTGGCGACGCCGTTCGCCCTTGCCAACTTCCATGATGACTGCAAGAAGCGCGCCACTCCGAGGTCGCCGAGCACGGCCCAGGCCTCGTCCACCACGAGCAGGCTCTGCTGGCCGCGCCGACTCGCCACCTTCCAGATCGGCTCGAGCGCCGCGATGGTGCAGGCGACGAGGGCCGGCAGCGCGCTCGAGCGGAAGAGCGCCGAGAGATCGACGACGAGGGCGGTTGCGTCGAGGCGCAGCCCGGGGCTCGTCGCGTCGTCGAACATGCCGCGCAGCTCGCCGTGGACGAGGCGACGAAGCCCGAGCGCCAGCGAGCGGGTCTCCTCGGCGAGGGCCCGCCGCCCCGTGCCGAGCGTCCGAGCGGCCGCTTGGCTCGGCTCGAGGAGCGCCGCGACGACCTCCTTGACGGTCGGCACGCCGCGCGCGGCGCGGGTCGCCTCGTCGAGCGCGGCCTCGAGCCCTCCGTGCTCGACCGGGGCGAGCGGGCGCTCGAGGCAGGTCGTCGCCAGGCTCGACAGCAGTGCCAGGCGTCGGCCCGCGGCGTCATCACCCGTTGCCACCTCGAGCGGATTGAGCCGAACCGTTCCCGCCGGGCGCAGGGCGATCGGCTGAGCGCCGAGCGCCTCGGCGAGCGCGCCGTACTCCCCCTTTGGGTCGAGCACGACGATTCGCCGGCCGAATGCCGCATGGCGATAGCAGTAGGTCTTGACGAGCGCGCTCTTGCCCCGACCGATCTGACCGAGCACGAGCAGGTTCGGGTTGGTCACGACGCCCGCGCCGTAGAGGGCGAACGGGTCGTGCACGAAGGCGCCGCCATGGAGGTCCCGGCCGACGAGCACGCCGTGGCGAAGCAGGGGGCGGCTCGCCATGAAGGGAAAGGCGCCGCCGAGCTGGGCCGTGGTCGCCTCGTGGGCGGGCGCTTTCATGCGCACCCCCGTCCGAGCGGCAAGGCGGTCACCATGGCCTCGTCGTGCTCCCCATCGAGACGCCGCAGGTCGAGTCGCGCCACGGCGCCGAGCTGTTCGAGGCGACCGCAGGCGCTCTCGAGCTCGTCGGGCGTCTCGGCGCTGACGGTGAGATATCCCGAGAAGCGGTAGCCGGCGTGCCCGGCGGCAAGCTCCAGCTCCCGGCGGGTGACCGCCTCGTCCTCTCGATGCGCTCGCGCCGAGACGGCAAAACCGTGCCGGCGCTTCAGCTCGGCGTCAGCCACCCGGGAAGTCCGGGCCTGCTCGGCGGCCCGCTGGGCCGCAAGCGCCGGCACCGGAGCCATGACGAGCGAGATGGTCCGGCGCTCGGCGCCAGAGAGCACCAGGGGCGCCAAGAAGTCGCTCCCGACCTCTTGGCGCGGCCACTCCGCCACCCAGTAGCTGGCGTGCCACATGCCGCCAGCCCTCACGCGGTCCCAGCGCCGTTCGCCGATGCTGGGCCACGGGGCGCTCGTACCGAAGCGGTCGTTCGGCCGAGCTTCGCCAAAGCGGCGGACGAGCCGGGCGAGCGCGTCTGCCGACAGCGGCCCGGTGGGTGACAGCCCCGCCGCCCGGCACCGCTCGGCGAGGGCGTCGAGCTCGTCGCCGAGGAGCCCGGCCCGCTCGGTGGACAGGCCGCGGATCAGGCGGAGGCTCCGGATCGACAGGACGAGCACCAGCTCGTGGGTGCTCGTGGTGCGCTCGGCTCGGACGAGCGCGGCATACGATGCCCGCGCGCCGGCCAGGGCGTCGCCCGACATCGGCGCCGCGACAAGCCCGGGGGGGGCGAGGGCGGGATGCACACGCTCGATCCACTGGATCCGGTGCACGACCGCCGCTCGCTCGGCGAGCGCGTCGAGGACGGCGCACCACGCGCCCACCCGCTGGCTCCTGGCCGCGTCATCGAGAAGGACAAAGGGAACCTCGCCGACGGCAAGCGCCGCGCTCGCAGTGCCGTGGGCCGGGTCGAGCACGACCCCGAAGCGGCGACCCAAGACATCGGCGTCGACCACCTGCTCGCCACCCGGGCCGCGCCGGGCGAACGGCCGCCGCTCGCCGCGCCGGCGGCGAAGGAGGAACCTGGCGACGACGGGAGCCCACTCTTCGGTACTCCGACCCCTGATGGGGAGCCAGACGATGCCGGCCGCAACCAGGACGAGCACCGTCGCGCCAGCGAGCCCCACCGGGCGTTGGCTGCGGACGAGCAGCACCGCGGCGACCAGCGCCACCCCGAGGACGACGAGCTGACCGGTGCGCTGACCAGCGACCAGTCCACGCCGATCTCTCGGGCCGAAGCGGTAGCGCGCTCCCTCACTCATCAGGTGCCTCGTCGTCGTCCCAGGCTGCGCCGGCGCTGGCGCGTCGCTCGGCGGCGCGCTGTTTGAGCTCGTCGATCCGTTCCTTCAGGATCGGGTCGTCGAGCCCGATGTCCATGCCGTCCTCGTTGGTCGCCCAGGGGATGAGATCGATCGGCGACGGCTCTTCGGCCGCTCGCGGTCGGGCGGTGAGATAGCTGAACCCATAGCCAGCGCCCACGACCGCGCGCGAGGCGCGTCGGCCCAGTCCCTCGAACGCGGCGAGGGACTGGCCGTCGACGAGCGGGATCAGGCGGAACAAGGTCAAGGGGGACAAGACGGCGAGGGCGAGAAGCGCCAAGGCCTGGAACGCCCCGGTGAGCCCGCCAGCCGGGCGCGCCGTATCGGCCGCCAGCACCAAGACCGCCACGACCACGAGCTTGCTCAGCACCAATGCGGCGATCGTCTCGGCAAGGCGCCTCGCCCAGTGGGCCGTCGCGTCCCACACGATCCCGACCAGCGCGAGTGGAAGGAACAGCGTCGCGAGGCTGATCGCCGCCGAGCGGAAGGCCAGCTCGAACCAGAGCACCGCGGCGACGAGGACCGCGAGGCCGGCGATAAACACCCCGGCGAACGAGCCCATGACCTGGTGCATCGCGCCCGGTCCCGACAACAGCGTCGTGAGGTTGGTAAGCAGCTGGGAAAGCGACGGCTCGCCGTGTACGAGCAATGCGCTCGAGGCCTCGTCGGTGAGCGTCATGACGAGCGAGACGAGCGCGGTCGCCGCGGCCGACAGCAACACCGCCACCGGCAAGCGCAAGAAAGCGGCCCGGAGCAGTCTGCGGAGGTCGTGGCGCATGAGCGCCTGCAGCGCCGCGAGGAGGAGGAAGGGCAGCGCCACCAGCTCGGCGATATGGACCATCTCGTCAAATGCCATCGCGAACCCGGCGCCAAAGTCCGGCCGCCCGGCCGCGCCGAGTGAGGTCCCGAGCTGGTCGATGAGCCCGACGGCCCCCTGGATGACAAAGCGTGTGAGGAAGCCGAAGAACTCAGCGACAAGGCCCACACCCGTCGGGAGCGGGGAGATCGGGCCAAGGCCGCCGATTGGGGAGGGGTGGAGGGGGACCGACCCTCCCAAGGTGAAGAGCCCCGCCACCTCAATTCACCCGCTGGCCGGCGGCGAAGAAGAAGTTGAGGATCGTCGGTGCGGCACCGATGACGAGCGCCGCGGCGGCCGAGACGAGCACCGCGCGCTTGCCGGTCGAGGTGTGCTGGTAGTTGTTCGTGTGCGCACCGAGCGCCCAGGTGGCAGCGCCGATGACGATGCCGGCCAAGGCGGCAAGCAGGCCCCACCAGCCGAGGCCGTTGACCAAGCTCTGCAGCACGTTGCCACCAGGTAGCCCAGACGAGTCGGGCGAGAACGAGACGACGCCGCGAGCCAGCGCGGCGGCGACAGGGGGGACAGGGGCGAAGAGCAACTGCATCGGGACCACCTCCGAGCGGCCGGTGACGCCGGCCGGTTGACACCGGCGGACGCCGGTTGGACAGGACGGGCGGCGCAAGGGCTCGCCGAAGAGGCAGAAGCCTCAGTTCGGGGGGTGCGCGTTGGGCACCGACAAGCGCGGACGAAACGTCCTCGGAGGCAGGCGAGAATCGCCTGCGGGCTGCACGATAGCCACGGCGCCCGCGCTTCCTCAAGGGCCAGGCTGTTCACCCTCGCGGACGCGAAGGCGCAGAGCTGCAATGCTGGAGTCGTGAGCAGGAACATCGGTCCGGCGCGATGAAGGTCTCCTCGCTCGATCTCGCCGCTGCCAGCGCGATCGCCGTCGTCGTGTTCTTCGTTGCCTTTCTCCTCGGGGGACGTCGCGGGATCACGCCGCTGCGCCAGCGCCTCTCGGCGCTGGCCGCGCGCCTCGGCGCGAGCACCGCAGATCCCGATCCGCGCACCGTCGAAGAGGCCCTCACCCGCGTCGAGCGGGCGACCGATCGGGCCGCTGAAGCCGTGGCCGAGTCGAGTGCGGATGCCATCCGCTTGCGGCGCGCACTGGACGCCCTGCCCCAGGCAGTGATCGTCTGCGACGAGCGAGGAGAGCCCGCCTTCCGCAACGCCCGAGCGATCGCCCTCATGGGCAACCGCCACGGTGACGCCCTCGCCGCACAGGCAGTGGACGAGCTGCTCGCGAACACCGCGCCGGGCTCCTCGGAGGAGCGAACGCTCGAGCTCTACGGCCCCCCGCGGCGCACCTTGAACGTCCGCACCCAGAGCCTGGACAACGGCCAACGCGCGCTCGGCGTGATCGCGGTGATCGAGGACGTCTCAGAGCGCCGTCGCCTGGAGGAGGTGCGGCGGGACTTCGTCGCCAACGTGAGCCACGAGCTGAAGACCCCAATGGGAGCGCTCGGGCTCCTCGCCGAGACCCTCCTCGCCGAGACCGAGCCGGAGGTCTCCCAGCGTCTCGCGCAGCGGATCCACACCGAGGCGTTCCGGATCTCTCGAATCATCGACGATCTGCTCGATCTCTCCCGCATCGAGAGCGAGGAGTCACCGCCGCGCGAACCGGTGCTCGTGAACCTCGTCATGGCCGAAGCGGCCGAGCGCGTCCGCGCTGCAGCCGAGCAACGCAGCGTGGAGGTCGTGCTCGAGGAGCCTTCGCCGCCGGTCGCCGTCCTCGGCGACCGGCGTCAGCTCACCTCGGCGATCTACAACTTGCTCGAGAACGCCGTGAAGTTCTCCTACGAGGGTGGCACCGTCGAATGCCGGGGTGAGGCCACCGCGGACGAGGTCGCGATCACCGTCCGCGACAAGGGGATCGGCATTCCCGCGCGCGACCTCGAACGGATCTTCGAGCGCTTCTACCGCGTCGACCACGGCCGCAGCCGCTCGACGGGCGGGACCGGCCTCGGTCTCGCTATTGTCCGCCACGTCGCCCACAACCATCACGGCACGGTCCACGTCGATTCGCGCGAAGGCGAGGGCGCAACCTTCTCGCTGCGGCTTCCGCTGCAGCCACGAGCCGAGGGATGACGTTGACGGCGCTGAACGACTCAGCGACGAGTCTCGATGGGACGGTGCAGGTGCTCCTCGCCGAGGACGAGGAGTCCTTCGTCGATGCGCTCGTCGTCGGCCTGGAACGTGAGGGGTTTCGCGTCACCGTCGCCCGCGACGGCGCCGAGGCGCTCGAGCGCTTCGACTCCGAGCCGTTCGACCTTGTCTTGCTGGACGTGATGCTGCCCAAGATGTCCGGCCTCGACGTCTGCAGGAGCATCCGCACCCGCTCAGCGGTCCCGATCATCATGGTCACGGCAAAATCCACCGAGATCGACACGGTCGTCGGCCTCGAGGTCGGCGCCGACGACTACGTGGCCAAGCCCTACCGGCTCCGCGAGCTGGTCTCGCGCATGCGGGCGGTCCTGCGCCGCATGCCGCGCGAGGCGATCCGGGCCGAGGAGTATCCGACGGGTGCCATCCCGGCGGTCCAGCTGCCTCCACTGCCGGCTTCGCCACCGCCCGACACCGCCCTCGAGGTCGGCGAGGTCCGCCTCGACCCCGAGCGGCACGAGTGCACCGTGCGCGGCATCGAGGTGCAGCTTCCTTTGAAGGAATTCGAGCTGCTCGAGCAGCTGCTGACGAGCGCTGGCCGGGTCGTGACGCGGGACTCCTTGATCGACCGCGTCTGGGGCGAGGACTACGTCGGCGACACGAAGACCCTCGACGTCCACATCAAACGCCTGAGATCTCGCATCGAGGAAGACCCGTCCAAGCCACGGCTCATCACGACCATCCGCGGCCTCGGCTACCGCTTCGAGGCGCCGCGCGGACGGTGACGATGGAATCGATCGCAGTCAGCCAGCTCTCGGTCCACCGACGGGGCGTCCTCGCCGTCGATTCGGTCTCCTTTACTGCGCGCGCCGGCGAGGTGACCGTCCTGCTCGGCCCGAACGGGGCGGGGAAAACGACGACGGTCGAGACCCTCGAGGGCTACCTGCGCCCGGACCGAGGCAGCGTGCGCGTGCTCGGGCTCGACCCAGCCCATCAGCGCGCCGAGCTCACCCCGACGCTTGGCGTGATGCTCCAAGAGGGCGGCATCTACCCCCCGATGACGTCGGCGCGGGCGATCTCGCTGTTCGCGTCCTACTACGCCAACCCGCTTGGGGTGGACGAGCTGCTCGGCATCGTCGGGCTCAGCGAGGTCGCCGGGGTGCCGGCGAAGCGGCTCTCGGGCGGCCAGCGGCGACGGCTCGCGCTCGCGCTCGCACTGGTCGGGCGCCCGCGCGTGGTCTTCCTCGACGAGCCCACCGCTGGCGTCGACCCCGAGGGGCGGTTGGCCATCCGCGGCGTCATCGAGCAGCTGCGCGGCGAGGGCGTCTGCATTCTGCTCACCACGCATGAGCTCGAGGAAGCCGAACGCCTCGCCGACCATCTCGTGCTGTTGCGCGCCGGCACGATCGTGGCCGACGGGACACCAGCCGAGCTGCTCGGCGGTGCCGACGAGATCCGCTTCGCGGCCGCAGTCGGTCTGCCGACCGAGGAGCTGGCCGCCCGCCTCGGTGCCGCCGTCCGCGAGGAGCGGCCGGGCGAGTATCGGGTCGCCAGAGCGCCGGATCCCGCGGCGCTCGCCGGGGTCACGACGTGGCTCGCCGAGCGGGGCGTGGCGCTCGATGAGCTGCGTGGCGGCAGGCGGCGGCTCGAGGAGGTCTTCCTCGAGCTGCTCGTCGAGGAGGCTCAGCCCCGCGAGGCGGCGCCCGGTCGCCGGGGAAGGCGGCGCCGATGAATACGAATGCCCTGCTGGCGCAGAGCCGTGAGGAGATTCGGATGACCCTTGAGCAGGGCGAACGGCTGCTGCTCACCTTCGTCATCCCGATCCTCGGCTTGATCTTGTTCTCAGAAACGCCGATCGTCTCGACGGGCACCTCGAGCCGCGTGGAGTTCTTTGCGCCGAGCGCGCTGGCACTTGCGGTGATGTCGACGGCCATGGTGAACCTCGCCGTGGCCACCGGCTTCGAGCGCTCCTGGGGGGTCTTGAAGCGGCTTGGCACCACACCCCTCACCCCAGGCGCCTTGCTCGCCGCCAAGGCGGTCGCTGTGATCGTGGTCGAACTGGTCCAGACGATCGTGCTGCTCGGCATTGCCCTCGGGCTCGGCTGGCGGCCCCACGCCGGGGCGGGCGTGGCCGTCGGGGCGGCACTGCTCGCCACCGTGGCCTTCGCCGGGCTCGGCTTCTTGATGGCCGGCACGCTGCGGGCCGAAGCCACGCTCGCCGTCGCGAACGGCCTGTACGTCGTCTTTCTCGGGATCTCGGGGATGATGTTCCCCCTCTCGCGCCTTGGCGGGTTCGCCGACGTTGCCCGCCTCCTGCCGCCGACCGCGCTCGCCGACGCCCTCCATCCCGCGCTGGGCTCCGGCGCCGGGGTACCTGCCGAAGCCTGGATTGTGCTCGCTGCCTGGGCAGTTGTCGCCCCTGCGCTCGCTGCCTGGCGCTTCCGCTTCGCCACGGACTGACCCGGCTCCTAGCATGGACTGACGGTGCCTCGTATCAACCCTTCGCCTCACCCGGCACGCCGTTGGCTCCCCCAGCTGAGCCCAGCGAGCGTCGGCACGATCCTCACGGCGCTCGTCGTCTGCTACGCCCTGTTGATGGTCACCGGCGGAGCCGTCCGGCTCACCGGGTCTGGGCTCGGATGCGCCGACTGGCCCACGTGCTCCCACAACGACCTGATCGCAAGCGCGTCGTTCCACCCGCTCGTCGAGTTCGGCAACCGCTGTGTGACGATCGCCGTCAGCGTGGTCTCAATCCTCGCTTTTGTCGCGACGTTGCAGCGTGCGCCGCGTCGCGGTGACCTCGTCTGGCTCGGCAGCGCCGTGCTCGGCGGCCTGCTCGCCCAGGTCGTGCTCGGCGGCCTGGTGGTGCTGTTCAAGCTGAATCCCTACCTCGTTGCCCTGCACTTCGCGCTCACCCTCGTGGTGCTCGCCATCGCGATCGTCCTGAGGTATCGCAATGCTCACGCTGACGCGCCGGGCGAGCTCCTCGTCCCGAGGGAGCTGCTGTGGCTTAGCCGTCTGCAGCTCGTCACGCTCAGCGCGCTCGTGCTCGCCGGCACCGTGGTGACCGGCGCCGGCCCGCATGCCGGCGGACCGGGTGCCAAACGCATTGACGTGCCCTTCCAGCGCGTCGCCGAGCTGCACTCGACGATCGCGCTCTTCTTGATCGGCATGAGCCTGGCGACGCTGTTCGCCCTCCACATCGCAAAGGCCCCCGCCGAGGTGCAGCGGCGTGCGAGGTGGTTCCTCGAATTGCTCGCGATCCAGGGGATCATCGGCTACAGCCAGTACTTCTTGCACGATGCGGCCGGCATCGTCGAGCTGCACATCGCAGGGGTGACGTTGCTGTGGTGTGTGGCCGTCGCTCACTATCTCGGCACGTACCGTCGTCCAGCGGAGCAAGCCGCTCCCGCCCTGGTGCGAAGCGACACCGCGACGAGCCGGCCTGCACCGGTGCAGGCCGCGCCATCACCGTGAACGACACCACCGCCCGCCACGGGACCGCCAGCCCCGACACCGAGGAGCGAGAGCTCACCGGCG
Organism: Actinomycetes bacterium; assembly: GCA_021798985.1. Lineage (GTDB taxonomy): Bacteria > Actinomycetota > Acidimicrobiia > Acidimicrobiales > Bog-793 > JAKABX01. The sequence goes on from JAJZBI010000001.1 coordinate 224,697, forward strand.
CCGAGCGTGACGAGTCCTTCGGCTACGACCGCCCATGGCTCGTGATCGTCTGGAACGACCCGGTGAACCTCATGAGCTACGTGACCTATGTCTTCCAGAAACTCTTCGGCTTCTCGCTCGAAAAGGCCACCAAGCTGATGCTCGACGTCCACCGCAAGGGCCGGGCCGTCGTGACGAGCGGGCCGAAGGAGCGCGCCGAGCTCGACGTCATGCGCCTTCACCGCTATGGCCTCTGGGCCACGATGGAGCAGGCCGGGTGAACATCTTCGGCCTCCGCAGAATCCGCCCCGACCACCGCGGCGGCTTCCAGCTGCGACTGCCCAAAGCCGAGCGCCAGCTGCTCCGCCAGCTCCCCGACGAACTGACGACACTGCTCGCTGCGGTCGGCACCGAAACGGGCGCAGAGACTCCCCCCGTCCCCGATGAGCTCCGACGGCTCTTTCCAGTCGCCCATCCCCGTGATGCCGCCGAGGAGGCGGACTACGTAGCCGTCGCCCGGGGCGAGCTGCTCCGGCATCATCGCGAGGCACTGGCGACGCTGGAACGCACGATCGACTCCACCACGCTCAGCGTGCCAGAGCTCGAGTCCTGGCTCGCCGCGTTGAATGACCTCCGCCTGGTGATCGGGACGGCGCTCGGCGTCACCGAGGAGGACGCCGTTCCTGGGGCCGAAGATCCTGACTACCCCCGTTGGATGTGCTATGGCTACCTGTCGTTCCTCGTGACCGAGGTCGTCGAGGCGCTGTCTGGCGAGCTGGGGCCGCCGAGTGACAACGATCCGGCGCCGGAGGACCCGTGGGGCGAGCCCCCCGGTGGTCTCCGCTGGGACGGAACGCCGACTCCGGAAGGATGAGCACGGCGTTCGCGTGCCAACAGCGGCGCTAGCCTTCGCAGTCATCGCGCCACCGGCCCCCATCGTCCAGAGGCCTAGGACATCGCCCTTTCAAGGCGGAAACACGGGTTCGAATCCCGTTGGGGGTGCGCGCGGTCGTCCCAGCTCAAAGCGGGTTTCAGGCGCTCGGCGTTGGGTGCGGAGTGCGCGACGGCGGTCGCCGAGACGAGCCGCCTCGCCGGTCGCGCGGGAGGCCAGCGCGTCGGCGATCGCTCGGTCGCGGTCCTCGGTGGCGTGCTGGTAGCAGAGCGCCGCGACCGGGTTCGCGTGGCCGCCGCGACGCATCACCTCGACCACCGAGGCACCCGAGGCGGCCGCCGAGGTCGTGGAACCTGCCGCCCTCGATGTGCCGGTCGTCGCCGTAGCCGGGATCATCGAAGCCGGGGAAGGTGACCGGCCACGATCCCATCTCGTGGGTCAGCTTCCACCGTCCCGGCCCCACCAGGTGGTCCACGGTGGCGACGAACCGTCCGTCACGGGAACAGGCGATGTCGAACCGCTTCTACTTCTCCGCCGTCGACGCGGGGGCACCCTGCTAGTCGAAGGACCACACCACCTGGCCGCCCGGCTGCTGTGGGAGTCCGAGCCGGACCGGATGAGTACCGTCGGCTTCGACGAGCCGCGTCCAAGATTGGCGAGCGTGCGGTCGGAGTAGGCAGCTGGGGCAAAGGGGGCCGCGGTTGACGCGGTCCTTGATCTCGGTTCGGTGTCCACGCGATCGACCCACATCCCCGACGAGGACCTGCCCGCCGCGGCCGAAGCCGCACACGCGGTCGTCCAAGGCGTCCTGAACGCCGGGAGTACGTCGTCGCCGGCGGACTGGGTGATCAGAGAGCTAGCGAGGTGATGCCCGACGGGACGGTCACCGACGGTCCCTTCCTGGAAACCATCGGCGGCCTAATTGTCGTGGACGTGGCCTCACACGAGGAAGCGCTGGGCTCGGCCGACAAGATCGCCGTCGCCTACCGCTGCGCACAACAGGTCCGGGCCTTTGGTCCCGATCCCGAACTCGACGCAATGATCCGTCGCGCGCGTGGCCGGCGGTGACTTCCCGCGAGAAACCTCACCAAGAGCAAGGAAAGACAGACGCTCTGTGCGGAGTCGACGCGCACCAAGCAGGCGGATGCGGAGCGACGGCTCGGCGTGCGCCCTTCACGCCGCTGACAGCGGCGGCAGCTCGTCCGCCAGCACAGCCCAGCTCGCGAGGAGACGTTTCTGGAATTTCAAAGAGACACGCCCTTTTCCCCAATCTGGCAGTCCGCCCGCGATAGGCGTCGAGGTGCGCTGATCGCCGGTCAGCGGTCGAACAGCCGCCACTGGCCCTCGGACACGACCTCGACGGTGCCGTCGGCCACCTTGACGGCCGAGGCGTCGTCGAGGGCATAGGCGGGCACGGGCAGCCGAGCAGCCCATTTCTCCGCAGCGGCCACGTCGTAGTCGTCGTCGTACTCGACGTGGGGGATGATGGCGAAGTCGACGAGCCCGACGCCTTGGGCCATGACGAGGGTCACGGTGGTGTCGCCGTCGGGTCTGGCGAACACGAGGTTCTCCGATGAGAGCCGCTCACCGGCGCAGGCGGGCGGGTCGTGGTAGGTCTCGCCAAACCTGCCGGCCATCGCCATGCTGCCGGCGCTCACCCCGACGTAGACCATGTCCCCAAGCGACTCGAACAACTCCGCCATCCCCGAGTGCTTCAGCCAGTACGACAGGTAGATGGGATCGCCGCCCCAGACCAGGAGGGCGTCGGCCTCCTCGACCGTGGCAACCCAGACGTCCCTGTCGATGCTGGGCAGCGCTGTCAGCTCTAGCACCCCGAGTGACTTCCAGCCCAGGTCACACAACGGGCTCTTTGCCTGTCCCGTGATCGCCCGGAACGCGCCGCCGGGCCCGTCGGCGAAGGGGTAGATCCCCGTCGGGACGAACAGTGCCCGGGACTCGGCGACCGGCTTGCCCAGCAGGTCGAGGAGCGCTCCCAGAATGCTCGGATTGCTGATGCCGGAGGAGGTGAGAAGCAGTCTCATCTCGATCGCCTCGCTCGAGGAACAACACCAACCTCCCACCGGCGGAGGTCCACACGGCCGAGCGCGCGACCTTTCTCACTGACGTCCGCCGCCCAGCTGTCATCGACAAGTGCACTCATGATGGTCAAAGGGTAACCAACCAGCTGGCACACTGACCTGATGGCCAATGTCGATACCGAGCTGCTCGTTGCAGACGCATCAGGCTGGTCGGAATGGTTGGAAGAGCACCAAGCGGACTCGACGGGAGTCTGGCTGGTCCTGGCGAAGAAGGGCACGACCCAGCCGACGAGCTTGACCTACGACGACGCGCTGGAGGCAGCAATTTGCCATGGGTGGGTCGATGGACAACTCGCCACCCGGGACGAGCGCACCTTCCGGCGCAAGTTCACCCCACGACGGCGTGGAAGCGCCTGGTCAAAGCGCAATGTTGCCATTGCTACCAGGCTGACCGACCAGGGCCGCATGACGCCCGCGGGACTCGCTACCGTCCAGCGAGCGCAGGCCGACGGCAGCTGGGACGGCGCCTACGAGGGCCAGTCGACGGTAGCCATCCCACCCGACCTGGCTGACTCCCTCGCCGCCACTCCCGCAGCCGAGGCGATGTTCGACCAACTGGATGCCGCCAACCGATACGCAATCCTCTACCGCGTATCAACCGCCAAACGGGCCGAGACGCGCCAGCGCCGAATTGAGCAGCTCGTCTTGATGTTGGCGAGGGGCGAGACGATCCATCCTCAACGGCAGCCGCGGAGATCGCCGGCGACCGGTCCTCCGGGCAGTCGCTGAGACCGGTGCGTCCCCAATGCGGCTCACGAGAGCGCTCGATCCTTGTGGACGGGCGCCCACCTCGATGTGCCGTCCACCGTGGCCGTGGCTCGTGCCAGGCGAGCGAGGATCACGATCCTGCAGCTGGCGACACCGCTGGCGGCGAGCAGGGCCGTCGCGGATCGCACGCGCCAGGTCGCTGGTGACGGCGCGCCGTTCCGAGCGGCGCAACTTGCGGGCATCCCGGCGGCCTGTCCTGCGTCCCGCCGGCGTCTCCACGCGCGCCAACCCGACCGCCCGCTCGCGCACCGGTGCCGTCTCGCAGGGGCTCGATGACATTGACGTCCCACACCCGATGGATCAGCACCTCGACGCGACCAGTGGCGTCGAGCACCGGCACCGGGACCAGCCTCCAGGAGCGCTCCTCGGACCGCACCTTCCTCCAGAGCAGACCCCGATGTCGTACCTCTGCGGCGCCATCGCGTCGGGCCGATCGTTCGCGCGGGGCGCGCTCGAAGGACGCCCGAAGATTCGCCACGCCCTCAGCGGTTGGATCGGGGGGGTTGTCGCCGAAGGCGTCGCACATGATCCGGCCGACCAAAGCGGCCAAGGTGCGGCTCGTCGCCCACGACGCGCGGGATTCTGTCGTGGCCGTTTCGCCTCGCGTCACCCGGGCGGGCCACACCCTCCGACTCGGTCGCATGACGCGTCGGCGCAGCTAGCAGGCCAGACCGGACGGTGCGTAGCGCTGGCTCCGCTAGGCTCCCGGCGGCGTCAGGCGCGAGAGACACGGGAGCTTCGAGGTGGTGCAGACGAGCATCTTGGACCACACGATGTTCGTCTACCGCGAAGCCGACGAGCTCGTCGAGGCACTCACCCCGGTGTTGCGCGACGCGCTGGGCGCTGGACAGCGCGTGGTCGTCAACATCCGCGACGAGCGCACGGCGCCGCTCAGCGCAGCGCTGGGCGATACGGCCAGCCGCATCGAATGGACCGACACGTACGCCTGGATGCCACATCCCGCCCGACGCCTCCGCGCGATCGAGGAGCTCGTCGAGGCGCAGCGAGCTCAAGGGGACCAGGGGCTCCTCTTCGTCGGTGAGTGCGCGTGGCCGCGCGCGCCTGAATCGCTCGTACGGGAGTGGGAGCGCTTCGATGTGATCTTGAACGAGTCGCTCAGCGGCGCGCCGGCGTCCATGCTCTGCCTCTATGACGCCAGTGTGCTCGCCCCCTCGATCATCGATCGTGCTCGGCAGACCCATCCGCAGCACGGCTGTGGGCCCAGGATCATCGCCAACCCCCATTGCACCGACACGGTGACCGCGCTGAGGCGTCTCGCTCCCGGAGATCTCGTGGTGCCCGAAGACGCACCGTGTCTCGGGCAAGTGCGCGAGGCGCGCGCGGCGCGCGCGTTCGTCGCCGAGCACTTGAAGCCGACGGACCTGCAGCAGGACCAGCGCGAGGAACTGATTGTGGTGACGAGCGAACTCGTGGCCAACTCCTTGAAGGCCGCTGCCGAGACGGTCAGCGTGGCGGTCTGGGAGCGCGATGGCGCCATCGCGGTCCAGGTCGACGACGACGGTCGGGGCATCAGCGACCCCTTCGCCGGCTACCACCGCCCAGAGCGTGAGGCGACCGGCGGCCGCGGGCTTTGGATGGCCCGTCAGCTCTGCGACGTCGTGGAGATCTCCAGCCGGCCGGATCGCACCGCCGTGCGCGCGATCCAGGTCCTCGCGCGTTCCTCCCAGGCGTCGAGCGCGTAGGAGAGCCGCGGCTCGCGCTAACGGGTCGATGCGCTCGCCGGCGTACTCAGCGTGCGGCAAGGCGACTCGCGGCGGGCGGGCCACAGCACCCGTCCGCCGAAGGGATCTCCTGCGCGGTCCGAAGGCCCGCCACTCGAGACATTCGGGCAACTAGGCAGCCGCGTCTTCGCTCGGAAGCTCGCTCGTGCAATACCGGCAGCGCTGCGCGCCCAGTGGGAGATCGCTCGACAGGCAGTACGGGCAGGTCTGGGTGGGTGCCGGCTCGCCGAACACGGACTTTCCTCGCCGCGCCTGGGCGCGCCGGTACGGCGCGACGATGAAGATGTAGACGACGATCATGAAGATGAAGAAGTAGATGATCGCGGAGATGAAGGCACCGAAATTCAAGAAGGTTGTCGCGCTCCCCTTCGCACCGAGCTGAACACCGAGCTTGACCGAGTGCGAGCCGGAGGCTCGGTTGACGATCGGGTTGATGAGATCGGTGGTGAACGCCTGGATCAGCGTGCTGAATGCCAGAGCGACGACCAGCCCGGTCGCCGTGACGACAATGTCACCATGACTGAGAAAACGCCGGAATCCCTTCAACATCGCTCCTCCTTGTCGACAGGCGGTCGTCCGCGCCCCGCGCTGTGACGAGCATGCCAAATGGATGCGACGCGTGCAGGCTTCGCTAGGAAAATCCTTCCTCCTTGCCCCCGCGGAGGTGACTTCCTCAAGTCAGTCAGCCATCACCGCTAGTGTCGCGTTCGATGCCAGACGACGCCGGATCTGAGCTCAGCGCGCGGTGATCAAGTACCTCGGTTCCAAGCGGCGCCTCGTCCCCGTCCTGAGTGAGCTGCTGACTCGATCCGGTGCTGCCACGGCTCTGGACCTGTTCACCGGCACCACCCGGGTCGCACAGGCATTCAAACAGGCAGGGGCGTTCGTGACCGCGGTCGACACCGCCCGCTACAGCGAGATCCTCGCGCTCGCGCATGTCGCCACCGACCCGAAGAGCATTTCGACCGACCGTCTCGAAGGCGAGCTTGCCCGCCTGAACCGGCTCCCCGGCGAACCCGGCTATTTCACTGAGACATTCTGCATCAAGTCCCGGTTCTTCCAGCCGGCGAACGGAGAGCGCATCGACGCGATCCGCGACACGATCGAGACGGAGCTCAAAGGGGACCCGATCTACCCCCTCGTGCTGACGAGCCTCATCGAGGCGGCCGACCGCGTCGACTCCACGGCTGGAGTCCAGATGGCCTACATGAAGACGTGGGCACCGCGCTCGTATCGGCCGCTCGAGCTCCGAGCTCCCCAGCTCTGGGCAGGGCCCGGCGCCGCACGACGTGCCGACGCTCTCGACGCTGCGCGCGCCCTGGCGCCCGTCGACCTCGCCTACCTTGACCCGCCGTACAACCAGCATCGCTACTTCACGAACTACCACGTCTGGGAGACGCTGGTGGCCTGGGACGCCCCCGAGCACTACGGCGTTGCCTGCAAGCGAATCGACAGCCGTGACCCCGCGACCAAAAGCGTGTTCAACCAGAAGCGCTCCATCGCAGCAGCGCTGCGCGAGCTCGTCGCGACGGTCCGAGCCGAGACGCTCATCGTGTCTTACAACGACGAGGCGTGGCTCGAGCTCGCGGAATTGGTCGACCTGTGCGCCGTGCGCGAGGCGGTGACGGTCCTGTCGTTCGACTCCAAGCGCTACGTGGGGGCCCAGATCGGGATCCACAACCCGAAGGGCGAGAAGGTGGGCACGGTCTCGCACCTGCGCAACCTCGAGTACCTCGTGGTGAGCGGGCCGCGCCAGCTCGTCGCGCGCATGACCGCCCCATTCGCCGCTGCGCGGTTGGCGCTGCCCGCTTAAGGCAGCGGGAGCGGCGGGGGCACCGAGGCCAGACGGGCGTCCGCGTCGCCGTCGTCGTCTTGGAGTTCGGCGGCGGCGCGAGCCCGTACCGCCGCCTCATAGCCGGCGAGCTCGGCTTCGATGGTCGGCGCGTCCCAACCGAGTCGGGCCGCCATCACCTCGGCGACGCCGGGGGCCGCGGCGAGCGCGCCGTCGCGCCCTTCTATCGCAAGGCGCGTGCGACGCTCGAGGACGTCCTCGAGGTGACGGGCTCCCTCGTGGGAGACGGCGTAGGCGACCTCGGCATCGAGGTAACTGTCGGCCCCCTCGATCGGTGCGGGGTGGCCCTCCACCGAGAGCACCTCCTCAGCGAGCGAGCCGTATCGCCCGACGAGGCGCTCGGCCTGCGCGCCCTCGAGCCCCGAGCGCGCGAGGCGGTGGGTGAGGTCGTCGAGCTCGGCGCGACTTGCGGCGCCGACTATCGGCACGCGGGCCGTGACCGAGGGACCCGCGCCAAGGCGTGCGTGCTCGACGGCGGCGTCGACCGCGTCCTTCGCCATCACGCGGTAGGTAGTCAGCTTGCCGCCCGAGATGAGCACGAGACCCGGCCGGGGCCGGTTGACGGCATGCTCGCGTGACAGCTTGGTGGTCTCGTCGCCAGCACCCGCAATCAGCGGACGCAGCCCCACGTACACCGCCTCGATATCGGCACGCTCGAGCGGCCTGGCGAGGGTCGGGTTCAGCGTGGCGAGCAGGTATTCAACGTCGCGATTGGTCGCCGCGGGCCGGGCGAGGCCGTGCTGCCACGGGGTGTCGGTCGTGCCGATGATCCAGTGCGCGCCCCACGGGAGAACGAACAGCACGCTCTTTTCGGTCGGCAAGATGAGGGCGCGCTGGAGATCGAGGCGTTCGCGCGGGACGACGAGGTGGACGCCCTTGGAGGGCCGAACGGCCATCGCCCGCTCAAGGCCGACGAGCGACTCAAAGGCCTCCGTCCACACACCGGTGGCCGAGAGCACCACGCGGGCTCGAATGGCGATGCGCTCGCCGTCCTCGGTCGAGCGCACGATGGCACCGGTGACGGCGTCGCCATCGCGTTGTAGCTCCACGACCTGCATACGGTTGAGCGCCATGGCGCCGTAGCTTGCAGCCGTCCGCACCACCGAAAGCGTGAGACGAGCGTCATCGACCTGTGCGTCGTAGTACTGCACGGCGCCGACGTAACGATCCGGCGCGAGCGCCGGCGCGAGCGCCCGCAGCTTGCGGCGCGAGAGCTGGCGGTGCATGGGGAAGGCGCGCCCGCCGCCGTTCCGCCGAGCACCGAGGCGCGCCAAGATGTCATAGAGCAGCACTCCGCTTCCCACGTAGGCGCGCTCAACGATGCGGTGGCGCAGCGGGTAGAGGATGGGAAGAGGCTGCACGAGGTGGGGAGCGAGCTCGCTGAGCAAGGAGCGTTCGGCGAGCGCCTCGCGGACGAGGGCGAAGTCGTACATCTGTAGGTAGCGCAAGCCCCCATGAACGAGCTTGGAGGAGCGGCTCGATGTCCCCGCTGCCCAGTCCTGCGCCTCGACGACAGCGACGTGGAGCCCACGGCTCGCCGCGTCAAGCGCGGCCCCGGCACCGACGATGCCGCCGCCCACGATGAGCACGTCGAGCGGTTCGCTTGCCAGCCTGGCGCGTTCAGCGCGCTGGCGTTCTGGCGAGAGCGCCGACGAAGCGGTCGGATGAACCAGAGACAACGACTACCCCTCCCAGTCGAGCGCCCGGCTGACCGCTGCGTCCCAGCGGCGGCGGGCGGAGGCCCGCACGTCCTCTGTCCACGTCGGGTGGAAGCGACCGCCCTCACGCCACGCGGCGCGGAGCGCCTCCTCATCCTGATAGAGCCCGAGACCAAGGCCAGCGGCAGAAGCCGCCCCGAGCGCGGTGGTCTCGATCATCGCCGGACGAACGACCTCCACGCCCAGCACATCGGCCTGGAGCTGCATGGCGAGGTCGTTGGCCGCCACGCCACCGTCCACCTTCAGCTCATCGAGTCTGGTGCCGGTCTCCTGGCACATCGCCTCAACGACCTCTCCGCACTGTTGCGCGATCGCCTCCAAGGTGGCGCGAGCGAGATGCCCCTTGGTGTGCGCCCGCGTCAATCCGACGATGACCCCGCGAGCATCCGAGCGCCACCGCGGGGCGTAGAGGCCCGAGAACGCTGGCACGAAGACCAGACCCCCACTGTCGGGGACGCTGGCAGCGAGGGCCTCGATGTCGCGCGCCTCGGCGATGACGCCGAGCTGGTCGCGCAGCCACTGGACGGCTGCGCCGGTGACTGCAACCGAGCCCTCGAGGGCGTAGCGCGCCGGTTGGCCGGCACGTTCGTAGCAGACCGTCGAGAGCAGGCCGTGTGAAGATCGAACGCACCGCTCGCCGGTGTTCAACAAGACGAAGCTTCCAGTTCCATAGGTGCACTTCACGTCGCCTGCCGAGAAGCAGGCCTGCCCCACCATCGCCGCCTGCTGATCGCCGAGCACGGCGGCGATCGGAAGCGAGGCGCCGAAGGGCCCTTCGGCGCTCGTCGTCGCGATCGGGCCGATGGAGGGAACGATCCGGGGCAGCATCGCCATCGGGACGTTGAACAGGTCGAGCAGTTCCTCGTCCCAGCAGCGCCGTTCCAGGTCCATGAGCTGGGTGCGGCTCGCGTTCGTGACGTCAATGACGTGCGCCGCGCCGCCCGTCAGCTTCCATACCAGCCAGCTGTCGATCGTGCCGAAGAGCGCGTCGCCGCGGCTCGCAGCCTCTCGGAGCCCCTCGGTGTGCTCGAGCAACCAGGCCAGCTTGGTCGCAGAGAAGTACGTGCTCGGAGGCAGGCCCGTGCGCTCGATCAGCAGCGAAGCGTGCCCTTGGTCAATGAGCGTGGAAACTTCAGGCGCGGTCCGCGTGTCCTGCCAGACGATCGCGTCCGCGAGCGGCCGCCCTGAGCGGCGATCCCAGACAACGACGGTCTCGCGTTGGTTCGCAATACCGATGCCGGCGAGATCCGCGCCGGTGGCACCCGAACGATGCAGCGCCTCGACGACGACGTGATGCGTGCGCTCCCAGATCTCGGCCGCGTCGTGAGCGACCCAGCCAGGCCGGGCGAGGAGCTGGCGATGCTCGAGCTGTGCGCTCCCCCGCGTGCCGCCGGCGGCATCGAAGATGATGCAGCGCGTGCTCGTGGTGCCCTGATCGAGGGCCGCGACGAGCTCCCTCACCGCTCAGCGCGCCCCGACCACGCCGATCCACTTTCCGATGGCACGAGCCGCAGTCTACGTCGGGTGATGCCGCCGAGCTCGGCCGCGCGACCGCATTCTCCCTGCTCCAACGGTTCGGCGTCAGGACAATCGGGCGTGGTTCGCAGGGCCCGCGATATCGCCTAGCATTTCTGACCTCGGGTGCGGCGCGCCGCCCCGCCCGCGGAGCCGGCATGCCGGCATCCGCTGGGACCTGTGGTGCAGCTTGGAGTGCACGCCGGCCTGTCAAGCCGGAGGTCGCGGGTTCAAATCCCGTCAGGTCCGCTGAGTGGTGTTCCAGGGAGACTGCCGTGCGCAAGACTCCAGAGCAGCACAACGAGGTCGGGTAGCTCAGTTGGCAGAGCGCGCGCCTGAAAAGCGCGAGGTCACCGGATCGACGCCGGTCCCGACCACCGCACCGCACCGCACCACAGCCACAGAAACACCGGATGAGCTGCAGCGATGTGACCTGCCCGGTCCGCTCCTTCGTCCTCCAGGACCACCGCATCGCCGCCAAGCACTGCCTGCTCACGACGCGCACCGCCAAGTGGGCGCCGGTGCAGGTCGGCGGGGGACGGACGGCGGAGGAGGTGACGGCGAGCTCGCCTGTGACTGGCACACGGTGAACCACGCCGTCGCTACCTATGGCCAGGCGCTGCTCGCGGCCGACCGCAAGCGCCGCAGCCACACGAGCGCCATCGGCCTTGATGAGACGACTTCGTCCGTCTGGAGGGTCGCCACAGCGATTACGTGCGCGACGAGGTCTGTGACGTCGAGCACCACCAGATCATCGACATCTTGCCGACCCGGCAATTCGAGGAGGTCGCTGGCCCTTTGGACCAACAGCCGAAGGTCTGGAAAGAGCGCATCTGCTTCGGTGCCCTCGACATGTCCGACACCTACACCGCGGTCTACAGCGTGACCTCCGCCTCCGTTAGGAATGCCATCGGCGGACCTCCACCTCCCCTAATCGGCCTCGATTACCCTTTGTCGAGTCGCACGAGTAGCAGAGCTGGGAGCCCGACGACGGCGACACCGGGCGGGTCGTCCCGCGGAGACCGAGTCGTCGCGCGCCATGATGAGGTGGTGGTTGGGCAGCTCCGCACCGAGCGCTTGGTGCTGCGCCGCTGGCGCCCCGAGGATCGTCAGCCCTTCGCCGAGCTCAACGCCGATCCCACCGTGATGGAGCACTTTCCCTCGACCCTCGACCGGTTGGCCAGCGACGCGCTCGCCGTCGCCGCCGACGAAGCCTTCGAGCGCCGTGGCTTTGGTTTGTGGGCCGTGGAACTCGTCGCAACGGGCGCGTTCCTCGGCTTCACCGGCCTCGCCGTTCCCCAATTCACCACGCACTTCACGCCGGCCGTGGAGATCGGCTGGCGGATTTCCCGGTCGGCGTGGGGGCACGGCTACGCCACGGAGGCGGCGAGCGCTGCGCTCGCTGACGGCTTCGAGCGCGTCCAGTTGGAGGAGATCGTGTCGTTCACCGCTAGGTCCAACGTGCGCTCTCAAGCGGTGATGCAGCGGCTCGGAATGGCCCGTGATCCCGATGACGACTTCGACCACCCAAGGCTCGCTGAAGGCCACCCACTTCGACCCCATGTGCTCTATCGCATCGACGCGCCAACCTGGCGGGCGCGCCGAATGGGAGCGATCCGTCCCGAGCACGCCCAGCCGACATGAGGGCCTTGCTCAGCTTCTGCATGACCATGGGCGCGTAGAACGAGCGACGTCGCTTGGCGAGGGCAATCGGGCCGAGGATGGCCGCGCTGTCGCGTTCGGCTGGAGGCTCGATCAGCAGGGTGGGCCGCTCGAGGCCCAATTGCCCCGCCGCTCAGCCTCGCCGGGTGAAGAGCGCGCGCCGCTTGCCTTGCCAGGCCATGTTCCAGTAGTCCCGGGTGGTCGGAACGCCGAGGAACAGGACGCCGCCGTAGCCGAGTGCTGTCCCCACCCAGCGGACGAGGCAACCGGCACGGGGGGACGTCTCCGCGATCTTGTGCCCGATCACCTGCACGCCAACCCCGGTGGTGGTCGCGAACATGGCGCGTTTTGCCCGCCGCGTCACCTCGATCTGCGGCTCCTCGTTGGCGACGACGGCGAAGGTCGTGAGCGCCGCGTTCGCCAGGTTGTAGCACGCGACCGCCGCGAGGAGCGGCTTGTCGGCAAGCTCGAGCCTCCAGATCTCGCGAACCCCCCAGAGCACTTTGGGCTTGTCGCCGACGTGGTCGACGAGCTCGCCGACGCGGCTCGAGGTGTTGGTTCGGCGCGCGATGACGCCGTCGGCCACATCCGCGAGGTAGGACGCGGCCGCCACTCCAATGCCGGACCACCGGTCGAGACGCGAGGCGGACCAGGCGACGCCTGCCATCGCGACGACGTCCAGCGCGTTCGCCGGGGTGACGACGCCGTGGGTTCGCTTGGCGGCACGCTCGAACAGCGTCGGACGGCCGATTCCGGGCTCAGTCGGGCTCACGACCCCGAGCGTAGAGGAGTGTCGAGGAGGGGCCGAGACCGTGCCCGTCGGGCCCACCGAGTCACCCGCCGCGTCGAGCCCGACCCTTCTCGGCATGCGGCCGCTCGTCCTCGCGTGGTGATCGGTGGGTTGCAGTGCACCTGGGGCGAGCAGGGGCGCAACGGCGCGTCGGGCGGCACACCGACCGACGACGTGGTGGCCTGCGGTTCGGCTGACCGAGCGCTGCAGCCGGGCCTCGCGGCCTTGTCAGGTCGCGAGCTCCAACCGGGCGACGACTCGGTTGGTCCGGTGCTCACCGACGGGCTGGGCACCACCCCCCACCCCGGTGCAAGGGCCTCAGATCTCCAGCAGGTCCAAGCACAAGGGCGCCCCGTCTACTGGCCGATGTAGCCCGCGAGATGGGCCGGACGGTCCCACTCGGCGAGCGAACCACGCTGACGCTCGAGGGCCTCGGGATCGAGCGTGACACCGAGGCCGGGCCCTTCGGGGACGAGCAACGTGGCGCCGCGGTACTCGACGCCCTGGGCCACCACGTCGTCAAGGTAGAGCAGTGGTCCCACGGCATCGCCGGTGAAATGAAGCGCCGCGGCCGAAGCACCGAGGTGCGCGACCGCCGCCGTCCCGATGCCCAGTTCCTGGGTGGTGCCGAGCAGAGCCTTCAGGCCAGCGGCGTCGGCGAGCGCGAGCAGGCGCTGCGCACCCCAGAGCCCACCAGAGTGGTGGACGACGTTGAAGACGTCGATGGCGTCGGCACGGATGAGGCGCATCGCCTGGGCGTAGCTCGACACGTGCTCGGAGACGGCGGCGTCGACGCGCCGCCGGACCTCGGCCATGCCCTCGTAGTCCTCGTGCCAGCTCACGCTCTCGATGAGGTCGATCCCGTAGTGCTTGAGCCGCTCGTAGTGCGCGATCGCGTCCTTCCAGTAGAAGCGACCCTGGAAGTCGAGCCCTTTCAGCTGCACGCGTGACCCAAAGCGCGAGCGGAGCGCGTCGAGCAGTGCGTCGTCGGCGTCCCGGTCGACACCGACGTAGTAGCGAAAGCAGTCCACGCCGAGGGCGAGCAGCTCCTCGACCGAGGCTAGGCGGTGTGCCACGCCCTCGTCGCCGGCGGCGGGGAAGAGCGGATAGGCCATCTCGAGCTCGTCGCGGCTGCGTCCGCCGAGGAGATCGCACACGGCGATGCCGGCTGCCTTCCCTGCGAGGTCGTAGCACGCCGAGTCCAGCGCCGCGGCGAGCTGGGACGTCAAGGTGAAGGGGGGGTAGCTGTTCGCCGCCACGAGATAGGAAGGCATCTGGGCGTGCAACATCTGGTGCAGCGCTGCGTGCCGGGTGGGGTCGAAGCCGACCATCACTCGGTCGATCGCTACCGACAGCGCGTCGAGGTCGGGCAGCGTCATCCGGTAGCAGTCGAGATCGGACATCTCACCGAGGCCGATCAGGCCGGCGTCGGTCGTGAGCTCGACGATCACATGGACCGAGATGCTGCCCGTTCGGCGTCGTGAGCGCACCGGGGTGAGGCGGTGCCCGGTAATGATCACGGCCGCGGTTCTCCTCTCACAGGCCTGCTCACGCTGAGCGGGGCGCGCCACTGCTGGAATGCATCGGCGATCGTGCACGATACGTGATCTTGCGCAAATCTGTCAAAGTGAGCAGGTGCCACACGACCCGGCGATTCCTCGCCGCGAGGTCCTCAGCCGGAGGATGCTCGCCGACAGCGCCTATGAGCTGGTGCGCCGGCGCATCATGGACCTGACGATCCCGCCCGAGTCGCGCATCAACATCGACCACCTCGCTCGGGAGCTCGACGTGTCGAACACTCCCCTGCGAGAAGCGCTCGCCCGCCTCGAGAGCGAGGGCCTCGTCGAGCGCCAGAACCTGCGCGGCTACCGGACCACGAGCTTGCTCACGGCGCGCGCCCTCAACGAGCTGTACGACTTGCGGCTGCTCCTCGAGCCTGAGGCGGCGCGCCTCGCTCGCCTGCACGCCGACCTGCGAGCGCTCGAGGCCAAGCTGCGCCAGACGCTGCAAGAGATGCAAGAGATGCTGGACCACGCTGGTGGTGATGACCGCTACGCCCTGTACCGGGCCTTCATCGAGGCGGACGCCGCTTTCCACACGGCCATCACCGAGGCCTCGGGGAACCGCCTGCTGCAGGCGACCTTCAGCGGCCTGAACGCCCACGTGCACCTCTACCGCCTGCTGATCCGCTCTCGGATCGCTCCGTGGGCGGTCAGCGAGCACCTCCTCGTCCTCGACGGCCTGCTCTCGCCCGACCCCGAGGCGGCAGCGGCCGGCATGCGCGGGCACCTCGAGCGGGCTCGCGGCCGCCTGGCCAACCTGGTGCGCAACGAGAAAGCGCAGGAGTGAAGGACGGGGCGGCGATCCGGCCGGACCGCCGACTGCTCAGGTCGCCTGCCAGGCGATGTCGAAGCTGAAGTGATCGGCGCTGCAGCGCAGACCATTGCCGTTCGCCGGCTCGGCTCCTCGAGGGTAGGCCCGGATCAGGAGATCTTCGGCCCCAAGCCGGCCGGCATCGTGCCAGCCGGCGACCATCTGCGCCAGCGCCTCCGCCGCTCGCCCGCAGTCGCCGAACGTGCTGATCGCGAGCGGGACCGAGCCAGCCGCGCCGCCGGGGTCGTCGCTCCAGGACTCTTAACGGCTGAGTGCGGCGAAACCCCGGCGCGTCACGACGAGCGGCGTGCGCACCCAACCATCTTCCTCCGGGCGGAGCACGCTCAGCACCGGGACGCCGCGCTCCAACAGCGTCGCCGCCGACACCGTGCAGCTCAACTGGGCGGCGCGGCGGTCGTGCAGGGCGATCCAGCGCGCAAGGCCATCGAAGGACGCCGCCGGCGGCACCGAGATGCCGAGGGGCTCGACATGGGATGCGGAGCTCGTCGGGAGCCCGTGCTCCCCGTGCGTCACGATGGCGCGATCGGCGGAGGCGGGACCGAGGTCGACCGCGAGGACGAAGCGGTGCCGCGGAACCGTCCCGAGGGCGCGGCGCACCCGCTCGTCGAGGATTCCATAGTGCTCCCGCACCCGCTGCACCATGGCGGTCCCAAGCGCGACGCCGCCCGCGCGCCTCGGTCACCGCCCCGATCACCGAACGTCGGCGCCACGGGTCCATCATGCGCGCCCGACATCCACGGCGCGCGACGCAATCGTCCGATCGGCAGCGGTCGATTGCGGCCGAGGTCGATGCGAGGGCTACAGAATCGAACGAGATGGTCCGTTATGACCACTACGCCCCCGGCAATGGGCCTGGACCGGGGCGTGTGACAGGAGGAGCCAGATGGGCGTGCTCGACGTCGTTGTCGGTCGCCAACCGGTGTTCGACCGCGATCTCGAGATTGTCGGCTACGAGCTCTTGTTCCGCCCGGTCGCGGACAGCAACAGCACGCTCGGCGAGGTCGACGGGGACCTGATGACCTCGGCCGTGCTCTTCAGCTCGGTG
Organism: Actinomycetes bacterium; assembly: GCA_021798985.1. Lineage (GTDB taxonomy): Bacteria > Actinomycetota > Acidimicrobiia > Acidimicrobiales > Bog-793 > JAKABX01. The sequence goes on from JAJZBI010000001.1 coordinate 241,153, forward strand.
AGCATCGGTATCGACCGCCTCGTGGGCGACAAGACGGTCTTCTGCAACGCCGATCGCGGGCTCCTCGTCGGATCCCAGCCGATCATCCTGCCGCCCGAGCGCACGATCATCGAGGTGCACGGGTCGATCGCCACCGATCCCGAGGCACTTGCGGGGTGCCACCGCCTCTATGACGAGGGATTTCTCATCGCGCTCGACGACTTCACCGGGGTCGAGGGGGCCGAGGTGATGCTCGAACTCGCCTCGATGGTCAAGATCGACCTCCAGCTCGTTCCCGAGGAGGACCTGGCGGGCCTCATCGAAAGCTGCCGCGGCTTTGGGGTGCTGCTCGCCGCCGAGCGCGTCGAGACCGACCACCAGCTGCACCTTTGTCGTGCGCTCGGCTTCGACTACTTCCAGGGCTACCAGCTCTCGCGGCCGAAAATGGTCCCGGGCAAGGCCCTCGCCGTCTACAGCATGGACCGCCTGCGAGGCGCCAAGCGCCTGCTCGACGAGGGGCGCGGGGCGGCCGACCTGCTTGAGGTGATCGCTACCGAGCCGGCGATGGCCTACCAAGTCCTGCAGATGGCGGCGGTCGGCAACGACACCAGCACACGCCGGGCGATCCGGACCCTGCGCGAGTCGCTCGTGGTGCTCGGTGCTCGCCAGCTCGAAAACTGCGTCCGCCTGCTCCTCACGACGACGAGCGGCGTGACCTCAGAGGACGAAGTCGTCGCCGCCCTGACGCGGGCTCGCATGTGCGAGCTGCTCGCGGCGCAGATCGATCCCAAGCTCGCCGAGATGGCCTACACGGCGGGCCTGCTCTCGAGCTTCGACCTGCTCCTCGGTATCAGCATCGAAGAGGCGCTGCTTGCGCTGCCGCTCGACAGCGAGCTCCTCCAGGCCTGTCTGCGCAAACCCACCCCCGTCGGACGGATCGTGGCCGACGTCACCGACTACCAGCTCGGGCGCCCCGAGCGTGCCCGCCGCAGCCTCCAGGACCAGCGCGCGATGCACGCCGCCGCCGCGACCGCGCTCAGCTGGGCCGTCGAGGCGGCTCGAGGCGCCGGCGCCGCGCTCGTGGGCTCGTAGCGGGAGCCGACGGGATCACTCGCGCGGCGGAGCGCCCTCGGCCACGGCGTCCGCGCGGGCGTCGTCGGTGAGGTAGCGGCGCACCTGGGCAAGGGCGCCGTCGCCGAGCGGTCGGCCGGCGAGGTCGCTGACGTGCTCGAGCCCCTCGAGGAGCACGGCCGCCTCCTCGCGGCGCCCGCTCGCCACGAACGCCAGCGCCCGCAACCAGGCGGCATAGCTCGAGCCCGGCGCCGACTGTTCGATCTGGGCGATCAGTCCGAGGGCGTCTTCTGGCTCGCCCGCCCGCAGGGCAAGGCGCGCCAAGAAGTCCAACGCCCACACCCGGTAGGGCCCTGCGTCGGGCTCGTCGACGATCGCCTCGAACGATGCTCGTGCCGAGTCGTCGCTGCCGGCACCGAACTGGCCGCGCGCCAGCTCGAATCGAGCACGCAATAGCTCAGCGGCATCTGCGCCGCGCCGGCGCAAGCCGGCGAGCTCGAGCTCCGCGAGCCGAGCATTGCGCGCGGCCTTCATCCGGACCATCTCGTCGTCGTCGTAGCCGCGATGCAGCAACCGGACGACGTGGGCGTCGATCGGCTCGACGTGCAGCGGCGCACCGTTCGCCCGCACGAGGCGCTCGTGGACGCGCCCTTGCCAGCGGACCCGCTGACGGCGAAACAGCTTGGCCTCGCGATGCCACAAGATTCCGCCGGAATCCCGAGCTGCTTCGAGCTCGATCTCAACGGCGTACGCGTCGATGTGCTCTGGGGCCCGAGCCAGGTGCTCGCGCAGGCCGTTCCCGATCGCGGCGACCTCGTCGGCGTCGATGCTCAAGACCCACTCGGTCCGGCAGTGTTCGAGGCCGACGTTCCGGGCGGCCGCGAAGTCGTCTCGCCACGCCCACTCCACCACCCGTGCGCCGTGGTGGCGGGCGATCCCCACGGATTCATCGACCGATCCGGTATCGACGACGACGAGCGCATCGATCGCTCCTTTGAGCGATGTGAGACAGGCCGGCAACACCGCCGCGCCGTCTCTCACGATCAGGCAGGCCCCGATGCTCGGCATGTCCAACGCGCGGCCTTTCCTGGTTGGCGGCCTGTCGAGGCGCTCCGCCTGGGCGGTGCTCCCCTCGGGCAATACTGCCATGGAATGGCCAAGCTCAAGCTCGACCTGCACGACATCTACAACCGCGGCGACCAGATCGACCGCGCGCTGCGCGAGGTGATGGACGAGGCGGTGCGGCGACGGATCCCCCTCGTCGAGATCATCCCCGGCAAGGGATCCGGTCAGCTCAAAAAGCGCGTACTGCGCTTCCTCGAACAAAAAGACGTCCGCTCTCTGTACCACCGCGTCGAGAAGGACGCCGACAACTTCGGGCGGATCTTTGTCCACTTCCGCTGGAAATAGCCGACTCACACAGAGGCATCACATCTCCTTCAGCAGGCGTTCAGTTTTGTGCGAGATGCTGGAGGCGCACCTTGACCCCCACGTGGTTCGCGCCCGCCCGAGCGAGTGGGCAGAAGCTGGAGACCTGCAATGCCCCCGAACCGCCCCGCTCGCCGTCGCGGGACCACCCCGGCGCTGGGCGCGGCCGCCCTGGTCGTCGCAGGACTGGCTCCGCTCGCCGCACGTACCGCTGCGCCGGCCGCCGCCTCCGTGACGGCCGCACCCGAGCGGCTCGTGGCTCGAGCCGCACCGGTCAAGGCCGCACTGAGCAGCGCTCGCTTCGCCACGACAGGAGGCCGGCTCGTCGTCCGCCTGAGCGGTATCCCAGCGCTCAGCACGTGCGCGTTCAGCTCGGGGGCGGGCGTCGTGCGCTACGGCGGCAGCTTCGCGTGTGCCGGAAGGTTCGTGCACGTTGGAATCGTGCGCCCCAACTCCGCCGGCAGGGCGCACCGCTGGACGGTTCGTGCCTCGGTTACCACGCGCGGCCGGCTCCGTCGCTTCGCCTGGGTGATCTCCGTCGCCGCCCGTCCTGTGCCGAGCACGTCGACGACCAGCCCCGCGACCTCCACGTCTCCGACCACGACCCCCCCACCGCCACCGCCACCGCCACCGCCACCGCCACCGCCACCGAGCAGCGTCCCGCCCAGCTCGCCCGTTCCGAGCTCGCCAGCGCCGGGCTCGCCAGCGCCGGGCTCCCTCTCCTCGAACTGGGCGGGCTACTCCTTGCAGGGCAGCGCAGGATCGGTCAGTGAGGTCGGCGCGAGCTTCACCGTGCCGACCCTGAACTGTGCCGCCACCCCCCAGGGCCAAGACGCCGAATGGGTCGGCGTCGACGGCACCTCGGGGGACAGCCTGTTCCAGGCCGGCGTCGCGTCGAGCTGCGCAAGCGGGATCCAGCAGAGCACCGCCTGGTACGAGGACATCCAGGGCAATCCCCCCGATCCCGCACAGGAGCTCTTCACGGTCAGCCCCGGCGACCTCATCACCGCACAGGTCCAAGAGATCTCTCCGGGCTCGTGGCAATACGCCGTGAGCGACGTGACGAGCGGGCAGAGCTCGAGCGCATCGATGCCCTTCGACGGGCCGGCTGCGGCGGCGGACTGGATCGAGGAGGACCCCGCCACCGAAACCTCGGGCGGAAGCATTCACTTGCTGCCCTATGCCGATTTCGGTGGCGTGAGCTTCACCAACCTGTCGCTGAACGGACAGGCACCCAGCCTCGACCTCGGTGCCGACGGCATCTCGCTCGTCCAGTCGGGTCAGCTCCTCGCGCTTCCCTCGCCACCGTCGGGGGATGGCTTCGGGGTAACCTATCAAGGCTAGGAGCGGGACCGCACCGCCGTTTTTGCACTGAAGAACGCCGACATCGGCGTCGCGCTGGTGGCGTGACCCAGCAGCGGTAGGCCGAACGCGTCCTCGATGGTGGCCAGCAAGGAGTAGTGGTTGTAGGCCACGCCGACGCGCAAGCCGCGGCGGAGGCCCGGTGCGATCACAAGCATCATCACCTGACCACCACCGCCCGAGCTGACCACCCTTCCGGGTGGCACCACGGCGGCATTGCTGCCTTCGGACTCGTCCCAGGTGACGAAGAGGACGCCGCCGTCCTTCCAGGCGGCGCTCGTGGTGACCTCGCCCACAAAGCGCGTGAGCCAGGCCGCGGCGGTCGACGGCGGGCAATCGTGCCCGTCGTTGCAAAGGTTCGGGGTGAACCACACCACGCGCGGCACCCCGGCCGCTGGGCCCTTGAGTAGGGGACCGAGGCGGGCCGCCGGCTGCAGGAGGCGACAGAGCTTCCGGCTCGTCCGGATATCCACGAAGTAGCGGAAGGGGTTGTGCTTGCCCGCGTAGTTGCCGCCCGCATAGGGAGCAAGGTCGCAGGCCGATGGGAGCCCCTCGAAGTAGGCGCCCACCGGGATCTTGCGCGTCACCAGCTGGCTCAACAGGTTCGGTGCCTTCACGTAGCAGTCGGTGCAATCGCTCGAGATCCCAAAGGTCGAGCCGCCCGTCACGGCTAGGTAGTTCGGCAGGCTCGGGTGGGACGCGGCGTAGTAGTCGGTCGCGAGCGCGTAGCGCTTCGCCAACGCCGCGAGGCCCGGCGTCGACATCGCCCCCGCATAGCTCAGGTTCTCCATCATCACGACAAAGACATGGCGGAACGCCGGAACACCGGCGCGACCGACCGAGCCGGCAGGCCGGCCTGCGCGGGCGCTGGCCGATCCGCTCGCGCGGCTGGCCAGCGACGCGCTGGCTCCAGCGGCGATGCCGAGCCCGAGCGTGACGCTCACGACGACAGACCCGACACGAGCCCGCAGGCGCCGAGGGGGATGGACGCTCATCACGCCCATGCTAGGGACGCCCGTCGCCCCCGCCCTGCAGCCGCGACGGACCGTCGCGAACGATCCGCTCGTAGAGCGACAGGTGTTCGGCCACCATGCGCTCGGTGGAAAAGCGCAACCGCGCCGACAGCCGGCACGCGCCCCGGTCGAGCCCGCCGCTCGCCATGACGGCAGCGGCCAGCTCGGTGACGTCGCCGGCGAGATAGCCGGTCCGGCCCTGCTCGACGATCTCGGAGGCCGCGCCCGCATCGCTCGCGACCACGGGCGTGCCACAGGCCAGCGACTCGATCATCACCATGCCGAACGGCTCGTTCCAGCGGATGGGGTTGATGAGGCAACGCGCCGCGCCAAGCAGCGCCACCTTGTCGCGCCAGGCGACCTCGCCGATGAAGTCCACCGCGGGCCCGAGCCGCGGCCGGATCCTGTCCGCGAAATAGGCGCGCTCGTCCACCTCGGTGCACTTGCCGGCGATGACGAGCGGGATCCCCGCCAGCTGCGCCGCGTCGATGGCGAGGTCCACCCCCTTGTCAGGGTGCATCCTTCCTAGGAACACGGCGTAGTCCCCCCCGGCGCCCACGGGAAAGGCGGCGACGTCGATGCCGTGGTGGATGACCGCGGCGATGCGGGTGCGCTTGGCGCTCGCCGCCTGGGCCGCCGAGATGGCGATCACACCCACGCGCTCGTCGACGCCCGACAGGACATCGTCGAGCCCGCGGTCAAAGGGGTGGTGGTTCGTGGCCACGACGGGAGCGCTGCCTCGGCGGGGGCCCGCGAGCGGCCCGAGCAGCGTGTGGTCGTGGATCACGTCGAGATCGGCGAGCGCGTGGTAGGCGGCGCTGACATGGCGAAGCTCGACGAGCGCCGCCTCGTCGGGCCAGATCCCGAGCGCCGCGGGATACAGGCTGGAACGCTCGACGGGGCAGGTGCTGTCACCGCTCGCGAACAAGCGCACCTCGTGGCCGCGGGCGACGAGACCGCGGGCGAGGTGGTCGATCACCACCTCGGTGCCCCCGTAGCCCGGTGGCGGCACGGCCACCCACGGCGGTGCGACCAGACCGATGCGCATGTCGAGCCTCAGCGGTACGTGAAGGTCACGGCGTTGGAGACGCCGCCCGCTGTGTGCAACCGCACCCTCACGGCAGCGCCGGCGTGTGCTGCCGGCGCGGTGGCCAAGCATCGGCTCACGCTGGGACAAGTCGTCGGCGCCGGCACGGCGCCAAAGTAGACGAGCACGTGGCCGTTCGCGCTCATGAACCCGGTGCCCTGCAGGGTCACCCGGGTACCAGGCGGCCCCGAGGCCGGACGCAGACTCGCCACGCGAGGCGCACCGGGGGCGCCAGATCCGGCGGCGGTGCTGCTGCTGCTGGTGGTGGTGGTGCTGCTCGCCGACGGGCGGCGCGCGACCGTGGTCGACGGCCCCGATATCACCGCCGCGGCGCCCACGCGCGTCCCCTGGTTGCGCAGCCGGGCAAACGCGCTCGGTCGCAGCTTCTCGAGCACGAGACCGGTGAGCGCGAGCACGAACAGCACGCTGAGGGCCACCACCGTGGACCGGAGCCAGCCCGGCGCGGCCGGTGCCCGGCGCAGCGGCGGGTACCCCGCGCCCGCCAAGAACGAGTCGGCACGGCGCGGCGGCACGGCGATCTCGGCCGTCGGCTCCCCATCTGGGTCGAACGGCGGGCGACGGGCCATCGTGCTCAGTCTGTCGGCCGCCGGTGCCCGCCCGGACGCGCACGACGCCTATGGTGGCCCGCCGATGCCGACCGAGACGAGCTGGCGTGCCGTCGCCGCCGCGGTGTGCACCGTGGGACTCGCCGCAGGTCTTGGCCTGGCCCCGCGCCCGCCTCGAGCGGGGCAACCGAGCTGCCAGACGCTGTCGGGCTGGAGCGTCCGCCGGCTCGCCGAGCAGACCCTCGTCATCCCCGTCCAAGAGCGCGATGTCCACGCGATCCGCCCCGAGGTCGCAGCGGGAGCCGGCGGCGTCATCCTCTTCGGCGCACGCGCGCCCGCGGACCTCGCGCACCAGCTCGCACAGCTCGGCGCCGCCGCGCCTGGGCGGATCCGGCCGCTCGTGATGGCCGACGAAGAAGGTGGAGCCGCGCAGCGGCTGGCCAACCTGGTCGGCCAAGTCCCCGCCGCTCGGACCCTCGGCGCCGAGGACACGCCCGTCATGATCCGCCGCGTCGCCACCTCACTCGGCCGAGCGCTCCGTGCCGCCGGGGTGACGATGGACCTGGCACCGGTCGCGGACGTGGACGGCGGTGTCGGCCCGAACAACCGCGATCCCGACGGGACGCGGTCATTCAGCGCGGACCCCACCCGAGCGAGCGCCGACGTCGTCGCCTTCTTGAAGGGCCTCGCTGCCGGGGGCGAGATCGCGGTCGTCAAGCACTTCCCGGGCCTCGGTGGAGCCAGCGGCAACACCGACGTCATGGCGGCCCGCACCCTCTCGTGGCCAGTCGAGCAGCGCGTCGGCCTGCCGCCGTTCGCTGCGGCGATCGCCGCCCACGTGCCGGCGGTGATGGTGAGTAACGCGACGGTCCCCGGGCTGAGCACCCTGCCGGCGAGCCTCTCACCGAGGGTGGTCGAAGCGGTCTTGCGTGGCCGGCTCGGCTTCCACGGCCTCGTCCTCACCGACTCGCTCTCGGCCGTCGCAATCAAGGCCGCCGGCTTCAGCGTCCCCGAGGCGGCGGTGGCCGCCCTCCGGGCGGGCGAGGATCTGGTCCTCTACAACCCTCCGTCAGGGTCGCTCGCCGCATTGACCGCTGCGATCCGCACCGCCATCACCCGCGCGGTCGCCGCTGGCTCGCTCAGCCGCTCGCGGCTCGAGGCCGCGGTCGCTCACGTCCTTTCGGCGAAGGCCATCCCGGTCTGTGGCACGGGCGTCGGGTAGTCGCCCGTCAGGCACGCCGAGCAGAACCCCGTTCCCGGAGCCGCGATGGCGGCGAGCAGACCGGGGAGGCTCAGGTAGCCGAGCGAGTCCGCACCGAGATGCGCCGTCATCGCTTCGAGGTCCATCTTCGCGGCGAGCAGCTCGTCTCGGACCGGCGTGTCGATGCCGTAGAAGCAGGGCCAGCGGAAGGGGGGCGAAGAGACGCGCAGATGGACCTCGGCGGCACCCGCCTCGCGCAACAGCCGGATGATCTGCCTGGTCGTCGTCCCGCGGACGACCGAGTCGTCGACGACGACGAGGCGGCGACCGGCGATCGTCTCGCGCAGGGGATTGAGCTTGCGCCGCACGGCGGCGACGCGATCGGCCTGGGTCGGCGCAATGAAGCTCCGTCCGATGTAGCGGTTCTTCACCAGCCCCTGGCCAAAGGGGATGCCACTTCCGGCAGCGAAGCCCTCGGCGGCCGGCACACCCGAGTCCGGCACCCCGATGACGAGGTCGGCCTCCACGGGGATCTCCTTGGCGAGCTGTTCACCCATGCGGTGGCGAGCCGAGTGCACCTCGCGCCCATACAGACGGGCGTCGGGCCGGGCGAAGTAGACGAACTCAAAGACGCACAGATGGGCGTCGATCCGCTCGGCCGGGAAGGGCCAGACCGAGCGCGGCCCATGCTCGTCGATCACCACCATCTCGCCCGGCGCGATCTCGCGCACGAACTCGGCAGCGACGATGTCGAGCGCCGGGCTCTCCGAGGCGACGACCCAGCCGCCCACACCGTCGCCGTCGCCAGCAGCGACACGACCCAGGCACAGCGGCCGGAAGCCATTGGGGTCACGCACCGCCACCAGTTGGCGCTCGTCCATCAAGGTCAAGGAGAAGGCCCCTTCGAGGCGGGGCAGGACGCTACAAAGTGCCTGCTCGAAGGCGTCCGCCTCCCCGGCGAGGAAGGACTGGGAGATGAGCTCGGCGATCAGGTCCGAATCCGAGCTCATCACCCCAGGGAGCATGCCGGCCTCGGACTCGAGCATGGCCACGTTGCTCAGGTTGCCGTTGTGGCCGAGGGCGAAGCCCGCCCGTCCCTCGGAGCGGTACACCGGCTGGGCGCTGTGCCAGGTGCTCGGCCCGGTCGTGGAGTAGCGGACGTGGCCGATGCCGAGGTGCCCTTCGAGGCAGGACAGATTCCGGGCGTCGAAGACCGAGGTGACGAGACCCATGTCCTTGACCACCGTGATGGTCTCGCCATCGCTCACGGCGATCCCTGCGGACTCCTGACCCCGGTGCTGCAGGGCGAAGATGCCGTCGAAGACCAGGGGGGCGACCGACCGAGCAGGCGCGTAGATCCCAAAGACGCCGCACGCCTCCCTCACCCCGCCATTGTGCCACCGATGGGCCAAGGTCCGGGCTCGCGGCACTACCGTGCGGGCCGTGATCGACCTCCACACCCACTCGACGTGCTCGGACGGCTCCGAATCGCCCGCCAGCGTTGTCGAGCACGCCGTTGCGAGCGGCTGCAGCGCGGTCGCGCTCACCGACCACGACAACTTGGACGGGCTCGCCGAGGCGCGGGCCAAGGCCAGGACGCTCGGCGTCCGTCTGGTCCCTGGATGCGAGGTGTCGTGCTCGACGCCGTCTGGGACCATGCACCTGTTGTGCTACTTCATCGAGGAGGGGGACGGCCCCCTCCAGCGTGAGCTGGCGGCGCTGCAGCGCGACCGGGAGCAGCGCAACGAGGTGATGGCGGAGCGCCTGTTGGCACTCGGGCTTCCGATCACCTATGGCGAGGTCCTCGCCGAGGCGGGCGGGACCGGGGTCGGGCGTCCGCACTTCGCCGCTGTGCTGGTACGCCACGGCCTCGCGAGCTCGGTGAACGATGCCTTCGAGCGCTACCTTGCCAAGGGTCGACCGGGTTATGTGCCAAAGACCCGCGTCGAGGCGCCCGAGATCATCGAGCTGTGCCGCCGCTCGGGCGGCTGCGCCGTGCTCGCGCATCCGCTCTCCCTCGAGCTCGAAGGCGACGACCTGCGCCGTCGCCTCGCCGAGCTCGCCGCGACGGGACTGACCGGCCTGGAGTGCTACTACGGCCGCTACGAGCCCGACGAGCGCCGCCGGCTCGCGAAGCTGGCGAGCGAACTCGGCCTTGTCGCAACCGGCGGCTCGGACTACCACGGGAGCTACAAGCCCGATCTCGAGGTCGGAACCGGACGCGGCGACCTCGAGGTGCCCGAGGCGGCCCTCGCCGAACTCGACGAGCGGCGTCCGGACGCGCCCTGAGCGCTAGCGGTCCTCGGCTCGCGGTTCGAGCACCAGGTCCGCCGGCGGCTGCTCGGGCACCTTCCAGACCAAAAAGCCGTGGTTCCAGTCGTCGTGCAGGCGGTTCACCGACGCGGTCATCGTCGAGAACGCAGCCTCGAAGCCCTCCCAGTCCCCCTCGTCGATCGCGCCTCGCAAGGCGGCGAGCTCGCCATCGATGAACGCCGCCATGTCCTCGTCGTACTGGGGGCGAACGACGACACACTGCTTGAGGAGCTTGGTGCCCTCAGAGAGCTGGAACCGCGCGAGTCGCCGGTTCTGCGCCTTGGCGGCGTGGTAGCAGCGCCAGAAGCGCTCGCCGATCTCGAGCATCAATCGCGCGACACTCGGCTGCAGCCGAGCCAGCGCCTCGAGGCTCAGCTCGGTCTTGCCGTTGCTCGCAGCGTGGGTGTGGTCCCGCTCGACGCGCACCTCTGCCTGCTCATTGCTCATGACCGCCCCGTTCGCTCCCGGCGACGGCGGTGCCCGCCGCCGCCGGGCGATGGTAGCGGCGCCCTGGCCGCTAGTGCCCCGAGGCGATCGCCACGGCGCCGGCGATGGGCGCGTTCGGAGACGGGGCGAGCGCCCGTGCGCTCCCGCCCGCATTGACATAGCCGCGCCACGAGACGATCCAGTAGCCAGCACCGACGGGCGAGGCGGCGATCCCGAGGAAGCGACCGGGATGCTTGATGAGCCCCCCGAGCGCGTGGCCCGAGCCGAAGGTGTACACCCGCCCTGACGACGTGAGCACCAGGTATCCCTGGCCATCGGGGAGGGCCGCCATCCCGACCGCCCGCACCCGCAGCCGCTTGCCGATGTAGCCGAAACTCGGCGCGGCACCGAAGGCGTCGACTTTGCCCGACGCCTGGATCACCCAGTAGCCGTCGGCGACCGGGTCGGAGGCGATGCCAACGACGGGCCCGGTGACCACGGTCCCAGCGGTCGCCGTGAGGGCGTGCGCGCTCCCGAAGCCGAACACGTGGCCTGTTGAGTCCACAACCCAGTACCCCGTGCCGGCCGCGTCGGCGGCGATCCCGACGAGCTGGCTCGCATGGGCGATCGGACCGACCGAGCCCAAGCTGCGCGCTCCCCCGGCACCCACCACGCGCCCACTGGCGGCGAGCGCCCACCAGCCATGGCGGGGATCACCGGCGAGCGCGACGAAGTGCGTCCGGCGGCGCGGGAGGAGCGTGTCGAGCGGGGCGCTGCCATAGGCGACCAGCCGGCCACCCGCGGTGAGGACGCCGTAGCGCTCTGGCGGCGGGGGCGGCGGGGCAACCTCGAAGCCGAAACTGACGGTGTCACTGCCGCCGCGGGCGTCGATGACCTGGATCGCCACCGACGTCGTGCCCACCGTCCCCGGCCTGCCGCTCAGCACGCCAGAGGAGGACAGCAGCAAGCCGCCGGGGATCGCGCTGCGCTGGGCGATCGCCCAGTGGTACGGGCGGACCCCGCCGTGCGCGCGCAGCGCCACGGCGTAGGGCTCGCCGAGGCGCGCCTCGGGCAGGCGTGTCGTGGTGACCACCGGACCCGGCGCCACGACGAACTGGAGCATCGCCGACGCGACGTCCCCGTGGTTGTCGACGACGCTCACCCGGAACTGGCTGGTCGAGGGCGCCAGGGGACGGCCGTTCAACAGGCCGTTCGCGGCGAGGCTCACCCCGGGGGGCAGACCGCTTGCGGTCCAATGGTTCCCGCCGGTGCCGCCGTCGGCGACGAGCACCGTCGAGTAGTTCGCGCCGACCTCGGTGGCGGGCACCTCGCTCGTCGAGACGACGAAGCGGCCGGTGGTGAGGAACGTCGTCGTGGTCGTGCCGTCGGGGCTCGTCACGACGACCGGCGCCTCGGCGTCAAAGACGCCGTGAGGGACGCTGAAGGTGAGGGTCGTGTCCCCGGTCGCCTTGAACGGGACGACCACGGTCTCGATACTGACCGAGCTCACCCTCGCAAAGCCCGAGCCCGACAAGGTCACCTCGGTGCCGGCACCGCCGCTCTCGGGGCTCATGTGGGTGATGCGGGGTGGATCGGGCTGCACCGCGCCGCTGGCGCACGCGGTGGCGCCCGGCAGCAGCCGGCCGTCGCCTCGGGCGTCGGCCAGTGCGCAGTAGGTGGCGGCGGGATCGGTGAGGCTCTCTTGGCTCTCGGGGACGGCGCCGAGCGCGGGGTCCGACGGGGAGGGGTTGAGCGCGACGGTCTTCACCGGCCCCCCGTTCGACGCGAGGGCGGGCTTGCCGTCGACGAACAGCAGCGCCAAGCGTGCCGACGGGGCGCCGTCGCAGGTGCTGGCGGCGACGATCACGCCAGCGCCAACCGTCGCACCCGCAGGACAGGCACCCGCGCCGGTGCGCGCCAGCACGTCGCCCTGCAGCCCGACCACTCCCGAGCCACCGACCGCCCCGGCGCCCGCGGTCACCTGGTCGTCGACGAAGGTCGAGCCCTCGATGCTCGCCGTCCCCCCGCCGAGCGCGATGGCGCCGGCGACCTCACCGGCGAGATCGTCGACGAAGGTCGAGCCCTCGATGTCCAAGGTGCTCGAGCTCGAGGTGGGAGAGAAGTCGATCGCGCCACCGCTCACGCTCGGGGCGAGCGAGCCGTCGTCGGCGAAGGTGCTGTTGCGCACGCTGAGCGAGCCCCCGCGGTCGAGGATCGCCCCCGCCGGAGCTGCCCGCAACGTCAGCGCCGTCATCGTGATGCTGCCGGGACCGGCGATCGTGAGGGTGGGTCCGAGACTGCCACCGATGAGCACCGAGCCGGCGGGGGAGCCGACGATCGAGACCGGCAGGGAGCTGTCGAGGGTGAGCGGGGAGGCCACCTCGTAGGCCCCCCGAGCGAGCTCGATCGTGCCGCCGGTACGGCTGGCGTGGGCGATCGCCTGGGTGAGGGTGCACGGGTGCGCCCGCCCGCAGGTGCCACGCTTGGCCGTGGGCGTGGTGAAGAGCACCGGGGGACCCGATGCCGACGCCCTGGGCGCCGGGGCGCTCGCCGTCGCGAGGCACGCGAGAGCGCTGAGCAGCACCAACGCGAGCGCTCGCAGGGCGCGCGGCAACCGGCTCGCTTGGGCCATGCGCCGACCGTAGCGGGCGGATCTTAGAGAACGGGACGCGCCCTTTTGGACGTCGCGCGTTGGTATGGTTCGGCGTGCAGCATTTCCTGGTCCACTGGGGCTACATCGCGCTGTTTCTGGTGACGGCGATCTCCGCCTTCGGGATCCCCATCGGCTCCGAGCTCGTGATGGCCTACGGCGGCGCGCTCGCGAGCGGCCAGATCCTCACGGGGCCGAAGGACCACTTCTCGCTCGGCCTCGTCATCCTCATCGCCGTGCTCGGCGAGCTGGTCGGCTCGCTCCTCGGCTACGGGCTCGGTCGATTCGGCGGCAGACCCTTCATCGACAAAGCGGGTCGATACCTGCTCCTCACGCACCGAGATCTCGATCGCGTCGAGGGCTTCCTCGCTCGCCACGGCGAGAGCTTCGTCTTCGTCGGGCGCCTCCTGCCGCTGCTTCGTTCGTTCGTCTCGATCGTGGCCGGGCTCGCCGAAATGACGATCGCCCGCTTCCTCGTCTTCACCGTGGTTGGCTCCGCGATCTTCAGCGCAGCGCTCGCCGGGATCGGTTATGCCGTCGGCAGCAACTGGCACCACGTCGTCAAGGGCTTCTCTGACGCCGGGTACGTCGCCGGCGCCATCGCCGTCGTCGCCGTGCTCGTCGCCATCGCCCACCGGGTGAAGGTCCTGCGCGAAGAGCACGAGCTCGAGCGGCGCGGGGAGCCCGGCGCCCTGTAGCGATCCACCGCGACCGCGCAGCTGGATGCTACGAAGAGCGGGTGACTGAACCCCGCCGCGCGTCGCGCGCCAAGACGCGGACCTCCACGTCCAACTTCGGGGTCGGGCGGCGCGAGGCCCACGACTCGGCACCCTTCTACGCCCGCTTCAGCGCCCCTGAGCTGCTCTTGAGCGAAGACGTCTCGGACCCCGCGACGATCGCCGAGCCATTCATCTGCGGCGACGCGCGCTCCATGGACCACGTGCCGGACAACTCGGTCGCCCTCGTGGTGACCTCGCCGCCGTACTTTGCCGGCAAGCAGTACGAGGAGGAGCTCGATCGCGAGGGGGTGCCGAGTTCCTACCTCGAGTACCTCGAGCTGCTGCGCGACGTCTTCGCCGAGTGCAAGCGGAAGCTTGAGCCGGGCGGACGGATCGCAGTCAATGTGGCCAACCTCGGGCGCAAGCCCTACCGGAGCCTTTCCGCCGACGTCACCCGCATCCTGCAGGACGAGCTGCACCTGCTGCTGCGCGGCGAGGTGATCTGGCAGAAGGGCGAAGGCGCCAGCGGCTCCTGCGCCTGGGGCTCGTTCCGCAGCGCCGCCAACCCTGTCCTGCGGGATCTCACCGAACGGGTGATCATCGCGAGCAAGGGGCGCTTCGACCGCGCGCTGTCGGTCAAGCAGCGCCAGCTCCGCGGCCTTCCCCATGAGAACAGCCTGACGAGCGACGAGTTCATGGCGGCGACGCTCGACGTCTGGGAGATCCCGCCGGAGAGCGCGACCCGCGTCCGACACCCGGCGCCGTTCCCCACAGAGCTGCCCGAGCGCCTCATCCACCTCTACACCTACCGAGGCGACCTGGTCCTCGACCCCTTCATGGGCTCCGGCTCGACGATGCTCGCCGCGGCTCGCAGCGGGCGCCGCTACGTCGGCTACGACCTCGACCCGAGCTACGTCGAGATCGCCCGCGAGCGGGTGCGCCATGGCGCAAGCGAGCGCGCCAACAGGCGCCGCGAGCGCACCGAGGAGGCAAATCGCTACCTCGGTGCGGCGGCCGACCAGGGCAAGGCCGTGCAAGCGATCGCGGAGCACGTGCTCGAGTCGGCAGGATTCACGATCATCGCTCGCAACCACAAACTGGCCGGACTCGGCCTGTCGGTCTCCCTCGTCGCGACCGACCGGACCGGCGGTGCGTGGTACTTCGACGTCTCGGGCGGCTTCACCACCAACCGCGCGGGGATGAGCCGCACCGACACACTCTGGAAGTGCCTGGGGCGCGCCCACGTCCTTGCCGCCAACGGCGTTGCGCCCGTCGTGCTGCTGACCTCTCACCTGCCCCGCGCCGGAAGCGCTGGGGACGCCGCGCTGCACGCAGCCGGACGAGACGCCTTCTTCGACGCCGCCGAGATCCTCGACCCCGCGGCAACCGACCGCCTCGCCACGTACGCGCGGGGCGGGAAGCGCCCAACTCCCCTGGCGGGCTTCTGGCGACCCGGCGAGCTCGGAGATCGCCTCCGTCGAACCGGCGCCCTCCGACCCGCCACGGCCGGCACCGCCCGCCGCGCCGCACCGGCCAAAGCGGCGCGCGCGAGGAGCGCGCCGTCGGGGCGACACTCTGCCTGACCTGCGGACCACGGTGACCGAGCTCGCCACTGGGCTCGGGATGCTCGGCGACGATTCGCTCGAGGCGGTCTTCGCGCGGCGGCCGCCCGAGATGACGAGCGTGGCTCCAGAGCTCTGGGACCGCCTCGATCAGGCCTACGCCGGCGGCGCGCTCGAGGACCAGTTCCAGCTCGCCTGGGCGAACGGTCGAGCCTTTCTCGAGGCGCGCGACGGCCTACGCGGCCGGCACCCGCTCAGCGTCGAATGGAAGGGCTCGCATCGCGCGCCGGGGGACGAGGTGGCACCGATCGACCTTCGCATCGACCACGTCTACCTCGTGAGCTGCAAGTACGCCTCGAAGATCATGATCAACACGTCGCCGTTCCACCTCTTCGAGCACCTGCTGCGCGGGGCGCAGGGGACACGGAGCGGCGACTGGTACGCCGAGATGGCCCCGAGGGAGTACGAAGAGCTGTACTCGGCGACGCTGCGGGCGACGGGCGTGTCAGCGGCCGACAGCCCGGCGCAACTCGACGCTCGCGATCGCGCGGCGCTGGCCACCGCACTCGCGGGAGGCTGGCCCGAGGCGGTCCAAGACGCACGCCGCGCGTTCGTCCGGGTCGTCGCCGAACAGACCGCGTCGCGCTGGCGCCACCACGTCGGCCGCGCGTCTGCCGAGCCGTTGCTCTGGCGGCTGCTACGGATGGGAAGCGCCCCCTATTTCCTGCTGGGTGGCACCTTGGACTCCCCCTTGCGGCTCCGGGTCGCGACCCCCTGGGACTGGCGGCAGTCATTCCGGCTGCGTCGCTTTGTCATCGAGGCGTCGTCGAGCGCACAGCCCAGTGTCACCTGGCAGGCCGCCATCGAGGATCGCCATCGAGGCGAGCTCTGCCAAGTCGCCGGGCACGTCGAGGTGCGCTGGAGTCACGGCCGCTTCGGCGGCAACCCGGAGGCCAAGGTCTACCTGGACACACCGCACCGTCTGGTCCCCGGCTACTTCGCGCTCAGCTAGCGAGCAGCCGACGCCCCTCGGAGCGTTGCGGGCACGGCGCGGGCTACTGACAGGGATTGGGGCGGCTCGTCGGCGCGAGCGCCCGGCTCAGCAGGCCGCCGTCATCGAGCGCATCCCAGAATTCGGTGTCGACGCTCGAGTTCCACGTCCACATGAGCCAGCCGGAGATCGCCAGTCCGCCGATATGGCAGCTCGCGCGCTGCCAGGAGGTCAGGGCCCTCACCGCCACCGCGACCGGCGCAGCCCGCGTGGCGCCGAACTCCCCCATGATCACCGGCTTGCGGGTCGAGCCGGCGCCGAAGCTGTTGACCTGCATCAGCTCGGGGCCGAGGTTCGGGTAGACATGGATGTCGACGAAATTGACCTGGGTCGCTGCGGTGAACAAGAGCTGCGGCCGAACGGTCCATGTTGACCGCTTGACCGATGGCGGGTAGACGCCGACTCCCACCAGGCTCTGCGGGATCAAGCGGTGGATCGTCGAGGTGAGGCTGTTCGCCCAGTGGACGAGGTTCGAATTCTCCATCGCCGCGCGCGACGCCGCAGAGGCCATGTTGTAGCGCTTGCCGTCGGCCGTCGCGACGATCCCCGACTTCCAAGAGAGCGGGGCGGCGGTGTTGTTCCAGTCCTGCTCGCCCTTCAGCTCCCAGAGCGCGTCGACGAGCGGCGCACCGTCGGCACGCAGGGCGATGATCAAGTTGGTCAGGTAGCGGTTCTGACTGGCGATGAAGACCGGGCTCAGGTAGTCGGCGTTGTAGATGCCAAAGCTGTGGGTGAGCGACGGGGCGTAGCCGCCGGCGTTGGGCAGCGCCCCGACGGTGATGAGGGTGCGCACGCCGTACTGCGCCGCAGTCTTGACAAAGTCCGCGACGTTGCCGACGTACGCGCTGCTCAGCCCCGGACCGTGTGGGTTTCCGATCTGCCCAGGGTTGAGGAAGACCCGCGCCGCGTTGTACCCGAGCCCCTGCCAGGTCTTGAGCATGGCGACGATCTCGCTGTGGTTGTAGTACGAGGGCGCGAACGTCTCGTTCGCGTACTCGCGGCTGCGCCCCACGATCGCCCTGAGCACCAGTGGCTGGTAGTCGAAGCCGCGCAGTCGGAAGGTTGCCTTGGTCGCGGCCACGACGAAATGGCCGCCGTGGACGGCATCGACGGCCTGGAGCGGACTGTCGATCGCGCTCTGCACCCGATGGGTCGCCGCGGGTCGTTTGGCCGCCACGGCACGCGCGGCGGTCGCCGCAGAGATCCCGGTACCGCCAATGGCAGCGAGCCCGGTCAGGCCAAGAGAGGCAAGCAGGCGCCGAGCGCGAGAACGCATCTTCATTCAGATCCTCACCCGTCGTGTCGAATCGCATTCAGACGACGGCCACCGGAACGGTCCAGCGATTCCGTCGCCGCGAGCGTAGAACGTCGTTTCGCCGCGACGCAGGCGCTTTCGAGCCGAGCATGTGGGCCTGCGAGCGAGCGGCGGGCGGCCGTTGGCGCAGGCGGTCGACAGACGAAGCGAAAATGCCTGCGAGGCCGCACTGCGCGATGTGCTCAGGACTAGTCGTCCTGTTCGCTCGTCGCTCCTGTTAGGGCTCTGTGACGAGCGTTGCGTCGGCACCAGCGGCCGCGATTTCGAGTGAGGTCCTCACGTTTGGGGCTGAGCTGCCAGAACGAGCGCAAATAACGCTGGCACCCGCGGGATAAAGGCGAGCTACCCGCGGAGTATCCACAGCCGCGGTGGTCTCAGCGCCGCCGCGGGGTGC
>JAJZBI010000035.1 GCA_021798985.1 Actinomycetes bacterium
GGGTGAAGACCGCCGACCAGATCCTCGCCAGCCTCGCCCGCTACTGCGAACGGGTCTCTGCGGCAACATCGGCTGAATCGGAGGCGTGATGACACTTATTAATCGAATCTCTGGCTCAGGACACTAGCATCGCTTGCACTTTTGTAGGCAGGGCGAGCCAGCAGGAGGTGCCCGATGACAACGACGATCGACACCGCCGGCACGACAGGGCGCGCGCGCCCCGCCTGCTTCGTTTTTCTTGTGGCGATGCGCTGAACCACCGCCCATGTCGCCGGAGCGAAGCTCCGGTCAAGGTCGCACCGACCACCTGAGGCCCTGCGCCGCGCAGCTGCCCTTCTCACCGCTCGGCGCGGCCGCGCTGTGCGCCGGTCGCGCCGGCCCTGTACGGGCTCGCGGCCTCCACCTCGACCACCCTTTGACCCGGAGCCCTGTCTTGGGAGAACACAAGCTCTTTCCGTCATCATCGACCGCCGCGACCCTCGCCTATTGCTGGCGCCAGGTCGGCCACCAGCGCCGTCCGCTGGTCGCTTCGTGGCTTGCCATCACCCTTGGCACGCTCGCCCAGTCGGTGGCGGCGCCACTCGTGTTCGCAGCGGTGCTCACCGACGTCGCCGCGATGGGATCCCGAGCGAGCTTTGGTCGTGACTTCGCGCCCTTGGTCGTGGCGTACGCGGGCGTGCTGGTCGCCTCGACCTTGGTATGGCGACTTGCCGGCTGGGTGCAGTGGGGCGCGGCCGTGCGCGCTTTCGCCAACGCCGCGACCGAGGGCTACAACCACCTCCTCCAGCTGAGCCACCGCTGGCACACCGATCGCCCTTCGGGCGAGGTCATCTCCACCCTCGAGACCTTCTCGTGGTCCTTTGTCCAACTGCTCGACACGGCGTCGTGGGGCTTCTTGCGCATCGTGATCACCACGGGCGGCGCCATCGTCGTGCTCGGCGTGATGGCCTGGCCCGTCTCCCTCGTCGTGGTCGCCGTGATCGCCGCCTTCGCCCTCGTGTTGAAGCGCCGGATGGGCAAGGTGGTTGCTGCGGCAAAGGAGTTCTCCGAGGCCCACACGCGCGCCACCGGGGTAATCGCCGACACGATTGCGAACCTCACGACCGTCCGGAGCCAGGCGGTCGAGCCGCTCGAAGAGTCCCACGTCGCTGCCCTGGTGGCGGACTCGGTCGCCGCGGATTTGCGGGCGCGCAAGGTCTTCTCCTCGACGCGGTTGCAGATGGAGTCCTCGCTCGCTGGGTTCAGCTGGCTTGCCGTGGTGGTCGGCATTTTGTTGGCGCTCGATCACCGCGCGGCGGCGGGCACCGTCTATCTGATCTTGTTCTACGTCCAGCAGGTCGTCGCCAACCTCGAAGAGTCCTTCGAGCACCTGCGCCAGGCCTCGCGCGACCTCGGCCGGTGCGCGAAGTTCGCCGGGATCGCCGCGACGGCACCAGAGATTGTCGACGCGCCGCGCGCTGGCGACCTCGTCGTCCGTGCCGGGCGCATCGACTTCTGTGACGTGCACTTCGCCTACCGCGGGGGACCGCCGCTCTTTTCGGGCCTCAACCTGCACATCGCCCCGGGCGAGCACATCGGTCTGGTCGGCTCGTCGGGATCGGGCAAGACGACCTTGACCAAGTTGCTCTTGCGCTTCATGGACGTCGATTCAGGGACGATCCTCGTCGACGGCCAGGACATCGCGGGCGTGGCCCAGCACTCGCTGCGGCGCCAGATTGCGCATGTCTCCCAGGACCCCCAGCTGTTGCACCGGACGATTGCGGAGAACATCTGCTACGGCCGCGGTGCGCTCGATGAGGTCGATTTGGCATTGGTCGAGCGGGTCGGCAAGGCGGCGCATGTCGACGAGTTCGTCTCCGGGTTGCCCGACGGCTACCGCACCGTGGTGGGCGAGCGCGGGCTCAAACTGTCCGGGGGTCAGCGCCAGCGCGTCGCCATCGCACAGGCGATGGCGAAGGCGGCGCCGATCCTGCTCCTCGACGAGGCCACCTCGGCACTCGACTCGCAGTCGGAGTCGCTGGTGCAAGACGCGCTGTGGCGGCTGATGGATGGCGTGACGGCGATCGTCGTTGCGCACCGCCTGGCGACGATCGCCCGCCTCGACCGCATCGTCGTCGTGGAGCACGGCCGCATCGTCGAGCAGGGGACCCACGCCGAGCTCCTCGGGATCGACACCGGCGTCTACCGGCGCCTGTGGGAGCACCAGTCCGGCGGCTTCCTGGCCGCGTGAGCCCGAGGCGCCGCGGCGATCTCGCGGCGGCTAACATGAGCGACGGCAGAGTCGACCCAGTCGGCATGGAAGCGCCCCGGGTTCGCCCGGGGCGTTTCCTTTTGGGCCGCCGCGAGCGGCCAGCGACGCGCTCGCGTAGGCTCGCCTTGTGCGGCTCGACTGCGGTGTCTGCGGCGGAGCCAACCAAGCCGGCAAGCGCTTTTGTCGCCATTGCGGTGCCCCGCTCTCCTCCAGCTGCCCACGTTGCGGGTTGCCCGTCGATCTCGAACAGCGCTTTTGTGACGAGTGCGGCGCCCCCCTGCCCGCCCGCGAGGCCAACACGGCGGGCGGCCTCGCCGTCGACCCGGGCGGCCTCGAGGAGTCGGTGCACGCCGAGCGGCGCCGGGTCTCGGTGTTGTTCGCCGACCTCGTCGGTTTCACGACCATCGCCGAAGGGCGCGATGCCGAGGAGGTGCGCGAGCTGCTCTCCTCCTACTTCGAGGTGTGTCAGTCCGCCGTCGCGCGTTATGGCGGCACGGTCGAGAAGTTCATCGGGGATGCGGTCTTCGCGCTGTGGGGCGCGCCAGTCGCCCACGAGGACGACGCCGAGCGCGCGGTGCGGTGCGCACTCGAGCTCCTCGAGGCAATCGAGCGGCTGGGTGGCGAGCACCGCCTTGTGGCGCGTGCCGGAATCTTGACGGGGGAGGCCGCGGTCAACCTCGGGGCGCGGGGCCAAGGTCTCGTTGCCGGAGACCTCGTCAACAGCGCCTCGCGCCTGCAGGCCGCCGCCCGGCCGAACACGGTCCTCGTCGGCGAGGGCACCTACCGGGCCACGAACCATGCAATTGCCTTCGCCGAGATCGGCGACCTCGTCGTCAAGGGCAAGGAGGAGCCGATCGCCGCCTGGCGCGCGTTGCGCGTCGTCGCAAAGCGCCGGGGCATCGGGCGCAGCGAGGGAATCGAGGCGCCGCTTTCTGGGCGCGACCGCGAGCTCAAGAGCCTGAAGGACGCGCTGCACGCGCTCGCGAGCGAGCATCGACCGCGGCTCATCTCGGTCACGGGCATTCCCGGCATCGGCAAGAGCCGGCTTGCCTGGGAGTTCTTGAAGTACGCGGACGGCCTAGCCGAGGACGTCTATTGGCATCAGGGCCGGAGTCCCGCGTACGGCGAGGCGATCAGCTTCTGGGCGCTCGCCGAGATGGTCCGCATGCGGGCGGCGATCGGCGACGACGACGAGGACGACGTCGCCCGCCAAAAGCTGACGCGCGTGCTCAGCGAGTTCGTTCCCGACGTCGAGGACGCGGCGTGGATCGAGCCCCGACTCGCGCACCTGCTCGGCTTGGCCGAGGCGCCTCCTGGCCAGCGCGAGGAGACGTTCGCGGCGTGGCGGGCATTCTTCGAGCGCATCGCGCAGCGCGCGCCGCTCGTCATGGTCTTTGAGGACCTGCAGTGGGCGGATCAAGGGACCATGGACTTCATCGAGTCGATCCTCGAGTGGTCGCGCCAGCACCCGATCCTCATCGTCACCTTGGCCCGGCCCGAGCTCCTCGAGCGCCGCGCGACGTGGGGCGCGGGCCAGCGCAGCTTCGCCTCGCTGCACCTGGAGCCGCTCGCGCCCGAAGCGATGCGCTCCCTCGTCGACGGGCTCGTGCGCGACCTGCCGGAGGCGTTTGCGGCCGAGCTCGTGGAGCGCTCCGAGGGGGTGCCGCTCTATGCGGTCGAGACGGTGCGGATGCTTGCGAGCAAGGGCCTGCTCGTCGAGCGGGCTGGCGCCTATGACGTGGCCGGTGAGCTGGCCGGCTTGGACGTGCCCGAGAGCCTGCACGACCTCATCGCGTCGCGACTCGACACGCTGCCGGCGCTCGAGCGGAGCGTGCTGCAAGAGGCTGCCGTGCTCGGCAAGACCTTCCATCTCGACGCGCTTGCCGCCATGTCGGGTCGTCCCCAGAGCGAGCTCACGAGCGCGCTGCGCGACCTGTGCCGACGCGAGATCCTGTCGATTGACAGCGACCCGCGCTCGCCAGAGCGCGGCCAGTACGGATTCTTGCAGGCCCTGCTGCGCGACGTCGCCTACTCCACGATGGCACGAAAGGACCGCCGCGCCCGGCATCTTGCGGCGGCGCGCTACCTCGAAGGTCTTGGCGACGAGGAGCTTGCCGGGCTCGTCGCGGCGCACTTTCTCGAAGCAGCCCAAAACACCCCCGACGGAAGCGAGCGCGACGAGCTCGGCGCCGAGGCGCGTGGGCGACTGGCGGTGGCTTCCCGGCGCGCGCTCTCGCTCGGCTCACCCGCCCAGGCCCGCTCGTACGCCGAGCAGGCTCTTGAGACCGACCCCCCACCGGCCGAGTGTGGCGATCTGTCTGAGCTTGCCGCGACCGCCGCCGATCGCATGGGTGCCGACGTCGCGGCGCGCCGGCTTTTCCAAGATGCGCTCGCCGCCTACGAGGCCGTATCTTCACGCGCCGGCATGGCACGCGTCAGCGCTGCCCTCGCCCGCGTGCTCGGGAACAGTTTCGGCGATTATGAGGGAGCGATCGCGCTCGCAAAGCAGGCGCTCGCCCGCCTCGGAGCGGGCGACGACGCCGTGGTCCAGTCCCCGCTCGCCTTGGCCATCGCCGGGCTGCAGGCGCGCGTCGGGCGCCCGGCGGAGTCGCTGAGCTGGGCCGAGCGGGCGCTCGTGCTCATCGAGCAGACCGACGACGCCGGCCAGCTCGCCCACGGCATCCTCACCAAGGCGGCGGCGCTGTTCA
The DNA here is from genome assembly GCA_021798985.1 of Actinomycetes bacterium. Classification (GTDB taxonomy): domain Bacteria; phylum Actinomycetota; class Acidimicrobiia; order Acidimicrobiales; family Bog-793; genus JAKABX01. The sequence continues at coordinate 4,960 of JAJZBI010000035.1, forward strand.
GCCTCGGCCGCCACCGCGAAGCGGTCATGCTCTGCCGCGGCGCGCTTTCGACCGCCGAAGCCGCCGGCCTGCACTTCGAGCAGTGTCGGGCGCTGCAGCTCCTCGGACTGTGCCTCGTCGACGACGATCCCCGCGAGGCGCTCTCGGTCACGATGCGAGCGATCGAGGTGATGCGCCGAACCGGCGATCGCCCGCTCTTGGTGATGCAGATCTCGAACGCCCTCGAGGCGTCGTTGTTGGTGGGCGAGCTCGAGCTGGGCGCGCGCCTGTTGGCCGAGCTCGATGAGGCACTCGCGGATCGGCGCAGCCCGGGCGAGGAGACCGGGGTCGGCGACGAGGTCACGCTGATCGCCGGCGCGATTCTTGCGGCACTGCGCGGCGAGCACGAAGCCGCAGCCGCCAAGGTCGCGGCGGTCGAGGCAGCGGCGCGCGAAAGCCAGTGGCTGCACGCGCGCGCCACATTATTGCAGGCAAAGGCGGTGCTCGCGTTGGCGCAAGGCGACGACGAAGTGGCCTATGCGCTCGCCGGTGAGGTGGTGGCCGAAGACCCCTCGGGCATCAACAGCCCCTCGGCGCTCGCGATCCAGGCGCACAGCGCGCTCTTGCTCGGCGATACCCGCCGCGCGACCGACGTGCTCGGCGGGATGGCGCGCTTTCGCGGCCGCTCGATGCGGGCCCTGCAGCGGGCGAGCGAGGCGGCCATCGCCTTGGCGTCGGGCGAGGATCCTGACCAGGCGCTTGCCGCCCACCGCGTTGCCCAAGAGCGCCTGGGGGCGCTCGGTGCTCGCCTCGAGCAAGGGCTCTGCCAGCTCGACGTCGCCGCCATCTGGCGCGGCCGGCCCGGTGGCGAGCAGGCGGCCGCGGCTGCCGCCGCCATCTTCACCGAGATCGGTGCGCGGGCGCTCGTCCGGCGCGCCAATGCCCTGCGCGCCCATTAGGCGAGGAGTCGCTTGGCGACCACCTCGGCGGCGATCTCGCGGACGCTCTTGCGACGCGACCTCGCCGCGCGCCGGATCTGCTCGAAGGCCACCGGCGCATCGAGCTGCTCGGTGGCCATCACGATCCCCACGGCGCGCTCGATCTCGACGCGGGCGGCCAGCGCGTGCTCGAGCTGGGTGACGAGCGCCTCCCGGCGCTCGCCGAGGATGGCATCGGCCAGCAGCCGCTCGATGAGGCGCTCGAAGGCGCCGAGCGCTCGGCGGTCGCTCTCGTCCCAGTCGTGTGCCGCGGCACGGTAGACGTTCAGGCTCCCCACCGGTGTCCCGGTGAGGTGCAGCGGGATGCCGAGCACCGAGCGGATGCCGTTCGCGACGAGCACCGCCGAGAGGTCCGGCCAGCGCTGATCGGCGAGGAGGTCGTCCACCTGGACGAGGTCGTTGTCGACGAGCGACTCGACGCACGGGCCGCGGCCCGAGGACTCCTGGACCGCCTCGAGGAGCCGGGCGCCGGCGTCGGTCGAGGCCACATAGCGCAGCACCTGCTGCTCGTCGAGCAGCAAGATGCCGGCGCCGTCCACCGCGAAGAGCGCGGGGAGTGCCGCGACGATCTCCCCGAGCGCCGCCCCGAGGCCGAGCCGGGCGAGGTCGTGCGACGCGAGCCGACCCATCGCGCGCTCGAGCGCCGCTTGTTCGATGTGCACGGCCATGCCTCTACCCAGGGACGCCGCAGGACGTGCGTCGGCTAACCTCGCTGCGGCCGCCTTGCCCCCGCGGCTTTCGTGCCGGTTCGTGCCCAGGGAGCGGCGAAGGTGGAAGCGCACGACCTCCAGAACAACCGAACCGCCTCGCGCATCTTGAGCGGCGTCCTCGCCCAGCTCGCCGCGGCCGATCCCGCCGCGCTGCTCAGCGCCGCCCGGCGGGCGCTTCGACCCGCCGAGGTCGTCGCCTGCTGTCTTGAGATCCTCGATGCTTCGGGGGTCCGTCAGATCGCCGCGCCCGACAGCTCCGCCCCGCACCGCCTCGCCGAGCTCGCCGCGGCGGCCCGACGGCGGGGGGTCCTGGTCGTTGAGAAGAACGGCGACGCCAGCCTGTGCGCGCTGCCGCTCATGGTCGCCGGCCGCCCGCTCGGCACCTTGGCGCTGGCCGTGGCCGCCGCCGAGGTGCCTCACGACGCGCTGGCGCGACTCGGGGAGGCGGTGGCGACCCTCTCCGACGCGAGCGGTACCGGCGTCGCCGCGATCGCCGAGGCGCTGCAGGCGGCGCTGCTCCCAAGCGCCCTGCCGACGGGCGAGTGGTTCGACCTCGCCGCGCTGTACGTGCCGAGCGGGGCGCACCTGCAAGTCGGCGGCGACTGGTACGACGCGCAGATCCTCGACGACGGCACCTTGGCCCTGAGCGTCGGCGACGTCGCCGGCCACGGCCCTGAGGCGGCGGCGCGCATGGGTGAGCTGCGCAGCGCGACCACGGCCCTCCGCCTCGTGCGGCGGGCGCCCGGGGACCTGATCGCGGTCCTGCACCGCCTCGCCCAGCGCACGGGGCACTTCGCCACGGCGATCTGCGTCCGCATCGATCCGACGGGCCAGCTGGTGTGGGCCTCCGCCGGCCACCTGCCCCCGATCCTCATCAGCCAAAGGGACGGCGCGGCGCCGCTCATCGACGTGCACAGCCCGCCGCTCGGCGTGGGCTTTGTCGGTGAGGTCGCCACGAACCACCGCCGCCTCAGCCCCGGCGATGTGCTGTTGCTCTACACCGACGGCCTGGTCGAGCGCCGCGGCGTGCCGCTCGACGAGAGCATCGAGCGCCTGGTCGAGGTGGCGGCCGCCCGGGCCGACGGCAGCCCTGCCGAGCTAATGGAGCACCTGGTGGAGCAGCTCGCCGGCTCGGTCCCGGCGCGCGACGACATCGCCGTGGTCGCGGCGCGCTGGCTTGGCGCGCCGGCGAGCAGCTGAGCCAGCCATCAGGGGTCAGGCGCGGGAGACATTGGGTACCTAGCTGCGGGCGGCATCGTCGCGCCGCCCGAGAGCGAGGTCGGCCAGGCAATGGCGAATCCGATGCGGACGCTGCTCGTGCACCCGAGCACCTTGATGTACTCCGAGCTCTACCTGCGCCTCGAGCCGCTCGGTCTCGAGCGCGTGGCGGCGGCGGTGCGCGCCGCCGGGCACCCCGTGGCCATGGTGGACCTGCAGGTGTACTCACCCGAGGAGCTCTGGGAGACCTTCGAGCGCTTCCGACCCGACGCGGTCGGCTTCAGCCTCAACTACCTCGCGAACGTGCCCGAGGTGATCGACCTCGCCAAGTCGGTCAAGGCCCGCCGTCCCGACTGCGTGGTCTTCGTCGGGGGCCACAGCGTCTCGTTCATCGCCGAGCACGTGCTTGACGAGGCGAATGGGGCGATTGACGTGATCCTTCGCGGCGAGGGCGAGCTCGCCGCCCCGGCACTGCTCGCCGCGGCACGCGACGGCGCCTATCGCGAGGTGCCCGGGGCCGTCACCGGCGACGGGCTCGGTCCGCCGCCCAAGGCGGCCGAGCACCTCGACGACGTCCTGCCAGCACGCGATCTCGGGGGTCGCCGCCGCCGCTATTTCATCGGCGTCCTCGACCCGGCGGCGTCGGTCGAGTTCTCGCGCGGCTGTCCTTGGGACTGCTCGTTCTGCAGCGCCTGGACGTTCTATGGGCGCAGCTACCGCCGCCTTCCGGCCGAGGCAGCCGCCGAGGACCTCGCACGGGTGCGCGAGCGGGGCGTGTTCTTAGTCGACGACGTCGCCTTCATCCATCCAAGCGACGGCTTTGAGATCGGCCAGGCGATCGAGCGCCGGGGCATCAAGAAGCAATTCTACCTCGAGACGCGCTGCGACGTCCTCGTGCGCAACGAGGAGGTGTTCGCGTACTGGCGCCGGCTCGGGCTCACCTACATGTTCCTTGGCATCGAGTCGCTGACGAGTGAGGGACTCGAGGCCTACCGCAAGCGCTCAAGCACCGACGTCAACGCCAAGGCGCTCGAGGTCGCGCGGCGGCTCGGCATCACCGTCGCGATCAACCTGATCGCGGATCCCGACTGGGACGAGCGCCAGTTCGAACGCGTCCGCCGCTGGGCGCTCGAGGTACCCGAGATCGTGCATCTCACCGTGCAGACGCCCTATCCAGGAACCGAGACCTGGCTTACCGAGGCCCGCCGGCTGACGACGCGGGACTACCGCCTCTTTGACGTGCAGCACGCCGTACTCCCGACGCGCCTTCCGCTCGAGCGCTTCTACGCCGAGCTCGTCACGACCCAGTCGGTGCTCGCCCGCAAGCACCTCGGGGTCGCGGCGCTCAGCGAGACGCTCGGCATCGCCGCCAACCACTTGCTCCACGGCCAGACCAACTTCCTTCGGATGCTGTGGAAGTTCCCGAGCGTCTACAACGCCAAGCGCCAGCTCGCCGACCACTACGCGCCCACCCACTACGAGCTGCCCGAGCCGCCACCGGCCGTCAGCGCCCCGGCGCGCGAGGACCTCTACGTGCACGTGCCGGCGCGCCTCGCGCGCCGCAGCGCCGCGAGCTGAGGCCGCGATCCCGGCGCGCCGCGCCGGGCGGCATCGGTGTCGAGCGCGGCCCGTCGCGCTCAAGCGTCGCGCCCCGGTGCCGTTAGATATACACAAGCTGAGTGACACAAACCTTCCCCTGGCGCGACGAGTCGGTTAGCATGTCTCACCAAATGACGCTCCCCAGCCCTCGCCGGCCGGCACCCGCGGGCGAAGCGCGGGGCGTCCCGCGGATCGCCATCTTCTTGATCGTCTCGATGGCGCTGTTCATGTCTGCGGTGGACGGCACCATCGTCGCCACCGGCCTGCCGACCGTTGGGCACGCCTTGCACGTGCGGCTCAACTGGACGAGCTGGACGATCACCGCCTACCAGCTCGGCCTCGTCGTGGCGATGCCGCTTGCCGGGCGCCTCGCCGACCGGCTCGGTCGAAAGCGCGTCTTCCTTGCCGCGGCGGCGGTCTTCTCCCTCTCCTCGCTGGCGTGCGGCTTCAGCCACTCCATCGCCTGGCTGATCGCCTTTCGCGTCATCCAGGCGCTCGGCGGCGGTGCCTTCGTGCCGGCGGCCACCGGCATCGTCTCTGACGTCTACGGCGAGCGGCGCAGCCAGGCGCTCGGGCTGTTCTCGAGCATCTTCCCTCTCGGGGCGCTCGTCGGCCCCATCCTTGGCGGCGTGATCATCGCCGAGTGGTCCTGGCGGGGGATCTTCCTTGTCAACGTGCCGATCGCGGCATTGTTCGGTCTGTTGGGAGTGCGCTACCTGCCGCACAGCGAGCCCCAGGCGAACGGTCGCATGGACCTCGTCGGCGCGGCGCTGCTCGGCGCCACGGTCCTCGGCGTGATGCTCGGGATCACCGCCCTCGGCGATCCCGGCACCCGACTCTTCTCGCTCGCCGACCTCGGCCCGGGTCTGATCGGCGTCGGCTCGGGCGTCGCCTTGTTTTACCGTTGCGCCCGCCACGACGACCCGGTGATCCCGATCGCGCTCTTGCGCGAGCGGAGCTTCGCGGCGATGAACGGGATCAACTTCGTGTGGGGCGCGTGCGCGATCGGCTTCGGCTCCCTCGTCCCGGTCTTTGCCGAGGACCGCTTCGGGATGCGCCCGCTGGCGGCCGGCACCTTGCTCACCGCCCGGGCGCTCGGCGAGATCGGCGTGGCCGCCCTGGCGTCGATCTTCATCCGCCGGACCGGCTACCGCATGCCGATGGTCGTCGGCTTCAGCCTGATCGCCGCCGGCCTGGCGCTGATCGCGGTCCGCCCGATCGGCCTGTCGCCCTATGCCTGGCTCGCCCTCGGCGCGGCGCTGACCGGGCTCGGGACGGGCGCATCCGCACCGGCTGCCAACAACGCCACCTTGCAGCTCGCCCCCGACGACATCGGCGCGCTCGCCGGCCTGCGCGGCGCCGCACGCCAGGCGGGAGCGATCATCGCCGTGGCGCTCACGACCTCGCTCGTCTCGCGCAGCGGCGCCCACCTCGCGACGCTCGGCCACGCCTTCTTCGTGCTCGCTGCGCTGTTGATGCTCGTCACCCCGCTCGTCGGCATCGTTCCGAACACCGACGAGGAGCTGGCGACGGCGCTGTGAGGCCGCCCCGCCTCAGCTCGAAGCGGGCGCCCTCAGCTCGCTGAGCAACAGCTCGGCGAGCGTCGTCCCGCTACGGCCCTCGAGCTGGCTGGCCTGGGTGATGCAGCTGAAGCCGTCGATCACGACCGGCGTGTCCGGGTCGAGGCCGCGCAGCGCCGGGAGGAACTTCCCCTCGGCGATCGTGCGCGAGACCGCGTCGTGTCCGGCGTGGAAGCCGAAGGAGCCGGCGAGCCCGCAGCAGCCGGCATCGAGCATCTGGACGGCAAAGCCCCAGCCGGAAAGGACCTGTTGTTCGGCGCTCATGCCGACGATCGCGCGCTGGTGGCAGTGCGGGTGCACCGCCACTTTGCGAGACGGCGTCGGGGGCGGCTGATCGAGGCTGGCGCCGTGCGGCCCGCGGTCGGTCGCCACGAGGTGCTCGGCGAGGCTGCGCGCCAGCGAGGCGAGCTTGGCGGCGCGGGGATCCTCGGGGAGCAGGTTCGGGAGCTCGTCGCGGAAGGTGGCGAGGCAGCTCGGCTCCAGCACGACCACCGGCGTGCCGGCGGCGATCGCCGGGGCGAGCACGTCGAGGACGCGCTGGAGGGTCCGGCGCGCCAGGGCGAGCATCCCGCTGTCATACAGCGGCCGGCCGCAGCACGCCCAGCGCTCGGGGACGCTGACGGTGTCGCCGAGACGCTCCAGGAGCTCGATCGCGGCCTCGGCGCGCGCCGGCAGGTAATCGTCGCTGAAGGTGTCGAGCCACAGCACGACCGAGCCGGCGGCACCCTTGCGCTGGCGCAGCGACGGACGGCGCCGCGCCGCACGGCGCGCGAAGCGGGGGGCGGGCCGGGTGGTGGTGATCCCCGACAGCGCCCGGGCGCGCCGGCCGAGCGCGTGCTCGCCGAGCACGGCGTTCGCCAGCCGGGGGACCGTACTCGCCGGCCGGGCGAGCCAGGGCAGCAAGCTGAGGAGGTAGGAGGCGAGTGGCCGGAGCTTGCGGGCGTAGTAATGGGACAAGAACTCGGCTTTGTAGGTCGCCATGTCCACGTGGGTGGGGCAGTCGCTCACGCAGCCCTTGCAGGAAAGGCACAGGTCCAGTGCCTCAAAGACGTGCTCGTTGTTCCAGCTGGCGGGCGTCGTGTCGCCCTGGAACATCTCGACGAGCAGCTTCGCCCGCCCCCGCGTCGAGTGCCGCTCGTCCAAGGTGGCCCGATACGAGGGGCACATCACGCCGGTCTTGTCCTGGCGGCAGCGCCCGACCCCGACGCAGCGCTCGGCTGCCTTCTGCAAGCTCGCGTGGTCGTCGCGGAGCGCGAAGGTCGTCTTGCCGAGCGAGACCTCGCGGTAGTGGGGGCCGAAGTGCAGGTCTTCGTCGAGCGGCCGGGCGTGCACGACCCGGCCCGGGTTCATCTTGGCGTCGGGATCGAAGATCTCCTTGAAGCGCCCGAAGTGGCCGACGAGCTCGGGGCCGAACATCTTCTCGAGCAGCTCGCCGCGCGCCTGGCCGTCGCCGTGCTCGCCCGACAGCGAGCCGCCGAGCGATACGCACAGCTCGGCGGCGGACTCCACATAGGCGCGGTAGTTGGCGACCCCGGCGGGGCTCGAGAAGTCAAAGGGCTGGCGCGTGTGCACGCACCCCTCGCCAAAATGCCCATACCAGGCGCCGGAGTAGCCGTGCCGTTCCCAGAGCCGCTCGATGCCTCGCAGGTACTCCCCAAGCCGCTCGGGCGGCACGGCCGCGTCCTCCCAACCCTCCCGGTTGGGCGGCTGGCCCGGCGGGCGGGCGGTTGCGCCGAGACCCGACTCGCGGATGCGCCACACCGCGGCCTGGTCTGCCGGGTCGCTGAAGATGGCCGCCTCGCCGCCGCGATGTGCCGCCGCGACGCGCCGTGCCAGCGCGTCGGCCTCGTCGGGGTCGTCGGCACCGACCTCGGCGAGCAGCCAGCCGGCGCCGGCGGGCAACAGGGCGAGGTTCGCCACGTTCAGGTTCGACCGGCGCATCTGACGGGTGAGCGTGTCGTCGATGCCCTCGAGGCCGAGCAGCGGCAACTCCAACAGCTCGGGGACGGCGTCGGCGGCGGCGAGCACGTCGGAGAACGAAAGGACTACGAGGCGGCGGTGCCGGGGGCTCTCGACGAGCTGGAGGGTCGCCTCGAGCACGACGGCGCAGGTGGACTCCGTGCCGACGAGGGCGCGGGCGAGATGCGGCCCGCCGTCGCGCACGAGATCGTCGAGGTTGTAGCCCGAGACGCGCCGGCGCAGCGTCGGGAAGCGCTCGGCGACGAGCGCCCGGCTCGCGACGGCCAGCTCGGCGAGCTCGCGGTGGATGCGCCCGACCTCGCCGGAGGCCGCAGCGCGGCGGGCGAGCTCGTCGCTCGAGATCGCCCCGAGCTCGAGCCGCGTGCCGCGGTAGGTGAGGACGTCCAGGCGCTCGACGTTGTCGACCGTCTTGCCGGCGTAGATCCCATGGGTTCCACAGGAGTTGTTGCCGATCATCCCCCCGAGGGTGCACCAGGCGTGCGTGGCCGGGTCGGGCCCGAAGGTCAGGCCGTGGCGTTCCGCCGCGGCCCGCAGGTCGTCCAGGACGACGCCGGGTTGGACCCGGGCGATGCGCCGCTCGGGGTCGATCTCGACGATGCGGTTGAGGTGGCGCCCAGTGTCGAGGACCACGGCCTCGTTGCAGCCCTGCCCGGCGAGGCTCGTCCCGCCGCCGCGCATGAGCACGGGCGCGCCGGCCTCCTTGCAGCACGCCACCGCGGCGACGAGGTCATCGGGGTCGGCCGGATAGGCGACCCCGAGCGGCACGTGGCGGTAGTTCGAGGAGTCGGTGGCATAGATGGCGCGGGTCCCGCCGTCAAAGCGCACCTCGCCGCGCAGCGCGCCGCGCAGGGATGCCTCGAGCTGTCGCCGATCGGACTCCTCCATGTCGACGCACGATAGGCGACGGGAACTTCGCGCCAACAGCTGTGGTGGGGACGCTCAGGCCCGGTCGGCCTCGACCTGGTGGGCGGCGCAGCGCCGCGTGGCGGGCATCGCCTCGAGCCGTTCGGGCGGGATCGGTTCGCCGTCGACCTCGCAGCGGCCATAGGTGCCGTCCTCGACGCGCCCGATTGCGGCGCGCACCTCGGCGAGCTCGCTCTCGACCGATTCGGCGATCGCCTGGTCGCGCTCGAGGTCGTGCACCTCGGAGCCGATCTCGGAAGGGTGCTGGTCCAGCAACGAGAGCTCGCGCTCGACGCCGTACTCTTCGTCGAGCAGGTCCTGGGAGATGTTGGCGCGCAGCGCTTCGAGGCGGGCGAGCTCGTCTTGGAGCCGCCCGAGCGCGTGGTGTTGATCGAGCGTCATGGGCAACGGACTACCCGCGCCGGGCTCCGCCCACCCCTCGGGCGCCCGTGCCCGGACGCGAGACAGCCCCCGGCACCGCCGGGGGCTGTCATCGGTCCGGGGCTGCTCAGTCGATCGTCGCCGCCGAGCAGACCGTCTCGGTGATCAAGCGGGCCACGACGTAGGGATCGGCGTTGGCATTCGGGCGCCGGTCCTCGAGATAGCCCTTCTTGTTCTTCTCGACCTGCCAGGGGATGCGCACCGAGGCACCGCGGTTGGACACGCCGTAGCTGAAGCGGTCCCACGGCGCCGTCTCGTGCGCGCCGGTCAGGCGGTTGCGGATCCCGTGGCCGTAGTTCTCGATGTGCTCGTCGGCGTTCTTGCCGAGCGCCTCGCAGGCGGCGACGATGGCGTCGTAGTTCTCCCGCATCAGCTTCGTCGAGAAGTTGGTGTGTGCCCCGGCGCCGTTCCAGTCGCCGGCGACCGGCTTGGCGTCCAGGCTGACCTGCACGCCGTAGTCCTCGGCGATGCGCGCGAGGAGCCAGCGTGCCAGCCAGATCTGGTCCCCGATCGCCGGCGGGGCGAGCACGCCGATCTGGAACTCCCACTGGCCCTTCATCACCTCGGCGTTGGTCCCCTCGATGGACAGGCCGGCGTCGATGCAGGCTTGGGTGTGGCGCTCGACAATGTCGCGCCCGGCGATGTAGTCGCCGCCGACCGAGCAGTAGTAGGGGCCCTGGGGCGCCGGGAAGCCGACCTCGGGCCAGCCGAGCGGTCGGCCGTCGCGGAAGAAGGTGTACTCCTGCTCGATCCCGAACATCGGTTCGTGGTCGGCGTAGCGCTTAGCGACCTCGGCGCAGGCGGCCCGGGTGTTCGTCGGGTGCGGCGTGAAGTCGGTGAGCAGCACCTCGCAGAGCACGAGCACGTTCTTGGCGCCGCGCAATGGGTCCGGCACGATCAGCACGGGGCGCAAGACGCAGTCGGACGCGCTGCCGGGTGCCTGATTGGTGCTCGAGCCGTCAAAGCCCCAGATGCCCGGCTCTTCGCCGTCTTTCAAGATGTTCGTCTTGCAGCGGAGCATGGGACTCGGCTCGGTGCCGTCGATCCAGATGTACTCGGCCTGGTAGCTCACGGACTTCTCCTACGGTTGAGGGCCGCCCCGGCGCACTGGGCGCAACGCGCTCGGCCAGGTGGGCTCGCGATGGGCATCGGTCGCTCCTCCCAGCCTTCCAAAAGCGCGTTGCACCGCAGTGTCCGGCATGTAAACGCTGTGTGAATTCCCTGTTCAGTGGCCTCAGCCGGCCATCGCCGCCTCGATCTCGGCGAGGACGTCGTCGTCGAGGCGCTCGAGGACCTCGAGGGCGGCGAGGTTCTCGTGCACCTGCTCGACCCGGCTCGCCCCCAAGATGACCGTCGAGACCCGCGGGTTGCGGGCGCACCAGGCGATCGCCAGCTGGGCGGTGCTGCAGCCGAGCCGGGCAGCGATCGGCTGCAGCCGGCGCACCGCGGCGTTGCGCTCCTCGTTGAGCACCCGGTCGCGCAGCCACTCATAGCCACTCAGGCTCGCGCGCGAGCCCTCGGGCACGCCATCGAGGTACTTGCCGGTCAACAGTCCCGAGGCGAGCGGACTCCAGGTGGTGAGGCCGAGGCCGAAGTCCTCATAGAGCCGGGCGTAGTCCTGCTCGACCTTGGTGCGGTTGAACAGGTTGTACTCGGGCTGCTCCATCACCGGCTTGTGCAGGTGGTGCCGCTCGGCGATCTCGAAGGCCGCCCGCAGGTCGGCGGCCGGCCACTCCGAGGTCCCCCAGTACAGGGCCTTGCCCGAGCTGACGATGTCGTGCATCGCCCACACCGTCTCCTCGATGGGGGTGTTGGGGTCCGCCCGGTGACAAAAGAGCAGGTCGACGAAGTCGAGGCCGAAGCGCTCGAGCGAGCCGTCGATCGCCTGCATCAGGTACTTGCGGTTCAAGGTGTTGCGCATGTTCGGCGCGTCGTTGAGGCCCCAGAAGACCTTGGTGGAAACGACATAGGACCACCGTGGCCATCCGAGCTCGCGCAGCGCCCGCCCCATGATCTCCTCGGACTTGCCACCGGCGTAGGCCTCGGCATTGTCGAAGAAGTTGACGCCGGCCTCGTAGGCCGCGCTGAGGCATGCCTTGGCGAGATCGCCGTCGAGCTGAGGGCCGAAGGTGACCCAGGAGCCAAAGGAGAGCACGCTCACCTTCAGTCCCGATCGGCCGAGTCGCCGGTACTCCATCGAGTCCTCCTCACGTCGTCACTGGCACAAGGGCGCGAACGACCAAGGGGGTCGGTCGCGCTGCCCTAACATTCTGCCTCGGTGCAAGGGTCGAGCGAGCGGGGCAGCGTCGTGCTCGTCGCGCCTGACGGCTCGCCTGTCGCCAGCGTGCCGAAGCTGGTGGCCCACCAGCCGCCCGGCAGCTTGCATCTCGCCTTCTCGGTCTTCTTGCACCGAAGCGACGGCGCGCTCTTGCTGCAGCGGCGCGCGCTCGGCAAGTACCACTTCCCCGGCGTGTGGGCGAACGCCTGCTGCAGCCACCCCCAGCCCGGCGACGACCTCGTCGCCTCCGCCGAGCTGCGGGTGAAAGAGGAGCTCGGCGTGAGCTGCGCGCTGCGCGACGTCGGCGTCTTCACCTACCGCGCCACCTGCCCCGACAGCGGGCTGGTCGAGCACGAGCGCGACCACGTGCTCGTGGGGAGCTGCGACGGGGCGCTCGCGCCGAATCCCGACGAGGTCGCCGAGCTGGCCTTCGTCGATCTCGCCCGGCTGAGCGCCGCGCTCGGCGCGCCGCGCGGCGCGCCCGACGCGCTCGGCCTGGCGGGCCGCTTCGCGCCCTGGCTGCGCGCCGCGCTCCAGATCGCGACGCCGCACCTGCGGCAAGGTGCCGGGTAGCCTCGGCGCCCATGAGCATGACCGACCCCCTCAGCCTGCGCCGCCGCCCGGCGGTGCTTGCCGATCTGGTCCCCGGCGAGCTCGCCGCCGACCTGCTGCTCATCGCCCTGGCGGCCGGTCTGATCGGCGCCCTCGCGCAGCTGAGCGTGCACCTTCCTGGCACCCCGGTGCCCGTCACGGGCCAGACGCTCGGCGTGCTGCTCGCTGCCCCGGCGCTCGGCCGGCGCCGAGCGGTGGCGGCGAGCGGCGCCTACTTGGTGCTCGGTTTCCTCGGCGTGCCCTGGTTCGCCGGTCACGCCGCCGGTTGGGCGGGGGCGACGAGCGGCTACCTGTTCGGCTTCGTCGTCGCCTCGGCGGCCTGCGGGCGCCTCGCCGAGCGGGGGGCGGACCGTACGGTGTGGCGCGCCATCCCGACGATGCTCCTCGGCGAGTGCTGCATCTTCGCCTGCGGGGTCGGCTTCCTCGCCCTCGACCTGCATCTCGGCGCGGCCCAGGCGATCGCGCTTGGCCTCACGCCCTTCCTCGTCGGTGAGGTGACCAAGCTCACCCTGGCGGCGGGGGCGCTGCCCGCCGCCTGGCGCCTCGTCGCCCGCGTCCGGCGCTAGCGCGCCGGCTCGGCCGTGTTGACGAGGAGCACCTTGCCGAGCTTCGCGCCCTTGGTGAAGCGCTCGTAGGCCGCGGCGGCGTCGTCGAGCGGGTAGCTCGCCTCGACCAGCACGCGCACGACCTGGCGCTCGAGGAGGGGGAGCACCTGGCGCTCGACGCGCCGGGCGACGATCGCCTTCTCCTCGAGTGGCCGATTGCGCAGCGTCGTGCCGAATAGCCGCGCCCGGCGCTGGAGGAGCAGGCCGAGGTCGAGGCTCGTCGCCGCCCCGCCGCCGAGGCCGATGACGACGACGCGGCCCCCGAGCGAGAGGCTGGCGAGGTCGCGGGGCAGGTTCGGCCCCCCGACGAGTTCGGCGACCACGTCGAAGGGGCCGTGCGCCGCCACCTCCTCCGGGCCGACGGCCGTGGCGCCGAGTGCGCCGACTGCCGCCCGCTGGAGCGGGTTGCGCACCTCGGCGACCACCTCGGCGCCGAGCGCGGCCGCCAGCTGGACGGCGGCGGTGCCGACGCCACCGGCGGCGCCCGTGACGAGCACGCGCTCGCCGCTCGTCAGCTGGGCCTGGGTGACCAGCGCGTCGTGGGCGGTGAGGAAGACCTCGGGGAAGCCACCGGCCACCTCGAGGGGCAGCGCCGCGGGTACCGGCATCGCCACGCGCTCGTGGATCACGGCCAGCTCGGCTTGCCCCTCGCCCCCGACGATGCCCATCACCGCGTCGCCGAGCGCGAATCGCCGCGCTCCGGCACCGAGGCCGACGACGCGGCCGGCGATCTCGAGGCCGGGTCGGTCCTCGCGATGCCCCGGTGGGGGCGGGTAGTGCCCGGCGCGCTGGAGCAGGTCGGCGCCGTTCAGCCCGGCCGAGCTGACCGCCACCAGGAGCTCTCCCGCCCCTGGTTCGGGTTCAGGCACCTCACTGCAGACGGTGGTCCCAGCGGAGAAGACGACGGCGCGCATGGGGCCAGGCTAGGGGCGTCGCCCCGGCGGCGCGAAGGGGCGACGCGGCGATCAGGGTCGGCCGTAGCCGTAGGCGCCGGGCCAGACCGGTGTGATCTGGATGCGCGTCCCGGTGTCCATCGCCTGCACGGCTTGGCCGCCGCCGATGTACATGATCACGTGGTAGATGTAGCCGCCCGAGGCGTAAAAGATCAGGTCGCCGGGCTGGAGCTCGGACGCCGAGATGTGCTCGATGCTGTCGTACTGCGCCTGGGCGCTGTGGGGGAGGTTGACGCCGACCTGGCCCCAGGCCCACATCGTGAGGCCCGAGCAGTCAAAGCCGGCGCCGGGCGTCGCACCGCCCCAGACGTAGGGCACGCCGATCTGGGACTCCGCCGCGTGCACGGCGGCGAGCCCTCCGCCGCCGCCGCTCAACTGGGGCGTCGGGGGCGTCGTGGCCGCGGGCGCGGGTGGCGTCGTGGTTGTGGCGGTCGGCCCGGCGACCGGGGTGCCGACGACCTGCGCGGCGTTCGCCTGCGCGCTGGTTGCCTGCGCGCTGGTTGCCTGCGCGCTGGCCGCGGCGGCGGCACGTGCGGCGGCCGCAGCGGCGCGGGCGGCGGCCTCTTGCTGGGCGACCTCCTGGGCGCGCACGGCGGCAGCGAGCTGGCTGTCGATCCCTGACTGCACGGCGGTCAGCTGCCCCTCGAGGCGCTGCGCCTCGGACTTGGACTGGGCCAGCTGGCGGGTCGTGCGGGTCGCGGCGAGCTCGTTGGCCGCCAGCGTCGCACGGCGAACGCTGAGGCGGTGCTCGGAGTCCTTCAGGCCCGAGACCGCCGCGTCGAGGCTCGAAGACGCCGCAGCCAGATAGGCCTGCTGCATGGGCAGCGCGCTCTCGTTGCTCGACAAGATGCTCGAGATGCCTGCCGCCGAACCACCGCTCACGTAGGCCTCGATCGCCTGCTGGCGCAGCACGAGGCTGTCGTGGCGCACGGCCGAGCGAGACCCGCCAAGCGCCTGCTCGTCGCTCGCGATCTTGGTCTTGAGGCCGGCCTGGCGAGAACGCGCCTGGTTGTACTCCTCGTCCAGGATCTGCAGCCTGACCTGCACGGTGTCGATTTGGCGGGCGATCGCTGCGGCCTTGGCCTTCAAGGTGGCGACCGAGTACGCCTCGGCTGGCGAGCCGGCCGAGAGCACCGGGGCAACCACGGCGCCCAAGGCGGCGAGAGGAAGGCCGATCCAAGCGACCCTCGCCCGGTGGTCACGCGACGAGGAGGAGCGAACGATCCCCTCCGGTGGCGTTGCCTCGCGGCGCGCGAGGTGGCTTTTGGCCGACGTCACAACGCCGAGAGACCGTACCGGTGCGGTCACCTTAGGGCAAGCCTTTGCGCGTCCTTCCTTCATCGGCGCGCTCGCGTGCTGCCGTATTGGCGAGTCGGTGCCCCGATGGGCTGAACTGGCGGGGCGAGTGCTGCGCGCCAGGTGGCGACGCAGGTCGCGACGGTCAAGAAGGACCAGTGGTGCCGGGCGCGTACCGTCGCGCCGGGCGGGAAGGAGCACCGGTGAGCGAGGTCGTCGGCGCCGAGGAATTCCGGGTCGAGAAGGACTCGATGGGCGAGGTCCGCGTGCCCGCAGCGGCGCTTTGGGGCGCGCAGACCCAGCGCGCGGTCGAGAACTTCCCCATCTCTGGCCAGCGGGTCGAGCCGGCGCTCGTGCGGGCGCTCGCCCGCATCAAGGCCGAAGCGGCGGCGGTGAACGCCGAGCTCGGCCTCATCGACGCCGAGGTCGCCGAGGCCGTGCGGGAGGAGGCGCTCGCGGTGGCCGACGGCTCGCACGGCGACGCGTTTCCGATCGACGTGTTCCAAACCGGCTCCGGGACCTCGACGAACATGAACGTGAACGAGGTGCTCGCGCACCTCGCGGGCGAGCGACTCGGCCGCAGCATCCGGCCGAACGACGAGCCCAATGCTTCGCAGTCCTCTAACGACACGTTCCCCTCCGCGATCCACCTCGCGGCGGTCGACGAGATCGTCAACCGGCTGATTCCTGCCCTGTCCAACCTCGAGTCCGCCTTCGCCGAGAAGTCGGCAGCCTTCTCCGGCGTCGTGAAGTCGGGCAGGACGCACCTGATGGACGCCACGCCGGTGACCCTCGGCCAGGAGTTCGGAGGCTATGCGGCGGCGATCGCCAATGGCATCGAGCGCCTGAAGGCCGTCCTTTCCCGCCTCGGGGAGCTCCCGCTCGGCGGGACGGCCGTCGGGACGGGGCTGAACGCCCCGGCGGGATTCGCCAAGGCGGTGATCGAGCGGATCGCGGCGAGCACCGGCCTGCCGGTTCGCGAGGCGCGCAACCACTTCGAGGCCCAAGGGGCGCGCGACGGGCTCGTCGAGGCGTCCGGCGTGCTGCGCACCGTGGCGATGTCCCTCTACAAGGCGGCGAACGACCTGCGCTGGATGTCCTCAGGGCCGCGTTGTGGTCTCGGGGAGATCCACCTCCCCGACCTCCAGCCCGGATCGTCGATCATGCCCGGCAAGGTCAACCCGGTCATCCCAGAGGCGGTCTGCCAGGTCGTCGCCCAGGTGGTCGGCAATGACGCAGCGGTCGCGTTCGGCGGCAGCGCCGGCAACTTCGAGCTCAACGTGATGCTTCCGGTGATGGGTCGCAACCTGCTCGAGTCGATCCGCCTCCTCGCCGCAGTGGCGAACGCGCTCGCCGACAAGTGCGTCCGCGACATCACCGCCGATGAGGAGCGGTGCCGAACCTACGCGCTCTCCTCGCCGTCGATCGTGACGGCACTGAACCCGGCGATCGGCTACGAGGCGGCGGCCCAGGTGGTGAAGGCGGCGCTCAAGGAGAACAAGGACCTGCGCTCGGTGGTGCTCGAGCGGGGGCTGCTCAGCGAGGCCGAGGTCGACCGGGCGCTCGACGTCTTGGCGATGACCGAGGGCGGCATCGTCGGCTCGTGAGGTGGCGCCGACGCCACCTCACTCATCCCCCCGCGGGGTGGTAGGCGAGCTCGGGAGGGCTCGGCACCCCACCGGCTGCAAGGGCTGCGGCCGGCTCGGCGGGCCCACCCGGGCCGATGACGGCCGCGATGTCCTCGACGGCAAGCAGACGATGGACCGACTCGCCGCTCAGGCAGTTGGCGAACAGCGGTGCTGGGAGCACCTTGCCGACCCCGGCGACGAGCCAAAGGTCGACCCCCATCGCCTTGCCGGCCTCGGCCAGGGTCGCTGCGCTCTCGCTCAGGATCGCCCCGCTTGGCCCGGCGACCGCTGGCTCGACGATGAGCAGGCTGGCGCCGTCGAGGACCTCGTCGGGTTGGGAGGGGCTGTAGCCGAGGACCTCGGCGCCCCCGGCCGCGCCCTGGCCGATCGCGCGCAGCGCCCGCCGGAGCGCCAGCGGGTCGCCGACGAGGTGGGCGTGGCAGTCCGGTCGCGCCGCGAGGGCGTCGCAGACCGTCGCCGAGCAGGGCGCGGCGACAACGGCGGCGCCCGGCAGGCACCCGGCGAGCTCGTCGGCGGTCGGGTCCTCGATGAGCTGGGCGGCCGCGTGCTCGGCGGCGCCGGCCGGGTCGGGGGAGCCCAGCACCTGCGCGCACAGCCACCACAACGGTCCGGCGAGGCGGTGGTGCTCGAGGAGGCGCCGGCACGCCGGCACGAGCGCGCGGGGCTCGCTCGCAAGCTCGGCGAGCGCGTCCGCCGCCTCGATCGCCAAGAAGGCGTGGTCAATGTCGCCCGACCGTGCGATCGCGCGCAGCTGCTCAATGGGATGCATCGGGGCGAAGGTACCGTTCGCGCGTGCTGATCGAGCGCTACCTCATGTTGGGACTGGCCGTCGGACGTCACATCGACGGCTTCGTGGACGCCTACTACGGCCCCGCCGCCCTGGCCGCGGCGGCGGCCGAGGGCCCGCCCCTTCCGCCGGAGCACCTGGTCGCCGAGGCGCGCTCCCTGCTCGCCGCGATCGACGCCGGCGAGCCGCTCGGTGCCGTCGGGGCGGACATCGGCGCCCCGGAAGAGACCGGCTCGGACGCCGCGGCGCGCCGGCGCTGGCTGCGCGGCCAGGTGCGCGGGGTGCACACGACGGCGCGGCGGCTCGCTGGCGAGCCGATCGGCTACGCGGACGAGGTCGAGTCCTGCTACGGCGTCCGGCCGAGCCGGCTCCCCGAAGAGCGCTTTGTCGCCGCCCGCAAGGAGCTCGAGGCGGCCGTCCCGGGCACGGGCCCCATTGCCGAGCGATTGATCGCCTGGCGAGAGCGCCAGGCGATCCCACCCCACCGCCTGGAGGCGGCGATCGCCTCGCTCTGCGAGGACCTGCGCGCCCGCACCGCGGCGCGCTTCGGGCTGCCCGAGGGCGAGTCGGTCGAGTTCTCGCTCGTCACGAACAAGCCGTGGTCGGGCTTCAACCACTATCTGGGCGACCTTGCGTCGCGCGTCGAGATCAACGTCGATCTGCCGGTGCTGTCGGTGAGCATCGCCCACCTCGTCGCACACGAGGCCTATCCCGGGCACCACACCGAGCACTCCCGCAAGGAGGTCGGCCTCGTCCGTTCCCGCCAGTACCTCGAGGAGTCGATCTTCCTCGTCGGCACGCCGCAGTGCCTGATCGCCGAGGGGCTCGCTGACCTCGGCCTCGAGATCGTGGTCGGCGCCCGGCCCGAGCGGGTGGTCGCCGAGCACCTGCGCCCGCTCGGCATCGACTACGACCCCGACACCGTCGCCGTCGTGGCGCAGGCGAGCGAGATCCTCGGGCGGGTGCGCGCGAACGCCGCGTTCCGCCTGCACGAGGACGGCGCCGACCCCGACACCGTCGCCGCCGAGGTGGCCGAGCTCGCGCTCTTGCCCGAGGCCCGGGCGAAAAAGCAGGTGGAGTTCTTGATGGACCCGACGTGGCACTCCTACATCAGCTGCTACACCGAGGGTCTGCCGCTTTGCCGCGCGTTCGTCGGTGGCGACCCGGCGCGCTTCTCCCGCCTGATCACCGAGCAACTCACTCCCGCCGAGCTGGCGTGAAGCAGCCCGACGCCGGGCCGGGCGCGTGCCAAGCGACGGTGATCATCGTCGGATGGCGCCGGGCGCGCCATCTGCGTGGCTGCCTCGCCGCGCTCGCCGCCCACCGCTGTGGCGTGCCCTTCGACGTGGTGGTGGCGCTGAACGAGCCCGCCGACGAGCTCGCCGACGAGCTCGACGCCGCGCCGGTGGCGGTGCGCGTCCTTGAGAGCGATGCGAACCTGGGCTTCGGCGCGGCGTGCAACCGCGCCGCCGCCGTGGCGAGCGCGCCGCTGCTGGTCTTTTTGAACGACGACGCCACGGTCGAAGACGGCTGGCTCGATGCGCTCGTCGACGCCGCGGCCCGACGCCCGGCCGCGGTCGCGATCGGCGGCGCGGTGCGCTTTTGCGACGGCCGCTGGCAAGAGGCGGGC
This sequence comes from Actinomycetes bacterium, assembly GCA_021798985.1. Taxonomy (GTDB): domain Bacteria; phylum Actinomycetota; class Acidimicrobiia; order Acidimicrobiales; family Bog-793; genus JAKABX01. The sequence continues at coordinate 24,178 of JAJZBI010000035.1, forward strand.
TCGGTGATCTGGCGCGACGGCTGGACGAGCGGGGTCGGCCGCGGCCTGGTGCAGGGCGACGCCCGGTTCTTCTTCGAGCGCCGCGTCGAGTACTGCTCGGCGAGCTCGTTGCTCGTGCGCTCGGAGGACTTCGTTGCCGTCGGCGGGTTCGACGAGGAGTACTACCCGGCGTACTTCGAGGACTGCGACCTGTGCCTGCGCCTGGCGGCGCGCGGCGAGATCTGGTTCACCCCGCTGGCATCGGTTCGCCACCTCGAGTCCCAGAGCACCACTGGCACCTACCGCCAGTACCTGATGGAACGCAACCACGAGCTCTTTCTCCGTCGCTGGGGCACCGAGCTTGCGTCGCGCCCCGAGCGGCGCCAGGACGAGGTTGGCATCGACCAGGCGCTGCGGTCCGCGGCCGGGGCGCGCTGGCGGGTGCTCGTGATCGACGACCGGACACCGGACCCAAGCCTCGGCTCCGGCCTCGGCCGCATGGCCGACGTGCTCGAGGAGCTGACTGGCGACGGTGCCGCGCTCGTGACCTTCTTCGCCGGCTCGGAGGGCGGGGCCGTCGCGCCCGAGCGCCTAGCTCGGGCCGGCATCGAGCTCGTCCGCAACGACCTCGTCGAGTACCGGGGCCGCCTTGGGGAGGCGATCACCGACCATCTCGCCGAGCGGCCGTTCTGCTACGACGCCGTCATCGTGTCGCGGCCGCACAACTATGAGCGCTACGCCGAGGCGCTGCGTGCGGCGATGCCGGAGACGCCGATCATCTACGACGCCGAGGCCGTCTACTCCCGACGCATCGAGCGCCAGCTCGCCCTCGCCGTCGACCGCTTCGCGCGCGTCGCGCTCCAAGACGAACTTGCGGCGATGTCCCATCTCGAGGCGACGATCGCCGCCGACGCCGACGCGATCGTCTGCATCAGCGAGCAAGAAGCCGAATTCTTCCGCCGCCGCACGACCGCCCCGGTCGTCGTCAACCCGCCGCTGCTCTCGGCGAGCTCACCGAGCGGCGCCGGCTTTGACGAGCGCGACGGGATGGTCTTTGTCGCCGGGTGGGGGGCGGGGGCCGACTCACCGAACGCGGACGGCCTCGTCTGGTTCGTGCGCGAGGTGCTCGGACGCGTCCTCGCCCGCCTTGGCTCCGCCACGCTCGTGGTCACCGGAGCGAACCCCCCGGCGAACGCGCGCCGCCTCGCCTCCGACGCGGTCCGTCTCGTCGGCGGCGTCGAGGATCTCGCAGCGCTCTATCGCAGGGCGCGCCTCGTGGTGGTGCCCTTGCGCTACGGCGCCGGGGTCAAGTTGAAGACGGTCGAGGCGCTCCAGCACGGGGTGCCGGTCGTAGCGACGAGCGTCGGGGCGGAGGGGATCCCCTTTGCCCCGGGCGTGGTCGCGGTCCGCGACGACCCGGCGGGCTTTGCCGACGCGGTGGTCGAGGCGCTCGCTGACCGCGACGCCTGGCGGGCCCTCCACGCCAAGGTGCTCGCCCAGCTCGAGGCCTGGCAGCGCGAGCCGCCGCCCCGGATCTGGGCGCAGCTGGTGCGCGAGGTGATCGCGGCGCACCGGCGCACCGGCGCGAGCGCGCGATGAGCCTTCGGGCGCCCGCAGCGACGTCGGTACACTCGCGCGCCGTGCGGGGCGGCGAGCTGGGCGAAGCGGACCTGCGCGCCGTGCTCGAGCGGGCCGACACGGCGAGTCGCGAGCAGCTCGCCCACGCACTCGGGGCGGCCCTGCTCATGGCGCGCGAGCGCCAGTGCACCATCGAGCTGTTGCGCGGCGAGCTGGCGGCACTGGAGGCCGACCTGCGCGCGCTCGATCGCCACGTCGGCAGCCTCGAGCACGACCGCCTCGTGATGGAGATCGAGCGCGAACAACTGCGCGGGCGCGCCGCCGAGCTCTTCGTGGACCTCGAGCGCGACGAGCAGGCGATCGCGTCGCTGCGGGCCGAGCTCGCCCGCTCCGGGCGACCGGCCGGATCCGGTGCGCGAAGCGAGGGGGCGGCACCGCAGCGGCGGGACTTGTGGCGGGCGTTGCGCAGCCGCTTGACTTCGGGCCAAGGGACGCGTCCGCCCGGCGCGCGAGGGGAGCGATGAGCAACCACGTCGAATTCCAGCCCGAGCCGGCGCCGCTCGCGTCGGTGATCGTGGTCGCCTGGCGCCGCGCCCCCTACCTCCTCGCCTGCCTACGCGCGCTCGCCGCGAGCGTGCGCGACGCCGCCTATGAGGTGATCGTCGTCTTGAACGAGACCACGCCGGAGCTGCGCGCCGAGGTGCACGACAAGGTGCACGGCGCGACGCTGCTCACGAGCGCGGTGAACCTGGGCTTTGCCGGCGCCGTGAACCTCGCGGCGGAGCGGGCGCGCGGCGCCTACCTCGTGCTGTTGAACGACGACACCGAGGTCGAGCCGCTGTGGCTCGAGCACCTCATCGAGACCGCCGAGCGCCGGCCGCTGGCGGGCGCGGTCGGCAGCACGATGCTGTTCCCCGACGGCACGATCCAAGAGGCCGGCTCGATCCTGTGGCACGACGGCTCGACGCTCACCGTCGGCCGGGGGCTGCCTGGCGACAGCCGGCGCTATGACTTCGAGCGGCAGGTGGACTTCGCCTCCGGCGGCTCGCTGCTCGTGCGGCGGGCGACCTGGGAGGCGCTTGGGGGCTTCTCGTCGGACTACTTCCCGGCTTACTACGAGGACACCGATCTGTGCCTGCGCATCCGCCAGCTCGGCCAGCAGGTCTGGTTCCAGCCGCGCTCGCGCGTCATGCACCACGAGTCGACGAGCACCAACTCGACGTATCGGAACTTTCTCTTTGAGCGCAATAAGGTCGTGCTGCAGGAGCGCTTTGCCGACCTGCTCGCCGAGCGCGTGACCGCTGCGCCGTGGGACCCCGCCGCCATCGAGGAGGCCGTGTGGCGGGCGATGGGCGCGCCGGCGCGCGTGCTGCTCGTCGACGACCAGCTGCCGATGCCGGCCAAGGGATCGGGGATGCCGCGCATGGCCGAGGTGGTCGCCTCGTTGCAGCAGACCGGTCGCTACCAGGTCTCGGTCTGGACCTCGCTGTATGGGGGGAGCAACGACAACGACCTGATGGCACGGCTCGGCATCGAGGTGATCGACGGCCCGCTCGAAGAGCACCTCGCCACCGCCGGGCGTCGCTACGCCGCGGCCATCTTCTCGCGCCCGCACAACTTCGAGATCCGCGCCCCGCTCGTGCGCGCCGCGACGCCCGAGACCAAGCTCATCTACGACGCCGAAGCGCTATTCTTCCGCCGCATCGAACGCGAGGCCGACCTTGCCGCGGGCACCCCCCGGGAGGAAGACCTGCGCGCCGCGGCGGCGGACATGAAGCGGACCGAGGAGCAGATCGCCGCCGAGGCGGACTATGTCGTCACGATCTCCGAGGAGGAGGCCGCGGCGCTCGTTCCCTCGGCCAAGGGGCCGGTCGTCGTGCACGGCCCGCTGCTCGCCGGCATCCAGCCGACGACGACGCCCTACCTCGAGCGGCGCGACCTCGCGTTCGTCGCCGGCTGGGCGGCCGGTCCCTCCTCGCCCAACTTCGACGCCATGTTCTGGTTCGTGCGCGACGTCTTGCCCAAGCTGCGGGCCCGCGTCGCCGGGGCCCGCCTACTCGTCACCGGCATCGGCCCGCCCGAGCAGCTCGAGCGCCTCGCCAGCCCGTCGGTGGTCTTCGTCGGATCGGTCGACCTCGCCGAGTTCTACGGCCAGATCCGCGCCGCGGTGGTCCCGATGCGCTTCGGGGCGGGCGTGAAGAACAAGACGATCGAGGCCCTCCAGTTCGGTGTGCCGACGGTCGCGACCTCCGTGGGGGCAGAAGGCGTCCCCCTCGAGGACCCCGACGCTTTGATCGTCGCCGACGACTCGTGGGGCTTCGCGGACGCGCTCGAGGCCTTGCTCACCGACCAGGCCGCCTGGCAGCTGCAGCGGCGGCGCATCCTCGCCCAGATCGCCCGCTGGGGGGAGGCGCGGCCGCCGTCGGTCTGGCTGGCGGCCCTCGACGCCCTGACGGGCGCCCGGAGCGAGCCCCACCTGCTCGAGGGCGCCACCGCCGAATGAGCGATCCGAGCCGGTGTGGCTACCATGGCCGGCGTGTCCGAAGCGGAGCGAGCGACTGAGGAGCAACGCGCCCAGGAGTCGGGGCTCAGCGCGCTCGTGGTGAACGACCAGAGATCGCCCAGCCTTCCGAGCGAGCGCGAGGTGCCGGGCGAGCTCCGCCGCGAGGCGCGGCCCTCGGAGATCGTCGAGCGGGCGAGCGTCGCCGAGCGCCGGATCTTCGCGCTCGAGGAGCGGCTCCACGACGTCGAGCTGCGCCTGCGCGAGCAGGTGGAGTCCGAGCGGCAGCGGGCGCTCGAGATGCGGGCGGTCGAGCGCGACGTCGCCGTCAAGGAGGCCTACGCCCAGCGGCTCGAGGTCGAGCTGGCGTCGGTGAAAGAGCAGCTGCACGCGCACGTCCTCGAGGTGCAGCGCCTCGACACCCACATCCGGGCCCAGAACGACGTGATCGCGCAGCACACCGCCGCCCGCGAGGCCGCCGAACAGCGCGCCGCCGAGCTCGGGGCGCTCGTCGGGACGATCCAGCAGCAGGCGAGCTACCGCGCCGCGGTGGCGCTCAACAACCGGCTGCGCCGGGCCGGCCCGCTCTATGGCGTGGCCCGCCGCGTGGCCCGCAGCGCGCTCGGGCGCTAGCGCGACCGCCGGCACCGGCCGTGATCTCCTACGCCCAGAACGCCGAGGACGTCATCCTCGCCCGTGCCCTCGAGCGGGACCGTCCCGGCTTTTACGTCGACGTCGGCGCGGCCTCGCCGACCGAGGCGACGGTCACCCGCCACTTCTACGAGACGGGCTGGAGCGGAATCAACCTCGAGCCGGTGCCCAAGTGGGCGGCGGCGCTGCGGGCGCTTCGTCCCCGGGACCTCACGATCGAGGCGGCCGCCGGGGCGAGCCCGGGCGAGCTCGTCTTCTACGAGGTGCTCGACGACCCGGCGTTGTCGACCAGCGACGCGTCGGCCGCCTCCCGCCTCGTGCGGGAGGGTCACGAGCTGCGAGAGCTCTCCATGCGCGTCGTCACCTTGGACGCCGTGCTCGCCGAGGCGGCGCCGGAGACGATCGACTTCTTGAAGATCGACGTCGAGGGCGCCGAGCGTGAGGTGCTCGAGGGCATCGATCTCGCGCGCTGGCGACCCCGCGTGATCACCGTGGAGGCGACCGAGCCGAACTCGCTGCGCCCGGCGTATCGGACCTGGGAGCACCTCGTCACCGGTCGCGGCTATGCCTACGCCGCGACCGACGGCATCAACCGCTACTACGTGCGCGAGGAGGAGGCGGCCCTCGGCGAGCTCCTCGTCCCGGCGAACTCCCTCGACGAGTACGTACCGATGCGCGAGCAGCTGCTGTTGGACGAGATCGAGCGGCTGCGGACCTACGCGCACTCGCTCGAGCTCGGCCGCGCCGAGCTGGCGGACGACCTCGCGCAGGCCAAGGGCGAGATCGACGCGCTCGAGCGCCGTGCCCGGCTGGGGCGCCGCCACGGCGCGGCCGGGGGGCGGCCGGATCGCCCGGCGCTGCCCACGAGCCCTCCCATCGAGCGCATCGCCGTGCTCAGCACGCCTGGGACCGGCGCGCCGGCCTTTGCGGCCGCCTTGGCGCGCGAGCTCGGCTGCGGCGAGGCTGCAGCAGAACACCCTGCCGACCTGCGCTTTTCTGAGCTGCCCGAGCGTCTCGTCGTGCAACTCGCCTGGCCGCGCAGCTCGCTGTGGCGCAGCCAGCTCGTCGCGCACGGCTTCCAGGTCGTGACGATCGGCCGCCACCCCTTCGACGCGCTCTTGGCGATGCTGCGCCTGGTCCAGGTCGAGCCGGCGGCGAGCCAGTGGCTCGAGGCGAGCGACGCCGAAGCGCTCGAGGGGCTCCGCCCGACGAGCGAGGCCTTCGTGGCCTGGGCCACGAGCGAGCGTGCCGGGCTGCTGGTCTCGATCAGCGCCGGGTGGTGGCTCGACCCGGGCTGCTGGAACGTCCGCTTCGACGAGCTCGCCCGCGACCTCGACGCGGTCGTCGGGCGCGCCGCGAGCCTCTTCCGCCCCGGCCGGCCGGCGACCGCCCGCAGCCGTGGCGCCGAGCTCGGCCTCGAGTCGGTCCCGGGCGGGTGGCGCCGCTACCTCACGGCCGAGGTCGCGGCCGCGCTCGGATCGGCCCATGCCGGCGCGCTCGCGACCTTCGGCTTCGGCGAGGAGGCGACCGCCGACCTGCCGAGCGCCGCGGCCGCCGATGCGGCCTGGCGCGAGCTCGCCGACGCCTAACTGGGTGTGTCCCATTTCGCGAGACGACACCGGCTCCCCTTGACCGCCGGCGAAGGACCTGCGGTACTTGGTTGCCGTCCGGATTCCGAGCATCCCTGCTCGGCCGGTTCCGACCCAGAGCCCTGCCCGGCCGAAGCCGGATTGCACGGGTGACGATCGGCTCTTCCCGCCCCCATGGCGGTGCAGACCCTGTTCCTTCGGGCGGCGAAGGCGAGGCCGGAGCTTCGCCCGCCACCTGCCGCCGGGTCAAGCGGCTGCGGTCTTCGGTGAGGCTGTCGCGGCCCGGGCGCCGGGCCAGCGGGCGAGGTTGATCGCAGCGTTCACGTCCCGGTCGAGCTCGAGACCGCAGTGCTCGCAGGCATAGACGCGTGTCGACAACGACAGCTGCTCCTTCACGCTTCCACAGCGCGAGCAGGTCTTGGAGGAGGGGTAGAAGCGCTCGACGAGCACGAGCTCGGTGCCATACCAGGCCGCCTTGTAGGTGAGCTGGCGTCCGAGCTCGCCGAGCGCGGCGTCCGAAAGCGATCTCGCCAGATGGCGGTTGCGCACCATCCCGGCAACGTGCAGGTCCTCGAGCGCGAGCCTCCTCGTGCCTCTCGCCAGTGCGAGCGACGCCTCGTGGGTCACGTGGCGTCGCTTCCGGGCGATCTCGCCGTGCAGCCTGGCGAGCCGAGCCTTCGCCTTCTTGCGGCCAGCCGACCCGGGCTTGGTCCTCGCCAGGGCCTGGTTGGCACGCTTGAGGCGCTGCTCAGCGCAGCGCAGTGTGTTCATCTCCTCGAAAGATGCGACGAGAGCGCCGCTTGCATCGGCGGCCACGAGGAGGGACTTCACGCCGCGGTCGACCCCGACGGTCGAGGGATGCCGACCCTTCAGGGACCGACGCGCCGGGTGCAGTTCGGCCGCCACGCCCGTCAGCGCTACGAACCAGCGCCCGGCGGAGTAGGTGAAGCTGGCCGAGTAGACGTGGAAGCGGCCGGCGGCGATCATGCGGGCGATCTTCTTCCCCGAGCCCGAGATGCGCAGTTCACCGAGCTTTGGAACGCGCAACGTCCGCGCCCCGACGAAGCGAATCGGAGCCGTCTCCCCGGGCCGGCACTTCGAGCGCAGCCGGAAACGCGGCGTGTCGCGGTGCTTGGCGGCAAAGCGCGGAAAGCCGACCCGGCGGCCCTTGCGGGCGCCCGTCGCGGATTCGCGGTAGTTCTTCAGCGCTGCCGCAGCGTCGACGGACGCGCACTCAAAGACGTCCGCGGAGACCTCCTCGCGCCAGGCAAGCCCGCGAGTGCCATCCGCGTTCACCGGCGAGTCCTTCGTGCGGCCGGTCTTGTAGGCGTTGAACTCGTTGATGAAGCTCACCTTCGACCAGGAGGGCGACGGCGTGAGCTCGTCGCAGCCGAGTCCGGCGTCGAGCTCCTTGGCGCGTCGCTCGAGGTTCTTTTTCACCCGCGCCAGGTGGTGGTTGTAGGCGAGGCGACGAGCGCCGGCGAACATGAAACAGCGCTGCGACTGCTCGGCGGTGAGGTCGAGCGCGAACCGGAAGGCGACGGGGCGCGAGAGCACGGCGCCGCTGTGCGAGACAATGGGATCCCCCGCAGAAGTGTTCTTCGACCACGCCATCGCCACCATCGTGCCCGGCAGGTGTCTCACCGCCAGGGTTCGGCGGTCGCTCGATGTCGTCAGTGCGCGCAGCACCAGCGCGGCGCACGCCACCTGCAGCCAGGCGCTTGCTGAGCCACACGTGTTCTGAGAAGAGCGCGCCAGGCGGCGCTGGCGCCCGAGGAGCCCGTATGCGACCTCGACGCGCCAGGCGTGCGCGATCGGACGGAAGATCCTCTGGCCCTTGTCGTCGCGTGGTGGCTCGTCTCAGCCGACACGACGGACCTCACAGCCGTGAGTGGCCGAGAGCTGTCGGGCTCGCCCTTTCGAGGTGCCCCGGTCGACGAGCACCAGCTCGAGCCGCTCGTTCTGCCCGCTCGCGGCGAGATCAGCAAGCAGGAGCTCGACGGTCTCCGGCTCAGGGGTCGAAGCGGAGACGACCCGGCCGACGAGCGGCAAGCCGGTGACGTCGACCGCCACGATGCGCTTCGCACCGTTGGTGTAGCCGTAGGGTCCGCCGCGGCGATGGAAGGTGACACCACCGTTCGAGGCGCCGCGCGCGAGATGGGTGTCGATCACCACCATCGAGGGCTTCGCTTGCATGCGGCCGAGTGCAAGACGCGCCTGCGCGTGGAGCTCGGCGAGCACGAGCGCCCACGTGCCGTTGCGCGACCAGCGGTGGAACTGGGACCAGACCGGTGTCCACGGGCCGAACTCAGCCGGCAGGAAGCGCCACTGACAGCCCGTGTGGGCGATGTAGCACATGCCGTCGACGACGCGCCGCAGGTCAGCGCCGAATCAAGGGCCGTGCTTTCCCGGTGTGACGAGCAACGGCTCGAGGAGATCCCAGTGCTCGTTGCTCAGATCGCTCGCATACGCCATGCCTCAAATCATCGGCCGCCGCGGTGGGGACACGCTTGAGATCGCAATAGGACACACCGTTGCAGCGTGAGTGTGTTCTAGTAACACGGCTCACGCTGCACCCCTTGCGGGGTTCCTCGCCTGACGGTCGTCAGGTTCGGTTCTCGCCTCACCGCGACTGGCCTTCCCTGACGGGTAGGTCTTACGGTCGCTCCTCCGGCCGTGGGTCGTCCCACGGTCCGAGCCCGGGTCTGTACCGCCAGGAGTGGCGGCCCGAGTGTCCACGGGGGCGCTGGTCTCGACTAGACCAGGACTGGCAGATGTCTCCGGCCAGTCACGGAGGTTCTTCGCGGCATTGATGTCTCGGTCCACCGCCTCGCCGGTCCGCTCGCACACGAGGTGCTTGGCGAGCCGCCCGGCGGCGTGCAGACGGCAACCACAGCCGTGATGGACTTGGCTGGAGGGGAACCAAGACGGACCCGACCCACGCGAGCGTGGCGTGGAACCTCGCTGCGCTGCGCCGGCGGTGGAACCAGGAGAAGGCCGAGATCGCCCCGTGGTGGGCGGAGAACTCAAAGGAGTGCTACAGCTCGGGGATTGCCGATCTGGTGGATGCTCTCGGCAACTGGTCGGCATCGAGGAACGGCGGGCGCAAGGGTCGCAAGGTCGGCTTCC
>JAJZBI010000036.1 GCA_021798985.1 Actinomycetes bacterium
GCCGCGGGGACCTCGGGGCGGGGCAACTCGAGGCAGCGCGCGTCCCACGGGGTCGCGCGGGACCGGCCGGGGCGCGGTTCCGCCCGCTCGCGCCGGCGAGGGCCGCGGGGAGCGGCGCGGCGGTTTTGCTGGCGCCGGGCGCGCCGACGAGCGCTTTGGCGACGCGCCGCGGGGACCTCGGAACGGGGCAACTCGAGGCGGCGCGCGTCCCACGGGGTCGCGCGGGACCGGCCGGGGCACGGTTCCGCCCGCTCGCGCCGGCGAGGGCCGCGGGGCTCGCAGCGACGAGCGGCCGCGCACTGGAGGCTTCGGCCGCGCCGGCGGGCGGGGTATCGGGGACGCGCGCGACACCGGCGCGCGGCCATCGCGCGCGCCTTCGGCGCGCCCAGCGCCACGGGCGAGGCGCGACGACGGCGATTTCGGCGAGCGACCGCCGCGCCCCGCCGGCCCCCGAACCCGCCCGGTCGGCGGGCGAGCGCCCCGGAGGGACGCTGAGGCATTCGGGGCGCGCCCGCGCCGGGCAGAGCGCCCCGGGACGACAGGGTCGGCCGAAGGGCCGCGCCGCCCCGTGCGCGCTCGTCGCGACGAGGCCGCCGGTCGCCCGTCGGGGGGTCCGCGCGGCGCCCGCACCGAGCGCGGCCGTCCTGCGGGGCGCCCGGCCTCGGGCCCCTCGGCATACGAGCGCGCCGGAACAGCCGGCTGGGGTGGGGTCGCCCGCCGCGGTGCGGCCGGGATGCGGCCGGTCGAGGAGCAGCCGGCTGGCCCCCGTCGCTCCCCGCGCGCCGGGCGGGAAGAGCCCAAGCCGGAGCGTCCCGCCGCGCGCTACCAGGTCACCGGGACCCGCCGCGGCGCGAACCGAGACGTCGCGAGCGAGCCGCGCCCCACCCGGGTGCGCAAGCGGATCCCCGCTCCGGTGGCGATGGAGCTCAGCGCCGCCGGAAATCCCCGCGAGGTGGCGCGCATGGAGCGCCGCCTCGCCGAGGCGACGCGCAGCTACGAGCACGACCGCTATGGCGAGGCATTGCCGATCCTGCGCGACCTCGCCCGATCGGCGCCGGGGGTGGCGTCGATCCGTGAGCTGCTCGGCCTCACCTACTACCGCCTCGGCCGCTGGCGGGAGGCGGTGAAGGAGCTCCAGGCCTTCGCCGAGCTCACCGGCTCGGTCGAGCAGCACCCGGTGATCGCGGACTGCGAGCGGGCGCTCGGCCACCTCCAAGCGGTGACCGACGCCTGGACCGAGCTGCGCCGGGCGGGCGCTGGCAGCGACGTGCTCGCTGAGGGCCGGCTCGTGATGGCGGGCGCGCTCGCCGACCAGGGTCGGCTCGAGGAGGCGATCGCGCTCTTGGCCAAGGCGGTGGCGGGCCGTAGTGTCCGCAAGCCCCTCGATCGCCACGTGCGCCAGTGGTATGCGCTCGCCGACCTCTACGAGCGCAGTGGGGACCTCCCAGAAGCTCGGGAGTGGTTCCGTCGCGTTGTCGAGGCCGACCCCGAGCTCGCCGACGCACCGGAGCGGCTCGCCAGCCTCCGCTAGCTGGTCCGGGACTGGCCCGGGAGCGATGGCGCGGGTCGAGGCCGCACATCGGCAGGAGTAGGCTCAGCACGTGCCCGCCCGCCGGTGCGCCGCCTGTCGGCCCGCCGGTCGAGGAGCGACTGCGCCCGCGGGCCCCAAGCAAGGAGGATGCCGTGCCCGTCGACGTCCGTGAGCTGCTCGGTGACGAGGCGGACTCGCTGCTGAAGCATGAGTCCACGGGGATCACCCGCGACCAGCTGCACCTGCCGGGACCCGACTACATCGACCGGATCTTCGTCGCCACCGACCGGAGCAACCAGGTGCTGCGCAGCCTGCAGGGGATGTTCTCCCACGGCCGGCTGGGCGGGACCGGCTACGTGTCGATCTTCCCTGTGGACCAGGGCATCGAGCACTCCGCGGCGTCGAGCTTCTCGAAGAACCCCGCCTTCTTCGACCCCGAGACGATCGTCGAGATGGCCGTGCAGGCCGGCTGCAATGCCGTGGCGTCGACGCTCGGCGTCCTCGGCGTCGTGGCGCGGCGCTACGCGCACCGCATCCCCTTCCTCGTCAAGTTGAACCACAACGAGCTGCTCACCTACCCCGCCCGCTACGACCAGGTCCTCTTCGCCCAGGTCCAGCAGGCCTACGACCTCGGCGCGGCCGGGGTCGGAGCGACGGTGTACTTCGGTTCGGAGGAGTCCACCCGCCAGATCCACGAGGTCGCGGCGGCCTTCGCCGAGGCGCACCGGCTCGGGATGTTCACGGTGCTGTGGTGCTACCTGCGCAACCCGGCCTTCAAGACCAAGGAGGCCGACTACCACCTGGCTGCCGATCTGACCGGGCAGGCGAACCACCTCGGTGTGACCATCGAGGCCGACATCATCAAGCAGAAGCTGCCGGAGAACAACGGCGGCTATCGGGCGGTGAACTTCGGTCGGACCGACCCGCTCGTCTACGACCGCTACACCGAGGGCAACCACCCGATCGATCTCTGCCGCTGGCAAGTCGTCAACTGCTACATGGGGCGCATCGGCCTGATCAACTCCGGTGGCGAGTCCACGGGCACTGGTGACCTGGCGGCTGCCGTGCGCACGGCGGTCATCAACAAGCGGGCCGGGGGCATGGGTCTCATCGCCGGGCGCAAGGCGTTCCAGCGGCCCTTCGAAGAGGGCGTGGAGCTCTTGAAGGCGATCCAGGACGTCTACCTCGACCCCTCGATCACCATCGCCTGATCCAAGCGGCGTCGCGCCGGCTCGGGAGCCTTCTCCTGAGCCGGCGCCGTCGCGCCTGGCCGTTCAGGCGAGCGCGACCAGACGCTCCTCGTGCATCGCGTCGCCGAACAGGTCGTAGCCGGCAAGGGGCCAGCAGAACTCATCTGGCTCAAGGCGCGAGAGCGCGTTGCGGGCCCGCCAGGCGTCGTAGCTGAGCGCCCACTCGCGGTGCCAGCGCGCTTGGTGGGCGCAGAGCGCCTCGAGATCCATCGCGCACAGGCTGGGGTAGCAGCGACAGAGCGCGTCGAGCACGGCGAGGGTCGCCGTGGCGTCCGCGCCGGCGTCGTGGCTGTTCGAGGCGTCGACGCCGTAGTGGGCGCACAGCGCGTCGAGGCGCCGTTTGCCCGGACGCCAACGATCGAGATTGCGATCGAGCACGAGGACGTCGAGCACCGGGCCCCGCCAATTCCGCCCGATCAGCCCGCCACCACTCAGGCGCTCGAGCTGGTGGTGCAGGATCGAAAGGTCGAATCCCACGTTCATGCCGACGACGGGCACCGCCCGGCGCGCCGCCTCGGCGAGCACGTCGGCGATCATCTCGAGTGCGTCGCCAAGCGGCTGGCCTTCGCTTCGGGCGCGCTCGGTGGTGATGCCGTGGATCGCCGTCGCCTCGGCGGGGATGTCGCGGGCCGGATCGACCAGGCCGACGATTTGCTCGATGATCTCGCCTTTGACCGAGCGGATCAGGGCAAAAGATACTGGCACATCACTGCAACGATCTATGCCGGTCGTCTCGAAGTCGAATCCGAGCAATTCGCCGGTATGCCAGGGCTCCACGCCGTCTCCTCTCAGACCCGGGCTCAAGCTAGCCAGGGGCTGTCTCAAGGTGGTGGATCCCCGCGGCGCGCCCCATCCCGCAGGGGGAAAGCGGCGCTGATTGCCAAAGAATTCGCCGGCTTTGCGCGCGCAGCTGCCAGGTAGGATCGCAGGTCGTGTCGTCGCGCCGGTGGAAAACGATGCTCGGCTCGGGCCGCGACCGGCGCCTCGTGATCTCGCTGTCGGCGACGACGCTGTTGTTGTGGATCGGAGCCACGGCGATCTTGCCGCTGCTGCCCGTCTACTTGCGCCACCAGGGGTCGAGCAACGCGCTCGTCGGGATCATCATGGCGGCCTATTTCGCCGCCAGTGTGATCACCCAGTATCCGGTGGGCCGGCTCTCGGACCGCCTTGGCCGCCGGCCGGTGGTGCTGGGGGGCCTCGTCGTCTTCGCCATCGGCAGCCTCGGCTTCGCGGGCGCATCCCAGCCCCTCTGGGCGATCGCGTTCCGGGCGCTGCAGGGGATTGGCGCCGGCTCGGTGACCGTCGCGTCGGCGGCGGCGATCGGCACGCTGGTCCCTCTCGAGGCGCGCGGTGGCGCGTTCGGCGCGCTGTATGGCAGCCAGATGCTGGCGGCTGCCGGCGGCCCGCTCGTCGGCAGTGTGGTCGGCCAGAGCTCGATGCGCAGCCTCTTCGTCGGCGCGGCGATCGCCGCGGTCCTCGCGGCGGGCCCGGTGCTCGCCGTTTTGCCAGCGGGGCGCAGCAGCCTGCCCGATCCTCGTGGCACCGAGGCAGGCCGGGGGCCGCTGCCGACGTCGTTTCGCGGCCTGATGTCGAAGAACCGGGCGCTGTTCGGGGTGCTCGTGGTCTTTGCCTGTGGCGGGTGCTTTGGCGGCATGTACGAGACCTGCTGGACGCTGCTCTTGCGGGCCCGCCACGCCGCCGACTTCGACGTCGGGCTGTCCTGGACGCTCTTCGCGCTGCCCTACGCGGCCCTATCGGTCCCGGCCGGCTGGCTCGCCAACCGGCTGGACCGGCGGCTGCTGGCGATCGGAGCGATGCTGTGGACGGCGCTGTTCTGCGCCCTGTATCCCTTCATCCATGCCGTGGCGCTCTTGATCGGCCTCGGGTTCTTGGAGGCCGTGGGCACCGTGGCGGGCAATCCTCCGGCCCTGTTGGTGCTGAGCGAGACGACGCCTCCCGCCCTGCAAGGCCGCGCCCAGGGCGCCGTCGAGACGGCGAGGACTGCGGCGATGGCCGCCGCCGCGGCGCTGTCGGGAGCGCTGTTCGGCCTGGCGCCGGCCATCCCCTTCGAGCTCGCCGCGGCGATCGGCGTGGTGGCGAGCGCGGTCGTGCTCGCCAGCTGGCGCCTCGTGCCACAGGCGCGGGCGCACCGCGGGCGCGTGGGCCCCGAGCTGCGCGCCATGCTCGCCGCCGAGGCCGGGAGCGGCTCGGCGGAGGCCCCGGCCCGCGGTGGCGGCTGAACCGATCGCTGCGGTCGTTGACCGCGACGGGAGCGGGCGTCAGGGCAATTCCGGTCGCGCGGGCCGGGATGTGATCACTGCCCGGTAGAGTGCTCGGGTCGCATGACGAAGTCATTACGGCACCAGGGGGCCTGCAGCTCGGGCCAGCGAACCAGCACGAATCCGACGCCGGGGCCGAGAGCTCCGCACTGGCCGGGCCGCGGGGCGGCCTTCGGCACCAGAAGGAGAACGCCATGAGACGTGCACGTAATCTCGCCGCGGGGCTTGCGCTGACCGGAGGGAGCATCGCGATGGCCGCGATGGGCCTCGCCGCGCCCGCCTCGGCCGCGGCGCGGGGGGCGAAGTCCTCAGTGGGGACGATCGTGATCGGCTCGACCAACTTCCCCGAGCAGTTCGTCGTCGCCAACCTCTACGGCGACGTGCTCGAGCATGCCGGCTTCAAGGTGCAGATCCGTCCGAACCTGGGCGCGCGCCAAGAGGTCGTACCGGCCCTCGAGCACGGGGCGCTCGACCTCGAGCCCGACTATGCCGGCACGCTGTTGCTGTATCTGAACCCGAAGGCCGGGACCGCGGCCAACACCTTGAAGCGCGCGATCCCGGCGCTCGACAAGGAGCTCGCGCCGCACGGGGCGACGGTCCTCAAGCCCGCCAAGGCGATCGACACCAACGTCTTTGCGATCACCAAGGCGACGGACCGCAAATACCACCTCGGCAAGCACCCGACGCTCTCGTCGCTGAAGCCGATCGCCAACCAGCTCGTGCTCGGGGGACCGCCCGAGTGCCCGCAGAATGCGACCTGCGAGCCTGGGCTCGAGAAGGTCTACGGCCTGCACTTCAAGGCGTTCCAGTCGACCGACGAGGCGGGGCCGATCTCCGTCCAGGCGCTCAAGACCAACCGGGTCCAGGTGTGCGAGTTCTTCTCGAGCGACGGCAACATCGTGCACAATCACTTCGTTCAGCTCGTCGACAACAAGCACCTGCAGGCAGCCGACTTCCTGATCCCGGTGATCCGCAAGTCGGTCGACACCCCCAAGGTCGCCGCCGCCCTGAATGCGCTCGCCGCGAAGCTGACGACGGTTGCCCTCTCGAACATGAACATCAAGGTCAACCTGCAACACCAAAGCCCAGCGAGCGTGGCGCACAAGTGGCTGGTCGGAAAGGGCCTGCTCTCAGGCAAGTCGTGAGCTGAAACGCTCCGTCGGCGCTGCGCCGGTCGTGGCTCAGGTGCGCCCGGTGGGCACCTGGCCGAGGGACCGGCGCAGCGCCGCGTGGAGGTCGTCGGGCGTGAGCACGCCGATCACCCGGCCGGCGTCGGTGATCGCCGTGAAGCCGTCGTCGTTGCGCAGCATCGCGGCGAGCGCGTCCTCGAGGCTCGCACCAAGCGGGGTCGTCGCCCCGAAGGGGCGCATGGCTGCGGCGACGGTGCGCAGGTCGTCATCGCGGCGCTCCTCGTCCCGCTCCACCCAGCCGACGAGCTCGCCGCCCGGACCGGTGACGACGCCGAAGCGGAAGCCCAGCTGGAACAGCTCGGCGTTGGTCGCTGCGAGGCCGTCCTCGGGCGCGACCCGCGGCGCTTCGGTGAGGTGATCGAGGGCGACCTTGGTCACCCCGAGGCGGTGCAGGCCTCGCTCCGCGCCGACGAACTCGGTGACGAAGTCCGAGGCGGGGCGGCCGAGCACCTCGGCTGGCGTGCCGTACTGCTCGAGGCGGCCTCCGGGAGCGAGGATGGCGATGCGCGTGCCGAGCGCGACCGCCTCTTCGATGTCGTGGGTGACAAAGACCACGGTCTTTGCCAGCTGGCGCTGCAGGGCGCCGAACTCTTCTTGCAGGCGCTTTCTCGTGATCGGGTCGACCGCGCCGAAGGGCTCGTCCATCAACAGCGCCGGCGGGTCGCCGCCGAGCGCTCGGGCGACGCCGACGCGTTGGCGCTCACCCCCCGAAAGCTCGTGGGGGAAGCGGCGCGCATAGCGGGCGGGGTCGAGGCCGACCAGCTCGAGCAGCTCGTCGACGCGCGCGGCCACCTTGTGCTTTGGCCAGCCCAACAGCCGCGGCACCGTCGCGACGTTGGTGCCGACCCGCTGGTGGGGAAAGAGCCCGCCTTGTTGCATCACATATCCGATCGAGCGGCGCAGCTCGGTCGCGTCGATGGCAAGGACGTTGCGACCATCGATCGAGATCTCGCCCGAACTGGGCTCGATCAGCCGGTTGATCATCTTGAGTGTGGTCGTCTTGCCACTTCCCGAGGGCCCGATCAGCACGCAGAGCTCGCCGTCTTCGACCTCCAAGGAGAGATCGGACACGGCGGGCGGCTGGTGGCCGTAGCGTTTGGAGACCGAGCGCAGGCTGATCATGTCGACAAGGACGCTAGCGAGTCGATGTTCCACGAGGGCAACCCATTCATCTCCTGGTCATATGTGCAGGACAATCGCGGTGTCTTTCTGTCCCAGCTGGGCATGCAGGCCGAGCTGAGCGCGATCGCAGTCGGCATCGGGATCGTGATCGCCCTGCCGCTCGCCGTGGCGGTGCGCAAGCACCGCTCGGCACGGGCGGTGCTGCTCGGGATCTCTGAGCTCTTCTACACGATCCCCTCGCTCGCCCTGTTCGCCATCGTCCAGCCGATCATCGGCTACTTCTCGCTGGCGGCGGCCGAGGTCGCACTCGTGAGCTACACGATGCTGGTGCTCGTCCGCAACGTGCTGGCCGGCCTGGACGGCGTTCCTCCCGAGCTGCGCGAGGCGGCGCGGGCGACGGGCTACCGCCCGATCGGCTCGCTCGTGCACGTCGAGCTTCCCCTCGCCCTTCCGGCGATCTTCGCCGGCCTGCGGGTGGCGAGCGTCACGGTGATCGGGCTCGTCACGGTGACGACCTTCATCGGCATGAACGTGCTTGGCCAGTCGATCCAGATGGGCTTCCAGACGGGCTTTTACACCGAGATCACGGTGCCGTTGATCTTGTCGGTGCTGCTCGCCGGGCTGGCGGACCTCGCCTTCGTGCTGGCCGAGAAGCTGACGGTGCGTTGGCGGGGCCCGGCGCGGGTGGCGGGCTAGCGATGGGCTTTTGGTCAGGGCTCTGGGCGTTCTTTACGACCGCGGCGAACTGGAGCGGCCCGGACGGCATCTGGGCCCGCCTCGTCGTCCAAGTTGAGCTCTCCGCGCTCGTCGTGGCGGTCGCCGCCGTCGTGGGCATCGGCATCGGCTTCACGCTCGGGCACTTTGGACGCGGCGGGGTGGTGGCGCTCAACGCGTCCAATGCGGCGCGCGCCATCCCCTCGCTCGCGCTCTTGACCCTGCTAGCGATCTGGCCGGTCGTCGGGCTGCGCAACGGCGGGGAAGCGGCCGCTGCCCTGACGCTCATCGCGCTTGCCCTGCCGCCGATTTTGACGAACGCCTATGTGGGTATGCGCGAGGTCAGTCCGGACGTGCGGGAAGCGGCACGGGCGTCCGGGATGACGCGCTGGCAGCGTCTGTGGCGGGCCGAGGTTCCCCTCGCCCTGCCGCTGGCGGTGGCGGGGCTCAGGACAGCCGCGGTGGAGGTGGTGGCGACATCAACGCTCGCGGCCTACGTGACGGTCAACGACCTCGGCGAGTACATCTTCGCCGGCTTGAGCACCCAGAACAGCGTCGAGACGGTGGCGGGGGCGATCCTCGTGGCCCTGCTCTCCTTGCTGGCGGACCTGGCGGTGCTCGGCCTCTCGCGGCTCGTGATCCCCGAGCCACTGCGCAACCAGGGCCTTTCCCGTCCTGGAAAGTCCACCCCGGGGGCGTTGGTAGGGTCGACTGGGTGAGCATCGTCCAAGGCGTCGTCGTGGTCGGGGATCGGCGCGGCCGGCTGCTCGGCTATCCGACGGCCAACGTCGAGACGACGACCGAGCTGCCAGACGACGGCGTCTATGCCGGCCGTCTGGAACGGGCGGATGGGACGATCCTGTTGGCGGCCGTCTCGATCGGTCGTCGCCCGACCTATTACGCCGAGGGGGTGCGGCTGCTCGAGGCCTACGTGTTGGACTTCTCCGGCGACCTCTACGGCGAGCGCGTCCGAGTCGAGGTGGGCCCCCGCGTGCGTCCCCAGCTGCGCTTTGACTCGAGCGAGGCGCTGATCGCCCAGATGGACGACGACATCGCGAAGATCCGGGCGCTGGCGGCCGCCGACGAGGTGGCGCTCGGCGAGCTCGAGGAGGCTCCCGAGCAAGAGGCCGCCGGCTAGCGGCTCAGCGGGAGATCGGGCGGTCGTCTCGGCGCCGCGCGCTCTCCTCATCGAGAACGCGGTGACGGCGCTCTGACAGCAGGGGCGAGGTGATCACCAAGTCCGCGGTGGCGAGCTCGCAGGCGGTCGGCACGTGCCAGACGACCGCCACGCGCAAGAGCGCCTTGACGTCGGGATCGTGTGGCTGGGGCTCGAGCGGGTCCCAGAAGAACAGCAAGAGATCGATGCGCCCCTCGGCGATCTGGGCCCCGATCTCGAGGTCACCCCCGAGCGGGCCGCTGCGCAGGCGTTCGACCTCGAGGCCGAGCGCCTCGCCCACCATCTGGCCCGTCGTCCCGGTGGCAACAAGCTCGCAGGTGGCAAGGAAATCACGATGGGCCCGGCACCATTCGAGCAGGTCCGCCTTCTTGTGGTCGTGGGCGACGAGCGCGATCCGCAGCCCGCCGCGCCCCACTTCGTGTTCGCTCGTCGCCTGGCTCACGCCTCCACTTCTAGCCGCCCGCGCCCGAGGCTGCCCGAAGATGTCCCAGGACTGGCGCGGACGCGTCCGGCGGGTTAACGATGGTCGCGGCGACCTCGGCGCCCGGCATCGGCCGGGGGCTGGCGGAGCCCGGGAGGACCGGCCATGGCAGCGAGCGCCACCGAGGAGGCCAGCGCAGCGCCACCGCTCGCCCGCCGCGCCCGGCGGGCCGGCGTCTGCTCACTTGCAGCTGAGCTCCTCGGCGAGATGAGCGAGCGGCCCTCGCGCCGGACCAGCGGGGACGGCGGGCGTTCGAGGGTGATCGACCCGGTGCGCCAGACGCGAGCGGAGGGCTGACCACGGCCTCCCCCCCGCTCACCACCAGCGCCCGGTCGCTGCAGGATGCAGGCGACGGGGACGTGGGGGAGCCGGGTGGGCCGGCGCCGGCGGCGGTCGTCGCCCTCGGCGCCTGCGCCGGAGGAACCGAGGCGGTGAGCGAGTTCGTCGCCGCCCTGCCGCGCCAGCTGGATGCGGCGGTCCTCGTCGTGGTGCACGATTCCGGCGGCGCTCCGGACGCCTTGCCGCGGCTGTTCGGGCGGATCTCGCGCCTTTCGGCGACCCAGGCCCGCGACGGCGAGGCGCTCGTTGCCGGGCGGATCTACGTCGCGCCGGGCGATGCCCACCTGCGCTGTGAGGGGCGACGGGTCCGCCTGGACGGCGGCCCGCGGGTGAATGGCCTGCGGCCGGCCGCCGACGTGCTGTTCGCGTCGGTGGCCGAACACTGGGGCGAGCGGGGGATCGGGGTGGTGCTCTCGGGGTCGCTCGACGACGGCACGCTCGGGCTCGCGAGCATCCGCCACGCCGGGGGCCGCGTCTTCGCGCAGGCGCCCGAGGACGCGGCCTTCCCGAGCATGCCGACGAGCGCAGCGCGCGTCGTCCCGGACGACGCGGCGGCGCCGGCGGCGCACCTTGCGGCCCGCGTCGCCGCCGTGGTCGCCGCGTTCGCCCAGCACCGTGAATCCGCCGCGGCGGTGCGCCGCGACGCCAACACCGAAGGAGGAGACCGCATGGTCGATGTGCTCAGCGCCAGTGAGACCCGCCATCACGGCCTGCCAGCGGCGCTCGGCTGCCCGGAATGCGGCGCCACCTTGTGGGAGCGCGACGAAGATGGCGTGCTCGGCTACCGGTGCCGGGTGGGCCATACCTTCTCACCAGAGAGCCTGCTCAGCCGGCAGCTCGAGACCCTGGAGCGGGGACTGTGGGCGGCGGTGGTCGCCCTCGAAGAGCGCGGTGAGCTCTGCGAGCGGCTGTTGGCGCGCCACCTTGACGGCGCGGGCGATCGCTTCGCCCAGCACTACCGCCACGACGCCGACGCGGCCTTCGCACAGGCCCGGGTCGTCAGGGGCGCGATCGACGAGGTCATCCGGGCGGCGGGCGGCGACTGAGACACCGGCAGCGGCGTGACACGGGTGCGCCGCGCGCCCATTTTCACGACGCGCGGTTGCGCCGAGGGCGCGGGCGGGTAACGGAGCGGGGATGGACGAAGGCACAGGGGGCGCTCGCAACTCCGAGCGCTCGCGCGGGCGGGCCTCGGGGGGTGCAGGCGGCCCGAAGCGCCCCGTCCGCGCCGCCAAGGCGGCGGCGCCCAGTGCCACAACCGACGTGACGGTCGCTCCCCGCGAGCACGCCATCACCTTGATCGGGGGGCCGGCGAGCTGCGCTGCCGCCCGCCAGTTCGTGCGTGCGGTGCTGGCCGAGGGCATCTGGGGCGGTGACCAGGAGGCCGCGGTCCTGCTCACGAGCGAGATCGTCTCGAACGCCGCCCAGCACGTCGGAGGGGCGTGCAATCTGATCGTCCGCGTCGAACAAGGCGTGCTGCGCATCGAGGCGACTGACCGCAGCCGCATCCCGCCGCATCTATCGATCCCCGAGCCGCTCGATGAGACGGGACGGGGACTGCTGCTGGTCGACGTCCTCTCGCACGACTGGGGCACCACCGAACGCCTGGACGGGGGCAAGGCGGTCTGGTTCGAGCTGCGGAGCTGATCCGCGACCGCCGGCGAGGCGCTAGAACGGCGCCATGGCACGCCACCAGCCCGCAGTCGCAAAGCTCGCCGACGGCGCCGAGATGCCGCTCATCGGCCTCGGCACCTGGAGCCTGACGGGCGAGGCAGGCCGCCGGGCGATCGCGGAGGCGCTTGAGATCGGCTACCGCCACATCGACACGGCAAGCGCCTATGGCAACCAGCGCGAGGTCGGCGCAGCATTGCGCGACTCGGGGGTCGCGCGCGCCGAGGTGTTCCTCACGACCAAGTGCCCGCCCGAGAACGTCGGGCGCGAGCAGGAAACGCTCGAGGAGAGCCTCGAACAGCTCGGCGTCGACTATGTCGACCTGTGGCTCGTGCACTGGCCACCAGCGGGGGAGTCTCGCCCCGACGTCTGGGCGCACTTCGTCCGCGCCCAAGAGGACGGCCTGGTGCGCTCGATCGGGGTGAGCAACTACTCGATCGCCCAGATCGACGAGATCACGGATGCCTGCGGGGTCGCGCCGGTGGTCAACCAGATCCCCTGGAGCCCGTCGCGCTATGACGCCGAGCTCGCCGCGGCGCTCGCCGAGCGCAAGGTCGTCCTCGAGGGCTACAGCCCGTTCAAGCTGACCGACCTCGCCAATCCCACCCTGCTCGAGGTCGCCCGCGCGCATCAGGCGACGACCGGGCAGGTCGTGCTGCGCTGGCATCTCGAGCACGGCTTCGTCGCCATCCCGAAATCCGCGCACCGCGGCCGCCTCGAGGAGAACTTCGCCGTGACGAATTTCTCCCTCAGCGCCGAGGAGACGGCCCGGCTCGATGGGCTCGCCAATCAGCGCTAACGCGATGTGGGCTGGGAGTTCGCCTACGCAGCGTGCCCGTTCGGGCAGCGCCGCCCGCACACGGGACAAAGGTCCCGGTGCCCGATAGGGCCAAGTTCTCTTGACGGTGTGGTATCTTCCCAGCTAGAAGTAGTGCGCCGTGCACAGCGTGCACAGGCGATGACAACACAGAAGCGGCACCGACAGCCACTGTCGGTGGTCGCAGCAGGCAAGCGTTGATTCGACGGGTGATTTTGGTCGCCATCGTCCCGTCGAGGAGCTAGTGGCGAAACCGAGCCTGACCATCCAGCGAGAGGAGAAGGTGAGGTTTCGGTGAATGAGAACGACGACCACGTGAGCGCGCCCCGGGGGATGGTTGCCTCGCGCCCGACGACCGAGGGGTGCCAATGAGAAAGAGCCGGCGCTGGCTGACGGTGCTGCTCGCTGCGGGCCTGGTGGGCCTCGGCGCAAGCAGCGGGACCTTCGCCACCTTCAACGCCACGACCACCAACCTAGGCAACACCTTCGCGACCGGGAGCCTCACGCTCTCGAACACGGCGAACGCGGGGACCGCCTGCTTTTCGTTCAACGGGACGAGCAACGCGAACAGCAACTGCTTGAGCGTCTTGACGCTCGACAACACCGCCAACTACCCCGGCGGTCCGATCGCCCTCGGTGCGGTGACGGTCGCCAATGGCGGGACGATCAATGCCGCGCGCCTCGACCTCTACGCCCAGTCGGCCTGCGTCGACTCCTCGGCGACGACCTTCAGCAACGTCATTATCAACCAACACAGCACCACGATTTTCGCGCCTTCGGGGATATATTTCGACGGCGTGAGCGTCGGCATGACGGTGACCGCCACGGCGAGCTCGCTTCCGAGCGGCACGACGGTGAGCTCCGTCACAAGAAACTCGAGCAATGACATCACCGCGGTCACCATCGACCAGAACCCGACAGCGACCGTGACCACGACCGTCTACTTCACCCTCGGGTCGCTGTCCACGACCGCCACGCTGTGCAGCGATGCCGACGTCTTCGTCGAAGAGTACGGGCAGAGCGCGACGAGTGGTGGTTCGACGACCTCGACCGATTACACCAACTGCTGGTACGGGGCCTGTCCGACGGTCGGGCAGGTTGCGAGCGAGCTCACCGGCACGGCGAGTGCGACGGCGCAGACCGTCTCGCTGAGCAGTAGCGGTTTGAGCGTCACATCCGGCGATTCGCTCGCCTTTGTCACGCCCTCGGGCTCGAACGTGATCGGGACCTCCCAAGCGACGGGCACAAATCAGACCAGCATCAGCGTGGTGTTCCCAACCACGTTCACCTCGAGCGACACGTTGCCGGCCGGGACGGCCGTGGTCGACCTCACCACTCAGCCATCGGGGACGGGCAAGAGCCTGGCGACCTTCACCTCGACGAGCGGAGGCAGCGGAGGCACCTCGTTGTTGCCGCTCACGGCACCAGACACGCAGGACACGAAGCCGGGCGCCACCGAGCTGGCGGCGGCGGCGAGCCGGAGCTTTCTCATCGGTGTCTACCTGCCCTCAGGGGGTGGCAACACGGCCCAGGACGCGCTGGCGTCGTTCGGCCTGACCTGGCAGATCAGCCAGTAGCAGCACGGCTGGGAAAGCTCTCGGTAGCACGAGTGGCATGAGCCCGTGGCCCCGACGCCCTCGGCGCGGGGCCAGGGTTCATGCGACAATGGCCCGACCGTCACCGGGAATGCTCCCGCGGTGCAGGAGTCACGCATGGGACGCATCAAGACAATCGGCGAGTGGTTGCTGCTCGGCCTCGCGACCATCTTGGTCCTCGGCCTGCTCTTCGTCGACGTTGGCCCTCGCGTGTTCCCCTATGAGGCCCTGATCGTGCGCTCGGGCTCGATGACGCCGACGATCCCGACGGGATCGCTCGTGCTCTACAAGAAGGCAAAGGCCTCCCAGTTGAAGGTGGGCGACGTCATCGTCTTCACCTCGCCGAACGACCCGAACGAGAAGATCACCCACCGCATCTACGCGATCCAAGGATCGGGCACGAGCCGCTACTTCGAGACCAAGGGCGACGCCAATCCCGTTCCCGACGCCTGGCGGGTTCCTGCGACGGGGTCGGGCTGGGAGGAGTTCTGGCACGCTCCCGGTATCGGCTACGCCCTGTCGTGGCTGCAGTCGAGCACGGCGCGCATCTTGTTGATCTCGATTCCGGCGGTCGTGCTCGGGATCTTGATGCTCTGGGACCTCCGAAAGCCGCGCCCGCGCGGTCGCCACGCCAGGGGTGCGCGCCGCGCCCTCCCAGATGCGTCGAGCACGGCAGCGACGATGATCGAGCCCACAGTGGTCGACTCGTCGCGCATGCCGGTCTGATCCACGCGCGTCAAGGTTCGTCCGAGCGTCATGGCACGGAAGCTGCGCGTTCTCGTCCCCGGCGCGCCCGAGCCGGGGCTCGAGCGCTCAGGCGATGACGCACGCGCCGCATATCGCCGCCGGCGCATCGCGCTCGGCGCGGGAGCGCTGCTGAGCTGCTTGCTGGTCCTGCTGGCCGGCACGCTTGCGGCTGCCGCGGTGCGCCGCGAGCTCGACCGGCGTCTCGTGCTCGCGGGAGCGGGCGCCAACGCCGGCCTGGTCGAGATCGAGGCCGAACAGCTTTCCTTGCTTCGGGCGATCATCTTCACCTCCGGCATCGGCCACGCGCTCGCCGACGTGGACGCGGCCAGCCTCAATCGCCTCGTCACGCCGCTGCAGGCGAACTCGAACGTGCCGATGGTCGACCTGGTGCGCCCCGACGGAGCCGTCGTCTTCGCCGTGCGCTCCAAGGGGGCGCCGGCCCCGGTCGCGAGCCGAAAGGGCGTCACGGCGATCGCGCGCTCGCTCGCCACCTGGAAGGGGTCCCGCCAGGGCCGCTTCACGACCCTCGTGCAGCTCCAAGGTGCGCCCGTGCTCCTCACGATCGGCCCGGTGCTCGACCACAACGCGCCGGTCGGCGTGGCAATGGTGATGACCCCGCTGGCGGACGTGCTGGGGCGCCTCGCGGCCCAGGTCGGAGCGACGCTTAGCGCGTATCACTCGAGCGGAACGCTCGAGGCGACGACGGCGAGCGACAACCCACCCGCGGTCGCCTCGGGCACCATGGCCGAGGTCATCGCTACCAACTCGTCGTCCTTGCGGGAGATCCCGGGCGAGGTGCGCGAAGCCGACGGTGGGCTGATCATCGATCACAAAGTGGTGGCGGTGCTCGGGGTGTCGGCGTCAGACGACAGCGCGCAGGCGGCGCTCGTCGTCGACCTGGTCGCCGGCGCGGCGCTGGTGCTCGGCGCCGTGACGGCGGGTTGGTGGGGGAGGGGACGGCGGCAAAGCCCGGCGGGCCCCGGCGCGCGATGAGGGCCTGGCACCTCGCCGGGACGGCGTCGGCGGCCGCAGGGGTGCTCGCCGGCCTGCTCGTCGCGCCGGGGGCCTCGGCGGCGCCGGCGTCGGGCGCGACCCATCCCAAGCACTCGCTCGTGGTCATCGCGCTCGACTACGGGGGCGCGATCATCGGCGCCAGCAACAAGCCCGTGCTGCTTCCGGCGCTACGCCGCGGCGTCATCACCGCGTCGCTGAGCGACTACGCCTACCTGCACTACACCCTGCGCAGCGATCTCGGCGGCTTCGTGCCGGCACCGGTTGGTCGATTCGTGGCGGTCGCGCCAGTCCGCCTGAGCGTCGCCGGCGCCACGCATTCCGCCCAGATCCCGCTGTACGCGAAGACCAATGGCGTGGCCGGCAACGCCGTGCAGGCCTTCGCCTTCCAAGGGGGTCAAGCGACCTCTTCGAGCACCACCCCCTCGACCAGCACCGCCAACCGCTCGCTCCCGACGACCACCGGTCCGACCGTCACGAGCTCGAGCAGCCCAGCGTCGACGAGCACCACCGCGCAACGGGGGCCGAGCACCAGCACCACCACGGGTCGCGCTGGGGGCGCTGGGGGAGCGCCTGCCGCCGGTCTGCCGCCGACGCCGACGAGCGGGACCGGTGCCCCCCAGACAACGACGGGGGTCCCGGCGGCTTCGACCACGACGTCGTCGCTCATCCCGGGCAGGGGGACCACGACCACCACGAGCGCACCGGGCGGGGGGACCACCACGACGGCACCGGGCGGCGGCGGGGGGACCACGACGACCCTGGCCGGGGGCAAGCATCCGACGACGACCACCACCACCACCACCTCGCCGCGCCCGACCACCACGTCGAGTTCGACGACCACGTCGAGCACCACCACGTCGCCGCGGCCGAGTGCCCCGCCGACCAACACCACGACCACGCGCCCGACCACCACGACAAGCGCGAGTACGACCACAACGAGCGGTGCACCCGTGACGACGACCACCGCACCCGCTGGGACCGTCGAGATGACGAACAACCACGACGGGCATTCGTTCCTCAACGCGACGAACATGGCCCCGGGCAGCTCGTCCAGCGACACCGTCACGATCGGCAACGTCGGCACGGCGGGCTTCGAGCTCACCTTGGAGCCCACGACGAGCACGAACGGCCTCGCGCGCGCGTTGAACCTGGCGATCACGATGGACAGCAGCCCGCGGACCGTCGAGTACGACGGTCTGCTCGCGAACGTGCCGGCGTCACTGCCCATCGAGCGCCTGGCCGCCGGTGCCTCGACGACCTTCACCTTCACCCTCAGTCTGCCGACCAGCGCTGGCAATGACCTGCAGAATCAGTCGGCCCAGCTCGATCTCACCTGGGTTGGTCAAAACTGACCATTTAGGGTCTAATTCGCTTGAGTATTTCTGCGCCGCCTGATAATTTGTGGCGCTGAAAGCGGAGTCGGGGGCCCACGGCGTGCCGAACGGTACGTCCGGCTCCTAAATGTTGCAGGCATGCATGGATCCGGCAGGCGAACGGTTTGGTCGCCACCAGTCTGCCGGGGAGCTGAGGGCGAAACCGGGCCTGTCGAGCCCCTCAGGATGAGGGAGTAAGGACCGAGGATGCTGGTTTCGCGCCAGACACGCCACACCAAGACACGGCACGCGCACCTTCACGCGCGTCGGTGGCGGCGCTCCAATCGCGCGCTGGGAGTGTTGGGGGCGACGCTGTTGGTGCTCTCAAGTCTGGGAGCGGCGCTGGTCGTCGGTCGCGCCAGCGCCAGCACCTACACGATCACGGTGTCGGCGTCGCCGAACCCCGTGCCGGCCAACGCCACTTCGGTGACGTTGACGGCCACCGTCTCGCCGCCGCCATCACCGCCGTCTTCGGCGTATGTGACCTTCTATGTCAACTCGGTGAGTGCGTCCGGTCTCCTTTCGCCCTCCGCGTACGGCGCCGGCTGCAACGGGAACGGAACGGTGGCTTGCGTGAACAGCAACGGGATTGCCACCGCCAGCTACACGGGCTTCGCGCCCGGGGCCACCGAGACCATCTATGCGAAGCTGAGGGTCTCTGGAAGCGCCCCGGTGACCTCCGCGCCGTTGTCGCTCGGCGTGGCCTCGGACCAGCCGGACAGTTCGAGCGTCGCCCTTGGATCGAACGGGACGACGTTCACCCAAGGCCAACAGGTCCTGTTGTCGGCGACCGTGACGGACACGGCGACCGGTCAGCCGGTCACCAGTGGCACGGTGCAGTTCGTCGATGACACCAGCAATGCAGCGCCGGTAAACCTCGGCGGCCCGGTGAGCGTCGATGCGTCCGGCCATTGCACCTTGGCCTGGTCGAGCTTCTCCTATGGCACGCACCAGATTGAGGCCCACTTCACGGGTCCGACAGTGGCGAACTCGAGCGCGAGCGGCCTGACGGTGACGATCGTGAGTCCGCCCTCGCTGCCTTCGACCTCCACCGTGATGACCGTCAATCCGCAGGCCATCACGACGAACGGGTCGGCCACCCTTGTCGCCACGGTGACGAACGCCTACACCGGAGCGAACGTGGACGGTGGCACGGTCACCTTCTACGACGTCAACACCAGCTTGCTCTCCGAACTCGGGAGAGCCACCAACGTTGGCAATGGCCAGTACGTCTTCACCTTGCAGCAACAACTCGCACCAGGGATCCAGCACATCCAGGCTAACTTCACCGACCTTGGAGTCGCCCTCGCGTCCCAGGGCTCGGCAACCCTTACCGTCCTGCCGAGCCTCGCGAGCTCATCCACCGCGCTCAGTGCGGCGAGCACCAAGCTGGTCGTCGGGCAGTCGACGACCCTGACGGCGACGACTTCGTGGTCCGCGAGCGGGGCCACGCCGACAGGTACGACGACGTTCTATGCGAACGGGCAGGCGATTGCGACGGTGCCCGTCGATGCCTCCGGTGTGGCGACCTACAGCTATTCGCCGACCGCGCCGGGCTCCGTCAGTGTGACCGCGTCGTACAACGGCGATGCCGCGATCGGCGCGTCGGCGCTCTCGTCGCCGCTCACCTTGGACGTCGCGAGCAAAGACACCACCAGGATCACGACCAGCTTCACTCCCGGTACGCCGAGCGCGGGTGCGTCGGTGCAACTCTCCGCGACGGTTGTCCCCGGCAGCGCAACCTCGGGCACGCCGAGCGGCCTGGTCAGCTTCTATCTCAACAGCGTTTCCGCTCAGAACCTCCTCTGCAGCGGAACTCTTTCCAAGGGTGCCGCGACCTGCTCGACGACGGGGCTGGCGGCGGGCACGGATAGCGTGGTTGCCAGCTACGTCGGAGACAGCTCGCACCTGGGCTCGACGGCGACCTTCGCTGTTCCAGTGGCGAAGGCGGTCTCGGTCACGGCCGTCACGGTCTCACCGTCGCCGGCGCAGTCCGGCCAGCCCGTGACGCTGTCGGCCAAGGTGTCGGGTGACCAGCCCACGGGCACGGTCAGCTTCACGACTGGAAGCACGGCACTGTGCAGCGCCACGCTCGCGAGCGATGGGACGGCGAGCTGCACGACGACCGCCCTGCCCGTCGGCAACAACGACACGGTCACCGGCACGTACTCAGGCGACGACAACAACCGCGCCTCGAGCGGGGCGGCGTCGGTCAGCGTGTCGGCTTCGGTCCCGAACTATCAGTGTTCGAGCTTCGGCGGGCTCTGGGGCTTCTCGTCCCAGCAGACCAACGGCTCGGACAACGGCCCGACGTGTGAGCCCTGGCTCCTCAGCAACCCCAATCCGGTGCAGGCGCTGACGCTCGCGAGCGGCACCGGCGGGACGTTGTCCATCACCTACTCGGACGAAAGCGCGCTGGCCAGTGGGGCGAGCGCGCCGAGCGCGGCGCTCGCGTCGACGAGCGGCACCTACCTGCAAGGCCTGCCGGTGACCGTCACGCCTGAAGCGACCTACTTCGGTCGCCAACATGACCTGTTGTCCGTTGCAGTTCCCGCCTCGCTTGCCATTGGTGACTACGAGGTTGTCTTGACGGCTTTCGACAGCGATGGCGACGTGGACCAGAACACCTGGAGCGTCATCGTGACCTCGACCTCGGTGCCACCGAGCACCGACTGCAGCTCTGGTGGCGTGAGCGATGACGAGCATGGCGCCCATCGCAACCAGAGCCACTGCGAAGCGATGTTGTTCAACCCGAGCACCCCTGGGGGATTGGTGGTGAGCGCCGGGTCCAGCGGTTCCGTCTCGATCACCTACCGGAACGAGACGGCGCTCGCGTCGGGTGCGGGCGCGCCGTCCGCGGTGATCACCGACGCGTCGGGCTCGGTGCTTGCCACGCCGGGGGTGGCGGTCGCACCGTCCTCAGGGCGAGGTGACGGGCGACAGAACCAGGATCTCTTGAGCATCACCGTCCCGACGACGCTCGCCGCGGGCAACGACGTCATCCAGCTCACGGTCAGCGACCAGGAAGGCGACGTCGACCAATACGACTGGCCGCTGGTCGTGGTGTCCTCAACGGACCCCGGTTGGAGCGGCCCTCGGTGGGGTGCCCCCGCGCACGTGGGAGGCTTCTAGGCATGCGCCATGCGGCGCGCCATCGCAGCGCGAGGCGCTGGATGGGACTTCTCTTGCTGCTGGGCGTTGTGTTGTTCTCAGGAACAGGCGGGACGTTCTCGTCGTTCAACGCGGAAACCACCAATGTCGGGAGCGCTATTGCCGCCGGGACGTTGACGATGACCAATCAGGTCACCGGCCAGCAGGCGTGCTTCTCTGCATCGGGGAACGTGGGCTCGCCTTCGGGCAACGTCAACCCCGACTGCAGCGCGATCTTGAACCTCACGAACATTGAGCCTGGTGCGTGGTCGCCTGCGACCGCGGAGGGAAGCGTCACGGTCACGAACAGCGGGACGCTCAATGCCAACAACTTGACGCTTTTTGCCCCGAGCGCGACGGACTGCACTGATAGCCAGACCGCTGCTGGAAGCGCGCTCAACTTCAACAGCGCGCCCGCGGTGGTCACGTTGACGAGCACGTTGCCGAGCGGCACTGCGGTCACGTCACTGTCATTGAGCTCGATTCCTCAGCCCATCACCTACGGCGACACGCTGGTCGTGACGAACGCCAGCAGTGGCAAGAGCCAGACGTTCACCGCGGCGGGCACGTATGCCCCGAACGGTGGAACGGGCTCCACCTCGGTGCTGGTGGACTCGAGCACAGCAAGCACGAATTTCGGGACTACCTCGACGGTCGACGATCTCAGCCAGTGGCCGACCTATGTGAGCACCAGCGCGTTTCCCACGACGACGCAGGCGATCGCCGACGGCGCGACGGTGTCGAGCATCACGGTCTCCTCGCTGCCGGGAGCAGTCGTCGCCGGCGATTCCCTCGCGGTGACGAATGCCGCCGGTCAAGAGGAAACCTTTACGGTGGCGAGCACCTCCTATGCCGCTGGATCCAACCCGGTGGCGATCGGTGTTCTTTCCACGACGGCCGGCTACAGCTTCCCGATTGGATCCACCGTCGAGGACGTAACGGCCTGGCGGCCGCTGTGCTCAAACCTGGTGCTCTACGTGCAAGAGCAGGCGAAGGTCAACGGCAACACCGATTACTACTGTTGGTATGGGCCTGGAGCCGTGGGGAGCGGCGGCAGCGAACAGGCGACCGATGGCCTCTGCGATACGCCACTGGTGTTGACGGGCACGGCCGTGACGGCATCGAGCAGCGTGAGCTCGCTCACGTTCGCCCAGCTGCCGGTCGCACTTCCGGCCGCCAGCTACGTCACGCTGACCAATGCGTCGGGCCAGAGCGAGAATTTCCAGGTCACGGCGCAGGTGGGGCCGAGCACGTCTCCCACCTCGGTCACCGTTGCTTCCACGACGGCGAGCTATGACTTCCCGACGGGCTCCTCGGGTCTCGACACCACGGCGCAGTCGCTCACCCAGCAAACGCAGACACTCGGGAACTTCGACACTTCGAATGCGGAGAACATCGGCGGAATCACGCTGTATCCGATCAGCGGTGTGGGGACTGTCTCGCAGTCCGAGACGGCCCTGCAGTCGCTCGCGAGTCGGACGTTCACAGTTGGGGTCTACCTGCCCGCGGTGAGCGGCCAGAACCAGAACATGCTTCAAGGTCTGCAGTCGAGCTTTGGCATGAGCTGGTACATGAGCCAGTAGCGATGGGGAAGCACTCGCGGGGCGGGCCGGTTCGCCTGCAACGCCACCGCGTGAAGGTGGCGCTGCTCGCGCTCATCGTCGT
The DNA here is from genome assembly GCA_021798985.1 of Actinomycetes bacterium. Lineage (GTDB taxonomy): Bacteria > Actinomycetota > Acidimicrobiia > Acidimicrobiales > Bog-793 > JAKABX01. The sequence goes on from JAJZBI010000036.1 coordinate 22,116, forward strand.
CGGCGAGCTCGCCACGATCGGAGTGCGCGGCACCTTCGCATTGATGGTCTCGCAGACGCAGAACTCCTCGAGCGCGGCGGCGGCAGGAACGATGACGCTTTCGACGAGCTCGGGGAGCACGACCTGTCGGTCATGGACCGGGAGCGGCACACCGGCCGCCAATGACAACCCGGGCTGCGGGACGCTGCTCAGCGTGGGCCCCTACTACCCAGGCCAATCCAGCAGGATCGATGTTGCCGTCACCAACAACGGGTCCCTGCCAAGCAACCTCTACCTCGACTCGCCGCCGGACGCGAACGGCAACAACTGCACGCCCTCCCTGCCGGGGATCTGTGATGCCGTCGAGCTCACCGTGCAGGAGACCGCATCCAACTACACGACGCCGATCACCTGCTTTTATCCCGAGAGTAGCGGCACCTGCAGCTTTGCGCCCTTCGCGCCGCCCTCGGGGGGCTCATGCCCGCTTGGTAGCCTGACCGACTTCACGGTTTGTCAGTATTCCGGAGGGGGCGCGATGATGCCCCTGAACCAGATCGCGCCTGGCGCCACGCGCTATTTTGTGCTCTCGTTTGGCCTGCCGACGTTCACTACGCCAAGCACTGCGAATCAGTACCAGGGCGAGACCGCCACATTTAGTCTCGGCTGGTTGCTCGATCAGACGTACTATCCCGGCTTTTAGGACGCGGCGTGGAGTCATCTGTGGTACTTGACGAGATGGGGGAGTCCAGCATTTCGGGTGGCCCGACGCGTCGGGAGGTCCTGGCGCAGCGGCGCATGCGTCGCCGTCGCCGTCGCATCGGGCGTCGGCTCCGCGTCGCCGAGATGATTGGCATGGCTGTCGCCGCTCTCGCGGTGCTCGTTGCTGGCGCGGTCATTGCGGGTCCCCGCTTCCTGCCCTATCAGGCCCTCGTGGTGCGCTCGGGTTCGATGGCGCCGACGATCCCGACGGGGTCGGTCGTCTTCTACCGCCACGAGGCGGCGGGAGCCGTTCAACCCGGTCAGGTGATCCTGTTCGCCGAACCGGGCGAACCAGGCATCTGGGTCACCCACCGGGTGGTGGCGGTGCGCTCGGGTTCGGACGGCCGCTACTTCGTCACCAAGGGCGACGCCAACGCTGTTCCGGACGCCTGGCGAGTTCCCGCTCGGGGCAGCGGCTGGGTGGCAGTGTTCCACGTGCCCTACATCGGCTATGTGCTTGCGGACGTCGGCAGTAAGTGGGGACGGTTGATCTTGATCACGATTCCGGCGATCGCGCTCGGTCTGTTGCTGTTGTCTGAGAACCTTCAGCCCGGGAGGAGGCGCCGTGGCGCCCACTCGGCACAGCGTGGGGTGGCGGCCGAGGGTGGGGGCGTCGGACCGCAGCCGGCGACCTGACGATGTCCTCGGGGCCGCACCTTGGCGGCTCGGATCGCCGGCTGCACGCGCGCCGGCGCCGCATGGGCGTGCTGCGCAGGCTGTTGCGCGAACATCGACTCAGTTGGTTGGCCGCCGTCTTGCTCGCGGTCGCGGCGCTTCTACCGGGCACGCCGGCGACCTCGACCTTTGCCGTGGGGTGGACTGCCGAGAACGATTACTTCGCGTCCACCCTGGCGGCCGGAACGCTTGGCGCACCAAGCATCGACTCACTCGCAGCCAGCGGGAGCTCGATGAAGCTGGCGTGGGCGGACGGAACGAATGGGAACGCGTACGACATCGCGGTGAGCGCGCCGTCGACTTCCAACAACAACTGCTCCTCGTCGACCGGCTTCGAGCCGGTGACGACCCTCACGGCGACGGCGGTGAGCTTCACGGACGCCTCGAGCGCAGTTCCTGTGGTCTCAAGCGGTGAATGGCTGTGCTATCAGGTGCTCACCGGCTACGGCGCCACCCCGGTCGGGATCGCGACGACAATCGCCAGTGGTGCGACGGTGGGCGCGATCGATCTGTCTTCGGTGCCCGTCGCGATCAGCTCGGGGGACACGATCACGCTCACCAATCCGAGCGGCCAGAGCCAGTCCTTTACCGCCTCGACAGCCGCGGCGGCCTCCAGCACCGCTGAGGAGGTGTCGGTGGGCTCCGGCACGACCGCGCAGTACGGCTTTCCGTCGGGGACGACGACGGCCTACGACGCGACGAGCTGGACGAGCTGGACGTCACCGGGAAGCTACGACGCTGCTCAGGTCGGGCTCGTCGCCACGGGGGTGGTGATCGCCAACGGCGGGACGGTGGGCCAGATCGACAAGGGCGACACCGTGACGATCACGTTCAATCAGGCGCCAAATGTCTCGTCGCTCCTCACCCAGACGACGGCCTGCACCCTCACCGGAACCGCGAACGAGATCATCCTCGGCGACGAGACCGTCGGCACCGGAACCTGCAACTCGAACGACGTCGCGGCCTTTGGCACCTTGAAGAGCAGCGTCGCGCTCACGAACTCGCTCGCCTACCCGGTCAGCTACAGCGTCAACGGCAGCGTCGTGACGATTACCTTCGGGGCGTCAGGAACGTCGGGAACCGCGACCACGATCGCGGCGAGCCCAACGTGGACCTACGTGCCACCAGCATCGGGCTTCTCGTCCCTAGCGAGCCCAGCCACCGCCGTGTGCACCGCGGCGAGCCTGTGCCAGCCAAGCACCACCACGAACTTCTGAATCCGGCCCACAGGCGTCCCGCTGCGCGGTTGAGATTGCCGGGAAGGCATTTCGTTCAAGAGGAGCGCGTCCGGCGAACACCTCAGGTGCTCTTCGGAGTCCACGGACCCGTGGCGAACCCAGCGAAGGCGACGGGCCCGCTCGCGGCCTTCTAACATCAACCTCAAGCGAGGAGGCGGCGATGGGGATGCGGGGGTGGCTCGAATCCTGGCCGGTCTGGCGCCAGCTCGCCGGGAGCGACCCACTCGGGCGCGGTAGCGCCGCCGAGTCGGCCCGCCAGCGCGCGACGCGCCCGCGCACCGCCGATGCTGATCGGGTCGTGCACAGCGTGTGCCCGTACTGCGCGGTGGGCTGTGCCCAGAACGTCTACGTCAAAGACGGCGAGGTCATCCAGATCGAGGGCAACCCGGACAGCCCGATCTCGCGGGGGCGGCTGTGTCCGAAGGGCTCGGCGAGCAAGCAGCTCGTGACCGGGCCCCAGCGCGCCGAGAAGGTCCGCTACCGGGCGCCGTACGCGACGCAGTGGAGCGACCTTGACCTCGACGTGGCGATGGACATGGTCGCCGAGCGGGTGCTGGCGGCGCGCGCGAAGGGCTGGCAGGAGCGTGACGAGCACGGGCGGCCGTTGCGCCGCACGATGGGCATCGCCAGCTTGGGCGGAGCAACGCTTGACAACGAGGAGAACTACCTCATCAAGAAGCTCTTCACCGCCCTCGGCGCAATCCAGATCGAGAACCAGGCCCGGATATGACACTCGGCCACCGTCCCCGGTCTGGGGACCTCGTTCGGCCGTGGCGGTGCCACGAACTTCCAACAAGACCTCGCGAACGCCGACTGCATCGTCATCATGGGCTCGAACATGGCCGAGGCGCACCCGGTCGGCTTCCAGTGGGTGATGGAGGCCAAGGAGAAGGGCGCGACGGTGATCCACGTCGATCCGCGCTTCACGCGCACGAGCGCGCTGTGTGACCTGCACGTGCCGCTGCGCGCCGGCAGCGACATCTGCTTCCTCGGCGGGGTGGTCAACTACATCTTCGAGCACGACCTGGCCTTTCGCGACTACGTCGCGGCCTATACCAACGCCTCGTTCATCGTCCATCGCGACTTTGCCGACACCGAGGACCTCGACGGGCTCTTCAGCGGCTACGACGAGGCCACCGCCAGCTACGACCGTTCGAGCTGGCAGTACGAGCACGAAGGCGACGGCGGGACGCTCGCCGAGCCGAGCGCGCGCGAGCACGCGGCGGGCCATTCCCATGGATCAGGAGGCGCTCGGCTGGAAGGTGGGAGCGGGCCGATCCGGCGCGATCCCACCTTGGAGCACCCGCGCTGTGTCTATCAGCTGGTAAAGCGCCACTTTGCTCGCTACACCCCCGAGATGGTGGCCGAGGTGTGCGGCACGCCGCTCGAGCAGTTCTTGAAGGTGTGCGCCGCCTGGACCTCGGCATCGGGCCGGGAGCGAACCGCTGCGGTGGTCTACGCCGTGGGCTGGACCCAGCACACGACCGGAGCGCAGCTGATCCGCACCGCCGCGATCATCCAACTCCTGCTCGGCAACATGGGTCGCCCGGGCGGCGGCATCATGGCGATGCGCGGCCACGCGTCGATCCAGGGCTCGACCGATATCCCGACGCTGTTCAACCTGCTGCCCGGCTACCTGCCGATGCCGAGCGTCGAGACGGGTCGCGACCTTGCGACCTACCTCGAGGCGGTGACGGCGGACCGCCAGAAGGGCTTCTGGCGCAATGCGGACGCCTACTTTGTCTCCTTGCTAAAGGAGTACTTCGGGGAGCGGGCGAGCGCCGAGAACGACTTCGGCTTCGATTGGCTGCCGCGCACGAGCGGCGACCATGGCACCTACCGCAGCGTGATGGACATGGTCGACGGCAAGGTCTTCGGCTATTTCCTGCTCGGACAGAACCCTGCGATCGGCTCGGCGCACGGGCGCCTGCAGCGCCTCGGGCTGGCCAACTTGGACTGGCTCGTGGTGCGCGATCTCACGATGATCGAGAGCGCCACCTTCTTTCTCGACGCGCCCGAGGTCGCGACCGGCGAGATCGTCCCGGGTGCGTGCAGGACGGAGGTCTTCTTCTTCCCTGCGGCGGCCCACACCGAGAAGGCGGGGACCTTCACCCAGACCCAGCGCATGGTGCAATGGCGGGACCAGGCGGTCGAGCCGACGGGGGACCAGCGCAGCGAGCTGTGGTTCTTCTACCACCTCGGCCGCAAGATCAAGGCGCTCGTCGCCGACTCGGCCGAGGAGCGGGACGAGCCGCTGCGCGCCCTGTGGTGGGACTACGCCGTGGTCGGCGACGAGCCCCAGGCCGACGACGTGCTGCGGCGGATCAATGGCTCCGACGAGCACACCGGGCGCCTGCTCGAGGGCTACGGGGAGCTCAAGGCCGATGGCTCGACCTCGTGTGGCTGTTGGATCTACAGCGGCGTCTTTGCCGGCGGGGTCAACCAGGCGGCGCGACGCACGCCGGCCTCGGCCGAGGACCCCTACGCGCTCGCGTGGGGGTGGGCGTGGCCGGCGAACCGCCGGATCTTGTACAACCGCGCCTCGGCGGATCCAAGTGGTCGTCCCTGGAGCGCGACCAAGGCGTGCGTGTGGTGGGACGAGGAGCGCCAGGAGTGGGTCGGGCGCGACGTCCCGGACTTTGAGAAGTCCAAGGCGCCGAGCTACGTCGCGCCGCCCAACGCCGTGGGCCCCGAGGCGCTGGATGGCGATGACCCTTTCATCATGCAGGCCGACGGCAAGGGGTGGCTGATGGCCCCGAACGGCCTCGAGGACGGGCCGTTGCCGACCCACTACGAGCCGCACGAGTCGCCGGTTCGAAACGCCCTGTATGCCCAGCAGGCCAACCCGACCCGGCGCGTCTATCCGCGGGCTGACAACCCGTCCAACCCGGCCCCTCCTGAGCGACATGGCGAGGTGTTCCCCTTCGTGCTCACGACGGCTCGCCTCACCGAGCACCACACGGCGGGAGCGATGAGCCGGACCCTTTCGTATCTGGCCGAGCTGCAGCCCGCGCTCACCGTCGAGGTCTCGCCCGAACTGGCGCGCCTGCGGCACCTCGAGCACCTCGGCTTCGCGCACGTGATCACGAGCCGGGCGGCGATCGAGGCACGCGTGGTGGTGACCGACCGGATGGTTCCCCTCGTCGTCCAGGATGAGGTGGTGCACCAGGTCTGGATGCCGTACCACTTCGGCGCGCGCGGGCTCGTCACCGGGGACGCCGTGAACGACCTGTTCGGCATCAGCCTGGATCCCAACGTCTTTATCCAAGAGACCAAGGCGGCGACCTGCGACATCCGCCCGGGACGGCGCCCGAGCGGAAATGCGCTGGCCGAGCTGCTCGCCCGATATCGCGCCCGAGCCGGCATCACGACCGAAACGGGCGCGAGGTTCGACACGGCGGTGGCGCCGGGCGGCGCGGCGGGGGAGCGGCGGCCCTGATGCGGATCGCCCCGAACAGCTTGTTCGGTCCCGTCGAGGACGTGGCCGGCCAGGCGGGCCATGGCGAGCACCCGCCGCGGATGGGCTTTTTCACCGACACCTCAATCTGCATCGGCTGCAAGGCGTGCGAGGTGGCCTGCAAGGAGTGGAACGGGGTCCCCGAGGACGGGATGAACCTGCTCGGGATGTCGATGGACAACACGGGTGGCCTCGGCGCGAGCAGCTGGCGCCACGTCGCGTTCATCGAACAGCCGCGCCGCCTTGCCGGTTCGGACGCCGGCATCGCCGGGCTCCCCGTCGGCCCGAGCGGCGCCCAGGCGACCGCCGCGATCGTCGAGTCGGCGCTGCGCCGGGCCCCACGGGGTGGCGGCGAGCTGGGCACGAGCGCTTTTGCGCCCGACCACGTGCCGGAGGTGCCGGTGGCCGAGGGGCCAGAGCGGATGGACTTCCGCTGGCTGATGCTGTCGGACGTCTGCAAGCACTGCACCCACGCCGGGTGCCTGGACGTCTGTCCGACCGGAGCGCTCGTGCGGAGCGAGTTCGGCACGGTGGTCGTCCAACAGGACATCTGCAACGGCTGTGGGTATTGCGTCTCGGCCTGTCCCTTCGGGGTCATCGACCGGCGCCCGGGCGACGGACGGGCGCACAAGTGCACCCTGTGCTACGACCGCCTGCGCGGCGGCCTCGAGCCGGCATGCGCCAAGGCCTGTCCGACCGACTCGATCCAGTACGGCGAGCTCGACGTCCTCCGAGACCGGGCCACGGCGCGCCTCGAGACCCTTCGGGAGCGTGGGGTCGTTGAGGCGCGCCTGTACGGCGAGGACCCGAGGGATGGGGTGGGCGGCTTCGGGGCGTTCTTCTTGCTGCTCGACGAGCCCGCCGTTTACGGCCTGCCGAACGCGCCGGTCGTGGCGAGCCGCGACCTGCCGGCGATGTGGAAGGCGGCCGGTGTCGCCGCGCTCGGGCTGTTTGCGGCCGCGCTCTCGGCGTTCATGGAGCCACGCGAGCCATGAGCAGGACCAACGAGCGCCAGCGCGTGCCCGAGGACGGCTCGCGCGAGGTCACGATGGTGCCCCGCGCCCGACCGGCGAGCTACTACGGCCGGGCGGTGCTGAAGCCGCCGGTGTGGCAGGAGGACATCGCGTACTACTTCTTCCTCGGTGGGCTGTCGGCCGGTGCCAGCCTGCTCGCGGCGGGGGCCGACCAGAGCGGTCGGACGGCGCTGCGACGGGGCGGCCGCCTCGGCGCGCTCGGCTCGCTCGGGCTCGGCACGTTCTTTTTGGTCAAAGACCTCGGTCGCCCCGAGCGCTTCCACCACATGTTGCGGGTTGCCAAGCTGACCTCGCCGATGAGCGTGGGCACCTGGATCCTCAGCGCCTACGGCGCGGCGTGCGCAACGGCGGCGGCCGCCGAGGTGTGGCCGGCACCTCGCACCCGGGGGCGCCCGGCACGCGTCCTCGCAGTGGCGGGCCGCCCCGCCGGGCTCGTTGCCGCCCTGCTGGCGCCCGCAGTCGCGGCCTACACGGCCGTGCTCATCGCCGACACCGCCGTGCCGGCGTGGAACGCGGCGCGCCGCGAGCTGCCCTTCGTCTTCACCGCGTCGGCGGCCGCCAGCGCCGGTGGTCTCGGGATGATCGTCGCCCCACCCGACGAGGCGGCGCCCGCCCGGCGCCTCGCGCAGTACGGGGCGATCGTCGAGCTCGCTGCGTCGCGCCGGCTTGAGGCGCGGCGCGAGCTGGCGCTCGAGCCCTACCGCAGTGGGGAGGCGGGCCGCCTGCTCAACCGGGCGAGCGCGCTGACGGCCGCCGGGGTGCTCGGCTCGATGCTCGCCGGGCGGCGCAGCCGCCTCGCGGCGGTCTGCTCGGGTGCAGCCCTGTTGGCCGGTGGCGTGTATGAGCGACTCGGCATCTTCCGCGCCGGCGTGGCCTCGACGACCGATCCCCGCTACGTCAACGGCGGTTGACTGCCACCTTGCGGCATCGACGCGCGCCGCGGCAGCGTTCCTTGATGGGGCTTCCCTGGACCGCGGCGGCACCCGCTAAGATGACCGCCCGAAGCGCCTCTAGCTCAATTTGGCAGAGCAACGGACTCTTAATCCGCAGGTTCTGGGTTCGAGTCCCAGGGGGCGCACCACCGATCGGCCGGGTTGGCCCGGCCGATCATCGGTGCTCACACCTCGATGCGTGCCTGCATTGGGCTGCGTCGGGGAAGAGATCGAGCCGATGACCCATCGCCTCTTGATCTCGCTCGGGCGGACGTCAAGCCCCGCGGTGATGTCTTGAGCACGGTGACCGAACGGCGTGCGGAGTTCGCCAACGCCCCCGAGTCGGTTGCGCGTGCGCGGGCCTTTGTCACCGCATGCCTCCCCGACGCCGACGGGCCGTTGCGCTTCATTGCCGCGCTGCTGACGAGCGAGCTGGCGACGAATGCGGTCCGCCACACCGCGACCACCTACACGATCGCCGTAGCCGCCGACGATGACGAGGTGCGCATCGGCGTCGGGGACGCGAGCTCGGTCCAGCCCGTGCCCCGCTCCGCGGGCCTCGATGAGTACGACGGGCGGGGCCTCAAGATCGTGGACGCCCTGGCCGATCGCTGGGGCATCGACCCCGGGGTGTCGGGCGGCAAGCAGGTCTGGGTCGTCCTCTACCGCCATGTCGAGCGGCCGGGATGGTCCTAGCGACGACGTGCCACTCGCGTCCACCGCCACGCGAGCCCCGCACCTCGCCCGCCGTCGATGACAAGGCGCGCGACCACGCGGTCCTGGGGCCTGGTCGCACCGGGCGATCCGCAACCGGTTTCGGGGTGACCGAGGGGACTTGAACCCCCGACCTCCAGGGCCACAACCTGGCGCTCTAACCAACTGAGCTACGGCCACCGCGCACGGTCCGGCCGCAGCCGTCCCGGGTCCTCAAAGCATCCCACAACCGAGCGACCCTCGTGAGCAGGGCGAGTGGTGCGCGAGCGGCTCAGCCGTCGCGGACGATGCAGAACTCGTTGCCGTCCGGGTCGGCCATGATCTGCCACCAGCCGCCTTCGGCGCCGGTCTTGGGCCCTTCGATGCAGACCGCCCCCAGCCCGCTCAGGCGCTCGATCACCGCCTGGGGGTCGTCGACCAACAGGTCGAGGTGGACGCGGTTCTTCGTGATCTTGGGCTCGGGCACCTTTTGGAAGTAGACGACCGGCAAGGTGGGGTCGGGCGGGACCAGGTCGAGGTAGATCCCGTCGGAGTCGAGGTCGCCGATCTCATAGCCAAGGGCCGCTGCCCAGAACGGAGCCAGCCGGTCAGGGTCGGCACAGTCGATGCCGATCTCGATCCGTGGTCGGGGGGTCATGGGCTCACACTAGACACGAGAGCTCGGTCAGCCTCCCGCCGCCCGCGCCGCAGGCATCTCACTCGGCGATGCAGGGCGCCCTAAGAGGCCGGGCGGATTGGAAATAACGCTCCGAACAGGTAGTTCACGCGGCAAATAGACCATCCACCGGTTGTGTGTTTGTCCCGGCTTGCATGTCGGGTGCACCCAAACCCCACAACCGATGGAG
>JAJZBI010000063.1 GCA_021798985.1 Actinomycetes bacterium
CGCGAGCGCGCAGAACCGCGCCCCGGCCGGTCCCGCGCGACCCCGTGGGACGCGCGCCGCCTCGAGTTGCCCCGCTCCGAGGTCCCCGCGGCGCGTCGCCAAAGCGCTCGTCGGCGCGCCCGGCGCCAGCAAAACCGCCGCGTCCTCGCTCGGGACGCTCGGCACCCCTCCGGCCCGTTTCGGCGCGCTCCGCGCCCGCTCGGCTCGTGCCGGAGCGCCCTGCGCCGGCGCGGCCGCCAGTCGGACCAGGGCGGCCGCTCGTCCCCCGCTCACCGCCGGTGCGCGAGAAGCCGCCCGTGCCGGTGCGTCGGGATCCTCCCCGAGTGCCGCCAGACGAAGCGGCGCGCCCCCGGTCGGTGCTCGCCTGTCCCGGTCGTCCCGCTCGGTGCGGCGGGCGTGAAGAAGCTGGCGGGCGGGGTGGCATGGGATGCGAGGTTACTTGCCCAACTGGCGCCCCCCGACCGCTCGGGGTCGCTGTTGACTACTCCGCGGGCAGCAGGGCAGGGATGAACGCGACCGGGTCGGCGAAGAAGCGCTGCAGCACCACCCCAGCCGCCCCACGCATCGCCGCGGTCGCGCCGAGGTTCGTCACGACGACCTCGGTCGGTCGCCAGACGTGGGCGACCACCCGGCGCTCGAGCTCGGCGCGCAGGACCGCTTCGAGCGCGGGGGCGAGCTCGGCGTACAGCCCGCCCAGCACCACGGCCGGCACGTCGACGACGTTCAAGAGCGCGGCGGTGGCGACCCCGAGGGCGTGGGCGGCCTCCTCGAGCACCTTGCCCACCGCCGGCTCACCACTGCACAGCGCGTCCGCGAGCTGCTCGCGACGATCGAGGCCGAGCCGGGAGAGCAGGACGTCCTGGCCGACGTACCGCTCGAGGCAGCCGCTCGAGCCGCAGGCGCACGGTGGGCCGCTCGGGTCGACGGTGACGTGGCCGAGCTCACCTGCCGCGCCACCCGCCCCCGCGAAGAGCCGGCCGCCGGCAACGACGCCGGCGCCGACGCCGATCTCGCCGGAGACGAGGACGAAGTCCCGCAGGTCGTCGTGGCCCCCGTACCAGAGCTCTCCGAGCGCGGCGAGGTTCGCCTCGTTGCCGACCTCGATGCAGAGCGCGCCGGGGGCGCTCGTCACCAAGTCGGTGACGAGCTCGTTCAGCTCGACAGCGAGTTCGTGGCCGACGAAGGCGGGGAGGTTCGGCGCAGCACGCACCCGGCCGCGATCGCCGATCACGCCCGGGATCGCAACGCCGAGCCCGACCAGCCGGTTCGGCGCGTTGGCAAGCAGGCCGCGAGCGCACTCGACGGCGCGCGCGAGATGCTGCGCCGGATCGCCGCGGCGGTGATCTTGGGCATGGCGCACCGAACGGCGCACCGTGCCGTCGAGATCGACGAGGCAGGCCGACACGTAGTCGACAGCGATCTCGATGCCGATCGCCACCGGCGCCTGCACCGAGAAGCCCACCGGGCTGCCCGGCCGTCCCCGGGCCACACCGCTGAGCGGCGGCACTTTCTCCTCGAGCAGCCCGGCACCGCGTAGGGCTTCCACCATGCTCGAGACCGTGGCTTTGGTCAGCCCGATGCGACGTGCCAGTTCAGCGCGGCTGATGGGCCCGCTGCGCTCGATCTCGGTGAGCAGAAGGGCCAGGTTGTGGCGGCGGATCGACCGCTGGCGAGCCGGTGCGCGGCCCCCCATCGGACGGAAGCCCTCGGGGGCCGGGCGTGGCGGCCGCTGGCTGTCGAGCACCAAGCGCTACGCCGTGGCGGCGGGCTGCTCGTCCGCGGCGAGCCCCTCGAGCGCGAGCCCGCTCGGCTTGCTCGGCTGGCGAGCGGTCAGCTCGCGGACTTCGCCGTAGCGGTCGCGGACAAAGGGAGTGGGATCGGCCTCATAGCGCTCGCCGTCGCCGAGCGCCCACTGGGGCGGCTCCGCGCCGCCCGCGAGCACCCAGGCGGCCTGCCGAGCGGCACCGTCGGCCACGTACTCGCCATCGGGCGCCGCCACGACCGGGCAGCCAAAGATCGCCGGGGCGATCTTGCGCAATGCCTCCGAGCGCGCTCCGCCACCGATCAGCAGGACCCGCTCGACGCGCACCCCCTGGCCCACGAGCGCGTCCAGCCCGTCGGCGAGGCCGCACAGCAGCCCCTCGATCGCGGCGCGGGCCAGGTACGCCGGCGTTGCCGTGGCGAGGCGCAGCCCGTGCAGCGCGCCGGTCGCGTCCGGCCGGTTCGGCGTGCGCTCGCCCTCGAGATAGGGGACGACGACCATGCCGCCCGCTCCGGGCGGCGCCGACAGCGCGAGCCGCGACAGCTCGGCGTGGTCCACGCCGAGGAGGACGCCGGCAGCATCGAGCACACGAGCCGCATTGAGCGTGCACACGAGCGGCAGGTACCGGCCGGTCGCGTCGGCGAATCCGGCCACGATCCCGCTCGGGTCCGCGGTCGGCCGCTCGGCGACGGCGAACACCGTTCCCGAAGTTCCGATCGAGACCACGACGTCACCGGGCCGGGCCTGCAGCCCGAGGCCGGCCGCCGCGTTGTCACCGGTGCCCGGCCCGAGCACGACCCCGGTGGGCGTCTGCCCGGCACGCTCGCTCGGGCGAAGGACGCGGGGGACCACCGCCTGGTGGCCAAGGCCGCGCTCCAAGAGATCCAGCCGGTAGTCGTTGGCGGCGGGCGACCAGTAGCCCGTTCCGCTCGCGTCCCCGCGGTCGGTGACGAGCGCGCCGAGGTCCGCCGAGTTGGCACGGGGGTCGTTGCCCAGAAAGCGCCAGGTCAGCCAGTCGTGGGGCAGGGCCACGGCGGCGACCCGCTTGGCTGCCTCGGGCTCGTGCTCTGCGAGCCAACGCAGCTTGGTCACCGTGAACGAGGCGACCGGCACCGTGCCGACCGCCTCGGCCCACGCCTGCGCGCCGCGCTCGCCCTCCCCGAGCTCGGCGACGAGCTCGCTCGCCGCGGCGGCCGACCGGGTGTCATTCCACAACAGGGCGGGCCGCACGACCTCACCCTGCTCGTCGAGACACACCATGCCGTGCTGCTGCGCTCCGACCGCAATGGCTGAGACGTCGTCCAGGCCGCCGGCTTGCGCGATCGCCTCGGTGAGGGCGTCCCACCAGTGCTTGGGATCGATCTCGGTGCCGTCAGGGTGCGGGGCGCGACCCTGGCGCACGAGCGCCCCCGTCTCGGCCTCGCGGACGACCACCTTGCAGGACTGGGTCGAGGAGTCGACCCCCGCGACGAGCGTCACGGCCGTCCCTAGCGGGCGCCGAGCGCGTGCTCGACGGCGAGCTGGGAGAGGCGGACGAAGCCGTAGTTGAGGCCCGCGGCGCGCTCGACGTCGAAGTCCTCGAAGGCGCTCCGGTCCGCGAGGAGATCGCTGACACTCTCCCCCGCTCCCAACGTGGACTGAGCGAGCTCGAAGACCTTGGCCTCTTTCAACGCCGCCTGCACCTCGGGGTCTGCCCGGAACGCCTTGGCGCGCTCCTTCAACAGCAGGTAGGTCACCATGTTGGCGCGAGCCGACTCCCACACCCCGGCTTCGGTGTCGGTGCGAAGCGGCTTGTAGTCAAAGTGCCGCGGGCCGTCGTAGGCGGGCGCACCCTCGGGCCCACCGTTCTCCAGCAGGTCGACGAGGAAGAACGCGCTCAACAGGTCGCCGTGACCGAAGATCAGGTCCTGGTCGAACTTCGCGCCCCGCTGGCCATTGAGGTCGATGTGGAAGAGCTTGTGCTGCCAGAGCGCCTGCGAGATCGAGTGGACGAAGTTCATGTTCGCCATCTGCTCGTGGCCGACCTCCGGGTTCACGCCGACCATGTCGGCGTGCTCGAGCATCGAGATGAACGCCAGCGCCGAGCCCACGGTGGGCAACAAGATGTCGCCACGGGGCTCGTTCGGCTTGGGCTCGATCGCGAAACGGATGCCGTAACCCTGATCGATCACGTACTGCGCGAGGACGTCGATCGCCTCCTTGTAGCGCTCGAGCGCAGCACGGACGTCCTTGGCGGCGTCGCTCTCCGAGCCCTCACGGCCACCCCAAAAGACATAGGTCTTCGCACCGAGCTCGGCGGCGAGATCGAGGTTGCGCAGCACCTTGCGGATCGCGTAGCGCCGCACCGAGCGGTCGTTGCTCGTGAAGCCGCCATCCTTGAACACCGGGTGGGTGAAGAGATTCGTCGTCACCATTGGCACGACGAGGCCCGTCTCCTCGAGCGCCTCCTTGAAGCGCTGGATCTGCTTGTCCCGCTCGCCCGACTCGCTCCCGAAGGGCACGAGGTCGTCGTCGTGGAACGTGATCCCCCATGCCCCGAGCTCGGCGAGCTTGTGCACGGCAACGACGGGATCGAGCGCCGGGCGCGTGGCGTCCCCGAAGGGGTCCCTCGCCTGCCAGCCGACGGTCCACAGACCGAAGGAGAAATGGTCCTCACGCGACGGAGTCGGTAGCACGGCGCCCTCCTGGGGATGAGATATCCGAGGCAGCAACTGCGTGCCCCAGCGATTTCGTTTACCCAGTGAACTTACTCCTTGGACCCGCGAGCGACAACCAGCAATCCGAAAACGTGCCCGGGCGCGACAAAGCCCCCACCAGCTGGTCAAACGACCAGCCAGCGAGGGCTTTGCCTGAGAAATATTCCGGCGACGTCCTACTCTCCCAGGGGGTCTCCCCCCAAGTACCATCGGCGCTGGCGGGCTTAACGGCCGTGTTCGGGATGGGAACGGGTGGATCCCCGCCGCCATGGTCACCGGAAACCTGAGCTCAAAGCGCACGCGTCGACTAGCCGACACTGTGCGCTCTCAGGGTGCGCGTGACGCGCAATCCCCTTGAGCCTTCCATAGCGAGCACGAGCGAAGGTCCAAGCCCTCGGCCGATTAGTACCGGTCGGCTGAACACGTCACCGTGCTTACACCTCCGGCCTATCAACGTGGTGGTCTAACCACGGGCCTTACCAGGTTAACCCTGTGGGAGATCTAATCTTGGAACGAGCTTCGCGCTTAGATGCTTTCAGCGCTTATCCCTTCCGCAGGTCGCAAACCAGCGGTGCCCTTGGCAGGACAACTGGCACACGAGAGCTGCGTCCGTCCCGGTCCTCTCGTACTAGGGACAGCCTTCCTCAGATCTCCTACGGCTGCATCGGATAGGGACCGAACTGTCTCACGACGTTCTAAACCCAGCTCGCGTACCGCTTTAATGGGCGAACAGCCCAACCCTTGGGACCGGCTTCAGCCCCAGGATGCGACGAGC
>JAJZBI010000037.1 GCA_021798985.1 Actinomycetes bacterium
CGACGCGATTTGGCACATGCTGAAGAAGAACCAACCCTTCGAGCCCGCCGTCGTCCACGCGAAGGCGGCCGCGTGAGGGCACCGATCGGCTCGTCCCGGCAGGCCCCCCGTTGCGTCTCTGGTCCCTCGAGGACCCTCGACTGAGTTGGGCTACCGGAACGAGTTCTCCCATCCGACCTGATCCGCCGCCGACAAGGCCGCGGCGATAGAGAGATGAGCACCACCTCGCTCGATCCATGACGGGAGACAGCGGCGGCGATCAAGGTCCCGCAGCTCGCGCTGCGGGACTTGAACGAGATTGTCGCTTCGATACGACCAGCACCGCCGGCGTCAAGGCAAGCCCCCTTGCGGGGGCCGGCCTTCGGCCGCCCTTGACCCCGGCTCGTCTGGCAGCACGCGCCCCTGGCGCCAACAACCAATCCCTTGACGGGGGGCTCCACTGCATAGAGAGGCGCCCTGGGCGCCCGGAAGCTCCCCTCCGGCCCCCCGGGGCGGCGGCGAGGCGTGGTTCGACGGCGCGCGCTGTCGCGTCGAACGCGCCGACTTCTTCCCCCACGACACCATCGGGGTGACAATCGCCCGCCGGATCTGTGCGCGCTGTTCGGTCCGATCGGCTTGCCTCGAGTTCGCGCTGGAGCACCACATCCGCCATGGCGTCTGGGGCGGGACCTCAGAGCGTGCCCGGGAGCGAATGGCCCGGGGCCGCCGGCGCGCGCCCGGTGGTGAGCAAGGGCAGGCCGACGGGCTCTGAGGCGGTGCGGATCGGTGCAGTAGGCTTCGACGCGGTCGAGCCGGAGGAGCGTGGGTGCCCGCGACCGTCGTAGTCGGAACGCAGTGGGGCGACGAGGGGAAGGGGCGGTTCACCGACCTGCTCGCCAAGGACATGGACCTGGTGGTGCGCTACCAGGGCGGGCACAACGCCGGACACCGTATCGTCGTCGGCGGCGAGGCGTTCTCCCTCCAGCTCGTCCCGAGCGGCGTCCTGTATCCCCACACCATTCCCGTGATCGGCAACGGCGTGGTGGTCGACCCGACCGTGCTCGTCGCCGAGTGCGCCGCCCTGCAGGCCCGCGGCATCGACACCAGCCGTCTCGTGGTGTCGGGAAACGCCCACCTGATCATGCCGTACCACTACGAGCTCGACCGGGCGACCGAGCGCAGTCTCGGCAAGAACAAGCTCGGGACGACCAAACGCGGGATCGGCCCCGCCTACGCGGACAAGGCGGCACGGATCGGCCTTCGCGTCCAGGACCTGCTCGACCCCAAGATCTTTCGCCAAAAGCTCGATGTGGTGCTGCGTGAGAAGAACGCAGTGCTCGCCAAGGTCTTCAACCGCCTCGCGCTCGACGGCGAGGAGATCGCCCGGCTCTACCTCGAGGAGATCGCGCCCAGCGTGGCGCCGATGATCACCGACACCGTGGCCCTGATCCACGACGCGCTGGACGCCGGCAAGCAGGTGATGCTCGAGGGCGCGCAAGCCACCTTCCTCGACCTCGACCACGGCACCTATCCCTACGTCACCTCCTCCAACCCCACCGCGGGTGGGGCGTGCGTCGGCAGCGGCATCGGACCGCGCGAGATCACGCGCGTCGTCGGGATCGCCAAGGCCTACGTCACCCGGGTCGGGGCGGGCCCGTTCCCGACCGAGGTCGACGGGGCGATCGCCGACCAGCTCGTCGATCGGGGCCACGAGTACGGGACGAACACGGGCCGCCGGCGCCGGCCGGGCTGGCTGGATCTCGTCATGCTCCGGCACGCCGTGCGCCTCAACTCGGTGTCGGAGATCGCGCTCACCAAGCTGGACGTGCTCTCGAGCCTGCCCTCGCTCCGCCTGTGCGTCGCCTACGAGGCGGACGGCGAGCGGCTGGACAAGGTCCCCTACCACCAGTCGGTGCTCCACCGGGTGCGCCCGGTCTATGAGGAGATGGCGGGCTGGAGCGAGGACCTGACGGGCGTCACCTCGGTCGACCGGCTGCCGCGGGCGGCGCGCGAGTACATCGCGCGGATCGAGGCGGCCGTCGGCGTGCCGGTGACCTTCGCCGCCGTCGGCCCGGACCGCGACCAGTACGTCTCCTTCGCCGCCTGAGCGTGCGCGTCCTCGTCGTCGGCTCGGGCGCCCGAGAGCACGCCCTGGCGCTCGCCTGCGCGCGCAGCGCGGACGTCGTCGTCGCCCCCGGGAACCCGGGCATCGCGGGCGTCTCCCCCGAGGGCCACCTCATCGAGACCTCCGACGCTCCCCCCGAGTCAATACCTGCCGACCTCGTCGTCATCGGCCCCGAGGCGCCCCTGGTCGACGGGCTCGCCGACCGGCTCCGCGGCGCTGGCGTCCCGGTGCTCGGACCCGGCGCCGGCGGGGCGCGCCTTGAGGGGTCCAAGGCGTTCATGAAAGAGGTGGCGGCCGCGGCGGGCGTGCCGACCGCCCGGCACCGCAGCGTCGAGCGCATCGAGGATGCCGCGCGCTTTTTCACCGAGATCGGACACGGCCCCTATGTGGTCAAGACCGACGGCCTGGCGGCCGGCAAAGGGGTCCTCGTCACCCCCGATCTGCGCGAGGCGCTCGCCGATGTCGAGGCGAAGCTGTCGGGCAGCGCCTTTGGCGGTGCCGGTCGTAGGGTCGTGCTGGAGGAAGCGCTCTCGGGCCCCGAGGTGTCGCTCCTCGTGCTCTGCGACGGCACCGTCGCCGTGCCACTTCCTGCTGCACAGGACTACAAGCGCTTGGGGACGAGCGACCTCGGCCCGAACACGGGTGGCATGGGCGCCTATTCACCCGTCCCGCTCGCCGACCGCGACCTCGTCGAGACGGTCATGGAGCGCATCGTCGGGCCTACCTTGGCCGAGCTCTCCTCCCGGGGCATCGAGTACCGCGGCGTGCTCTATGCCGGCTTGATGTGCGAGGAGTCCGGGCCAAAGCTCATCGAGTACAACGTGCGCTTCGGCGACCCCGAAGCCCAGGTCGTCCTGCCGCGCCTCGAGGGTGACGTCACCGCGCTCTTGCTCGCGGCCGCGACCGGCAAGCTCGCCGGCGCCGCCCCGCTGCGCGCCACCGGCGCCGCCGTCGGCGTCGTGCTGGCGGCGGCGGGCTACCCCTCGAGGGTGCGCAGCGGCGATCGGATCACCGGGCTCGAGCAAGCCAGTACGGTCGCGGGCGTGACGGTGCTGCACGCTGCCACCAGCCGCGACGACGCCGGGGAGATCGTGACCCACGGTGGCCGCGTCCTCACGGTCGTCGGCACCGCGCCCGACCTCGCCGAGGCGCGTCGACGCGCCTACGCGGGTGCGGACTGCATCGCCTTCGCTGGCATGCAGCGGCGGGAGGACATCGCGGCGGCACCGGCGAGCCTGCCTGAGAGCTCGGCACGATGATCCCCCGCTACAGCCCGCCGGAGATGGCCGCGCTCTTTTCCGACGAGGCGCGCCTTGGCTGCTGGCTCGAGGTCGAGCTGCTCGCCCTCGAGGCCGCGGCCGAGCTCGGCGTCGTGGCGAAGGAGCATGCCAGCGCGGCACGCCAGCGCGCGCCCGTCGTCGACCGTGCCTTCGTCGACGCCGTGAACGCCCGCGAGCAGGTCACCGACCATGACGTCGCCGCATTCGTGGACGTCGTGCAGGCGGCGATCGGCCCGCCGGCGGGCCCCTTCGTCCACCACGGCTTGACGTCGTCCGATGTGGTCGACACGGCGCTCGCGCTCACCTTGACGCGCGCCGCGGATTTGCTGCTCAGCGCCTCGGACGCGTTCGTCGCTGCGCTGAAGGAGAAGGCCCTCGAGCACGCCAGGACGGTCGAGGTCGGCCGTACCCACGGCATGCACGCCGAGCCGACCACCTTCGGCGTCAAGCTCGCCCTCTTCTGCCTGCAGGCCGACCGCGACCGCGCCCGGCTGCGCCGCGCGCGGGAGGCCGTCGCCGTCGGCAAGCTGTCGGGGGCGGTCGGCACCTACTCGAACATCGACCCCGGCATCGAGGCCCGTGTCTGCGCCGCCCTCGGGCTGCGCCCCGTCCCGGCGAGCCAGGTGCTCGCGCGGGACCGCCACGCCGAGTTCCTGTACGCCACGGCGGCGGTCGGCGCGACCATCGAGGCGCTGGCCACCGAGCTCCGCCACCTCCAGCGCAGCGAGGTCGCCGAGACCGAGGAGCCCTTCGGCGCCGGCCAGAAGGGCTCATCCGCGATGCCCCACAAGCGCAACCCGATCACGAGCGAGCGCCTGGTCGGCATGGCCCGCGTGCTGCGCGGCTACCTCGTCGCCGGCATGGAAGACGTCGCCTTGTGGCACGAGCGCGACATCTCCCACAGCTCGGTCGAGCGCATCGTGCTGCCCGATGCGAGCATGCTCGCCTTCTACGCGCTGGGCCGGGCGACCCGGCTCGTCAAGGGCCTGGTCGTGCGGACCGAGCGCATGCGCGAGAACCTCCTCGAGGGCTCGCTCGGCCTCGTCTTCTCCCAGCCCGTGCTGCTGGCGCTCGTCAACGCCGGATTGAGCCGTGACGTCGCCTATCGCATCGTCCAACGCGACGCACGCCAGGCCTTCGAGCGCCGGGCGGCCTTCCGCGACGTCCTCGAATCAGACCGCGAGCTGACCGAGGCGCTCGGCGGGCAGGCCGCCCAGGTCTTGGAGGAGGCCTTCGACCTCGATCGGGCGCTCCGGCATGCGCACCGCACCATCGACGCACTGAAGGAGGTCGAGGCGTGACCCTCGAGCGGGTCTACTCAGGCAAGGTCCGAGACATCTACGACGCCGGGGACGGACTGCTCTTGATGGTCGCCTCGGACCGGATCTCCGCGTTCGACTGCGTCTTCGCCGAGCCGGTGCCCGACAAAGGGCGCGTGCTCACCGCCATGACGGCGTTCTGGTCAGGCGAGCTCGCCGAGCTCGCCCCGACACACCTCGTGACCGTCGATCCCGCGTCCTTCCCGAGGGAGGCGGAGGAGATCGCGGATCTCACCGGCCGGGCGATGCTCGTGCGACGAGCCGAGATGCTGCCCGTCGAGTTGATCGTCCGGGGCTATCTGAGCGGCTCGGCCTGGAAGGAGTACCAGCGCTCAGGGACCGTCCACGGCGTGGAGATCGCCCCGGGTCTCGAGGAGTCCTCGGCGCTCGAGCGCCCCATGTTCACGCCCTCGACGAAGGCGAGCGAGGGCCACGACGTCAACATCACCTACGAGGAGTGCGAGGAGCTGCTCGGCGCCGACGTGGCCGCCAGGGCACGGGAGATCTGCCTTGCCGCCTACGCCCTCGGGGCGGCGCACGCCCGAGGGCGGGGCATCATCATCGCCGACACCAAGTTCGAGCTCGGCGTGATCGACGGGGAGCTCGCGATCTGCGACGAGATCCTCACCCCGGACTCGTCGCGCTTTTGGGCCGCCGATGCCTGGCAGCCCGGCACGACGCCGCCGTCGTTCGACAAGCAGCCCGTGCGCGACTGGGCCGAGTCGACGGGTTGGGACAAGCAGTCCGCGCCGCCGCCCATCCCCGCGGAGGTGATCGCGGCCACCAGAGCGCGCTATGTGAGCGCGTACGAGCAGATTTCCGGCCTGTCGTTCTCCCAGTGGTGGGGGGTCAGCGAGGTGTCCCAGCGATGATCTTCTCCGTCGCCGTCGAGGTGCGCCCGCTCGAGGGCATCGCCAATCCCGAGGGGCTCACCATCGAGCGGGCGCTCCCAGCGCTCGGCTTCACCGGCGTGCGCGGCGTGCGCGTCGGCAAGCTCTTGCGCTTCGAGCTCGACGCCGTCGACGAGCATCACGCCCGCCGGGAGGTCGAGCAGATGTGCGAGCACCTCCTCGCCAACCCGGTGATCGAGCGGGCCGACATCCACCTCGAAGCGGTCGGAGGGACGCAATGACTGACGCCGCAACGGTCGGAGTCCTCTGCTTTCCCGGCTCGAACTGCGAGCACGACGTCGTAGCGGCGCTCGAGGGTCTCGGCGCCGCGGCGCGCATCGTGTGGCACAGCGACTCGGACCTGTCGGGCTTCGGAGGCCTCGTCGTGCCCGGCGGCTTCGCCCACGGCGACTACCTGCGCCCCGGCGCCATCGCCCGCTTCTCACCGGCGATGGGCGCGCTCTCGTCCTTCGCCGAGCGCGGTGGCCCGGTGCTCGGGATCTGCAACGGCTTCCAGGTGCTCACCGAGGCCGGGCTGCTGCCCGGCGCGCTGATGCGCAATGCGGGAATGCGCTTTGTCTGCACCACGGTCGAGTGCGAGGTCGTCTCATCGTCCTCCGTGCTCACCGCCGCGGTGCCGACCGGGACGGTGCTGCGCCTGCCGGTCAACCACTACGAGGGCAACTACACCGTGAACGCCGAGGGACTCGCCGAGCTCGAGCGCAACGGGCAGGTGGTGCTGCGCTACCGCGACAACCCGAATGGATCGACCGGCAACATCGCGGGCGTCGCCAACCGGGCCGGCAACGTCGTCGGCCTGATGCCGCACCCCGAGCGGGCGAGCAGCGCGCTCCTCGGCTCGGCCGACGGCCTTCGGCTGCTCGAGAGCTTCCTCGCCGCCGTCGCCAACGGCGCCGGCGCGTCGAGGGCACCTCGCGTCGCCAGCTAGCGAGCAGGCGATGAGGATCTGGCGGGCCGGCGCGCCCGGCACGGCCGCGGAGCGCCCCGCGGGCTCGGCGAATTGAGGAGACCATGATCGGCAGTCCGCAGCCAGCAAGAAGCGATCCCGACCGCGCCGCGGTGCCTGAGGGCGCCCACCGGGCGCTCGGGCTCACCGACGAGGAGTACGCCGGCATCAAGGCGGTGCTCGGCCGACCGCCGACCGCCGTCGAGTTGTCGATGTACGCCGTCATGTGGAGCGAGCACTGCTCCTACAAGTCCTCGCGCGCCCACCTGTCGCGCCTTCCGACCAAGGGGCCTCAGGTGATCCTCGGCCCCGGCGAGAACGCCGGCGTCGTGGACGTGGGCGATGGCCTGGCGATCGCGCTCAGAATCGAGAGCCACAACCACCCCTCGGCGATCGAGCCATACCAGGGCGCCGCGACCGGTGTCGGCGGGATCCTGCGGGACATCTTCACCATGGGCGCTCGGCCGATCGCCCTCATGGACGGGTTGTTCGTCGGTGACCTCGGGGACGCCCGCAGCCGCTACCTGCTGGATGGCATCGTCCGCGGCGTCGCCGGCTACGGCAACTCGGTCGGCGTGCCGACGATCGGCGGCCAGATCACGACGGCGCCGGGATATCGCGGCAACCCGCTCGTCAACGTGTTCTGCCTCGGCCTGCTGCGCCGCGAGCACCTGGTGCTCGCCGCCGCCTCGGGGGCGGGGAACCTCGTCGTCCTCCTCGGCTCGCGCACCGGTCGCGACGGCATCGGCGGCGTGAGCGTCCTCGCCTCCTCCGAGTTCGCCGGCGAGGGGGCCACCAAGCGCCCGAGCGTCCAGGTCGCCGACCCCTACGAGGAGAAGCGGCTGATCGAGGCCTGCCTCGAGCTCCTCTCAGCGGGCCTGGTCGTCGGCATCCAGGACCTTGGTGGCGCCGGCCTGGCATGCGCGACGAGCGAGACGGCGGCCAAAGGCGGCATGTCCATGGAGATCGACCTCTCTGCGGTACCGCGGCGCGAGCCGGCGATGAGCGGCGTCGAGGTAATGACGAGCGAGAGCCAAGAGCGCATGCTCGCCGTCGTCACTCCCGAGAACCTCGCGACCGTGCGCGCCGTGTGCGAGCGCTTCGAGGTCGAAGCGGCGGTGATCGGCACCGTCGCCGAGCCCGATCCCGACGGCGTCGGGCGCCTACGCATCCGTGACGCGGCCGGCGGCGAGGTCCTCGGGGAGATGCCGGCCGCGAGCCTCGCCGACGATGCCCCCCGCTACCGGCGGCCGATCGCCGAGCCGGCCGACCTCGCGGCCCGCCGGGCCGTCACCGTGACGCTCCCCGATCCCGGCGGGCGCCACGACGACGCGCTCTTGGCGATGCTCGTCGACCCCGCTTGGATCTACCGCCAGTACGACCACCAGCTCTTCCTCAACACCGTCCGCGGACCTGGTGAGGCGGACGCCGCCGTGCTGCGACTGGCTGCCCCTGGAATCGCCTGGCAGGGCAAGGGGCTGGCGCTCTCTTGTGACGCCAACCCGGGCTGGTGCGCCGTCGACCCGCGCGCTGGGACCGCGGCGACGGTGGCCGAGTCCGTCCTCAACGTCGCGTGCACCGGCGCCCGCCCACTCGCCCTCGTCAACTGCCTGAACTTCGGCAACCCCGAGCACCCCGAGGTGATGTGGCAGCTCACCGAGGCGATCGAGGGCATGAGCGAGGCGTGCGAGGCGCTCGGCGTGCCCGTCGTCGGCGGCAATGTCTCGCTCTACAACGCCTCGGACGGCGCCGACATCGAGCCCACCCCGGTGGTGGCGGTGGCCGGGCTGATCGAACGTCTGGCGAGCCCCCCGCCCGCCATCACCTGGCAGGAGGGCGACGCCCTGGTGCTGCTGGGCGAGCCGGCGAGCGCGCTTGCCGGCTCGCGCTATGCCCGCGACGTCCTCGGCAGGGCCGCCGGCGCGCTCTCGCCGGTCGATCTGGCCCAGCACCTGGCGCTGTGCGGCCTCGTGGCCGAGCTCGTGGCGGCCGAGTGCGCGCCAGCGCCCGCCGGGGTGCTCCACGGCGTGCACGACGTCGCCGACGGCGGCCTCGCCGTGGCGCTCGCCGAGCTCGCCTGGCGCTCGGACCGCGGCGCGAGGACCGAGGTGGCGCGCCCCGAGGAGCTCTTCGCCGAGCTACCGCCCCGCGCCCTGATCGCCGCGGCAGATCCCGCACCGATCGAGCAGGCTGCCGCCGCCCATGGCGTGTTGGCCCGCGTCATCGGCCGCGCCGGTGGCCAACGCCTCACCATCGGCGCCCCCGGTGGCGCGGTGCTCGTCGACACCCCCCTCGCCGCGCTGGGCGAGGCGATGGCGGCGAGCCTGGCCGGGCGCCTCGACGCCGCGCCGGCCACCCACTGAGCGACCCATCGCCCCTCGGGGCCGGTCGCTCGCCAGGGCCTCCCCGCGCAGGTTTGGGCACCCTCTATGCCTGGACAAGAGATGCCGTAAGAGCCGGTAGTCCGCGCCGTGGCGTCGGCCAGTGTTGTCCACAGGTGTGGATGACGCTGGGGAGAACTACACGGCTGTGATTTCGCGTGCCCCGGGTGCGTACCTGAGCGGTTCAGCGATAGCGCGTGGCGAGCAGCGCCGAGGCCAGCAGGGCCACGAGCGCGCCGAGCGTGTACCAGTTGCTCGGGCTGGCCGGTAGGGCCGAGGAGTAGTTGGCGATGATGATCCCGACGCCGATCACCGCCAGGGCGAGCAGCACCCACGGATACCACGGCGGGCTGTGGCGCGCCTCGCGGGGAGTCGGTGGCGTGTAGCGCCCCGGCGCCCGCTTGCGCTCGGCGGCCCGCCCGTTGGCTCGTCCTCGATCAGTTCTCGTGCGCTGGGCCACGGACCAAGGATACGAGCCGCGGCTCATCCGCGCGCTGCGAGCGATCGCTACCCTTGCGCGATGGGATCGCGGGTCGTCGTCCTCGACAACTACGACAGCTTCGTCTACAACCTCGTGCAGTACCTCGGGGAGCTCGGCGCCGAGCCCGTGGTTGTGCGCAACGACGCCCTCGACGCCGACGGCCTGCTCGCCCTCGAACCGGACGCGGCGCTCATCTCGCCTGGACCCGGCACCCCGGCCGACGCGGGAGTCTCCGCCGCAGCGGTCCGCGCCCTCGGCGAACGCCGGATCCCGGTGCTCGGCGTGTGTCTCGGCCATCAGACGATCGCCGAGGTCTTCGGCGCCCAGGTCGTGCGCGCCGACGTGGTGATGCACGGCAAGACCTCGGCGGTCCATCATCGCGACGTCGGGGTGCTGGCCGGCCTGCCGAACCCGTTCCAGGCCACCCGCTACCACTCGCTCGTCGTCGAGCCCGCCTCGGTGCCCGAAGCGCTGGAGGTGACCGCCACCACCGAAGACGGCGTGATCATGGGCCTGCGCCACCGCGAGCTGCCGATCGAAGGGGTGCAGTTCCACCCCGAGTCGGCGCTCACCGAGGCCGGTCACGACCTGCTCGGCAACTTCTTGAGCGCGCTGGCCGCGCGGCGCTGAGGACGGACGGGATCGGGTGCGCTAGCCCGAGGTCCCCGAGGTTCCGGGCAGGCTCGTCGTCGTCGGCACCGATCCCGAGGTGCCCGAGGTGCCTGAGGTGCCCGAGGTGCCCGAGGTTCCGGGCAGGCTCGTCGTCGGCACCGATCCCGAGGTGCCCGAGGTCCCCGAGGTGCCCGAGGTGCCCGGCGTCGTCGAGGTCACGGCCGACTTGCCGCCGACGACGAACAGGACGATCACCGTCCCCTGACTGACGACCCGCGTAGGACGGGGCTCTTGCTGGGCGACGGTTCCCGGCACGTACTGGCTCGTTCCCGAGTAGGCCGCGACGCGGAAGCCGAGGCCCTTGCTCTGCAGATCAGACTCTGCCTGCTGGGCCGAGAAGCCGACCTCGTTCGGGACGATCACCCCGCCGCTCGAGATGACGAGGGTGACCGTGCTATTCGGCTTGAGCGGCGTGCCGGGGGCCGGGCTTGTGGTGACGACGTCGCCGAGCGGAGTCGAGGACGGGTGGGTGGCCTGGTGCGTCTTCGGCACAAGGTTGAGCTGACGCAGCGTCTGCTCGGCGGCCGCCTGGGTCTGGCCGATGATCGAACTCGGGATGGTCACGTAGGACTGCCCGCTCACGACACTCAAGGTCACCGTCGAGCCGTAGGGCTGGCTGGTGTTCGCCTTGGGATTCTGCGCGATGACGGTGCCCTGCTTCTGGCTCGGCGAGCTCGCCTTGACCGGCAGCTCCTTAGCCTTGAAGCCCTGCAGCACCAGCTGGGCAGCCGCCTCCTGGTAGGTGTTGCCCTGGGTCGAGACGTTCGGCACCGAGACCGCTGGATGCTGGTAGCGGTAGTAGTCCAAGGTGACTTGCTCGTGCGCCCGCACCTTCTGGCCGGCGGAGGGGCTCTGGGCGTAGACGGTCCCGGCGGCGCCCTTGTCCGGCGTCGTCTTGGTCGTCCCGCGCACCGGCACGAGATGGCGGCTGCGTAGGCGATCCTCGGCCGCGCTCAATCGCATGCCCGTCACCTTGGGGGCCTGGAAGGTGGCGGCGGCGGTCTTGCCGCCGAAGTAGCCGAGCGAGCGACCGCCGAAATAGACGATCGCGCCGATCCCGCAGAGCAGGAGCACCGCCGCGAGCGCCCACCAGACGGTCGTGCGCTTCGGGCGCGGCCCGAAGCCGCCCTCGTCGATCGCCTCGACGACCGTGGTCTGGGTGCTCGGCACGGCGACGGTGGTGGTCGCTGGCGCCGCCACGGCGGCGACCGTGGTGGTGCGGGCGGTGCTCGCCGCGCTCGTCGTCGCCAGCACCGCCTGGCCACGCACGAAGCGCTCGAGGTCGGCGCGCAGGTCATCCGCGGTGGCGTAGCGGTCGCCCGGCTGCTTGGCCATGGCGTGCAACACGATCGTCTCGAGGGGCTCAGGGATCGTCGAGTTCAGACTGCGCGGCGTCGGCGGGGTCTCACGCACGTGCTGGTAGGCGATCGCGACGGGCGTCTCACCGCTGAAGGGCGGGCGTCCGGTGAGCATCTCATAGAGCACGACGCCGAGCGCGTAGACGTCGCTGCGGCCGTCCACGCCGAGGCCCTGGGCCTGCTCGGGGGAGAAGTAGGTCGCCGTGCCCATGACGAGCCCCGTCTGGGTGACCTGGGTGTCGGCGCCCATCGCCCGGGCGATTCCGAAGTCGGTCACCTTGACGGCGCCATCGGTGGTGATCAAGACGTTGCCGGGCTTGACGTCGCGGTGGACGACGCCGTGGCGGTGCGCGTAGGAGAGCGCCTTGGCGATGTCGGCGGCGATCGCCGCCGCCTGGGCGGCGCCGAGCGGCGCCTGGGAACGGATGATCGCCGACAGCGGCTCACCGTCGACGTACTCCATCACGATGAAGTGCGTACGGTCCGACTCGCCCCAGTCGAAGACCGGGACGATGTTGGGGTGCGAGAGGTTCGCCGCCGCCTGGGCCTCCCGGCGGAAGCGCTCGACGAACGCGCGATCCGCCGACAGCTCGGGGAACAGCACCTTCAGCGCGACCGGCCGGTCGAGCAAGAGGTCGTGGGCGAGATAGACCTGCGCCGTGCCCCCGCGGGCGATCTGGCGGCGCAACTCGTAGCGCCCGTTGTAGACGGGCGGCGGTGGCGTCGTCGTCATGTCGCTGTGAGCCTATTCGTCATCAGGTGGCCCCTCACGAGCCCGCTTGGTAGGAGAGCGCCGCGGCGAGCAGCTGGGCGACGCGCGGCCCGGCCACGGCCGCACCGGTGTCCGAGCAGGTCAAGCCCGGCTGGTAGGGCACGTACCCGGCCACCGCCACCGTGGGCGTCTCGCCCTGGCCGGCAGGCGCCGTGGCCACCAGCCAGTTGTCCGAGCAGCCGTTCGCACCGACCTGGGCCGTCCCGGTCTTTGCGGCGACTGGAACGCTGATGTTGCTGAAGACACCTGCGGCCGTGCCATTTCCCTGCGTCACGCCGCGCATCAGCTGCAACACGCTCGCCGCAGTCGAGGAGGACGTCGGGGTCTTCCAAACATGGGGCTTGTAGGTCGCGACGACCTGGCCCTGGTCGTTCACGACGTGGGACAACAGGTGCGGGGCCATCATCTTGCCGCCGTTCGCCACCGTCCCGGCGATCATCGCGTCGAACAGCGGCGACTCGACGATGTCGTACTGACCGATCGCCGTGTAGGCCAAGAACGGGTCCGCCGCGCTGAACTTGCTCGCCGGGGGGATGGTGCTCTTTGCCACCTCGCTCGATGGCAGGTCGATGGGCGGCACCTCGTTGAAGCCGTACTGATTCGCCTGGCGGATCAGTCGGCTCGGGCCAAGGGCAAGGCCGATCGCGCCGAAGGAGGTGTCACAGGACTGCGCGAACGCCTGGGCGAGGGTTCCCCCGCACAGCTCGCTCGCGTAGTTGTGGAGCAGCTGGGTCGTGTTGGGGAGCTTGATGTAGGGCACGACCGGCCAGGTCTTGGACGCAAGCGACGGATCGTGGTCGAAGATCGCCGAGCTCGTCACGATCTTGAAGGTCGAACCGGGGAACTGGACGATGCCGGTGACCCCGTTCACGAGCGGGGACGAGCCGCTCGCCGGGTTGAGGGACTTGTAGTAGCTCGCGACCTCCTTCGCATCATGCGAGGCGAGCTTGTTCGGGTTGTAGGTGGGATTCGAGTACATCGCAAGGATGTTGCCGTTGCGCGGATCCCACGCCACGAGCGCGCCGTCGTAGCTCCCGAGTGCATTCTTGGCCACCAGCTGCAATTTCCGTGAGACCGTGATGGTGATCGAGTCGGTCCCGCTTCGCTGGTTCAGCAGGCCGCGCAGGCCGTGGGAGGGGTACTGATGCACCAGCAGGTACTGGCTGTGCGCGCTCGAGGCGAAGGGGTTGCCGTAGTAGGCCTCGAGCCCCGTTGAGATGTTCGCGTCGACAACGTCGACGTAGCCGGTGATGTCGGCGAACAACGAGCCCTGCGGATAGACCCGCTGATAGGGATAGCCGTTCGAGCTCGGCACGGACTTGGCGAGGACGTAGCCGTCCGCGCTCAGGATCTCGCCCCGGTCGCCGGCGAAGGTGTTGGTCGAGACGTGGTGGTTGTAGGGCGAGTGCTGCAGCGCGCTCGCCTGGCGCACCTGGAGGTTGGCGAGCTGGGCGACGAGCAGGACGAAGCAGCCGAGCAGCACGACGGCGAGGATCCGGATCCGACGGTTCACGACGCGCCCTCAGCCCCCCGCGCCGGCGCTCGAGGTCGCCGTGCTGGCCGGCGGCGCGGCGCTCGTCGAGGGCTGGTCCGCCGGCGGACCGCTCGTGGTCGACGCCGTGCCCGAAGTTCCTGAGGTCCCCGAAGTTCCTGAAGTTCCTGAGGTCCCCGAAGTTCCTGAGGCCGCAGCTGTGGTACTGCTGCCAGGGAGCGCCAAGAAGGAGTTCACGTTCGTCAGGTTCTTGGCGACGCGCTGCGCGTCGCTGTAAGAGGTCTCGATCATGCCCGACGCCAGCAGCGTCCGGTAGGGCGGGAAGACCTTGGAGGGCGGAGTGTCTGTGACCTCGACGAGCCTAGGCTTGAACCACAAGAAGCCGCCGGGGCGACCCTGGAAGATGGCGACGCGTCCGTCATGCAGGCCCACGAAGTAGGTCGCATCCACGTACCACACCGTGAAGCCGGCGATGCCGCCGAGCGTCCCGACGAACAAGAGGACAAAGAGCACCGACCAGGGGGTCACGATGCGCTCCACGCGCCGACGCTGGCGCGGCGGGGCGCCGCTGGCGCGCGCCTCGCGCCGCACCGGTGGCCCCGCCGGGGCCGCGGCCCTGCGCTCCTCGCGGCGTGCGGCGCGTCCCGGAGCCGGCGAGAACGGCGCCTCGACCGCCGGAGCCTCGGCGAGGGCGCCGTCGTCACCGGTGGCGCGCGGCGCCTCCTCGACAAGGTCGGCGACGACCACCGTCACGTTGTCGCTGCCGCCGTGGGAGAGCGCGCTCGCGACGAGCGCCCGGCAGGCGTCGCCGGGATCTGGGCTGGCGTCGAGGATGGTGGCGATCTCCTCGTCGCTGCACTCGTTGGTGAGGCCGTCGCTGCACAGCAACAGGCGGGTCCCCGCCTCGAGGGCAAGCGACCAGGAGTCGACCTCGACACCCGGGTCGATGCCAAGCGCCCGCGTGAGGATGTGGCGCTGGGGGTGGATGGACGCCTCGTCCTCGGTCAGCTCGCCGTGGCGCACCATCTCCTCGACGAGGCTGTGGTCGGCGGTGAGCTGGTTGAACCCGCTCCCGTCCTTCACGTAGACGCGCGAGTCGCCCACGTGCACCACGGCCACGCGGAGCCCGCCGCGCTCGGACACGAGCGCGGCCGCCGACAGAGTCGTGCCCATGCCGCGCAGGGCGGGCTCAGACTCGCTGCGCTCGAGGATCGCCCGGTTGGCGTCCCTGGCGGCCTTCACGAGCGCGGCCACGCTGTGTTCGTCGGCGAAGTGCTCGGCGAGCACCTGGACCGCCATCTGCGCGGCGACGTCGCCACCGGCGTGGCCGCCCATCCCGTCGGCGACCGCCACCAGGGCCTCGCCCACGTACGCGCAGTCCTGGTTGGAGCTGCGGATCCGTCCGATGTCGGTGGCGCTCGCCGCGACGAGGCGGAGCGCCAACTCGCCGCTCACCGGCTGACCTCGAGCACCGTGCCACCGACGCGCACGCGATCTCCTCGGCGCAGGCGTGCCGGGGCCTCCAGGCGACGCTCGTTGACATAGGTGCCATTCGTCGATCCGAGGTCCTCGATCCACACCTCCCCATTGCGCGGGAAGACCCGGGCGTGCAGCGAGGAGGCGTACGAGTCGCCGTCGAGCGTCACGACGCAGTCGACGCCCCGCCCGATCGTCACCTCCCGCCCGAGCTCGACGACTTGGTCCCGGCGCTCTTCGGGCTCGAGGATCCGCAGGCGCAGCCCGCCGCGCCGATCATGACCTGGCGGGCTGTCGACGTCGAGCGCCGTCCCGTCGGCCGCGGCCAGCTGGCGGCGCTGCACGTGGAAGCGCCGGCCCTCGGAGAACACCGCCCGCACGGCATACGCGACGAACAGCCAGATCAATGCCAGCAGGAAGTATCGGAGGATGTCGAGAAGACCGTGAGACATGGCGCTTCAACGCTCAATCGCTCTCGAAGCGAAGGGCGGTCATCCCGATGGTGACGACGTCTCCGCTCACCAGGCGCTGCTGGCGCACCGGGATGCCGTTGACCTTCGTGCCGTTGGTGGAGCCGAGATCGATGATCAAGACAGTCTCGCCCTGGCGGCGCAGCTGTGCATGTCGCCTCGAGGCGTTGGGGTCGGCGAGCTGGATCTCACAGTCAGGCAAGCGCCCGATCGTGACGGGCTCGGACAGCACCGGATAGCGCTCCCCGTCAGGGAGCACCAGCCAGTCCTTGGGCTGCTCCTCCCCCTCGACGACCTCGGCGCTGATCGAGAACGTGCTGCGCGACAGCTCCTCCGCCCAGCCGATCTCGACGTGGACGGGGCCGAGGAAGGCGTAGGACTCCTCGTTCGCGTGCTCCCGGGCAGCTTGGGCCAGCTCATCGGCCAGGACGTCGACGAAGCCGCCGAAGCGCTCGTAGTCGTCCTGGGAGAGCACGACCTCGAAGTGATTGGGCGCGATCAGGCCGCGTCCGGCGACGGCGCGGCGCAGATCCATCTCGCGCGTGAGTCGGCGGCCGAGCTCGACGGGCTGGAGCTCGCCGCGGAATGCCTTCGCGAAGGCACCCTCGACCAGGCGCTCGAGCCGCTGCTCGAACTGCTGGAGTCCCATGGCGGCCCTCACACTACCTGGGAGAACGCGCTGGTCGCGACGTGGGCTATCGTTGCCCTCCTCGGGCGAGTGGCGGAATAGGCAGACGCGCAGGATTCAGGTTCCTGTGTCCGAAAGGACGTGGGGGTTCAACTCCCCCCTCGCCCACCAGGGGTTCTTCGCGAAATCCACGCGGCACGTTCGCGAATTGGACGCGATCTCCCTGGTTCGGGACCCATCGGGGCTGACTGGAGCGCAATTTCGCCGTTCGCCGCGCCGCTCCGGCACGCGGTTGGCCTCGAAGCGGGCCCGAGGGGCCCGATCGTCGAATTCCGGGCGCGACAAAACCCCAGGTCGATCCCTGGGGCCAACAAGAGCGCTGCTAGGCAGCTGGTGGATCTTGGAACAGCTCGGGGTGGAAATACCGGTTGTAGCGAATGCGGTGAGCGCTCGGCTTCGCGCTTCGCAGCGCCACGGGCACCCCGTCGAGGTTCGGGCGCGCCGTGCGACAAAAGCGCTCGATCTTGCGCAGGTTCGCCGCCACGATCATCAAGCACACACACAGCGTCTGGGCCGCGAGGCCGCGCATGCGGCGACGGCCGGGGGCTCCCGCGTTCTCGCGTGACTCGTCTTTAAAAAAGCCGTTGTAGCTCTCGATGAAGCTCCGGAGCAGGCCGTAGGTCTTGTCCCACTCCTCGAGGAAGGGGGGGAGGTCCTGGCGCCACTTCAGTCCGGCCGCCTCGGGGAACGCGGCCGTGTGCTTGCAGGTGCAGATCTTGCCCGGGGTCTCGGGGGCGACAGTGATGCGCGTCTTGCCCGCGTGCTTGGGCTCGGTCGAGCTCGGGCGCAAGGGACGGCGCGGGGTCGGGCTCGGGCCATAGGCGGGACAGACCATGTCGAGCGACTTGCCGGGCTGGGGCTTCTCGTTCGGGCGCAGCGCGTATGCCCGGCGCTGTTGGAGCTGGTTCATCCAGAGCTCGAAGTCGGCCGGTGTCCGCTGGTCCTCCTCGATCGCCTTGTAGGTCACGGTGGCATTGACCAGGCGCTTTGGCATCTGGGGGCAGAACCACTCGCCGTCGACCAGGATCGCGCCGTTGTAGGACTCCTGGAGCCCTGCCTCGGTGACCTTGTAGTCAAAGACCAGCTTGTAGCCCGCCGCACGGGCGGCGCTTTGGATGTGCTCGGGCTTGGAGTTCGGAAGGAGCCCCCGGTCAGCCGCCAGGTAGTCCGCGGGATAACCACGGGCCTTGATGCTGCGGATCAGCTCAGCGGCGCGAACGGTCGTGTCGTGGCTGTAGCCGGCGAGCGCCATGCCGATCACGAGCGCAGGCGCGTCGCGCAGCTCGGGATCCGACGGCCCGATCAACGCGAGCATGGCCCCGGTCCCCCACGGCACGCGGGCGTACTTCGCCACGATCTCGCCGCTCGAGGTCGCGACCTGCTCGGGGGACTTTCCCTTGGCACCTTTCTTCTTCGGCGAGCGCGCGTAGAACTCGCCCCAGGGCTCGATCGACACGCGCTTCGAGCGCTTGCGGGTCCCGCGCGCCGGGAGCTCGAGGAACGTCTCGTCGAGCACGAGCGAGCCCGTGTAGCGCTGACGGATCTCGAGCGGCACGGCGCGGAAGCTCACATCGAGCAGCCGATCCACCACGCTTTGCAGTCGCTCCCTCCGGCGCCTGATCGCCGCGCGCTCTGCGGGCGTCTTCCAGAGCTCCTGCAGCTTTTCCCAGTCGTCCTTGGTGAGGCGCTCGTTGCGCGGATAGTGAAACGGCTCGATCACGGCGAGGATCTCGTGGATCCTCCGCCAGACCAACTTGTAGTTCGCACCGTGCGGGTTCTCGTCGACCGCCTTTGGCGCAAAGGGCCCCGTGCGCTTGAAGCTCACGGCGAGCTGCTCGCGCTTGGTGTTCGAGATGCGCCGCTCGAGGATGTCGCGGATGTTGGTCACAAGCAGGGGCTCTTGCTTCAACGCCGCGAGGACCAGCGCGGTGAGCACCCCAGCAAGGAGACGGGCTGGCGGCTCCGCCCTGGCCGCTTGTTGGACCCAACCGGGATGCCGTCGCCGCCCGCAGCCTCCAGGCGGTCCTCCTCGATCCAATTGGCGAAGGAATCCACGAGGCCCGCCTCGAGCACGATCTTCTCGGCGCGAGCGACGTCGCGATTGGCGATTGAGGAGTCGCAGCGACCAAGAAGGTCGATCGTCCGAGCTTCCGTCGGCCGGAGGGCAGGGCCGAACAGCGCGCCGACCCCGTCCTCCTCGTCGGGAGCCGCAGCAGCGCTCGTCGCCGCCGGCTGGCCCGCGGCGCTCATCGCTCGCCTCGCAGCGCACGACGGAACTCCTCGGGATCGATGGTCGGGACGAAGCGGAGGTAGCGCTCGAGAGAACCGAGGCTCGTGATGCCGGCCGCTCGCATCAGCGCGGGGAGCGGCGTTCCGGAGCTCAGGTGACGAACGATCCAGGTCGAGCGCAGGCGCTGGAGATTCGTCCGCG
This sequence comes from Actinomycetes bacterium, assembly GCA_021798985.1. Lineage (GTDB taxonomy): Bacteria > Actinomycetota > Acidimicrobiia > Acidimicrobiales > Bog-793 > JAKABX01. The sequence goes on from JAJZBI010000037.1 coordinate 18,782, forward strand.
GGGCAATGCCAGAGGTCATCTGCTGGAAGTTCGCCGAGACGAGCCGCCCGTCCCGGGAGCGGTTGGGACGGAACAAGAAGCGCTCCGGGTCGCCGATGTAGGAGACGAACTCCTCGAAGCGGGCCTCCCACTCAAAGAGCACGGGCACCGCCCGCGGGTGACGCCCGCGCAAGTGGGCCACGACGCCGTCGCGATCGAAGGTCATGTCACCGCTACGTTGCGCGCCAACTCTTCCGGCAGCTGGAGGCCGACAAAGGACTTGACTTGTTATAGGAGCGTCCCCGGACTGCCGGCGGCGGGCGTTCTTGTCTGGCGATCGCTGCCACCCGCTCAGCAGCGGCGGCTCACTTGCACTTCGAGCCGGGGATCGCCAGCTTGTGGAACACGATCGGCTGCACCTTGCCCATGATCTCGAGCTTGAGCGGGAACTTCGCGTAGCTGATGACGTAGCGAGCCTGACCCGCCGGGAAGGTGATCCGCGGAGCGAGTGCGAAGGACACATCAACCATGTAGCCGCCGTAGTTCTCAGCACGGGCGGGGCTGTGGCTGGTGACGACCCAGGTGTTCGCGGGGGTTGGCGCGCCAACCACGTGCCCGGAGATGTTGGTCGGGAGGTACCCCATCTTCAACACGGAGATGCTGGCCGAGACACTGATGTTGATGGTCACCGACTTGCCGACCGTCTTGCAGGAGAGGAACTGATCCCAGGGGGTAACCGCGTACGGCACCGGCTTCGGCTTCGGCAGTGCGGGCGTCGGGTTCGCGCCCGGCACGTTGGCGCTGACGACGACTGCCCAGACCTGCCCGTCGGTCAGCACCGCCCAGCGGAACCCCCTTGTGTAGGCGCGCGCCAGCGCCGCCACCGTCCCGGCCGGGTGTTGGGCGCCGGCCACCTGGCCGACCGCGTCGCCGAAGGCGGTAAGGCCGGGAGCAGCACCGCCGGTGATCTCCCAGTAGCCCTTGCCGTCGAGCATCGACACGAAGCCGTAGACACGCGGGGCCGGCTTGTGGGCCTTCGCGGCGTTCGCCGCCGTCGAGCCGTAGGCGTGGGCGTCGCCGTAGGTGAAGACCTGCCCGGAGCTCGAGACGAGCCAGTAGCCCTTGTCGTCGGGGGTGACGGCGATCTGGATGAAGCTGTTGGCGGCGCGGCCCCGGCCCGAGCCGTAGAAGTGGACGTCGCCGTAGCCATAGACGGCCCCGTCGGCCGCCAGCTCGTAGTAGCCCTCGGCACTGTTGGTGGCAGCGATCGAGACGATGGGGCTCGTGCTGCGACCGAGCGCGCTGCCAAAGCTGTGCGCACCAGCAAGAGCGGTGACGGCGCCGTTGGCCGAGGCCTCCCAGTAGCCGTAACCACCAGCGAGCGTGTCGGTGGCGGCGACGACCGGGGAGCTGCTCGGTGCGGTGGTGGCTGCAGCCGCGCTACCCGGAGCGGCGGCGAGAGCAGCCAGGATGGCCAGGGCGGCGGCACCCGTGCTGGCGAGCTTGGCGAAGGAAAACATCGGTGCTGCTCCTAACGAAATCTCCGGCTCAGACCTTGAGCCGTTGTTCTGGTGTCGATGGTGCGGTTCCTGCCCGGGGACGCAGGAAGGAGGTGACGTCATGGCCTGGCGCGTTGAGCCGCCCCGATTGATGCCTTGACGCGACACCACTCGCGTTCAAGCGAGAGCGTGCCGAGTCGCACAGGGAGCGTTGTAGCGGACTGCAACGGCTTTGCCTATGAGTCTGAGACCGCTCAACCAAGCGGCATCTTGCTGGAGCGCACGATGCAGCACCGTAATCATCGGCTAGCTGGTGCGGCGTGATCCCACCGGTCGGCGCCAAATCGGCGTGCTCGAGGCATGAGATTCACACGACGAGGCGACCAATGCGTGGAGGCGTGCCGTTTGGCCCGACTTTGCATGGACTTACCGCCCCCCTTCTTGGCCGGTGCCTTCTTGGCAGGCGGCAGGTGGAGCACGATGCGCTTGGCGACCGTCTTGTGGTCAACCGTCAGGTACTCGATGACCGCAATGCTCCGGGCCTTGGAACGCTCGAGCCGGACGAGCAGCGCCTTCGGCAGGCGGAGGGCAAAGGCCGTCGCGTGGTGCGAGCGCAGCAGGAAGCGCCGCGCGCTGACCACCGTCTTGCCGATGCGGATCCCGACGGTGCCGACGCACGCCTTCGTGCAGGAGACACCGACCTTGGCGACCGCGCCGTGCACGACGACCGCCGTGGCCTTTGGTGGCAGAACCGGCTGGGCGGGCACGGGCGCCGGAGGCGCCGGCGTGCTCACCGGAGCAGGCGTGCTGACCGGCACCGGCACCGGCACCGGGGTGGGACTCGGCACAACCGGAGGTGCACCACCACCGGTTGCCGGAGGTGCGCCACCACCGGTTGCCGGAGGTGCACCCCCGCCGGTCACGGGCGGCGCACCGCCACCGGTCGCCGGTGCCGCGCTGACGACGAAGGTGACCTGGGCGGTGTCGGAGCCGGCGCTGTTCGTCGCCGTCACGGTCACCGGATAGGTGCCCGCCGCCGTCGGCGTGCCCGAGAAGGTCCCGGTCGCCGTGTCGAAGCTGATGCCCGGCGGCAGCGTGCCGCTCACCGAGTAGGTCGGGGCGGGGTAGGCGTTGGCGACACTGACCTGGTAGCTCGCCGCCTGGGTCGTCTCGAGCGCCCAGTTCGCCCCGGCGCTGCCCGCGAGCGAGGGGGCCGAGTCGACAGCGATCGTGAGCGAGAGGTCCGAGCTCCCGGCGGTGTTCGTGCCGGTCACCGTGACGACGTGGGTGCCTTCGGTGCCCGTTGCCGGCGTGCCGGCGATCGTGAGCGTGGCGCCCGAGGCGGTGGCGGTCAGCCCGCTCGGCAGCGTGCCTGAGCTGAGCGCGATGCTCGGCGTCGGGCTGCCCGATGCCGTCACGGCGTGGCTCCCGGACTGACCGATCGTGTAGGTGAGCGTCGTCGGGGTGCCGGCCGCGAAGCTCGCCCCGGCGTCGACGACGATCGTCGGTGCGTAGGTGGCGCTCCCCGAGCCGTTGGTGGCGGTGATCGTGATCGGGTAGCTCCCCGCGGTGCCCGCTGCCGGGGTGCCGGTGATCGAGCTGCCCGAGAGGCTGAGACCGCTCGGCAGGCTCCCGGCCGTGATCGCCAGCGCCGGCGTCGGGTACCCGGCAAGGGTCGGGGTGATGTGGGCGCTCGAGCCGACCGCGACCGTGTCGGTCGCCGGCCCGCTGATGCTCGGTGTCTCGTCGGCGACGAGCGTGAACGCCTGGGCGGCGTGGTCGCCGCCGGTGTCACTCGCCGAGAGGTTGATGGTGTTCACGCCGGCGTTCGCCGCGACGACCGTGCCGGCGAGCGTGGCGGTGCCGTCCCCGTTGTCGGTGAGGCTGACCCCGCTCGGGAGACCGGTCGCGGTGATGGCGGGCGTCGAGGCGAAGTCGTTCGTCGTGACGGTGAAGCTGAACGCCGTCCCGACGCTCACGGTGTCGCTGCTCGCCGAGGAGATCGCCGGCGTCGGGTAGGTGAAGGCCGGCTGGTTCGCCGCCTCGCCGAGGGCGTTGGCGACGACGACCGGCTGGGAGCCGACGAGTCCGCTCGGCGCGCTGACGACGAGCGCTGTCGGCGAGGAGGAGGTGACCGTGGCCGGCGTCGTGCCGAAGTCGACGGTCGTGTGGGCGAGGTCGGAGCCGTTGATCGTGATCGAGTCGCCGGCGGCGCCGCTCGTCGCCGAGAGCGACGTCACGCTCGGGCAGACGAGCCCGGTCGCGATCGGCGTGCCGAGACCCGTCGCCATGTCGAAGCCCGTCCCGGCGGTGTAGGTGCCGTTGTTGGTGCCGGTGAAGTCGTTGTTGCCCGACGTCACGTCGGTAAAGGCGGTGCCGTAGCCGACGGTCTCGTACCACTTGTCGAGCTTCTCGGCGTAGTTGCCGGGGCTCGGCGCGCCACACCCGCTCTCGATGTCGGCGAGCATGCCGGCCATGAACGGCGCCGCGAAGCTCGTGCCGTCCGCCTCCCACCAGGTCGGGGTCGTGCCCGTTCCGACCGAGTAGAAGATGATCGACTGCGCCGCCGCCGAGATGTCGGGCAGAGCGCGGCCGCTCTGCGTGCCGGCGACGGGGACCTGCCAGCTCGGCTGGGCGAACACGGTGCTCACCCCACCCCCCGGCGCGCCGTTACCGTCGTTCCAGACGGTGTCGGCGATCCCGGCGTTGGTCGACATGTTCGTGCCGCCGACGGCGACGACGTTCGGGCTGCTGGCCGGGAAGTCGACGGCGAGCCCGTTCCCCCCGCAGTCCTCGCTCCCGCTGTCCCCGGAGGCGACCATCACCGCCTGGCCCTGGGAGGCGGCCTGCGCGAGCAGGGTGTTGATCGGCCCCGCCTCGTTGGCTCCGGCGAAGGACGTCTCACAGCCGCCCCAGCTGATCGAGATCACCTTGACGACATCGGCAGTGACGATCGGCGTCAGCATGTCGACCCAGGCGTTGGACACCCCCGCCGGCGCCTCGTAGGAGATCACCTTGGCATCGGGCGCCTGGGTCTGAATCTGCTCGACGTCGAGGTCGGGCTCGCTGCTCTCGCCCGCGCTCGGCGCTGCGCCGCCACCGTCGATCGGGACAACGGAGTAGTTGGCGTAGTTGAGCCCGAAGCAGGAGTCGTAGTGCGAGATGTCCGAGCCGACGCTCTGGGCAAAGCCGAGAACAGCGACGGTCACCCCCTGGCCCAGATCACCGGCCGAGAGCAGCGAGGTGAGGCCGTAGGCCGACGTCTCGGCGGTCATCGGGTGGCTGCCCTGGGTGATCCAGCCCTGCAGGCCGGAGTCCGAGCAGGGCGCCGGCGGGCCGCTCGTGTGCGCCACGGGCAGCGCCGCGCTCGACGAGCGCGTGCTCGGCGGCGCCGGGCGGGCACCGACCACCCCGGCCGGGTGGATAAAGAGGGGGATGTCGTCGAGCCCGAGGACGGACTCGAGCCGCCCGGCGAGGGCGGCGGGGAGCTTCGGGGCGCTCGAGGCAAAGACGCGCTTTCCGTGGAAGCGGTAGGTGGCAAAGCTCACGTGCAAGAGCGCCGCTGCCCGGGCGGCGCTGGTGGTGACGTGGATCGCCGGTCCGACACGTGTCGGTGCCAGGTGAGCGGCGCGCAGGAAGGACACGAGCGGCGCGGCCTCGCGGCGGAGCCGGACGCCGTACGCGGCCCGCGACGCAGCGCCCGGGCCCGGAAGAGCCCCGGCGGGACGGAGGAAGAAGTCGAGGTGGAGGGTGGTCGTCCCCGGGAGAGACCCGACGGGGGAACCGAGACCGCGCGCCGGGGACGTGCCGACGGCAACCAGTGTGTCCGCGCCCGCCGAAGCGCCCGTCGCCGCGAAGGCCGGCAGGGCCCCCAGCGCCATCGAGCCTCCGGCGACGGCGGCCACCAGAGCGCGCCGCGAAGTGCGCGCACCGTGTCGCAACCGCATGAACAGAACCGTCCTTTCTCACTGCCGCGCCGAGCACGCGTGCATCAGGCTTCAGTGGTGCCGCTTTGCCGGCCGCCTGCACACGGCCCGCCGCGCCCTCCCACCGCTCCGTCGCCCCATCGCAGCGCTGCCGAGCGGAGCTGCTCGGGCCTCCTCGTTCAACAGCCTCCGGTCGGTCGTGGCAGACAGGGACATAGAGCGCACATCTCTCTAACGGCCGTTTACGGCGATCGGGACAGACCCTGGGGTATGGCGGTCTGATCACCTGGCAGCGCTGGCCCGGCAAGCTGGCGGGTCGAGAAGCCGAGCGTGGACGTCACGGCGCGCGGCTCGGTGACCAGCTTGTGCCGGCTCGAAGCGCCCGACACCGCGCCAGGCTCACGCCGCGGTGTGCGAGGCGGGCCAAGCGCTCCATGGTGAGGACGACACGCTTTGACCAGCGCGGCGCGCATTGTGCCGTGGACAGCACCGCGACCCGCCGGTCAGCTGCACCGTCGCGCCGACAAGGAACTGCCGCGTGGGGTGGATCGGGCAGTCGACGTGGTGTGCCGCCGATCACCGAGCGACGCAGTCCGGGATCACGCGTGACCGCGATCTGTGAGCGGTTAACAATCCCCTCAAGCGCCGTGCGGGCGGCCACCTCGAAGCCACGGCCATCCCGCGAGATGGCGATGTACGGATTGACGACGTCGCGGATCGCGAAGCGGGGAGCTCGTCGACCCTCGGCAGGTAGCTGCCGAGGGTCGCAGCCGTCGTCGACGCTCCGACGAGGACGTTGTAGGAGCCCCCCGACCCCGGCTGTGTCACCAATGTGCCAGAAGGCGACTGAGCTGCACGCCAATCGGTCGCGTTCGGACTCGCAGCCGCGCAGTCGACGAGACCGACTCGACGCGCCTCGGCTCGAGAGGCTCCAGCCGGTGCCGCGCCACCATCTGCCGGCCGCGCCCATCGGACGCGCGCTCTGATGCGCTCGGCAACGGCGCCGCTCAAGGCGATCGCCCTCCGCTCAAGTACGTCTCAGACATTGCCGATAACCCGGTCGTGCACCATGCCCTGTTTCGCACGAAGGACGCGTCGGCTTCTCGATGACTCACCTTGCGACCGCTGATTTCGCGACGAGGGCTGCTCGGCACGGGCAAGCTCTTGCTCGGCAGCGGATCGCGTGGCGCTGGGACCTCGCGCCACCCGATGGCGCCGGACGGAGGCACCGCCCCCGACGAACGCCCGCGTCGGCACGCCCAACGCCCTGAACGTGGGCGCCGCCCAGAGGTTGCGCAGGCGGCGCGCCCGCGCGCACGACGACACCACGTGCGCCCACGACGATCTGTCAATCGGCAATCCGACAAAGTGTGGTCACGTGACAACTGCCCAAAACAAGCCCCCCTCGCGATCTCGACGCGCCAAGCGACTCGGCACGACTGTGATGGTCGGCGCCCTGGCGGCCGCCGGGGTCCCGCTCGCCATCTCGGCCAGCTCGGCGAGCCCGGTCCCTCCCACGGTGGTGATCGCCGCTTCTGACGGCCTCAACCACTTCGTCGTCCAGGTCGCCGGTGACAGCGTGGCCCCGGCGACCTATGACCAGGACCCGATCCTCCTGCGCCCGAGCGAGCCGAAGGCCGACTTCCTGGTCCGCCTGCACCGCATCGAGCAGGAACTGCCCGGCCAGGATCTTGGGTCGGTCTACGCCGCGCCGGACGGCACGACCCGCCTCCACGTGATGTCGAGCACCCCGATTCGCCACGAGGCGCAGATCAGCGCCTACCGCCAGGCGCTCAACACCCCGGCCGACGCCTCGGTCGTCCAGGCCCTGGCGCACACGCCCGGAATCACGCGCGCGGACTGGTACCTGCCCGGCGCGGTCGCGGTCGCGACCTCGCTCTCGGAGGCCCAGGTCGCCGCGCTGCCCGGCGTGAAGGGCGTGGCGGTCGACGGGACGTCCACCGCCTCGGACACGACCACGACCCCGAACGACCCCTACTTCTACCTGCAGTGGGGGCTCGACAACACCGGGCAAAACGCCAACGGGGTCACCGGCACCGCCGGGGACGACGTCAACGCCCTGCAGGCCTGGACGCTCTCGACGGGCGCCGGGGTGAAGATCGGCGTGGTCGACTCCGGTGCCCAGTCGAACCACCCGGACCTCGCCGGGGTCTTCTCGCCGGCGTCGGGGAACTCGCTCGGCGAGACCGGCTTCGACCCGACCGCCGGCGCCACCGATAGCGGGCACGGCACGCACGTCACCGGCATCATCGCCGCGCACGCCAACAACGGCGTCGGCGTCGCCGGCATCGCACCTTCGGCGACGATCGTCGAGGAGAAGGCAAGCGACAGCGGCTCGTTTTGGGACAACAACATCGAGTCCGGGATCTACGCCGCCCTCGCCGGCGGGGCGAAGATCATCAACCTCTCGCTCGGCAGCACGCACTACGACCCGACGCTCGAGGCGGCGATCCAGCAGGCGCAGGTCGACGGGGCCCTCGTCGTCTGCGCGGCGGGCAACAACGCCCAGAACAACGACCCGACCTCGCCGAACCCGCTCGACAACACCAACCCGAACAGCTTCTACCCGGCCACGCTGCCGGAGCCGAACATCATCTCGGTCGGTGCCAGCACCTCGAGCGACACGATGGCCTCGTTCTCGAACTACGGGCCCAACTCGGTCGACGTCTTCGCTCCCGGGCAGAACATCGCCTCGACCTGGCCGGGCTCGACCTACTGGTACATGTCGGGCACCTCGATGGCGACCCCGATGGTCTCGGGGATCGCAGCGTTGATGTGGGCGCGCAACCCGACGCTCACCTACGCCCAGATCAAGTCCGACATCATGAACAGCGTCACCAAGGTCCCCGCCCTCGCCAGCGACGCGATCAGCGGCGGTGTCGTCAACGCCTACGCCGCTGTGCAGGCAGCCTCGGCGCCCGTGGCGCTCACCTTCAACGGCTTCAATGCCATCACCGCCGGGGCGACGAGTGCGACGAGCTTCGATGCCACCGGCGCGCTGAGCGGCGTCTCGTCTTCGACCCCGCTCGCCTGGCGGATCAGCCTCGGCTACAAGGGCGCCTCGGGGACCGAGGCGGTCGCGAGCGAGCCGATCTCTGTGGGTTCGGGCGCGTCAGCAACCACGATCACGACCGACGGCAACGGCCAGGCGATCTACGCGCCCGCGGGGCTGACCGCTGGGTCGCTCACCAGTGGCACGATCAACGTCCCACTGTCGGCTGATTTCCCCTGGGGGGGCACCTACGCGCTCGTGGCGTCGCTCGTTCCGGCGTCGGACCCGAACGGCACGGCGTACACCACCCAGGCCGTCTTCTTCTCCGCCGGCGGCTCAGGCGTGACGATCCAGCCGCCGAGCGGGACCAGTGGCACGAGTGGGACCTCGCCCTCGACCACCACGCCGCCGAGCGGGACCAGTGGCACGAGTGGGACCTCGCCCTCGACCACCACGCCGCCGAGCGGGACCAGTGGCACGAGTGGGACCTCGCCCTCGACCACCACGCCGCCGAGCGGGACCACGCCGCCGCCGACATCGGCGGTCCCGACGCCCGGTCCGACCTCAACGACCCCGCCGCCCTCGGCGCCCACGACACCCACCTCACCGACGGACCCGTCAACGCAGCCGCCACCGCCCTCGACGGTCGCTCCGACGCCGCCTCCGGCAACCCCATCTCCGACGCCGACCTCGACGACCGCGCCCCAGACGGCGACAACCATCCCCACGCCAACGACGCCTGGCGGTCCGTCGGGCACCTCACCGAGCGCGCCGCAAGGCCACTTCGGTCTGACTTCAGTCAGCCCGACCTCGGGGTCGGTGTCAGGTGGCAATGCGGTGACCATTTACGGGACGGCAATCCCACACAACTCGGGTGTGCTCATCGGTGGCGTCCCCGCTCCGGTGACGACCGACAACAGTCCGACTTCGCTTGACGTCGTCGTCGGTCCACACGTCGCGGGAACGGTGAGCGTCGAGGTCATTGCTCCGAGCGGTGCAACCGATACTCTCCCGAACGCCTTCACCTTCGAATCCAACGGCGGCCCCTCAGGCACCAGCCCCTACACGGGAACTTCGGGAACCACGCCCACGACCACGACGAGCCCGACCTCGCCGGGAACGAGCCCGACGACCACCACGACTCCGAGCTCGGGAACCAACCCACCCCCGGCCGGCACGAGCGGGACAACGCCCACGACCACGACGAGCCCGACCTCGCCGGGAACGAGCCCGACGACCACCACGACTCCGAGCTCGGGAACCAACCCACCCCCGGCCGGCACGAGCGGGACAACGCCCACGACTGCGCCAAATGGCGCCACCTTGAGGGCACTACCGGCAACCGGTGATCTGGCGAGCATCCCGAGCTCAATGTGGAGCCTGAACCTCGCGGACTTAAGCTCGGTGCGCGGCGTTTCGCTCTAGCTCCGATCATTCACGCGTCCACGTGAGCTGACCTGCGCGTATCCGCGAAAATGCCTTCCAGGTAAGGGAGACTGTTGGTTCCTAACGCCACAGTCCACCCTCACCGGAAGGCATCTCCGAGATGGAAACTACCAGCACGCGCCCCGTCGTTGTCGGACCCGGAGGGACCGGCGTCGTTGCCCATGTCGGCCTCCATGCGCTGTGCGCGTTCGCGGACCGGCTCGGGCTCGGCGACGAGCTCTCGTCCGCGATCCCGCGCCCGAAAGAGCCTGCCCCGCTGCATGACCGGGGCAAGGTGCTTGTCCATGCGATGGCGATGCTCGCCGGCGGCGGCGAGGCTGCGAACGTTCGGGAAATGGGCGCCGAGTACGACGACGTCGTTCCAGCCGTCTTCCCTGGCGCGCGCCCGTATCGCGACCCGCTCGAGATCGTCTTTCCACGCGTGCGGCCGCTGCTTCCCTGACCCCCGCCCTGGTTCAAGCGAGCGCCTCCCTCCCTCTCTATACCTGGATTTCCTCGGGAATCGTCCACTTGACAGATCACCTCAATCCAAAAACGCACAGCACGCTCGCCCAGCCACTCGGCAGGCTGTCCGGCGGTTCCTCCAGCATCTCCGCAGACGCGATCGCCGCCTCGACGAGGTACTTGCAGTGGGCAAACGCTAGGACCAGAGGGCTCGTGGCCTCGAGCCAACGGCTGTTGTCCTGCCGGGTCCACTGCTTATGCGTTCCGGCGACGACGATCCTGGCGAACTCCTCGACCGGTCCGTTCAGGACCGCAGGTGCCCGCTCCGCCCGCTCATCCCCAAGAGCAGTGACGAGGACGCCGGTCGGGTCGATCGCGCAAAAGAGCTCGACCGTGGTTTCTGTGGGCCCCTGCAGGAGTGCGAACGCCTTCGCGCTGCCCCGCCACACCCGGTAGAGGCGATCTTCGTCGCGAAACTCTTCGGCAAGGGCGCGCAACTCGGCCAGTCGGTCTTTCAGACTTCTGAGCAGCTGTTGCTCGCCGGCGCTACGCACCTTCTCGGTGAGCACTGGCCGCCCGGGGTTTGTCGGCGACTGCTCATGGCGAGTCATTCGCCATCCTTGTCGGTCACAAGGTCATTCTTGCGTCCCTGCGTGCCATCAAGGTCACGAACAGTCCGGGATCTCGAGCCGCCGGGCTCGCAATGGCGTTCAAGCTCATCGAGGCCGCAGAGGACCGCTGGCGCTACGTCAACGGCGCCCATCTCGTCGCCCTCGTGCGGACCGGCGCGAAGTTCCGGAAGGGGGTATTGATCGAGAGCGCGTGCAAGAAGGGGAGGTTGCCGCGTAGTCAGCCGGTCGGGTCGATCCACACGCCTTGACGATTCCTCGACGCCAACCTTTGGGACCGCGTACCGTCGATCGGTGATGCTGGCAGCTGGGACCGCTTGCACCTGCGCGGGGGTCGCGGCGATCGTCGGGTTGGAGTCCCCCCGACGGTGGGCTTTGAGAAATAGTCATCTATGAAGGAGCGCCCGTTGTCAAGACCGCGGCGCCGGTAGGGCGCCACGATTGAGCAGGAGCTCACCGGCGCGGTGTCCGAATCGGCGACCGCGTGCGGGCGCGCCAAAACCCCCGA